>PLSM01000171.1 GCA_003165075.1 Acidobacteriaceae bacterium | reverse complement strand
AGGCGCATCCGGATGTCTTCAACATCCTGTTGCAGGTCTTCGAGGACGGCCAATTGACCGACGGCCTGGGCAACACTGTCGACTTCAAGAACACCATCCTCATCATGACCTCGAATATCGGCGCCAAGTACCTAGTGAAGGAGAAGAAGTCGCTTGGCTTCCACAGCGACGGTGAAGACCAGATCAACGAAGCTGTCGAAAAGAACGTCATGGCTGAGGTGAAGAAGGCGTTCAACCCTGAATTTCTCAACCGCCTCGACGAAACCATCCTCTTCCAATCGCTCACGGAGGCCGACCTGATACAGATTGTGGAGCTGCTCGTCCAGCAGTTGAACCTCAACCTGGCGCAGAAGTCGATCACGATTTCGGTGACCGAGGAAGCCAAGAAGTGGATTCTCGACAAGACCCTGATCGACCGCAGCTACGGCGCGCGTCCCTTGCGCCGCGCCCTGCAGCGCTACGTCGAGGACCCGCTCTCCGAGGCGCTGATCGCCGGACAGATCCAGGAGCGGCCGGCGTTCCTCGAGGTCTACCTCGACCAGAATCAGCTCTTCTATCGCCCCGTGAGCAAGGACGAGGCGGGCAGCGAAGAGAAGGCAGCGGGAGTGCTGCTTTTCAGCAACTGAGCGGGGCCGACCCAACAGTGCAACCAGCCCCGGCGGCAACCCGAGCTTCACCTACGACGGCAACGGGAACATGACCTTCGACGGCTTCAATACCTTGACGTACGACGTGGAGAACCGGCTCGTGGAGGCGCAGAACGAGGCCTGGGGGACGAGCACGTACCGCTACGACCCGCTGGGCCACCGCAAGCAGAAGCAGGTGGCGAGCGGAGCCTGGGTGACGACGACCCAGTTCGTGCTGGCGGGCAATGAAGAGATCGCCGACTACAACGGCGTGGGCGGGCCGCTGAGCCTGACGGTGCGCGGCGCGGGCGGGCTGCCGGTGGCGGCGGTAACGCCGGCCGTGGACGGCGCGACGCTCGCGGCGGTTTACTATCACCACGACGCGATGGGCAGCACGGTGGCCGTCACCACGCCGGGAAACTCGGGCGCAGCCGAGGCTTACACCTACTCGGACTACGGCGCGCCCGGCGCGGGAAGCTGGGCCACTTACCGCTTCGGCGGCTACCGATACGACTCGGAGACCGGGCTCTACTACGTCAACGCCCGCTACTACAACCCGAACCTGGGACGCTTCTTGCAGACCGATCCCATCGGCACGGCAGGTGGCGCGAACCTCTATGCCTACGTAGGCAATGATCCGATTAATTTGTTTGACCCTACAGGGATGTCAGCGGAGGAAACGGGGAACGACTCAGGATCAATGCTCAGCTCTGATTATGATCCCGGTAACGCAAATTCCAATACTGAGATAGCGGCAGGCCCCGGTGCGAATTACGCCATTGCTGAGGCTTTCGGAGCCGCTGATGATAATTCTAGTGACTGTTTTGCGCAACTGAAGTACAGGCACGTTCCGGACACGATTTCTAATCACGCATTCTGGTGGGTGCAAGATTCGACTGGTACCCAATGGGTTATGGATGCCGGCCCAGTAGGAAACGTCACAGCAACCACCGGGGTTGATGCGACCCCTGACTTCGGATACCTCAACGACTGGGTTACAGAAGGTTCCGTCGGGCACTATGCCGCGGATAATTCAGGTGCAACTACTTCATTTTCGACCGGACCTCCCTCAAGTGCGACGTGCACATCAGTGAACAATATGCTACGGGCTGCTTGGAATTGGAATAGAAACATTAACAACACCATTCCGTATGATCCTACAGGCCCGAACAGCAATAGCTACGCACGATACATCGGCCAAGCTGGTGGTTACAATCCGGCAGAACCGCCATACGCTACCGGATGGGGCACGAATATACCAGGTACACCATAGCGTCAGGAGAGAGAAATGAGACACAGAGTATGGGTCTGCGGATTGCTCGTATTAGCGGCCTTTTTGGTCTTTGAAAACCAAATGTGTGCGGCTGAGATGAAAGAAAGGGAGAGTGCTGCGCTGGCCCTGTTCCGACAGTACGAAACCGTATTCTATGCAGATAGTTCATTGCTGGCTAGTACTGGCACCCAAGATGATCTTGCTAAAGCAGGTGCGGCGGTGATGCGAACTCCTTATATCAATTTGCTGGAAGGTCTTAACTCCTTATCAGCAAACGCCTCCGCTGAGATGCTGCGGAATAGTGAGTCTGTACTTGTCGGCGCAAGGGAATTTGGTCCGCCGAGGGGGCTTGGTGCGGTGCATTCGCTCCGCTGCTATATTATTCTTCTTCGTCCGCACAGTAGGTTTGATATTCGCAAGTACGCACATACAACAAAAGTCACCGCCACCAATGGCGTGGAAGTGCTAAACTGGTCGGCTCATCTCAATGAATTCGGAGAGGAAGACCCAAGACCAAGTGCGTTTTATGCGACCCAGATTTCTGATTCGTTTGTCTTGATTGCGAATGACATTAATGATCTTCAAGCAACAGCTTTGGAATTGAGTGGCAAGATGGATTCCGAAGTGTCAGCGCAGGAGATCCGTGAATGGGATATCGTTAGTAGACACAGAATATGGGGCTATCGACGATACCGTCATACTGGAATTGTCGCGCCTGGAGCAGCTGCAACCTCGTTCGTAACGCCAAAAACGGACGCGCTAATTTCTTTTGTCGATTTCGGTAAGAGTTCTGTTACCGTTCGCATTCTTGGCTCTAGCACATTTGAAGATACTGCAATAAAGATGCGTGCGATTGCGAATGTGCCAGACTTCAAGCCAATTGGCGCAGGAATTCTGGAAACGAGTTTCCCGCTTGCATTGGATGCAACGTGTTCAGATCGGCTGATTCGCATTATGTTTCTTTTCGGTTTCGGCGCGTATGTTTGAACGCTTGTGCTCAGCTGTTCGCCAGGCACTGTGCTAACGCACCGGAGTTAGGGGCTACGACACTGCGGGTCGTGCCACGAGCTACACCGATCAGCAGGGGCGCAATACGCAGGTGCAGTATGATGGAGTCGGCAACCGGCATCAGTTGACGTGGCCTTCTGGCACCAATGGATCGGGCGCTTACTACGTCACCTATCAGTACGACTCGATGAACCGCATGACGGAGATCGATCAGAACGGGTCAACGTCCACGCCGCTGGCCAAATACCAGTGGGACCTGCTCTCGCGGCAGACGCAGATCACCTACGGAGACGGCACCACGGACTCCTATAGCCAATACGACGCGGCGGACAACCTTGAGACGCTGACGCAGACCTACGCGGGCGCGGACAACAGCGTGACCTTCAGCTACGCGTGGCAGAAGAACCATCAGCGGGCCTCGGTTGGGGTGAGCGACATCGCGTTTCAGTACGTGCCACCTACCAGCACGACCACCTACCCCGCGGCCAACCCGGATAATGGCTACATCAGCCTGGACAACTCGATCACAGGCAACACGAACTTCACCTACGATGGCAACCAGAACATGACCTTCGACGGCTTCAATACCTTGACGTACGACGTGGAGAACCGGCTGATTGAGGCGCAGAACGGGGCCTGGGGGACGAGCACGTACCGCTACGATCCGCTGGGCCAGCGCAAGCAGAAGCAGGTGACGAGCGGAGCCTGGGTGACGACGACCCAGTTCGTGCTGGCGGGCAATGAAGAGATCGCCGACTACAACGGCGTGGGCGGGCCGCTGAGCCTGACGGTGCGCGGCGCGGGCGGGCTGCCGGTGGCGGCGGTAACGCCGGCCGTGGACGGCGCGACGCTCGCGGCGGTTTACTATCACCACGACGCGATGGGCAGCACGGTGGCCGTTACTGCGCCGGGAAATTCGGGCGCGGCTGACATTTATACTTACAGCGACTACGGAGCGCCCGGCGCGGGAAGCTGGGCCACTTACCGCTATGCGGGCTATCGCTACGACAACGAGACCGGACTTTACTACGTCAACGCCAGATACTACAACCCGAACCTGGGACGGTTCTTGCAGACCGATCCTGCTGGGCTGAGCGGCGGAACGAATCTCTATGCGTATGTGGGCAATGATCCGGTTAATCTGCTTGATCCACTCGGCTTGTGCGCGACGGACGCCAGTCTAGCATCAGGTGTACGCCTCGTTCCAGATATCGACAAGACACCGGGGGACAGCTATGCTATGCGCGATATTCTGTATCAGATGCAAAATACGGACGGAACTAGTTATAGAGTGGATTCTCAACATCCCCCTTTGTACGTTTCCGAACTTATCAAAGTCATTAGTGGAGATCCACCGCAAGCTACTGTGCCTGTTGGAAACGGAACGTATACATCTAGCGATCCTCAGGCGGACTCATTCCAAGACGGTCTAGGGAATAAAGTTGGTGTTACTAGCTCTAGTTATATCCAATCCTTTATCGTCTCTACGACTCCAGGAGTTAATCCAAGCTGTTCAGCGCCTGTCATCGTTCAGTATGGGGGCATCGGTCACGATTACGATCATGGCACGATCACTGTGATCATAAACGTATCGCCTCCTTCGGTAACAACTAATGGTTTGACAGTATATCCAGGAAGCCATCGGTAAACGCAAGGAGTTTGAGCGCTCCGAGGACGATTTAATGACGCGACACAAATGTTTCAAGATATCGCTAGGAGTTACTGCAGCCACTATAGTAGTTTGGATGGCAACATGCATCCTCTACTCCTGTTATGTCCGCTGCGAGGCAGAAAGATGTTTCCGGATATTCAGTCGATTTCGAACTGGCTCGAGTACCATAGAAGAGGCGACCAAAGCTCTAAGGCCTTTTCGTCGTTTTGAAGTGGACGGAACAGCAAGACTTTATGGGAGCGACTATCCGCTTCACACATATCTTTTCAAAAACGAAGGCACTCATCTTCTCGGGATCTTTCATCCTACCTATTTCCAGGTAGGTCTGACATCTCGTCCGGATGGTGTTGTTATCGAAATGAGTGCTAGCCTATTCCAAATGCCATTTCACTCTGTGACCACACGCGAGTCGATAGTCGAATCGCAACACATTCAGGCGCTCCATGATAGCTCTTCCGGAATGATAGTCAGTGTCTTTGACCCTCCCATGAAGATGAACGTCTCACTCAATCCACTGGCTTCGGATGTGGTTCGTAAGTCGGCATACGGCTACGACCTCGCTTGCTTTACTGCCTTACATGGATGTCAGACTGTTTACGAAATACTTCCAACCGTTAAGCAACACATTACTAAGTAGAATGATCATTCCGATCACGCATGTTGAATGAGTTGATAGGAGGGTGAGCGTTATACGAACCACAGGTTTTACGAAGCTGGAGTAACGTGGCGAATAACCTGCAAACGCTGACGCAGAACTTTGGCGGGACGGATAACAGCGTGACCTTCAGCTACACGTGGCGGGTCACTGCTGTCCGGCTATAAGTTGAACAGAATCAGTTGTGTGGAGTTTTCGTCTAAGTCGGATTGGGAGTCGGAGGCCTGAAGTGCCTGCAAAATGGGGGTTTTCTCGAAGGGGATAACACTGAGGATCTGTAGGATTTGGTAGAGAGTGGCATCCAGCTGGAGCCGTTTTCGCACGATGGCGACGAGCACGTAGACGGCGATGGCGATCCAGATCTGGGTCTTGACGGCGTTCTCGCTGGTGCCGAAGAAAGCCTTGATGCGGAGG
>PLSM01000001.1 GCA_003165075.1 Acidobacteriaceae bacterium | reverse complement strand
CCAGACTACGTGCCGCCAAGGCCGGACTCTGACCCGACTCCACATGCCGGACCGCCTCTTGCTTGAACTCAAGCGTGTACTGCTTCCGCGTTGCCTTCGTCATCTTCGCTACCCTTTCGCTATTAGAACAGCTCGCTAAGGGGGACGTTTTTCGGGGGCAAGGTCAGACTTCTGTTTCCCGAAGGCCTTCGATAGACTGGCAGAGGCTCAAGAGCTAAAGAAGACTTTCGGTCACCGACGCGTGCCATTGGCATTCTTAGTGGACAACCCGATCGAAATATTTAGGACCGTCGAACTTAGCACTCAACGTGGGCATTATGTTCCAGATAAAGCAAATATTAGTGATCTGAGTCCATGTGCAGACCATACTCGTCCGCTTCGCATTTTCCAGCGAGGACAGTTAGTTGGCCTTTTTCAGCTGGTTGATTCGCTAGTTAAACGACCAGTTGGTTGCGAGGACTACTCTCTCTCCGCCGGGGAGATTTCACTCTACATCGGCACTCCGATTCAGAGCAAGCAATGCAAGGATCATCTCTCTAAAGTTTTCTTCAAGAGAGTGAGTTGGGACGACTGTCATAGGCACTCGTTGCTTGTTAAGCAACTTCTTGATCCTCAAGAGTGGAAGTGCAGCATTGTCCTCATTCCGGATAACCTATGCGCTCTCACAAGCAATTCGCTTGCTTTGGAAAACCTGATTTTCAGGGTACAAATCGCACAAATGTCGCAGGTACAAGACGAAATGAACGAGCAGAGCGCCATCGATCAACTCAATAGGAGGAGTAGTACAGAATTGCTTTATGAGCAAACGTCTCACCTGCTAGGAATTGTACGGGGCAAGATTCCGGCGCTGGTACCTTGGCAACCAAATACATCCTCTCTTCCACTCCAACGCATGATTGATGCGCTTTATGAGTACAATCTTCTCAAACCTTCAGAAAAGAAAGTAACGGAGTCAAATACAAAAATATATGAAAGCTATTACCCATATATTATGGTTCCGCGACTATTACAACAAGGTGAGACGGGGTATTTCTCTTGCAAATGGAATATCGGCCCCGTGACCTATTCAGACTCGCGTATAAATACGGAGAGCCTATTTTACTTCCTGAAGAAATGCGTTGAGGGTGATGACGAAGTAAACAAGAAACGAGGGATCTATGAAGGTATCTTCAAATACACCCGTAAAGAACTCCTGGACGTTAAGGAGATATTTAAGCCGTTTGTCAGGGGCCGAAACAGTAGCAGGACTCCCACTTTGCAAGAAGAGCGAGTAGAAATAAACGAGGCAGAGTTCATCCCAAGCATCCGCCCAGTCGAAATGCAATTCAAAAAGGATCATCCCGGTGCAACCCCAAAGACGTCGTTATGGACGGAAGGATTCCTCGATTGCGGGTTTGTCATTACGAGGCCAAAATGGCTTTAGGGGAGTGCGTCTCACTTCCACTTCTCGACGCTCTCATGGACCGGTTCCAGAGAAAGCATAGCTCGAAAATCCAATTGAACAGTACCCTGATTGTTGGGAATCAACATCTTCTACCCAGTAGTCGTTCATTGGTGCAAAGTCTGCTGTCACTTGGTATTCCACCAGCGAACATAGTGCTAACCGGGAAAGTATATTCGTGCCGCCCTGACGTTGTTGCCTGGTTGCGACGGAACAAGGTCCACGTAATGTCGCCTTCTGGAGAATTGCTGTTGCCCGGATTCCTCGCGGAAAGACATCAAAGCGATCTCGGACTGTTTTGGCACCATATCGAAATGGCGGTCCGCTCAAAGAAGGTCAACCGAATTATCCTCTTGGATGATGGCGGCTATGGGCTTTTAACGATGCCAACGGCATTATGCACTACAGGCATAGTGACAGTTGTGGAGCAAACAATGAGCGGGCTAAGGTTAGGTGACAACGGTGCGAGACTGCGGCGACTCAACCTTGCGGCGAGTGCGGCCAAGGTTACATTAGAGTCTCCATTCATCGCAGAAGCCATCGCTCGATCTGTCTCCACCAAGGCGCTGGGCCTGCGAACCCAAATAGGAATTGTTGGACTTGGAAATGTTGGCAGCTCATTGGGGCGCTGCTTTGAATCGATGGGACACCCGGTGTGCTTCTTCGATAAGAAGCGTGACTACAGCCCTATGAAAGGGAAAATCAACAGGCTTGGCAGTCTAAAAGAGCTGTGCGAGACGTGCTCTGTTGTGGTCGGATGTACCGGCGAGGATATTTTCAGCGATGCCGAGTGGCTCGGGTCAATCGGGAAGGAGGTCACGCTCATCAGCGCCTCGTCGCAAGACATTGAGTTTCGGACTCTTCTTAAAAAGGCTCCGAGAGTCTCCGTTCAGCCTGGAGCCGATATTACGGTATCTGTGGGAAATACCGTTTATCGAGTGTTGTTTTCTGGATTCCCAATTAACTTTAGTGGATCATCGGAAATCGAGCAGCCTCGCGACATTCAATTAACTAGGGCATTGTTGCTTGGTAGCGTGTTACAGGCATTGTCTTGCGATGGACCAGCGAGCTCACGAGGCGACTGGTCTACCGCGGAGCAATTAAATGATGCTCTTCAGCGATTTGTAGTTCGTACTTGGTCGGACCTCACAGGCGAACCGAATATAGGCAAAGGTGACTTCGAATCGCTTCAATGGATCAAGGAGAATTCGTGCGGAGTTGCGGTACACTGTGAGGAACTGTTTACAGTGTTCGGCGCCTGATTGTTTCAGGACCACTAAAAATGGCGCGCGCAAGCATTTATCCTCCAAGACCCGAGGCCCTAGCAACATTGGAATTGCAGGGGTAGACAGACCGAACATTTGAGAGAAAATACCGATGGGTTCGGTCGAGAAGAGGACGGGATGGACGGCATGGCTTCTTACAAATTGCACAGTACAACGCAACCTGCTTTGCAGCAAATGCGTGCGCACAAAGAGAATTATGAGGTTGAATTGAGAGGTATGTCGATCATCGTTGAGCCAGGTGTATGGTCGCCAGCCTATGACTGGTCGGGGCAATTCATGATTGACAATCTTCCGGATCTCACAGGCAAGGATGTCCTCGAGGTTGGCAGCGGAAGCGGACTGATCTCTGTGTATGCTGGTCGATCGGGGGCGAAGCAGATAACATCTGTAGACATAAACCCGAAAGCCGTCGAAAACACATCGATGAACTTCAGGAAGCATGGAATCAAATGCGGTTGCGCATTTGTGTCTGATGGATTTAGCAAAGTTCGAGGAGATTTCGATGTTGTAATCTTCAATGCTCCCTATCATGGGTGCAAGCCGGCCGACCTGTTGGAGTATGCCTGTGCAGATGAGGACTATCGTGCACTCCGAGGTTTTTTTCACGATGTATTGAATCATCTTCGGCAAGATGGCGTGATAATGCTAGGCTTTTCTGAATCCGGGGATATGGAGTTGTTTAGATCATTAATCACGAAGTATAAGCTAGAAGTCCGTCGAGAGCTGAGTGAATGGAAGCATGAGTACAATTGCATGGTATTTGAGTTGTCGAAGGGGTAGCTTCAACAGGCGCGAAGAGTTGCAATGGCGAGGTGTGCTTGGCCGGTCATTCGCTCTCTCCGAATTTCGGAATGTTCGGCGCCACAGTTACGCGTTTCCGACTCGCTGACACAGTAGAGGTCGTAAATTCGAGTCCCGTCGCTCCTGCCGAGGACTTATGAACAAGACGCGTTGCAATCAACCCTGTTAGGACGCCAGCTCGGTTCTGAATGCGAAAGCATCCGCGGCGTTGTTGCTCCTCCGGTGCGAGGCCAACTGGGGCGTGACTACGCTGCCCTTCGATTGGGCAGCAGATTTAGCGGAAGACTGGGTACCCGTCTTAGCATTGCTCGAGACCACAAATTGCCAATTTAAGAATTCTTAGGCCAAGGTATCTAGCTCAGACTCGGTACTTGCGAGTATCCTAATAATTCGCGTATCTGGGAATGTCCCTCGAACTGTTCTTAAATCCCCTGTTCCTCCGCAATCTGGGCATGGTGGACGATCGATGTTCTGGCCGCTGTCAGGCGTCTGTGCAAGAAAAACGCTGTCAAACATCACTCTCGCTCTGCCGCTGGGCAGGCGCGACAGACCGCGGGAGAACTCGAACTCCGGATCCATGCGGAGCTGGATGAGATTGCGGTTTCCCCACTGCTCAATCCAGCCGCCGAACCGGTGGCCTTCGGCGCCATGGTAGACCACAGCCAGAAGAACATGTCCCAATATGGCATTGAGGAACTCCGCCGCGAACACCGGGGCGCCGGCCGACGTTACGTCGTTCTGGAAGTTGTTCTCCAGATATTGTCCGTAACGCGATGAGGTGATGCATCGGTGACATGCCGGTGTGACGCCCGGTACGGTGTAGCTCACCTCGGCTCCTCGGCCCTCCGCGTACTCTTGCGCGCAGATTGTCGGAACCGCAAACTGCAGACCAAGCCTGTGTCCACGCGCTTGCGCAAAGAAATTGTCGGTCAGTACCAGCAGAACAGTTCGTTCCGGCTTGGTGATTGCTCCTGTCTGCGATGAGAACAAAAGATCTTTGAACTCATTGTCCTGGATCTCTTCAATCCTGCAGACTAGAGGTTGCACGTGGGCTTCCGGATAAATCAGATGGATCTGCTCGGCAAGGGCTTCAACCTTTGGCGTTCCAAGCCTTGCAGGATTGGCCTGCTGCGTAGCTACGTTGGCCGCCTCCAGTTTTTGTGGATCGATCAGCACGAATTCACCAAACCCCATGCGTGCGCAGTTGGTGATCAGCGATGCATCACCGCCTGTCCCTATGAATACGAGCCGGGTTTGGGCATGCCGATCCAAGTCGAAGCTGTTGCGCATTCGCGCAAACCTGTCTTCGTGTGGAGCCTCATCTGCGATCATCGATATCCGCGAAGCCCTTAGCTCCGGTACAACTGAAATTCTGGTGCTTGCACCACCGACGATAGCCAGTTTTGCGGCTTCAAGGCGGGCCTGCGGCCTCTCTTGTTGCAAACGAACTGACGCGAACGGAAGGATTTCGAAGCGCCCTGTGTCTGGAACGGTCTGAACGATCGGCAACCATAATGCATCGATTCCATCGAAGTGCTCGAGAATGCGCTCAGAGTGTCTGGCGTCAACTACTCTTTCCGGTCAACGACAACCATAATTCCCGATAGTCGTTAGAACTTCTTTCTTTCCTCCTCTTGTGGAGATGTCGTTGTTGCTGGCAGGGCCGGAGCGTAGCCCCGAAGGGGCGGAGCGGAGGGCCTGCCAGCAACAACGAGCGCTGGTCTCCGGCCCTCATCAGCTTTCTTCTGCTTCCTGCGCCTGGGCGCGGTTCTTCTTTGCCTCCTCTATGCGGTAGCTGGGGATATTCAGTTCAACGATGACCGAGTGATGCACCAGTCTGTCGATGGCTGCCGCCGTGGTCATCGGGTCCTTGAAGATTCCATCCCACTTCGAGAACGGAAGATTGCTGGTCAGCAGAACGCTGCCGCGCTCATAGCGTTCGGCCAGCAAGGTGAACAGGACCTCCATCTCCTCGCGGCTCTGCTGGACATAGCCCATCTCATCGATGATCAGACCATCATGGCGGGCCAACTTCTTGATCTCTTTGCTCAGCCGCAGGTCGCGCTTGGCTATCAGGAGATCCTGAACCAACATGGCGCAGCTCGTGTACTTCATCTTGCGTCCTTGCGCGATCAGTTCATGGGCCAGAGCGCACAGCAGATGGCTCTTACCTGCTCCAGGATTTCCGAACACGAGCAAGTTCTCCTGGCGGTCCAGGAAGCTCCCATCCATCAGGGCTTTCATTTGCCGTCCGGCCTTAACAGGTAAACGCTTCAGGTCGAAGTTGGGCATCGTCTTCTCTCGCGGAAGCCCCGACTCGCGCAGTAGCGCGGCGATGCGGTTACGGCGTCGAGACTCGCACTCCCGCTGAGTTAACTGCAGCAAGTACTGCTCGTAACTGAGTGTCTCTTTCTCCGCCTGTTGCGCGGCCTGTTCGAAGCATTCGCGCATGGCCGGCATGTGAAGTTCTCTCAGGTTCTGCATCAGCTCCGTTCTGATCTGAGGGACCGCGCTCATTGCAGTACCTCCTGCGTGCTGAACAGCTGATCGAAAACACCCAGATCCACCGCCGTTACTTGAACGTCGCGGACTGTCGGGTTGTGCTCAGATGCCAGCATGGTTTCGATACCTTTGGCGCTGATCTGTTCACTACCTGCCTCCAGCATCACGCGCAACGCCCCATCTACCCTCACTTCGCTTCCTTTAGCCGCTAACTCGAGGATTCTCAGATATTCCTTGCTGCCTTGCTGCAGGCCCATCTGTTCCTCAAGCAAGTCGAAGACCACGCGGAAACGGCTGGTTGGGAACAACTCATCGCGGTAACGGTAGTGCTGGAAGGCGCCAGGCTTCCGCACCAGCCAGTCGATGATGTGACGATAATCAACGCGATGTTTCTGTCGCCCTCGCAGGCGTGGCATCTCAGTGATCTTCTTCTGTCCGTACCAGACCTCCACATGATCCATAAAAAGCCGCGCTTCCACTTCCTCGCCGATCAACCGGCTCGGCACAGAGTACGCGTTACGGTCCACATAGATCAGGCTGCCTGAGTCCACCTTGACTCGATCACGCCGTGCCGATTCCATCCGCCGTTCCGGCAACTCCCGCATCACCGCCAGCTCTTCGCCAAGCCGCTGACTCCGCCCTGCGTTCAACCGCTCCAACATCGCTCGAAGGAAGCGCCGATACTCGTCCACGCCGGCGAAGTCTACGCTGCCGCGCAGCATCAACTCCTGCGCCACCGCCCGCTTGAAGCGGTGATGCCGCTGCTCAACATCGCCGTTCTCGTTGCCATGCCCAGCCTGAGTCTTTTCGCTCTCCAAGCCGTAGAAACGCATCAGTCCCTTGTAGCGATCTGTAAACTCGGCAGGATCGCTCATGTTGTTGACCGCCGTCGAGAGCCGGTCGGTGCGATGACGATGCGGTACCTTGCCCAGCACCCACAGAGCGTTCTGCAACCCTTCGCTCAGGCTCTCGAAGCTCTCTGAAAAGCACACCGTTGCTGCCTCCCAGTTCGAGTAGCTCAGCACGAAGTGATAGATCAGGTGCGGAAAACTCTGCCCCTGGATGGTCACGCCCAACTCTTCCATGTGCGTGAAGTCCGACGCTCCAAGCCGACCTGGAGGATGCTGTTGGGCGAAGAACACTTCTCGAGCCGGACCCTCGGTGGCACGCCACACCTTCACGCGCCGCTGCAACGTGCGCACCTGTCCGTCCTGGAAGCGGCCTGGATTCTGTCGCTGCAAGAACTCGAAAACCGTCTTGGCCTCAAGCCCCGCGTTGTCTTCAAACAGCTTCTGTACTTCGTCCCAGACATCCGTGAATGGATCTGGCCGGGTCCGACCTCGAACCGCCGCCGGTAACTCACTTGGCAATCGGTCCAAACGCCGGTACTTCCGAGCCGTCTTAGCGTCCATGCCCGCCTTGGACGCCGCAATCTCTTGGTTTTCCTCGGTCTTCATCAACGCAAACAACCTCCGAACCTGCTTGTCCGTGACCAATCCGCCTCCGCTCCAATGAACCGGAATACGCCTGGCCTAATTGTCGTTGGATCGGGAATTTTGTTTGTCGTTGACCGGTACTTCTAATTGTCGCCCGTCACTCAGAGTATTCAACATCTGCACTGGACGGATGCCGGAAGCCTGCGGGATGGCTGTGAACAAAGCCTGCAAAGCCAATTCCCTCAGCCTTCCATGCTTTAATGACTTGGTTAAGACGAGCCGTGTCGGGCGAATACTCGACCGTATTGCGCCGGGCTCCATGATCCACCTCAACTCGGCAGATTGTTCCTTCCGAATCTTCCCCCAACATAGCCCCTCGCTCTGCTCGATGGTTGCCGATGTGAATCTCAATTTGTTGCGCCGCTGAGCGAGTAATCCGCATCGAGGCGCGTTCCTTTCTACGTCGTGTCATGATCTTCTCCTTTCATGGGTCGTAGTAGAGGTCGAGAAGGCAGAGATTGGTGGCGAAGACAAGATAGCGAAGGAGAAAAGCGCAGAATCCTCCTTGCTAGCTGGCCATTAGGCAACCCATCTCCCGAATTGCTGGTAGTTCACCGTTCGGCGCGCCCAACCTGATGCAATCTCTTTCGCATTGCGCAGGCTTCGCGGCATCGGGTCATAGCAGATGTACGGGTGGCCCGGCGTTCCCAGCCCGTAACGATGTGTCGCATGCCCATCACTTGCTCTTCCGGCAGGATACGGAGGCTGCGACAGAATCTCGATATGTATCGCTCCGCCGAACTGCTCCATAAAGCGGAAGTGAAACGAGTAGACTCGCCGTCCATCCGGCGTAACGTCGTACCAAATGTCCCCTAGAGATCTCGCCATTTCATCCTCCTTGCTGGGGGTCTGCGGGCGGCTACTGCTCGCCGCCAGCAGACCGGTTGTGGTTGGCTCCGTCCGCACCGTTTCCTCCCGTTCTACCGGAAGGTTCCGGGCGGCAGTTCGTCATCGCCACGCCGCTTGATCATGCTCCCCTCCTTTCCCTATTCGGTAGCAGTTGGCTGTCTTCGGGGCTGGCCGCCTTCTGTCCACTCGGGAAGTCCTGCAACCCCTTCGAACTGCTCTCACTTGTCAATGGTTTTAGGGGCTGTCCTTGTATCAGAAGTCAATTTGGTGATCGCGATGATAGCGGTCATCTATCCCGTTCAGAGGTTTGTCGCCAGCAATAACCATTCATTTCTTGGCCCTTTGGGGCTTCCGACGGATGAACGGTACGCGGTTGAATGGATGGATATTATTGAAAAGCAGAGTTCTTATATGAATTCTCTCGTGGAACGGTTAGGACAATTTGGCCCTCTGGGGCTTTACGGAGTTTGCGAATTATTTGCTACCAGATAGAAACGTCCGTGCTTATGCCGATTACTGATTGAGATCCGGGTGCGACGTTCATGTACAACCTTGTCAATCATGTGATGGTGTCCATATTTTTCGCCATTTCTTCAAGGCGTGGTGGCCACTTTCAGGCGAAATCCGTAGCAACCCATTGAACAGGTTGACCAGGTTGAAAGGATTGAAAAATGCGAAAGATTCGTGTATTCAATAGATAGCGGTATTTCATTGAAATGGAATGACTTGCTAAAAGGCTGGGGCGTGAATCCCTTCTTCGGCACCAACTAGGGATGTAATTTTTTGAAAACAAACATAAAACAAACAAACTAAACACCTTATGGCAATGCTGGTTTGTTCCCCACAGTCCACACAGATACGCCTAAATACAGCCCTTTTACCTATTTTCTATTACTAAACGCAAAATACATTACCATGGCGTTTTGCCCTCTGCGCGTCAGCCAGACGCACAAAAGCCCCGGTCATGTCGACTAGGGCTATTCATTGCTTCTCTGTTCCGTTCTGACTGTTTAGGCCACCAGCAACCGGTGATCGCCAGAGTTCCAGACCGTCTCGCGCGCTGGCCGCGGCATGATGATTCAGCCTTCAGAGACTGCTCCCGGGTGGTGGGTGGCCCAAGTCTGACCAGTCCAAAATGATTGGGTGCCCCAGGTCTCGCTTTTGAGACCTGGGAGTCCAGCCCTACCGCAGGTGGTTTGCCGGGAATAACCCTCCTTTGGCGCATACTGGTAGATAGAGGCCCCTTATCGAACGGAAAAGCCATTAGAGGGGAACATTGGCCCCACCGCAGGTGGTTTTTCTGTTTTTGCCTGTGAAACTGCGGATACTCATCTAACTAATTAAAAATAAAAGATTTTTATACGCCTCCCGCACAGAAACACGCAAACTGTGAACCTGTGAAACTGCCCACCTCCACCCTCCGCTGCGCGGCGAGAGCGGGTTAGCAAGTTGGCCGGCTGGCAAGGGTGGCGGCACGATTGCAGCCGCGCCCTGACACGAAATGGAGTCGAGATGGCTGGTGCGGCGCGCAAAAAAGCGCCGGGGCAAGGGACGCCCCGGCGATGCGCGTGCAACGCAATCAATCCTCTTTGGCGGCCCGATTAGGCGGCGTTCTCGCCGCGGGCGACGAGTGGCGCGCTCAACTGCTGGCGGAGGCTGCCAGCCAAGTCGGCCACCACGCGCAGCTTTTCGACGACCAGCGGGGGCATCTCGCTGCCGTTCAGAGCCAGTTGCGAGTGCAGCAGAAGGCCCGCGACGGTGGTTTTGAGCTCGGTCTCGATGGCGGCGGCGGCCGCCCGGCGGGCCAGCATCTGCTCGCGCTCGCGGCGATGCAGGGCGGCGCGAATCTCGCGGATCAGACGGGCCGCGCCGGAGAGGGCGAAGTTGATCTGCAGGGGAATGGCCAGCCCGGTATGCTCCCAGATGGCTTCGGCCGAGGCCGGGTCGCACTCGGCCATCGTCTCGTCCACCACCACGGCCAGAAACTCGCGGCGGCGCAGCGCCCCCAGCGCGGCCTTGCGCCCCTCGGCTACTTCAACCTCCATGCCCAACTGCGCTCCTACTACGGTGGCGCAGTTACGGGCGCCTTCGATTCCAGTCACAATCAGAATGCTCATCCCCAGCTCCTCATTTGCTTCCCCGGCGTGCTGCCGGGGTCTGTTTCGGTCCTGACGGTTTCAGTTCCCGCTTGGAACCTGTGGGTTTCCCGTAAAAGTCTTATCGGCGCGGCTGGTTCCGGTTTCAGTCCGGGCCAGCGACAGCATCTCCCGAATGGGAATGAAGCGAGGCGCAACTGCCGAGTGGATTTCTCGCGAGAAAAATCCCGGGTGCTCCTCCGGCACTCCTTGGTCCGCCGAAAAGGGGTTACTCTTCGTGCAGCGGATCGGCGATGCCGTATTCCTTCAGCT
>PLSM01000051.1 GCA_003165075.1 Acidobacteriaceae bacterium | reverse complement strand
AGAACGAGCAGCGCAGTGCTTCTTCCGGTCCCGTGCGCGTTTTCATTATTCCGCTCCCTTTTGGACGAGCTTTTGAGTTGCGTCCGTTGCTATCCGGCCAGTTACGTGCGTGGCCGATCGATGATTTCGTCGACGATGCCGTATTCCTTGGCCTGCTGCGAGTTCATGATAAAGTCCCGCTCTACGTCGCGTTCGATGCGGTCCAATGGCTGACCAGTATGTTTGGCCATCAAATTGTTTGTGATCTCACGAATGCGTAGAATCTCGCGCGCATGAATGTCGATGTCCGTGGCCTGCCCGCTGAGGCCGCCCATGGAAGGCTGATGAATGAGAATGCGCGAGTTGGGCAGGGCAAAGCGTTTGCCCTTGGTGCCCGCCAGCAAAAGAAATGCTCCCATGCTCGCCGCCTGGCCGATGCAGTAGGTGACCACATTGTTCTTGATGAACTGCATGGTGTCGTAAATGGCCAGTCCTGCTGTGATGGACCCGCCCGGCGAGTTGATGTAGAGCTGCACGTCCTTTTCCGGATCTTCGCCGGAGAGGAACAGCATCTGAGCCACGATAAGATTGGCGACCTGATCGTCGATGGGGGTGCCAAGAAAGATGATGTTATCGCGGAGCAGACGGGAATAGATGTCGTAGGCGCGCTCGCCCCGGCTCGTCTGCTCAACTACCATGGGAACCAATGCCATTGAGTGTTCTTCCCGTTCTTTCGTGGGGGCCCGTAGCCCCGATGTTTGTAGCCGAATGATCCCGGCTTGGTTCACTGGCCGCGCAGCGCTTGCTGCCGCAATCCGATCTTACGCGGGCAATCTCTCGTACAGCAGGCTGGCAGTTTTTTCGCGCCTCAATTGTTCCCGGATTCTACCGAGTCCCCCGTCCTGCGTCAATCGCGCGCGCAGGGTGTCTACAGGCTCCCTGGACTGCAGAGCAGCCAACTGAAGCTCGTGGTCCATTTCTTCATCGCTTACGGTGATGTTTTCAGCGTCGGCGATGCGCTCAAGCAGGGCGAAGGTCTTCACTTCTGCAATGGCGCTATCCCGCTGTGCAGTGCGCAGACGGGCAAAGTCCAGCTTGCGCATCTGTTCCGTATCCATGCCCTGCGCAGCCAGGGCGCGTAAACCACGCTCCAGGCGCGCGTCAATCTGGTCTTGAACCAGCGACTCGGGAACGGGGAACGTGTATCGCTCCGCCAGTGCGGCAAAGAGCTTGTCCTTGGTCTCCGCCTCTACGCTGCGGCGCCTGCGGTTGGTCATGTGCTCACGGACGCGGTTTTGCAACTCATCCAGGTTCTCGTAGCTGCCCAGTTCCTTGGCGAACTCGTCGTTCAACTCCGGGACCGTGCGCTTCTTGATGGCCTTGACGGTTACATCGTAGGCCACGGTCTTGCCTGCCAGCTTGGCATCGGGATATTCGGCTGGATAGATGACTTCGGCCTTGAGTTCCTGGCCGGATTTGGCTCCCCGCAATACCGCGGTGAAAGCCTCCACCGTTTCCTTGCCGCCAATCTCCACCAAAGCGTCTTCGCCCGTCAACGGGGCAGTGTCCGGCGCGTTCGCCACCAGGCCGTGGTAGGAGATCTCTGCCCAGTCGCCGTCCACCAGGGCACGGTCTTCCTCGACCGGCTCGATGGTGGCGCGAGATTCGCGCAGTTCGGCCAGTTCGCGCTGGAACTCTTCGTCCGTCACTTCCACTGAAGGCTTCTCCACGGTCACGCTCTGATAGCCTTCGATCGAGAAGTCGGGAACATATTCAAAGACTGCCTTGACGTGGAGCGGCTGGCCGTCTTCCACGGTGAGTTCGGTCACCTGGGGCTGGCCGACGGGCTTGACGCCCATATCGCGCACTCCCTGGTTGAAGCGCTCCGGCAGCAGGCTGTCAATAACTTCTTTGCGAATCTCTGTGGCAAAGCGGCGGCGAATTACCGTTTCCGGTACTTTGCCGGGACGGAAGCCTGGGATTCGAGCACGGTTCTTATATACGCCGACCACCCGGCTGAAGGCTTTGGAGACATCGCCCGCGGGGATATCCAGTATCAACTCGCGGGTACACTCCGGGTTCAGAACCGGACCGTGCTGGTGTTCGTGGCCGTGGTCGTGCTCCCGATCGTGTCCGTCGTGCGCCTGCGCAGCTTCGTCCGTCTCAGGTGAGGGGGTGTTTTCGAGGGTGTCTATAGAACTCAACGTTTTGCCTTCCGGGCGCGCCATGCGCCAAACGAGCGAAGTGCCATAACAGGTTACCGCCCAAGACAAAGCAACACCGTTTGGCCGGGGAAATGGTCTGCTCTCATGGTAAGAGGGATTGCGGGCAGGGTCAAACCGGCCAGGCGGCTTAGGGCCTGTTTCGCACCGCGGAAGTCACGTTACTGCTCAGAGTCCTTGGCCTTGCGTACATAAGGAAGGAACCGGGGATGGGAGGCGCCGCAGCGGGCGTAATAAAGGCGGCCTTCGCTCAGGCTAAGGGCTCCGTTGACGGTGTGGCGCACATCGCCGGCGTCAGCGTCTTCCTGCCCGTCGTCCTCCCACCAGCAGACGGGGCATAGAGACATGGCGCCGGGCGCCTCCAGCGTCTTGAAACCGCAACACGGACAGCGAAAGCGGGTCGCAACAGTCTCCACACCGGAATGGACGGGGATTCAGGCTTGCGGGTTTACGGTCCTGGAACAAGGTATCCCTCGTGCAACCATGCATTTAAATCCAAACATCAGAAACGAAAGACGATGCCAGTGGTGAACCGGGCATGAGTGCCCTCCGAGGGCGACTGTGAAGGCGCGCTCAGACGATCGATCTGTACCCTCCAGGCGAAGAAGGGCGCCAGGGGCAGGTCCACGCCAAGGCCAAGCGCGTAGGCGAATGTTCCCCCGGAGATGGGGAGGTTGCTGTCATTGTTCGCGGAATGCTCGCCGCCCAGCAGACCATGGGCGAAGATTTTGATGCCGGCCACTCCCAAGGTGACACGAGGTCCGAAGAGGACAGTAGTAGTGCGGGGGACGGGAGAATCGGCTCCCAGCCCGTAATGCGCCACATCTCCCTCGACGCCGAGGAAGGGTTTCCTTATTTTGATGTGGCCAATGGCTTCCCATCCACTCAAGCCGCCCACATTAGGGTAAAAAGTATCGTTGCCGGTTCGGCTGTATCCGAAAAAGAGATCGCCCTTGGGGACCTGCGCTTGAGCTGCGGGTGGAAGAGAAAACAGGATAGGGGAGAAAACGAGAAGGATGCAAGTGTACGCGAGACGCGGGGGGATCGACATCGATACACTCCTCTCTGGCGGCTATTGACGGCCTCTTGAGTACTGATGGTGGTGCAGGCAGACCGGTTGCCCCAGGGCCTCAGCTAGGAGTAATACGTAAGTTCAGGAAGCCCGGTCAGAGTAGAATCGGGCGCCAGGGGGAAGCTAAAACTGATGCGCTATTTTTGTTCTTGTCCTGCTCTTCGATTCTCCAAAGTGTTTCTTGTGGGATTGTTCGTAATTCTGATCGCCTCCTTGCCGGCCCAGGCCCAGCGTGCGCCGCTCAGAGTGGCCATCGTAGGACTCGAGCATGGGCACGTGGAGGGCTTTCTGGGGCAGTTGCCACAGCACCACGACGTGGAGCTGGTAGGGATTGCGGATGCCGACGCCGCGCTGTGGGAGAAATACGGAAAGAAGTATTCGCTGCCCGGCACCCTGTTCTTCAAGAGCATTGCGAACATGATCGAGGTGCGCCATCCACAGGCGGTACTGGTGTACACGTCGGTCGGCGAGCATCGCCACACTATCGAGATCGCGGCGCAGTACGGCGTATCGGTGATGGTGGAGAAGCCGCTGACCATTTCGCTGGAAGATGCGCTGGCGATTCGGCGCGTGGCCCATGAACACCACATCCAGGTGCTGGTGAACTACGAAACCACGTGGTATGCGAGCAACAAGGCTGCGTACGACGAAGTGGAAAACCAGCGGCTGGGACCGGTGCGCCGGGTGGTGGTGCACGACGGCCACCAGGGCCCGAAGGAGATCGGAGTTCCGCCGGAGTTTCTGGGCTGGCTAACCGATCCGGAGCAGAATGGCGCCGGAGCCCTATACGACTTTGGCTGTTACGGCGTGGACCTTATGACCTGGCTGATGCATGGGGAGACACCGCTGACTGTGACCGCGGTGGCCAATCATGACAAGCCCCAGGTCTACCCCAAAGTGGATGACGATTCCACCATCGTGCTGACCTACCCCCATGCCCAGGCGGTAATTATGGGGTCGTGGAACTGGCCTTTCAGCCGCAAGGATATGGAAGTCTATGGCGCCAAGGGCTACGCCATCACTGTGGGCGCAGACCGATTGCGCGTTCGCCATGAACACGACGGGGAAGAACAACTGACCAGCGCCGCCCCGCTCAGCTCGCCGCAGAACAACTCATTGAGCTATTTGGCGGCAGTGTTACGCGGCGAGTTTGTGCCTAGTGGCGACTTGAGCGCGCTGGATACGAATGTGGTGGTGATGCAAATTCTGGACGCGGCGCGCGAATCGGCGCGATCAGGGCGAAGCGTGCGGCTGACGAAGTTGGGGGACTAGGTAAGAGACAACATGGAATAAGGGAACAGGGATTAGCTTATCCCGGCTTTACAGTTCGCTCTTCCGGGCGATTGATCAGGCCGTCGCTCCCGGAGGAGGGCGCGAAAATAGCCCAGGGTGAAGTCCGCTGGCGTCGGAGGAAATCCTGGGATTCAAACGCCGAATACCCCCGACCCTGAGAGCTGATCGAATCTTCGCAGGCCTTTTCTCTCTTGTAAGCTATAGATCACTCGTTGCCGCGCTTGCCAACAATCTCATGATTTCCATAGACCATTGCATCTTGGCAAGCTTCAGCTCTTGACTCTGGACAGCGCGCAACCGGGGGGCGTTTACCAGTTGTGATCGGTGGGCGGTTACCGCCAGTTCTCCGCTCATCCGTAATCAGCATTGGGCTCATGCTAAAATCAGACGATATGTTGCTTTCACAACTGGGGGGGATTTTCAGGGTAGGGGATCCTATATCTGCGCATCGCTGGTGTGTGCCTATCGTCCGCATCGCTGAACAATCCGCACTGGTTCTTCTAGGTTTTTCTCTGGCCACAATATTACCCGCCCAGCAGAATTCGAGTCTCACGAGCACCGTGAGCGGTCAAACCACGGGAACCGTGGACTGTTCTGACCCCACAATGGCAAACACGGCCCAGTGCGCAGGCGCCCAAGTACAGGGGACGAATGGCGCTCAAAACACACGAGGGCGCACTTCGCCTTCGCGCGGATACGGCAGTCAATCGCTGAATTCCAACGAGACCAATTCAGCGGAGCAACAGCTTTCCCAGCAGGGTTTGAGCACTAACCAGGCATTGCTGGCCACGCTTCCGCCAGAGCCGCTGACCGAACTCCAGAAGTTTGTCGCTTCGACGACGGGACAGATTTTGCCCATCTACGGAGCGAATCTTTTTCGGAGCGTACCTTCCACTTTTGCTCCGCTGGACCAGACGCCTGTTCCGTCAGAGTACGTTCTTGGGCCTGGCGATGAGTTGCGGATTCGGATCTGGGGCCAAGTGAACTTCCAGTCGGTGGTAATCGTGGACCGCCAAGGCCAAATTTATATCCCCATTCCCCAGGTTGGACCGGTGCAGGTGGCGGGCCTCACTTACGCTCAACTTGATGGGCAGTTGCGTACAGCGATCGGACGCGTCTACCGTAACTTCGATCTTTCGGCGGATGTGGGGCAAATTCGCGCCATCCAGGTATATGTGTCCGGGGAGGCACGACTTCCGGGCGTCTATACCGTGAGCTCGCTCAGTACGCTTGTTGACGCTCTTTTCGCGAGCGGTGGCCCCTCGGCACTCGGCTCACTGCGGCAAATCGAATTGCGCCGGGGCGATAAGACGGTTACTGAATTCGACCTCTACTCTTTCCTCGTCCATGGAGACAAGTCGCACGATGTAAAGCTTCTCTCCGGCGATGTTATCTTTATTCCTCCAGCGGGAACGCAAGTTGCCGTCACCGGAAGCGCGCGGCGCCCAGCCATCTATGAACTGCGTGCAGGCGAAACACTCGCCGGTGTACTCGCCGATGCCGGCGGCGTTTCCGCCATTGCCGATGAGGCGCGGATTTCGATCGAGCGTATTGACGATCATCGCGAGAGATCTGCCATGGAAGTGGCCTACGATGCCGAGGGGCTCGCAACGCCGCTGGCAGACGGGGATCTTGTGCGGGTCTATTCGATTGTGCCGAAATATGCAAAGACGATCACGCTGCGAGGTAACACGGCGAACCCGGGTCGCTTTGCGTGGCACCCGGGGATGCACCTCAGTGAGCTGATTCCCGACAAGCAGTCGCTCATTTCACGAAATTACTGGTGGAAGCGCGGACAGCTTGGACTTCCGGCGCCGGAGTTTGAGCCGTCAGCGGACTTTGCAGATTGGCGGCAGCCGGAGGATAGCTACCCTGTCACGATGCCGAATTCCGCATTTGCGACAATGAGCGGTGCGAATTCTGGTTTGACCGGACAAGACCAGAACGGATTGCTGCAAAACCAATCGCCAAATGGCCAAACGACCCAGGACCAACTGGCCCAAGGCCAATCGTCACAGAACCCATCGTCACAGAGCCAGACGAGCCAAAACCAAAATGGAGCTCAAACTGGACAATCGGAATCACAAAAGAATGCGACCCAGACCACAGCGGTACGCGCCGGTAGTTCGACCCTGGCAAGCGCGCAAAATACCCGCACGGCCCGGTTCGGACTTGGCGCTCCGCGAACGCAGATTGGCCCGATTGCACCCGAGATTGACTGGAATTATGCCGTAATTGAGCGGCTCGATCAAATCACACTGAAGACTGTTCTGATTCCGTTTGATCTGGGCAAGCTGATCCTGCAACACGATGCGTCCCAGGACTTCGAATTGCAGCCCGGAGATGTGGTTTCGATTCTCTCCGAGGCTGATATTCGGGTCCCCATTGCCCAGCAAACCAAGCTGGTGCGATTGGAAGGCGAATTCGAACATGCAGGTCTTTACACAGTGCAGCCCGGAGAGACACTCAGGCAGTTGGTGGAGCGCGCTGGAGGGCTCACGCACGATGCCTATCTCTACGGATCCGAATTCACGCGCGAGTCAACTCGTGTTGCCCAGCAAGGCAGGATCGATGAATACGCACAGTCGCTGGAAAATGAGATCGTGCGAGGGAATATCGCTCTGGCATCTGCCGGGGCGTCATCGGCATTGAGCGCGGAACACGATCTTCTGGCTGACGTGCGCCAGATTCGCGCGACAGGCAGGATTGTGTTGCAATTCAAGCCCGACAGTCAGGGTCTGAGTAGCATAGCCGATATTTCGTTGGAGGACGGGGACAGCTTTGTTGTTCCGCCGGTCCCACTGACTGTAAACGTGGTGGGTGCTGTCTATGATCAAAATTCCTTCCTTTACAAGGATGGTCGACGGGTTGGAGGATATCTACGTCTGGCAGGCGGAGCGACCAAGGACGCCGACCAGAGGCGCGAATTTATTGTTCGCGCGGACGGGTCAGTGGTCAGCCGTGGAACAGGACAAGATCTGTGGGCCCGCGGATTTAATGATCTGCACCTGAATCCCGGAGATACGATTGTGGTCCCAGCGAAGACCTTCAAGCCGTCTGCTCTGAAAGACATACTCAGTTGGTCGCAGGCATTCTCGCAATTGGCATTTGGAGCCGCTGCGATTAGCGTACTCCGGTAGCGGTGCGTCGCCAGAATTTCGAGCGCCACTGCAGTGCAAGAAAGATGGAACACGCGGGTTTTCCAAAACGGCAGGTATCATGGCAACAGAAATCTCGCTTCATAGTGCAAGAGCAAAAGACGGTGCTGCTACCGCTCCGCAGAGTGACGCACAAGCTGGAAGCGAGGATGGCTCGCTTTCTCTGCTTGATCTTCTGCTCCTGCTTACGGAACAGAAGCGGGTTCTTCTCGGAGTCACCGCAGGCTTCATAATCATGGGAATCATCATTTCCTTCATCATGCCCACGACCTATACCGCGACGGTCGTGTTGCTCCCGCCGCAACAGAACCAATCTCTCTCCACTGTGCTGAACTCACAGTTAGGGGGTGTGGGCGGCGTGGCGGCGCTCGCGGCCGGCGGCCTGGGTCTCAAGAATCCCAACGAGATGTTTATCGCGATGCTGCAGAGCCGGATCGTGGAAGACTCAATGATCGAGCGGTACGGCCTGATGACGGAGTATCACTCGAAGTACCTTTCGAGCGCGCAAGCGGCGTTTGAACACGTGACGACGATCAAGGGGGACTTGAAAGACGGCCTGATTCATATATCGATTGAGGATCGCAACCCGCAGCGCGCAGCCGAACTGGCAAACGGATACGTTGAGCAGTTTCGTAAACTCTCGGCTAATATGGCAATCACCGAGGCGTCGCAGCGCCGGTTGTTCTTTGAGCAGCAGATGGAAGACGCGAAGAACAACTTGGCGAATTCGGAAGAGGCCATGAAGAAGACAGAGCAGACCACCGGCCTGATCGAGCTGGATAGCCAGGCTCGTGCGCTTATCTCATCCGCTGCCGGATTGCGCGGGGAGATTGCTGCCAAACAAGTCCAGATCCAGGTGATGCGCACCTATGCCACGAGCGAAAACGCTGACCTGGAACAGGCGCAGGAGGAACTATCCGGCTTACGCATCCAACTGGCAAAACTTGGCGGATCAGAAGATACAGCAGACAGCCTGATCGTGCCGAAGGGCAAAGTTCCGGAGTCCGGCCTGGAATACGTCCGCAGATTGCGCGATGTGAAGTACTACGAGACGATTTTCGAGATCATCGCCAAGCAATGGGAATCGGCGAAGCTCGACGAAGCCAGAGAAGGCGCACTCATCCAGGTGGTTGATCCCGCAATTGTTCCGGATCGACGCTCGTCTCCCAAGCGCAAGCTGATTGTGATCTTGGCGACCGTAGTTGGGCTGTTTGTCGGCACATTTGTCGCGCTGCTGGTGTCTGCCCTGAAACGTTCAACAGAGAATCCCGAGACACGCAGAAAACTTGCGGAGCTGCGCCGCGGATGGCCTTTATTGCGTAGAAATGGGTCTGATGTCGCGGGAGTTCAATCGTAGGCTGCGCACCTGTGCAGTTGGCCCGAATGGCTGCTGCATCACGGCACCGATTGAACTAGGTGTCTGACGTCATGTGTCTGACTATGGGTTCATCGGGCGGCAATGGAATTGACGGGCGGCATTGCGGGCAATGAAATCCAAAGGACTATGTATCACGTTTCTCCTGCCGGGTCCCGGGCATATCCCGGTGGGCGGGCTGAAAGTGGCCTATGAATATGCCAATGGGCTCTCCAGGCTGGGACACGCCGTCGTGGTGGTGCATCCCGCGTCACTCTACATCGACACTCCGCTCAAGAGAAAGCCGCGCCTGATGGCTGGCTATATCTACCGGGGTATGACCGGGAAATATCGTCCGAATTCCTGGTTTCCGTTGGATTCTTCCGTGCGGATGCGCTGGACTCCTTCGCTTGCCGCACGCTACGTGCCCGACGCCGACGTCGTGATTGCGACCGCGTGGCAAACGGCGGAGTGGGCTAGCCAGTATCCGGCGTCCAAAGGGCGGCAGTTCTCCCTCATCCAGCATCTGGAGACGTGGAACGGCCATCTCGATAGAATGTATCGAACGTGGACAGCTCCGTTGGAGAAGATTGTCATCGCCAGATGGCTGGAGCGGATTGCGCTCGATCTTGGCCAGAAGGCTACGCACATTCCCAACGGGCTCGACTTCACGAAATTCTACGTTCAGACGCCAATCACCGAGCGAGATCCCAATTCTGTGGCGATGCTCTTTCATGACTACGACTGGAAGGGATCGGCCGATGGCGTGCGGGCGCTGTGCATCGTGCGTGAGCAGGTCCCTGACCTGCGCGCAACTCTCTTCGGTGTGCCGCCGCGCCCACCCTCTCTCCCAGGATGGATCCACTATCATTCGTGTCCGCCACAGGATATCCTTCGTGGAATCTATAATTCGGTGGCGATTTTCGTGGCTCCGAGTTGGGCAGAAGGCTGGCCGCTTCCACCCGCGGAGGCCATGATGTGCGGTGCAGCCCTGGTAGGTACGGATATCGGTGGTCACCAGGAATATGCCATACACGAGGAGACTGCGCTGCTCAGTCCCGCAAAGGATCCGGCAGGCTTGGCTGTGAACCTTAAGCGGCTGATCGACGACCCGGAGCTCCGGCTCCGGATTGCCAGAGCCGGGAACGCGTTCATTCAACAATTCACGTGGGATAGGGCAGTTCGTTCGATGGAGCAGTTGCTGACGTCCCATTTGTCGGACCGCGATATTGCGACGACAAAAAGCCCATCAAGCGCATTGCGCTAAGCTTAGCTCGGCCGGGAGAACACATTGAGAGTCCTTGCACTGACGCGGTATGTCCGAAAAGGTGCAAGCAGCCGTTTGCGGATGTGTCAGTACGTCGAGCCGTTGTATTCGATGGATATTAACGTATCCGTGCTGCCGTTGCTTCGCGCAAGTTACCTGGACCGGTTTTATGCCGGCGTCCCAACAAAATGGAGTGAGGTCGCGGGTGACTACGTTAAGCGTTTGGGCGGATTGTTCAAAGCGAGGCATTTTGACCTGTTATGGATTGAAAAGGAACTTTTCCCATACATTCCAGCTTGGGCAGAACGCCTCCTTGCGTCTTCAGGTGTCCGCTATGTTGTCGACTACGACGACGCAGTTTTTCATAGCTACGACTTGCACCGAAATGCACTTGTAAGGAAGGTTCTCGGCAAGAAAATAGACAGCGTAATGCGTCATGCAGCGGTGGTTGTCTGCGGCAACTCGTACCTGGCTGAGAGAGCCTCGAAGGCAGGCGCGCGGCGGATCGAGATTGTGCCTACAGTCATCGACCTTCAACGTTACTTAATGCTTGAACCAGCGGTGGCGCAGGAATTCATCAGAATCGGTTGGATGGGTTCGCTTTCTACCGTAAAGTACTTGCGTGCTGTCGCATCAGCACTGCAAACAACGTCGACGAAGATTCCTCTCAAGCTGATTGTGGTAGGCGCCCGTTGCGAACTCCCCGGAATCGACGTGGAGTTTCGACCATGGTCAGAGGACTCCGAGGTCGAGGAAATTCAACACTTCGACATCGGGATCATGCCTTTGCATCAAGGCCCATGGGAATTGGGAAAATGCGGGTACAAGTTGATTCAATACATGGCATGTGGGAAACCCGTAATTGCTTCGCCGGTTGGGTTTAATCAAGAAATTGTTCAACACGGATTGAACGGCTATCTGGCAAACGATGTCGATAGCTGGCGAGAAGCCCTGGAAGAACTATGTGCGGACGCAGACACTCGGCGGAGGATGGGTGAGCGTGGGCGTATTTCGGTGGAGAAGATGTACTGTTTACAAAAGACAGCACCCCAGATGGCGCGCATCTTTCACAGTATCGCTGGATAGTAGGCCACTTTCTCGAACCGGATTGCTCCCACATTTCTCGTTACGGATGGAGCGCCACGAGGGAGACATATAACCATCCTAGCGTGAGATCAAGTTCGAGACGAAGATAGATCAGTTGATGAGTGGCTACCTCTCCGCAACCCGCGTTCTTGCTTGGCAATAAGGCTGAGACGATCCTGGGCGACGATGCCGGCTTCCAGGTACTTGCCAAATTCCAAGGCTTCCAGATGGATGGCCCTGATCCTAAACGAGACGGATGGCGGCGTGCAGCTAATTTGAGAATTCGGAGTGAATCGTACGCGCCCAAGCTTTAGCGAGAACGTACGATGGACTAAAACGGATCTGTCGCACATTCTCGGCACGGAACTGAGTGGACTCGCAGAATTTGCGAATCCGTACCGCGCTGATCGGAAGGGTCCGCCTGGAAAGACGAGCTGCCAAATTCAGAATGCATCCTTCGGCATTGTGATCGACCTTGGGACACGCGGAGGGTTGCCGGATTTGCCGAGACAACGCCCGATATACGCGCCAGATATCTTGTGTTCATATCGTGGCCGTCCAAATAGCTGAAGAGGTGAACACTTGGTCCCAGGCTCAGCGTGGACCAGGAACGCCGCCATATTTGCTACGTAGGCCATCGATTTGGTATTTGTGTCCGAACTCACCACGAGGAACCTGCCGGTCGCGATCCACGGCGGGAGATTGACAGCGATCGCACATCGTCGCGGTGCTCCGCTGCGAGATTGACAACTGCGGCAGAGCCCGATAACAGGTCTCCGACTGCGTCGGCGTTCCGAGCATCGCAAGAACGCCAAAGATCTGGATGTCGTTTGCCCCGCCTCATATCACCATTGGTGGCTCTCGTGCCCGCTGCGATCGATGAATTGACAACTCGGGCGCCGATAAAACCTGAGCCGCCCAAGGCCACGACGCCGCATTCCTCAGCGCTCGCGGGATGTATACGTTCTACTGGTAAACTCAATATGATCTTCTTTACATCAGTCAACCCGTGAGTTTGCCAAAGTGTTCTTCTGAGGGAGGAATAGATTCTGGCGAAGCGACTGTTATACGTCATCACTAAAGCAGAGCGCGGTGGCGCACAGAGCCATCTGCTTGAGCTGATGCGCGCTTCTGTCGAGCGATACACGGTGCAATTAGCCACTGAAGAAAGCGGATTCCTGGTGGATCAGGCAAAGGCGCTCGGGATCTCAGTGGTTCCGTTGAGACAACTTGTCATGCCGATTCATCCGATGAAAGATATCCTTGCAATTCGCGGGCTATCTGACGCCATTAGACAGTTCAGACCTCACTTGATTCACGCGCATTCGTCGAAGGCCGGTCTTCTGACTCGAATCGCAGCTCGGATCCATAATGTACCTTGCGTCTTTACTGCACACGGCTGGGGTTTCTCGGATGGAGTACCACAATCGCGCAAGTGGATCGTGCTCGTTTCGGAGTGGCTAGCTGGACGCTTGGGCAGCACCATCATTGCCGTCTCCGAGTTCGACCGAAACCTTGCATTGCGTTACAGGATTGGTTCTCCTTCCCGCATCGTCACTATCGTGAACGGCATTCGCGATGACGGCATAAGAGCCATTCCTGAGCATGGTGACCCTCCCATTATTACGATGGTCGCGCGGTTCAGTCCTCAAAAAGATCACATCACGCTGCTTGAGGCGCTCAGTACCGTGCAGCTTCCTTTTAACCTGTGGTTCGTCGGTGACGGGCCCCTATTAGCTCAAGCACAGTCATGTGCAGAACGCCTCAAACTGCTGGATCGCACCAAGTTCTGTGGAACCTCCTCATCTGTGCCGGAGTTGCTTCAGAAATCGCACATTTTCTCTTTGATATCGCATCATGAAGGTCTTCCAATCAGCATTTTAGAGGCGATGCGCGCAGGACTCCCTATTGTGGCAACGGATACGGGGGGAGTATCAGACGCCGTGTGTCACGGCTGGAATGGCCTCTTGGTTTCGAGAAACGATGCTCGCTCCGTAAAACATGCCATCGAGCTCCTTCTTGGGAACCCCGATCTACGAGCGCAATTTGGCAGAAATTCGCGTATTGCCTTCGAAGAAAAGTTCAACGTGCATGCGATGGTAGACAAGACGTTCTCCATCTATGAGAGTATCTTGGGCGAACAACCCTCCAGGCTCTCACTCGACCCGATCAGCGTCTCGTCCCGGAGGTAAGCAGGCAAGTTGGGCGCATCCTGAAGATCATTTTTACACGAGAAGATCACGACACATAATTGGGATGCCGCGCGAGTATTTCAAGTAGAGGTGAGCGGCGCGTCCCACCTCGGGTATGCGAATCAGATAGTTGGAAGACAAGTTCACGCGAAGGTGGGAGAGTTGGATCTTCGCGTCAATATCATCCAAACTGATCGAACAGCGGCTCGGCGGATTCTGGACCCAATGTGCGCGAATCGCTTCGAATCGTCTTGCAACAGTTAGCGCGTGCTGTTTTCTGCCCACTTCCCTTGCCTGGTGAAGTCGTTCCAGCACCCGATTCGAGCCGATGCCAACCTGTTGGGCGTGATGGATGCGATATTTTACGAGTGGATCGGGAGTTGCGGCAATGCCCGAGTGCAAAACCAGCATCCAGGCAATCCATCCATCGTGAATCCACGGCGGCGGAATGGGGAGAACCTGATCGCGGAGAGCTGCACGGATCATCAGCGTGGCTCCTGTGACCACTTCATATTTCAAAAGCGTGCGCGCAAGTGGGCCCTCGGCGTGGCAATGCGGGCTATCCAAGTTGGCATAATGAACACCGGCCCACAGGCGGCGTCCCAGCGGCTGTGATTGCTCATCAATGAGTTCCGCATCGGAAAACGCGCCACCGAGCGTGTGGTCGCCCTCGAGGATTCCAGCGAGTTTTTCGAGCTTTTCAGGGAACCACACATCATCCTGATCGCAAAGGGCGATCAGTTCTCCTTTGCACATCGAGATCGATTTTTCAAAGTTCCGGGCGGTCCCGAGATTTTGTCCATTCTGGATAAACCGCACATGGAGTGAGGTGTTGAGTGAAAAATTCCTGATGATTTCAGCGGTGTTATCCTGTGATCCGTCATCGCAGATGACTAGTTCTTCAATCGGACGTGTCTGAAAGGCAATACTATCCAACTGTTCCCGAAGAAACCGGGAAGCGTTATAGGTACACATTGCAACCGAAATACGCATAAGCGACGTCCACTCTTGGTCTTCACGCGCCAGTCAAGCTGTCTTGCAGTTCGAGGGTGTCTTCAATCGTATACAAGGACGAAATCAGAGCGGCACCCGGTAGCCGGATCGGCCGAAGAGCGCGTCTCCTACACCGCGAAGAATCGAGACAATTTTGCGAGGTCGATCATCTTCAACAAGAATGAGCTTGACGGTTTCGGCTAGCATCCGCCGAAAATCCCAGGCTGCCCACTCAAAGGAACGGCTGAGATAGCGCCGATAAAGGAACAAGCGGTTCCGCGTGATATAGTACCGGCGCGATGCCGAGTGATTCGTCACCGAGAAATTCCTCCCAGCGATGCGGTGGAAGGCCAGGTTGCCCAGCGAATGGAACAACTGCGCGGTATCCGACTGCACAATGACCAATCCCTCGGCCTGCACGCGCAGGCAGTATTCAGTATCCACGTAATCAACGAAGAACGCCTCATCGAATAATCCGCATATCCTGATCGTCTTCAACGGGATAAAACTGCCGGAAGTCATTGTGGTCATCACGAGTCCTTTCCTGTTCGTGGGAAGAGGAATGGGCACGTGGGACTTCTTATCGATATACGTGGGTGCGACGAGAGCCACGGGAAGATCCGACGCGAAAAGACGATAAGACGAAAGCATCGACGCGACAAACTCTGGAGACACACAACTGTCCTGATCGAAGAGAACTACGAATGCGCATGCACTTTCTTCAATGCAACGAATACCCAGATTCAGAGCGGCGGCCAAACCCAGATTCTGCTCATTGAAGATGCTTCGGCACCGAAATACCCTGGCTAGATTCTCAAGATTGGCTCGTTCTGCAGCATTGGAGCCGTTATCCACGATGACGAGTTCGTCGACCTGTGGCCGGAGAACAGCGATATGGTCACGAATTTGCGGAGATGGATGATAGGTCACGATGATGGCTCCGACAATGGGCCGACCTCGTGGGGTGCTCACTTTTCCCATCTCTGTCTTCTCGACTTCCCATGTTACATGGAGAAATAGGTCATGCTAATTCGCGCCACTCACGGCCATTGCGTATGGATACCAGGCAGCCGTGGCAAAGGAGGAAAACTGAAACCAGACCAGAAAAATGGAGTAAGAAAAACTGAGGATAAGCAGGAGAGACAGGTAGCGGAATGGCGGGTGAGCATACCGAATCATGTATCCAAAGGCGAGGAGATAAATGAACATGAGATACAGGCAGAGCCGGTCTGCCATTGTGGACAGAAAGAAGCTAACCAAAATCAGGAAGGACAGTGCCACTCCACCTCTGATAATCGCCCGTCGTAGCCCGTCTTCCCGGATCCATCGCGATCGTTGGACGAATACCACGGCAATGCCGACCATGACGATGAAGAGGCGTGCCCACACTCCATGCGATTCCGTTTGGGTACTACCTGAGAGATACATGGTGTAATAACGCTCGCGGAGCGCGAAGAAAAAGATAAGGGGAGAGGCAACGATGAGCATCCCAAACGCAATCAGCATCCGCTTTTTGCTGTTTATCCACCAGAGCAGAATGAGAAAGATTGCCGAGTAGTGGAAAAGCGCAGCCAGCGTGGTCAGGAAGTAGAACGGTCTGACTCTTTGACGCCGAAGATAACCGACGGCCGCCAGGCTCAGACCAAGCGCGACGGATTGTCTCGTATAGCCCATGCCCACAACAAACAAGAGATAGGGTGCCGCGATAAAAAGCAAGAGATTGGCATCAATTTCAGCAAGTCGGGAAAACTTGAACAAGCCCGCTAGCATAATCGTTGCGCAGATGAGATTCACGATGTGAATATCACCGCCCACTGCGTAGACCAGTCGATTGCAGACAGCATAAAGCGGCTCTGTCACAAAAAAGACTTGCAAGATCGGCAGTTCGCTAATGGCTTGGAAGATTTCGCGGTATGCATTCCAGTCGCCCCCGATATGGTCGCGCAGCCCGATGAAGATACACATACTGCCATATCCCACCAGTGATATCCCGTGACGCACGAGTCCCATTCGCTTCGGCAGGAAGAGCGACGACAGGGCCAGGAAGCAGATGAAGGTCAGCATGGCGAAATAAACAGTCATGGTTCACTTTTTCATCGGACGCCAGTTCTCATGGCAATTCTGTACTGGCCGCATGACTGTGGCGGCGACACCCGGAGCGATGTCTCGATCCAGAGCTGGCCACTCCGAGGACAACCGGCTCATTTCCGGGAGTCCTAGTCACCAGAACATGGGCGATCAGGAATTACGGAACCGCATAACCGACTAACGTGCCTGCGCCGCTCCCCTCGCAATTTGCATCATTACTGACAAAGTGGTCATGGTTGGTACTGCAGCTATAGAGCGCCACAACGGCGACGCCGGAGACAGGATGCGCGTAGGCGTACCCTTGCAAACCTAGAAGCAACTTTCCGCCGCACGTAATGTCGTTGGAGACAAAGTAGTCGGTTGAGCCACTTTTGCATCCGTACAGTGCCTGCGTGGCTTCGCCGAACGGTCCTTCATACAAATGGCCTAGAACGGATTGCTGGGAGAAGCCACCTTTAGGATCGATCCAGCCAGTGGTAACTTCATGCACCGTTGCATTGGAGTATCGAATAAGTGGTAGTAACTGCTGATCAGGGGTCCAGGTAACTGAACCGATGTCCCAATCTGATACGGAGACCGAGTTCCCTATATCAACTGGAGACGCATTCCAAGCCGGCTTCGGATTTGAGATCGAAGTGTACAGTTGAATCGTGGGATACTGGCCCACATTTAAATTTCCGTACTGATCGCGGAGAAACCCCGCGATAAAGTTCGCTTCGTTCCCAGTCAGATTTGTGTCGAAGGATTTGAGCCGCTGCCATGGAGTGGTCCCGTTGAGAAGTGAATCTTTGGGGATTCGATAAAGCTCCACTCCCCGCTGGCCGCGTTCCGCAACGCCTCCTGTCGCGGAAAGACCTCGCCAAGGATCGTTGAAGACCGCATACCAGTAACCGGTCACCGAATCAAATGCCATATCGCCCCACCCGTCTCTCGTAGTTTCCGGCGACAATCCATTCGTGGTCAAGTTTCCTACGACTGAAAAGTGAATTCCATCTGTCGACGTAGCTTCCACGTGCTTGCCCCATGGCGGAGCATTATTGTCCTCGTAGAACATCGCGATTCCGGATTTCTGATCGCTGTTGTACAGGGCGGGCTGCCCCACTCCATAATTTGTCTTCGTGGAAGTGACTATCACCGGGTCAGGGTACTTCTTCCATTTGATCCCGTCGTTGGAGAAGGCGACCCCAATGCTATTGGCGACTCCGGATGGGGAGTTTGTTGCAACATAATACAAGGCATACGAGTAAATCTGGCCATCACCTAGCGGATCATGAAACGTTCCGCCAATCACCTTGGGATTGCAAAGGAAGTCCGAATCCCAAGCGCCGGGTGTTTCACCTAGAACGGTAACTGGTCCATTCATCGTGTGAGTGGATAGATCAATGGAAGCATACTGAATGGTGTCCGTGTCCTGAGATGGACGGTTTGGATTGTGTCCCTCCCCGCACCACCAAAATTGCTGAAGGCTTCCCTTTTGCATTGCGGTTGGGGAATAATCGTCCACACCGATTCTACCCAGAAAAGCGCCGGGGGGCACGGTGGAGCCAAATTCTCCGCAGCCGACGCCAAAAAACATCAGGCACAACGCAACAGATGCCAAACTACTTTTCATTTTTTCCCCCGAGGTAGGGAAAATTCATGTTGGATGCCCGCTTGCTCCAGCGCTTTCTCATGATTCGTATCGACATCGAGGGACTCTGACGACAGAGGATTTGCTGCGAATCGCTAGAAGGGAGCGAGCAGGAGACACACGAGAACATCCGTCTGTTCTTCCAATCTGCGCTTCGCCACAGCAGATCCCGGAAGTCCTTCTGGAACCTACCGGCTAACGCGCACACGGGCGGTTCCGAGCATGAGAGATTCCCAAGCGTCACTCGTCCCCTCTTACCTAACATGTGATTACTCTTCAAAGAGTACTTTGAATCGCGCACTGATGCAACGGCATGAAGTCACAGCCGCTTGCCGAAAGACGGCGGCTTCCCTTCATCGAATTTGCGGGAGCGTAAGAACGTGGGCTACGGTAGGCCGGGAATACCGACGTGCCGGATAAGCCCTTAGGTTCGATTTCTTGACATCATTGAGACTGCTCAAAAGGGCATGCCCAATCAACAAGTTACAGTGAGATGCCTGCCATTGATTTATCATTGAGTTCATCCATCGATCGAATCAAGTTGTCGGTGAGAGCACGCTGATAGCATACTATTTCGTTTTTTCACTCGTCATGAGCCCAGAGAACGTAATCCTGATCTACCGACGTCAGATTCTCGCCTTGTCCGAGACCTTTATCCGCGAGCAGGTCCTGGCCTATCAGAGATGGCGGCCAATCTTGGTTGGACACGAATTAGGGCCATTGCCCGTCGATGATCTCGATGTCCGCCTGCTAGGGCCACAACAGGGCGGTCTGCCGATTCGGATCCTCAGGAAACTGGGCCTCATGCGACGCGATGATATTACGACCATCGCGCAGTCGCCTCTTCGATTCGCCAGGCGGCATGCAGTCCGGCAGCTGAAACAGGAACACGCGGCTTTGTTGCACGCTCACTTCGGGGTAGACGCAGTCATGGCATGGCCGCTGGCAAAAGAGCTGGGTTTGCCAATGGTGGTCACGCTGCATGGGTATGACATCCGCATCCACCGCGAGTGGTGGGAACAGGGCCATGGAGGAGACATGATGCGCGGATACCCGGCCCAGTTACTGGCCCTTGCGAATCAGCAGAACGTGCACTTCGTCGCGGTCTCCGACTCGATTCGAGAACGAGCGGTGCAGTTCGGAATCCCCGCAGAAAGGATCTGGACGCGATATATCGGAATCGATACGCGGAAGTTCGCGCCCGGAGGACTTCCAATTTCGAAGCGAGAACGGCGTGTGCTCTTCGTCGGCCGTCTGGTCGAAGTGAAGGGTTGCAGATATCTAATTGAGGCCATGGCCCGCGTTCAGAAGTCGGTTCGAGATGCCCTTCTGATCATTTTGGGCGACGGGCCTTTGCGGCCGGAACTCGAGGCGCAAGCACGGCGCCTCTCGGTCAACGTCCAATTTCGGGGTGCACAACCTAGCGGAGAAGTGAAGCGTGAACTGGACCTGGCGCGCGTCTTCTGCCTTCCGAGTATCACTACGGCGAAGGGGGAATCGGAGGGGTTCCCAACGGTCCTGCAGGAAGCTCAGGCGGCGGGCCTTCCGGTTGTTACATCCGCCTCGAGTGGAGCTCACGAAGGAATGGAAGATGGTGGCACAGGATTTGCCTTTGCGGAAGGCGATGTTGCGACTCTTGCCGAAAGGCTCACCGACTTATTGACTGACGATGAATTAGCCGGAAGGGTGGCCAGTCGCGCACCGAGCTTCATCGCGGAGCATTTTGACATTCGATCTTGTACCGAGTCACTGGAACTTCTCTATGATGACTTGGTTATGGGCTGGACCTGTGGAGCGTAGGCGGCATGAGGGACTCATTGCCACGATTAGAAGCCGGTCAGATGTACCGGGATCGGTCTGTCATGACCCAGGGAGGACTAATGAGAATTGAATTCAAACGGCGACTCGCTCTGTTGAGGTTGAGATTTCAGCTGCCTGTTGCGCCCAAATTTGAATGTCCCGTTTGCCAATATACTGGGCCATTTCTCCCCTTTACGGCCACGATCGGACCTCGCCAGCACGCAATGTGTGCCCGGTGCGGTTCCCTCGAGCGCCATCGTCTACAGTGGCTAGCTCTCACGACCATTTCCAAGCAGGTCGACTTTTCGAAGATGAGGGTCCTCCATTTCGCGCCAGAGGCCTTCCTGGGCAAGAAATTTGCGGGTATGTTTAGATCCTATGCTACTGCGGACATCGATCCGCGCGGTGTCGACTATATGATCGACTTGACGAAGCCGCTGCCCTTTGCGGCGCGATCGTTCGACCTGGTCTATGCTTCGCATGTGCTTGAACATATTGCGGATGATCGCGCCGCGCTCGAAAATATTCGACGTGTCCTGGCCCCGAACGGTATTGCGGTTCTTCCAGTTCCGATTGTTGCCAAGCGCACGATCGAGTATCCTGAGCCAAATCCATTTGAGGTCGGTCACGTACGCGCTCCGGGGCTTGATTACTACAGGCGCTATGAACCTTTCTTCAGAAAAATTACGATCTTCGTTTCGGAAGACTTTAGTGAGAATTTTCAGACATTCATCTACGAAGACCGAAGCCACTGGCCAACTCCAGAGATGCCCCTGCGCGAGCCCATGGGGGGCATTCGTCATCCTGATGCTGTGCCCATTTGCTATCTCTGAGGCTGGTCCCCGGGTCACGCGATCTGCCGGTTATCATCTGATGATGACGTTTCCTTCGAAATGTGAAGCCGCATCACCGGGAACGGCTGCCAAATCGTGAGCCTACGACAGAGAGTTATTCGCGGCCTTTCCTGGAGCTTCTTGGGACGGTTCGGCACGCAGCTGTTTCAGGTGTGCTTTAGCATCGCTCTTGCACGCCTACTCACACCCGCCGAGTTTGGTGCGATCGGGATGCTCTTCGTCTTCACCGGATTTGCCCAGGTGCTTTCGGACAGCGGATTGAGCTCCGCGCTCATCTACAACCAGAAAATCACCGAAGCGCATCGTTCGACGGCGTTCTGGCTCCAGATGGCTATCGGGGCTTGCCTCACCCTGCTGTTCTACTTTATCGCTCCTGCAATCGCCCGATTCTATGATCTACCGATCCTCGACCCTCTCACGCGCTTGATATCGGTGGTCTTTGTCATGCAAGCGCTCGGTCAGACACAGTCCGCTCTCCTCACCAAGGAGTTCCAATTCCGCAGACTGGCGATAGCGACCACGGGAGCAACAGTAATCTCGGGGGGCGTGGCTCTAGTCATGGCCCGTTTCGGATTTGGAATATGGGCACTTGCGTGGCAGATACTGATCTTGAGCGGCATGTCAACCGTTTCCTACTGGCTCCTTTCGAACTGGAGGCCGCACTTTCTCTTCGACCGTGCTGCCGCAGAGGAAATGGGGAAATACTCCGGTTATCTGCTGGGATTTGGTTCGTTCAACTATTGGGTGCGCAACGGCGACAATCTTGCGGTCGGAAAATTTCTTGGCGCACACCCGCTCGGCATCTACTCCCGCGGCTACTCGTTGATGCTGCTGCCCCTGAACAATATTTCAGCCGTACTTGGACAGGTGATGTTCCCAGCACTGTCCCAGGTGCAAGAGGATATTCCGCGTTTCAGAAGGACGTTCCTCACGGCTATACGGCTAATTGCATTGATCTCATTTCCTCTCATGATAGGTCTCGCCGTTCTCGCTGACCCATTTATCAAGGTTCTTCTCGGACTGCGATGGGTTGAGGTAGTTCCCGTACTGCACGTCCTGAGCCTTGTTGGCCTGGCGCAGTCCATCATTGCTCCAGTGGGCTGGATTTATACCGGACTGGGAAAGACAAGGGCTCAGTTTCAGGTCAGCATCTTTCTCGCGATCGCTTTTGTTGTCGCCATGGCGGTGGGACTACGCCATGGAGTGATGGGGGTCGTTTATGCCTATGCAGCTTGGGCAGTATTTTCCGGCGTATCAACTTACTACGTCGCCGGACGGTACATTCACCTCTCCGTATTTACAATCCTGCGTAGCGTGGCGAGAATCTCCGTTATGACATTCGCGATGGGCGCCATAGTGCTTCTGTTTAACGTCGGTATGGCGCATGCGTGGAGCGATGCTGCGCGTCTCGGAGGGGGCACGGTGCTCGGGATCGCCGCATATCTCGTGCTTTGCCTGGTGACACGCGACGAAACGTTTGACGAACTTCTGAGGTTCACGGGCGTCCGGAAGATTGCTTAGACGTTTTGCGTAGATCCGGGAAAGCGGCTCCGGGATTATGCCACTTATGCGTAGAGTGGGTCAGGCGCAGACGCTCGTTGGTGATGGAACATGCATCAAGCTTTATAATTGGGATAATAGGTTAACTGACAAGAATTTGTATTCAACCTGCGGAATAACCTTTCCATGCTGATTCCCGACCTTCCGCAATTCCGCCCTCTCAAGCGTTTTCTCAATGCATGGACTCTCCGTGCCCAGAAGGTTAGTCTGGACATCGAAATTTGCGCCACCAACGGATTCTTTGCCCAACTAAACTGGTGCCTCTATGTTCTTGCCTACTGCGATAAAAGGAAACTGCTCCCGCGCATCCGACTGACCGGACCAGGCTACAGCAATCGTCCAGAGCACGACTGGTTTCATGACTTTTTTGTGGAAACGGACAAGTTCGCATCAGCCGCTGAAGACTCCAGCCAGAGACTCCGCAAACCTCTCCGCATCACGCACATTGAGGAAACCTCGTTCGCTCAGGCCTTCGGGCCTTCCATGACAATCGAAGAAGGGCATCGGCTCTTCAGTACCGTTTATCGCGTAAACGATATGATCGAAAGCTATGTCGATCGTTTTATAGAAAGCGAGTTCGGCAGCGACGGTAGTGTGATCGGGTTGCATTTTCGGGGTACGGATAAATGGAATGAAGCAGAGAGAGTTGACTGGTGCCGTTGTTTCCGCTCGGTCGTGAAACTTGCCGCAGATCATCCAGAAACAAGAAAAGTTTTCGTTTCGAGCGACGATCCTGCGTTTGTCGAGTGGTTTGGCCGGGAGGCGAGAGGTACGCTGTCTGTTATTGTGCATCCAGATGAGGAGCGCAGCCGGAATGGGCAGCCAGTTCATACGAATTCGGCAGGAGACCACAACCGGAAGGGATTCGAAGCGCTAGTCAACTGCCTGCTACTTTCTCGCTGCTGTGCGCTCATCCGGACCGCCTCTTTTCTCTCCGGCTGGAGCAGCGTCTTCAATCCGAAACTTTCCTTCACGCTTCTCAACGAACCGCGTGCGAACACTTGTTGGTTCCCTGATAGGGAACTTGTTAGGCGCTCCGAAACTCGCTACCGGTAAGAAAGGGATCATCAGTGTACAACGATCCTGACGCGCCGCTGGTGAGTGCAGTGATCCCCACGCGCAATCGGCCGTTGCTGGTATGCCGCGCTGTGCGGAGCGCCCTGGATCAGACTTTCGGCGCTATCGAGGTGGTTGTCGTCGTGGACGGACCGGATCCAGAAACCGAGAAGGCACTGAACTCCATCGCCGATTCCCGTCTGAGGATGATCGCTCTGCCGAATAACGTGGGCGGCGGAGAGGCACGAAATGTCGGTGTGCGTGCAGCGAAAGGAAAATACATTGCGCTGCTGGACGATGACGACGAGTGGCTGCCTGCAAAAATCGAAAAGCAGCTGCGGTCAATTGTGGAGTCCCGTCCAACTTCCACCAACATTCTTGTGGCTTGTAAGTACTTCGCGCGGGACAACATCGCTGAACTGATTCTGCCGGTTGCAATCCCACATCAAGAGGAGGACATCAGCGAATACCTGTTCTGTAGCGACACCGTCTTCGGAACGAGAACGGGATTTCTCCAGACCTCGACGTGGCTGATCACGCGAAGTTACTTGTTGGAGGTCCCGTTTACGAAAGGTCTGAAGCGCAATCAGGATACGGACTGGATTTTGCGTGCAATGAAGGTCGTGCCTCATGCGCTTCTGTTTGTGGACGAACCGCTGGCCATCTTTCACAATGAGCTATCGCGTCCGCGAATCGGGACCGTTACAAATGCAGAATCCGGAACCTGGGAATACTCGTACCGGTGGGCAGCCGATAATAGGTTCCTATTTACCAAGAGGTCGCTATCCTATTTTCTGATCACGATATGCGTCGGATCGGCACTGGGTCAGGGGCAGTTTTGGGTAGCATTGCGGATGGTGTCGCGAGACATTCGAGAGCATGGAACAGTTAATGTTAAGCTGATCGCCATCCTGATGAAGTACATGTGCATTTGGGCGCTACCTCGAAGCTCATTCAAGAGATTCTTGGGACGTGTTTTGTATCTTGCAGCGACACGACATCCCGGGATGAAAGACCGCACAGGTACACATTGATGCAGCAGCATTTCCAACCGCATCGGCCCTCCTCAAATTTGCCATTCTTCGAGCCTTCTGCTTGGCCGCCTCGCACTCCTTGCGGTGCCGCCGGCAGAGTTTCTGCGCCATCGATTTCCTCCGTGTCAATGAGCCGCAGTCTAACACGCCGCGATTGCACGCTGCAGGAGCAATATTGCCGTAAGTCTTTTAGGGCTCGTTGCATAGATCGGGTCTTGAAAGAGCTCGGCTCACCGGGGTCCCCGGCGACAGGTCTTTGTCGCTGGGGTGATCTTCAGCCGTGCCGTTAGAGCCGCATGAAATCAGGGGCTTTTTAGCAGCTGAGGGACATCTAATATCGTCTCCACCATTTGTGCCATCTGTTCAAGAACGGTCGAGGCGGCTAGTGTGGATCGACTTGGTTCCATCCAATAAGGAAAGCGCTGCAGCCATACTGCCTCTCGAAGCCCTGAAGCTGGCCTGTTTCGTGCAGCCAGCACTACGATCCGCTCTTGATGTCGCGCATCGCCGTGAAAATTTCCAAGGAAGACGGGAGGGAGAGCGGAAGGCGAACATGGTCGTCCATTCTCCCTCCAGCGAGGGCCTTCATGCCGTGATCGCACGCAATACTTCCCATGTAGGCTCGCAGGCGTGACTGCGTTTCGGGGGCGATAATCTGGCGGTGTTCCTTCGTGGAAAAGGCACAGCGGAATAGCGAGGAACAGTAGGTGTGCGCGAAATAGGCAGGTTTCGTAATGCGGATGCATTGGCTCGCTCACCCCTCCGAGGCGAAGCTCAATGGCCACGGTGGCGCCAGGGTGTCGTTCGCCTGCCGAACCCCACCCTGGGCCTATTCTCATACCCCCCGGGAGGCGGATGGCCCGCTGGATACACGGGGCGCCCCGCAGCGGAAGACTACGGAACGAAGACTCGCAGTCGCACGTGCCACCGGGTACTTTGGCCGGGCTTCAGCGTTACCATGCCGGTGTCTTTGGAACCCCACTCCTTGCCAAAGGGGTCGGCGAAGTTGTACTGGTGCTCGATTGCCACGAACTCCTTGGCGGGAGGCGCGTAGGCCTGGATGGTCTTGATCTCCGGCGACAGCCCTTCAATCCTGACGCCATATTTTGCAGCGGGGTCGATGATCTGGACAGTGGCTGCGCCGTTCTTCCACCCCAGATCGCTCCAGTTATCGTCATAAAAGTTCTTGGCCAACGGCACGCCACCGGGGGAACGGAGATCGTATTGCCCCTTGACAGGCTCAATCTTTCCACTGGGAAAGACGTTGTCGTAGTTATCCACCTCGGCCAGGCTGGAACCGGGTATGTGCAGCCTGACCTGGGTGCGGTCACCGGAGGGCAGGTTGAAGTAAGGATGCCAACCGATGGCGATAGGCTCGGCCTCACCGCCAACGTTTTTAGCCACGATGCTTGCGTCGACCGCGTCGGCCGTGAGCGTTATGGTCACCACCAGATCGGTCTTCGAGAACCAATGGCCGCCGAAGTTGCCGGCATGGATGACGCCTGTCACTTGTTGGCCGCCCTGGACCTCTTTAACGCTGACATCTTCGGTCTTGGATTTAAGGATGAGGCCATGCATGGCATGGCGCTCTGCACCGGGGTTATGGCCGATGTTATTGGCCGGCAGCGTCAGGGCGTGACCCTGCCACTCGGTCGTCAGCGTCTTCCCGTCAGCGGAAAGCTTGCCGCGAATGCGATTGGGATAGGGAACCAGGAACGCCGCACCGAGCCGGTAGCCTAAGTCCCCGAAGGCGTCATCATCCTGGTCGAGCATCTTCGCGGCGCCGGCCAGATCGGGTGACGCCAGCACGTCGACATTGCCCTTGCCCGGGAAATTGGCGGTGACCTGCAGTATTTCCATGCCGCGGCCGGGCAGTATGGTGACGGAGGAGAACTCCGGCCTGGCGCCTCCGGCAGCGCGGGTGAGGGTCACGATTTTCTGTCCGCCAATCTCGGTAATGGCCTGGGCACGGACGGCCGCGACGGACAATCCCGCCATCACAACGGGTAGGACAACGGGGAGAGCGGCAAGAGTGCGAAAAAGAAGCTTCATCTCAATCCATCCCTGAAAATGCAGTTTGGTTTTCCGGAACTGGCTTTAAGGCGGAGCGGCTTTCGCGGCGCGTGAAAGCGTATTCCGGAAGCGGCCTCATTCTACGCCAGACGGAGTGGCCACCGCGGAGGCGCGAAGGACTTTCGATTCCCTTTGCGGTCCGTGGGCTCGATTTCCAAGGCTGCCTCAACAGAAGTTGAGGCTACTGTTTCGTGTCCAGCGGATGCTGCGAATCCTCAAAGAACTGGTTCTGCAGTTTAAGACTTACCTCGTCGGCTTTGATGGCCTTGATCGCGTCGGCAATCTGACGCGACCACTCCTTCTGGTCAAACGCGCCCAACTCCTTGTTGGCCGCCTCGCCGTTGCCCGCATAGTGATTGGGGAATCGCGCATACCACCAAATGCCGGAGTATACAGAGTCGGGCAGAGACTGCCGATTCAGGTCAGCACCCGACTGTTGGGTGGCGCGGTCCAAATGCACCAGGTCGGGCCGCGCAATCAGCATGTGCGAAGTCTCGGCTTCGCCGGCGTGCTGGTCCATCGGAGTCTTCATGGCCGGACGTCCGGGCACCTTCAAGTTGGGGAGTCCGAAAACGTAAACCACATAGTCGCGAGGGGTGGCCAGCTGCGCTTGAGCGAAGAGAGGGAGGAGGGAGTTGTTTCCGCCGTGGCCGTTCACAATGACCACTTTCTTGCAGCCATTGCGCGCCATCTCCTTTACCGTCTCCTGCAGGAGAGTGAGCTGCGTCGACAGGCTGTAGGCGACCGTACCGGGCTGCTGCTGGGCTTCAAAGATCTGGCCGAAGTAGTATTCGGGAAACACGACTGCATACTCCTGCGCGACCGCGTTCATCACTGCGAAACGAACATCCAGCAAATCCGTGCCCAGGGGCAGATGGGGGCCATGTTTCTCCAGAATGCCGAAAGGCAGTATGCAAACTCCCTGCGATCGGTGAATCGCCTGGATGAAGTCGGGTCCGGTGAGTTCTTCCCATTTTGCGGGCAGGCCGGCCTGTGACCTGCAGACTTGGGCGATGACCAGAAATAGAAACAGTGCGAACGAGATGCCGCGCGCGGTTTTCATTGTCTTACCTCCTGGCTCTTGAACACGCGATCATACTCCAGAGATTGCGGGCCAGTCACGGGCCGTTCTTGTTTTGGCGACGGAGGAAACCTGGAGGTTGAATCGTCCGGGCTTACGGCGTCCACTACGTCCCCGCTCCCAGCGGATTGTGCCACGAGGGGCCTGCCGGAATGGCGATTCCAAAAGGGTACTGAAGGCCCGTTCTCGAACTGCAACGAAATGAATCGCCGGATCTGCCCGGACTGGCCGGTGCACGAGATTAGGTTCGGAATCACAGGAATACAGAGCAGACCAACGCTGCTGGCTTGTCGCGAAAACGAGAGCCTTGCCTGTGCTCAGGATTCTCAATCTGGGTCCGTCATCCCACTGCATTCCCATGAGAAGGAGGTGTGGGTAGCGGATGGGTAAGGGTTTCCTGGCGGCAGCCGATAAGTCATTCAGCTTGGGTGCTGCCCGGTATTTCATTACTGCAAAGAGCAACCGGGTTAGAGAGAGATTCGCGCTAACGCAGCAACGGGTCGGTATGGAACCGCCTGGGCTCCATGGAGAAGACTGGCATGCAAGATCAGGATGTGATTCGTGAATTCCTAGTCGAGAGTCATGAGAACCTTTCGCGTCTGGATCAGGAACTCGTGGAACTGGAGAAGCGCCCGCAGGATGCCGCGTTGCTGGCCAGCATCTTTCGCACTATCCACACCATCAAGGGAACCTGCGGTTTCTTCGCGTTTTCAACGCTGGAGCGGATTACCCATGAAGCCGAGAGCCTGCTGAGCCAGTTACGCGACGGTAAGCGGGAACTCACGCCGTCTCTTATATCGCTCATCCTGGAGACCGTCGACGCCACCCGCAAGGTCCTGGCCTCGATCGAGGCCACCGGGGAAGAGGGCTCGGACCGCTTTGAGGATATTACCGAACGACTGCGTCTCGCGACGCAGTCTCCGGCCGGCGCCGAAGACTCGAGCGGTTGCGACGTGGCGCCTGTTCCGCTGGCGGAGCCTCAGGCAGTGAACGGTTGCCTTGAAGCGGGCGAAAGACCGAAGCCCGACGAGTGCGGCCTCAAGTCGTCCGCGGCCGACGCCAATATCCGCGTGGGCGTAGGTCTGCTGGACAAGCTGATGGACTTGGTAGGAGAACTGGTGCTTACCCGTAACCAGATCCTGCAGTTCAACACCGAACGGGAAGATGCCGCTCTCAATGCCACTTCGCAGCGCCTGAACCTGATCACCAGCGAGCTGCAGGAGGGCGTGATGAAGACGCGCATGCAGCCCATCGGCATGGTCTGGAACAAGCTGCCGCGCGTGGTGCGCGACATGGCGGTCTCCCTTGGGAAGCAGATCCAACTGGAGATGGACGGCGCGGATACAGAACTCGACCGAACCATTATCGAAGCCATCAAAGACCCCCTTGTGCACCTGGTTCGCAATTCGTGCGATCACGGCATCGAAGCGCCGGAAGTTCGATCACAGGCCGGGAAATCGCCACAAGGAAGACTTAGCCTTCGTGCCTATCACGAAGGCGGGCAAGTCAACATTGAAATCGGCGATGACGGGGCGGGAATTGACGTTGCAGTGGTGAGACAGAGGGCGGTGGAGAAAGGCCTTCTGCGCTCAGAACAGATGGAAAAGCTGAGTGATCGTGAGGTGTTGAACCTCATCTTCCAGCCCGGGTTTTCGACCGCGCGCAAGGTGACTAACGTCTCCGGCCGCGGGGTGGGCATGGACGTGGTGAAGTCCAACATCGAGAAGATTGGCGGCATTGTCGACATTTTCAGCCGGCCCGGCGCAGGCACCACGGTCAAGCTAAAGATCCCTCTCACCCTGGCGATTATTCCCGGCTTGGTGGTTACCAGCGGAGGCGAGAGATTTGTCATCCCCCAGGTCAGCCTGCTCGAGTTGGTGCGCCTGGAGGGAGACAGCTCAGAAAGGCGTATCGAGCATGTGCATGGAACGCCCGTCTACCGCCGGCGCGGGAGCTTGTTGCCCGTAGCCTATCTCAATCAGGTGCTGGGGTTGACGTCGGCGGAACGGACTGAGGCGGTCAGTATGGTCGTTCTGCAGGCGGAAGACCGGCAGTTCGGTCTGGTGGTAGACGGCATTAACGACACCCAGGAAATCGTGGTCAAGCCCCTGGGCAAGCAACTGAAGGGGATCACCGTGTATGCCGGAGCCACCATTATGGGTGACGGCAAAGTTGCCCTCATTCTCGACGTGCTCGGGATCGGCCAGAGTGCCGGAGTGCTCACAGAATCCCGGGAGCAGGCTCGCGCCAAGTCGGAACAGAAAGCGCAATTGGGGATCGAACAGCAACGGTTGCTGCTGTTCAGGGCCGGTTCATTCGCTCGCCTAGCCGTTCCGCTCGCCCTCGTTGCCAGGTTGGAGGAGTTTCCGCGCAACGTCATCGAGCAGGCTGGCGGATGCCAGGTGGTGCAGTACCGGAACCGCATTCTTCCCTTGGTACCGCTGCGGGCGGTGTTGGAGACGGGCATCGAGGACCAGGACCTGATCGTCGACCCGGTGCAGGTGATTGTGTTCAACGACGGCGAACGCAGTGTGGGGGTTGTGGTTGACCAGATTCTGGATGTCGCCGAAGAGGTAGTGACGATTCGCCAGAAGTCGGCTCGCAAAGGGCTGCTCGGCTCGGGAGTGGTGGGCAAGCGAGTCACGGACTTCCTGGATCTGAACCAGGTGATCCACGCCACTACGGAGTCCTGGTTCCCGGCGGCGGGTGGACCGGCAGGTTGCAAGAACCTTCTCGTTGTGGAAGCTTCGGTGTTTTCACGAGGCCTGATCCGCAGCAGCCTCGACATGGCGGGATACCGGGTCATGGAGGCCGCGAATCTGGAGGAGGCAATGCACAGGATGGAGCAGCAACCGGCAGACGTAGTGATCGTGGCGCTGGACCTTCCGAATGACAGCAGCGCTGCCCTGCTTGCCGCCTTGCGCGAGAGGCCGGAGTGGGAATGCATTCCAGTTCTGGCGTTGGCCGAGTCGGCCGGGCAAGCGCAGTCTGTCGCCGCCCGGAAGGCGGGCTTCCAGGACTGCCAGGTGAAGTTTGACCCGGAGGCGATGATCGAGTCGATAAAGCGGCTGGCCGCGGGGCCTGTTCCCGCTGAGACTCCGTCAGTTCTTGTTGAGACGGCGCTTGTGGGCGCGGGTGAGGAGAGATAACCGATGACGACCGAGATCGCAATCCTGAAATCAGAACAAGCGCTGAGCAGCGGACAGTTCTCAACCTTCTTCGTGGCCGACCTCTTTTTCGGCGTGGATGTTCTTCGCGTCCAGGAAGTGTTGCGCTTTCAGCAGATGACCCATGTGCCTCAGGCCCCGGGAGTCATTGAGGGGCTGATCAATCTGCGCGGACAGATCGTGACCGCAATCGATTTACGTCGGCGGCTGGGCCTGCCGCCGCGCTCCGGGGACCAGATGCCGATGAACATGGTGGTTCGAACCGACGATGGAGCGGTGAGCTTGCTGGTGGACGAGATCGGAGACGTGCTGGATATGGACGCGGCGACCTATGAACGGCCGCCGGAGAACCTCGATCCCGCAGCGCGGGAGATTATCCGCGGGGTCTACAAGCTGAAGGACCGGCTCCTGCTGGTTCTTGATACAGAGAGAACGGTGGATCTCGCCGTGGGCATGGCAGCGTAGCGCTCGTTAAGTGCTGAGAAACAAACAAAGGCATTCGAACAACCGGCATCGTGCCGGGATGCACTGAGGATTGAGATTGGCTTTCACATTTTTCTTCCGAGACCAGCAGGTGCTGGAGAGGGCCGTGGAATACAGTCTTCCCAGCCTGGCGGGCCGCAATCATCCCCGCATCTGGGATGCCGGTGTGGCCATGGGCCAGGAACCTTTTACGGTGTCCATACTGTTTGCCGAGCGGATGGGACATTTCGCCTTCAACAATCTCCGCATCGAGGCCACCGATGTGGAGAACACTGGCCAGTTCCGCCTGGCGATTGAAGCAGCTGTGTATCCGCAAGAGGAGTTGTCGCGGCTGCCCCAGGGCATTCTCGAAAAGTACTTCGAAGAGGATGGTAGACCCGGATACCTTCGCGTGATCGACAAGGTTCGGCGGCGGGTCACTTTTCAATGCCATGATCTCTTGTCCTTTAAGGAGATAGGGCACGGCTATTCGTTGATCGTATGCAAGAACGTACTCCTCCACTTTCAGCCGGGGGAAAGGATCGAAGTGTTGAAGATGTTTCACAGGGCGCTGGCGCCCGGGGGATTTTTGGCCACCGAACAGACGCAGGAGATGCCGCCGCAACTCGCGCACTTGTTTGAGCGCGTGATTCCCGACGGGCATTTGTTCCGCAAAGTGGAGAGTGGCGACGGCGCAGCATGAAGTGAAACGGCTCAGGCGGCGAATCGGCCGTCCGAGGGAAAAACAAGCGGGCCAGAAATCAAGTGCCGGTGACGGCAAAACAGCCAAATTGAAACACAAAGGAGCAACGACAATGGCAACACAAGGCAGTAACGGCCATGGGATTCGTCCCAACCGAGACGCGGCCAGCGGCGTCGCCGTTCTGGACCGTCCAGAGATCCACATGTCAACCACCAAAGCGAATGACCGGCTGCAGGAAGAAATGCTGAGGCTGGTTCAAGCTTCGCAAGAGGGACGGCTCACTGAGCGTGCCAATGTGGAGGCGTTCAAGGGAAATGATCGCAAACTGCTCGAGGGCGTAAACAGCATCCTCGACGCACTCATTGATCCGCTCCACATCACCGCCGAGTATGTGGATCAGCTCTCGCGGGGCGCCATCCCGGAGAAGATCACCGCTGACTACAAGGGTGACTTCAACATGATCAAGGGCAGCCTGAATGCCTGCATTGATGGCTTCAGCGGATTATTGGAAGCGAATGTTGTTCTGCAGCGGTTGGCGGTGAATGATTGCTCAGTCAAAGTTCAAGGCGCCTACCGGGGAATCTTCGCGGACCTCGCGAAGGCGGCCAACACGGTGGAAGAACACGTCATTCACACGGTCCAGGTGCTTGAGAGCCTGGCAAGGGCGGACTACAGAGAAGAACTGGACGGACTGCAGCGGGTGGGCAAACGTTCGGAAAACGATCGACTCGTCCCGGCAGCCATCCTGGCGATGGAGTCCATCGACACGCTGGTGCAGGACGCCGTCATGCTGTCGAAGGCTGCCGTGGAAGGAAAACTGTCCACCCGCGCCGACGCCGCCAAGCACCAGGGCGAATACCGCAAGGTGATCGATGGCTTCAACCTGACGCTGGACAACGTCATCAAGCCGCTGAACGTATCGGCCGAGTACGTTGACCGCATCTCCAAGGGTGACATCCCGCCCAAGATCACCGATAGCTACAACGGCGATTTCAATGAGATCAAGAACAACCTGAATGCCTGCATTGACGCCATTGGCCAGGTGGTAGCTGACGGCGTGGGCCTGACCCAGTCGATGTTGGAAGGCAAGCTGGCGGTGCGGGCTGATGCCTCCAAACACCAGGGCGATTTCCGCAAGGTGATCGATGGCTTCAACCTGACGCTGGACAACGTCATCAAGCCGCTGAACGTGTCTGCGGAGTACGTAGACCGCATCTCCAAGGGTGACATACCGCCCAAGATCACCGACAGCTATGTTGGCGATTTTAACGAGATCAAGAACAACCTGAATGCCTGCATTGACGCCATCGGCCAAGTAGTAGCTGACGGCGTGGGCCTGACCCAGTCGATGTTGGAAGGCAAGCTGGCGGTGCGGGCTGATGCCTCCAAACACCAGGGCGATTTCCGCAAGGTGATCGATGGCTTCAACCTGACGCTGGACAACGTCATCAAGCCGCTGAACGTATCGGCGGAGTACGTTGACCGCATCTCCAAGGGCGATATCCCGCCCAGGATCACCGAAAACTACAATGGCGACTTCAACGAGATCAAGAACAACCTCAATGCCTGTATCGATAACATTAATGCGCTAGTGACCGAGACCGGCGTGCTGATCAAGGCTTCTGCGGAAGGCCAACTGAGCACGCGTGCCGACGCTGCCAAGCACCAGGGCGACTACCGCAAGATACTCGAGGGCGTCAACGAGATGCTGGACGCCATCCTGCTGCCCATCGGGGAAGGCAACCGGGTATTGTCGCTGATCCGCGGCGGCAACCTGCGCGAGAAGGTCGATATCGCCTGCAAGGGCGACCACGCCAGGATGAAGGACGCCATCAACGGAGTGCATGGTTGGTTGACCGACCTGATCACCTACATCACCAAGGTCGCCAATGGCGATATGTCGGCCCAGATGGCCAAGGCCTCCGATCAGGACCAGATTCATGAGTGGCTGGTTCTGCTCAAGACCAACATTAACGGGCTCATTGCCGACACCGACATATTGGCCAAGGCGAGCGCGGAAGGGAAGCTCGGCACGCGCGTGGACGCCGGCAGGCATGTGGGAGATTACCGCAAGATCGTCGAAGGCATCAACAAGACCCTCGAAATGGTTGTCGATCCGCTGAAGGTAGCTGCGCAAAACGCGACCGCGCTGGCGTCTTCCAGTGAAGAACTGACGGCGGTCAGCCAGCAGATGGCGGGTAACGCAGAAGAAACCGCTACCCAGGCCAACGTGGTGGCGGCGGCCAGCGAACAGGTCTCGGCCAATGTCGCCTCGGTGGCTTCAGCTTCCGAGCAGATGCAGGCCTCGATCCGCGAAATCTCCAAGAACGCCAATGAATCGGCGCGGGTAGCCAAGAATGCCGTCAGCGTTGCGCATTCCACAAACGAGACAGTGAAAAAGCTCGGCGAGTCCAGCCAGGAGATTGGCAACGTGATCAAGGTGATTACCTCGATTGCGCAGCAAACCAATCTGTTGGCGCTGAATGCCACCATCGAGGCCGCGCGCGCCGGCGAAGCGGGCAAGGGCTTCGCGGTGGTGGCCAACGAAGTGAAGGAGCTTGCCAAGCAGACCGCCAAGGCCACCGAGGATATCGGCCGGAAGATCGACGCGATCCAGGGCGACACCAAGGGGGCGGTGAAGGCGATCGAGGAGATCAGTACGATCATCAACCAGATCAACGACATCTCCAACAGCATCGCTTCGGCAGTCGAAGAGCAAACTGCGACTACCAATGAAATCGGCCACAGCGTTGCCGAAGCAGCCAAGGGAGTGGGCGACATCTCCAAGAACATTGGCGGTGTAGCCCTGGCGGCGAAGAACACCACCCAGGGTGCCAGCGATACGCAGAAGGCATCGCTGGAGTTGAGCCACATGGCGGCCCAGCTTCAGAAGGTCGTTTCGAGGTTCACATTCTGATCGACTCCAATGCATGGACGCGGCCGGGGGAATGGTAGGAATCTCCCCGGCCGCGTCCCATTGTTCAACTAACGATTGCGGGTGAATCGATGGCCAAAGCACTTGTAGTGGATGACTCAAAGACCATTCGAACAATTCTCGCCAGGACCTTGAAAGAAATTGGGTTCGAGGTTCTCGAGGCGGCCAACGGAAGAGAGGCCCTGGAGGTGATCGAAGCCGAGAAGACAACCGTGCCTCTGATTCTTCTGGATTGGGACATGCCCGAGATGAATGGGCTGGATCTGCTCAAGCGGTTGCGCGAGACTCCGGAATTTTCCTCGATGGTGGTTGTCATGGTCACCGCTCAAAACGATCTGGACCACATCGGAGAGGCCCTGGAGGCGGGTGCCAACGAGTACGTAATGAAGCCGTTCACCAAGGACGTGCTCGTGGGAAAACTTGAGCTTACAGGAATCCAGCTTTGAGGAGTGCGACATGGCCGGGGTAAACAGGCGCTTGCTGCAAACAGGAGAGCGGATTCGTGTGTTGGTTGTGGACGACTCGGTCGTCATTCGCCGCCTGGTCACGCACGCTCTGGAGCATGATCCGGATCTTGAGGTTGTCGGGGCGGCGGCAAACGGCTCGATCGCACTGCAACGGATTCCACAGTTCAATCCCGACGTTCTCACGTTGGATATAGAGATGCCGGAGATGGATGGCCTGGAGACGTTACGGCGCGTTCGGCGCGACTTTCCCCATGTGCGAGTCATCATGTTCAGCACGCTCACCGAGCGCGGCGCGGCAGTAACTCTGGAAGCGTTGGCTCTGGGGGCCGATGACTATGTGACCAAGGCCTCCAATCAAGGGTCGCTCGATGTGTCGATGAACCACCTGCGAGAAGAGCTGATCCCGAAGATCAAACAGTTCTTCCACTTGCCGGGAAAGAGCCGCGCCGCAACCTGGCTGGAAGCAGCGCAGGCCCCAGTTGTAGTGCCGCTCTTGCAAGCGATACCCGCCGCGCCCATCACGAAGATGCGCCCCAAAGTAGTGGTGATCGGAGTTTCGACGGGGGGACCCACCGCCCTGGCTACGATTTTGCCGCATCTCCCTGCAGGGTTTCCCCTGCCTATTCTAGTGGTGCAGCACATGCCAGCTCTCTTCACCCGCTTACTCGCCGAGCGTCTCTGCACTACCTGTCGGTTGCCTGTGAAAGAGGCGAGCCAGGGCGACCGGGTGGATGCCGGCAGGATTTTGATTGCCCCCGGGGACTTTCACCTGAGGGTGGCTTCAAGAGGCGGCGAAGTGCAAGCGAATCTGGATCAGTCGCCGCCTCAGAACTTCTGTCGCCCCGCTGTCGATGCGCTCTTTTCCTCAATCGCCGATGTGTATGGCGGCGCAGTCATCGCCGTCATTCTGACTGGCATGGGACATGACGGATTACGCGGAGTGGAGCTCTTGAAGGCACGGGGAGCGAGCATCCTGGCACAGAATGAGGCTTCAAGTGTTGTCTGGGGTATGCCCGGTGCGGTGGTGAATGCGGGTCTCGCGGACTGTGTGTTGCCACTCGATCTGGTGGTGCCGGAGATAGTACGCAGAGCGGACTGAATTTTGGGGTGAATTGAGTGCAAAGTCAGGCGTCAGTCGCGGAGATCCGCCCGGAGAACTACAGGTTTCTTCAGGAGCACGTCTATTCCCAGGTGGGCATCGTGCTCGAAGAGGACAAACACTACCTCTTCGAATGCCGCCTTGCGCCGATCGTCCGGCAACTTGGCCTCAACACCATTGACGACTTGTGTACTTTCCTCAAGGGCAATTGCCAGACAGAAGTTGGCCGCCAGGTGGTAGAGGCGATGACGACCAACGAAACGTACTTCTTCCGCGATCCCGCGCAGTATGAAGCCATACGGAGCGTCCTGCTGCCGAGGTTAATGGAAGAGCGCCAGCAAACGAAGAAATTACGTTTTTGGTCCGCTGCGGCATCTACTGGGCAAGAAGCTTACAGCTTAGCCATGCTTCTCATTGCCCAGGGGTTGAGCGACTGGGACGTTCGGATCCTGGGCACTGACTTTTCCTCTCAGGTCTTAGAGCGAGCCCGGTCCGGAAAATATCAGCAGATCGAAGTGAACAGAGGTCTGCCGGCGAGTCTGCTGGTGAAGCACTTCCGCCAGTCGGGCACGGAGTGGCAGTTGAGCGAACCGGTGCGCCGGATGGTGAGCTTTGAAACCATTGATCTTCGCAACAGCATGCATGGTCTGGGGCCTTTCGACCTGGTATTCTGTCGCAATGTCATGATCTATTTCGACGCCGGAACAAAGAAAAGCATCCTCGAGGAACTCCACCGCACCATGTTTGGAGGCGCATGGCTCCTGCTTGGGGGTGTTGAGACCGCATTCGGCGTAGACGAGTGGTTCGAAAGACAAACAGTGCAGAATGCAACCGTCTATGTGGCTCGCTGATGCGAGGAAAGGCGTCTGCTCGCGATTTGATTTGGCGGGAACGGAGGGCGGCGCCGGGAGGTACTTAGGGCGTAAACCACGTGATCCGAACATTCGTTGTGAAATCGCTTTGCGCTCCGAGCTTGTACAGCGGAGCCTTCCAGCTTTCGTATTGAGCCATACCTTGTATCTCGAAGTCCTTCATGATCCGTTTCCGCAAGAAGAGTTCGTACGCGTTCTGAGTAGTACCTCCCGGAATGAACTTATTAGATGCCTTCGCATTCCGATATGTCAGACTAACCTCTTCCAGCGGGGATAAGTGGTATGTTAACCAAGCCTGCCCGCCCTTGCCCTGCCGTCCCACCCAGTCACCAACTAAGAATCCCTTATTCGTCGGACCTTGCCGTTGAATGGTCTCGAAATAAAGAAATTTACCCCCGTCAATAGACGAACTGACAGTGTCAGTGCTTGCTCCCTCCAATCTCAGGTCAACGTGTTCGATGGCGGGCAAGTGCGACAGATAGATTCCGGGATGGACCCCTGAGCGACGAGGCGCGCTGATTGGGCTTACATCGTCGTGCACCAGTGAATCCGTATAAAGAGTTATCCAGTGACGCAGAAAGGGAAGCCGATAGCTGAAATCGAAAGTGCCGAAACGCGCCCCAGGGTCATTGGAAGAGGACTTTTCGGCGGCTGAAACGTTCTGAAAACTGAAGAAGCTTTTCAGAAACGTGTGGATCGTAATCGGTTCGTGTCCCTCTCCGCCCCATATTATCAATCGATCAAATCCGAACTCCAGGTCTTTCGTCGGCTTAAAACTAATCTTCTCCATATGGACCCATGGATCATTGGGGTAGGTGTGCCCCTTAAGGCTGCCTACAAAAAAGTCATAGCGAAAAGGGCCTGTAATTCGCGAAAGCAACGGAATACGGAACGGCTCAACTTTGTCGATCTGGAATGCGTAGATGTTCTCCGCGTTGTTGCTCCAAAGCATGGAGGCGCCTCGATCCGGGGCGAGCCAATGATCGTTCTTTCCGAAGGAAAACTCATGCCCCGCGAGGTGATACGAGAGACTCGCCTCTACAACGCGGAAGAAGTTTGCTGAATCAATCGGCCCTTCAGGAATTGTGTCCTGCAATGGATTGGTGGCAAACGGAATGCCATCGATGTTATTCGACAGAAATGCCGCCAGTGTCGGGGAGTAACCTGCAGCTGTCGGCGCATTCTGATATTCACCGCGAAAGTACAGTGAAAAACGTCCCGCCTCGGCACGGGTACTCGCACCCGTGTAACTGTTGAAGCCATTTTCGTACGGGCGGCCGTAGTCATTGATAATGGATTGGCCCAGATGAAAGCTGTCTCGCAAAGGTACTCCACCAATGCCTCGCAGATCGGTGTACACACTCTCCAGACGAACCTTCGGTTGAAATTGTGGGCTGGTCTGATCGAGATCTAATTGCAATTCCCGAAGTACTGCAGAATAGATGGCGCGAGCCTCGTCATTGTTACTGTCAGTCTCGATTTGTTCTGCGCTGCGCTCGAGAATATGCGCGATGCTAAGCCGGGTCCACGGACGGATGCCGAAGAACGCGCTGTCCGCGTAGCCCAATGCGTACAGCCTGTCCATCGCTGGGTAGATCCAGCTATCCATAGGCACGTAGGTTGAACCACGCGGGTCGGCGCCGACTTCGATAGTATCGGTGTCAACGTCAAGCCGAGGGCTCTGCGGGCTGTTTTTCTGTGCGTGAAGTGCGCACCAAAACCCGCTGTACATCAACAACGTGAAGACGACAAGAGAATATTTCATCCGTAGGTGGACTCCCTCAAGAATATGCCTTGAGTTACTTCGAGCGCTAACTCTGCGAATCACTCCGTAAAGCCAGACTCGTTCTGCATCGTCAGGCGAAATCCGTGTTGGTTTTGGCTGTGTTCGGCCTTGGTACGTAGCGCCCCATTATACCCCCCTGCTGAGACCTCGCCGGCAACTTCGCCGTGCACTCACCGCATGTCTTCGAGCGGCTCCAAAGATAGAATTATCAAAAAAACCGCCCGACGATGAAGCCAGAATCCATTCCAGGCAAATTGGATCTACCAAGAGGCTACGACGGGCAATGAAAGCTTTTAAATCTCGCCATAGAAATGCTAAGCATTCATGGCCGAACTTAACTTGCTGGCAGACAAGCTGTTTGACGACGGCCGACAGGGAGGCAGATCAGCTGGAAATCGGAGTCGATCGTGTGCCTCCCGAATCAGCCTAGCGCACCCGCACGCACGTCAAGACGGAACCGCTGGGAGTAATTATCGGATGAATGAGCGGTAGTTGTGATTCTATTGCCTCGCCGCCCTTCTTCGAGTAAACTGGACCCTAGTCGCGTGAGCGTGCCTGGCTTCGGCCCTTGCGCGTTTGCTCTTCTGCGACGACAGTGCTCTCTCGGTAAATCCGAGCTCCACTTCTAGAAAGAACGGTTCTTTGAAAAGCCAAGCTCGCCAACAGGTCAGAATGGCCCGTACAAATTTCAGGTATCAGTTTTACTAGCTTGAAACTGAACTTCCCCTTTACTCTAGGTTTTATGAATGGAAAACATTGTGATAATGGTCACACCGAGGTATACCGTCGCATATCCCGTGTCTGGATGATGAAGAGCAATTGTGAATCTCGTCGTGCTCCGCGTCCTTGCGGGTTACTCTGGGTAGCCTTGACTTTAGCTATTGCTTCATCTACGTGTGCTCTTTATGCTCAATGTCCTGCCGTGGGTGTCTCCGATTTGGTTGGCCGCTCCGGTCTTTCTGTTACTTCTTCGCAGTCGAAAGTCTTTCCTGGGTCGGAAGACATGGAGGAATACCCACATCAGGAATCGCCGAACTCGGGCAACTTCAACGAAGGTCGGACCGGCGAGGGCTGTCCTACTGTCGGAGATTTCAACCATACACGAAGAGCCCAGCATCCCTCCGTGTTGACTCATGCTTTAGCTTGGACTCAGGCTCTCTGAGACGTCGATACCCGCCGGTAGAAGCTACCGTGCTTACGCATTAGGAAATGAGAACACAGAAGTTATCACAGGTGGCGTGCATGACTAAAATCTGAAGTGTCGTCGCTGTAATTGTATGCGCGAGACTTAGAGGTGAGGCGGCGATAAGCGGTTAGCGCTGCGGAAAGGAGCTATATTGTTGAATGCTCTTGATGGTAGCCTCTTAAGCGAAGATAGGCTCAATTCTCGCCTTAGTCACACCACAGCATTTGCCTACAGCGGATAGCTGGCTAACAGGCGTTGGCGATATCAAGCCCATTTACTGAGGACTGGTGTGACCTATCTGCAGATGTGACTGCGGCTCGATCTTAGTAGAGTTGGAACAGAAAAAGTTCCACAGTTTTCTAACTGTTTAGGAGAGAGTTCCAAAATGGAAGGTTGTGCTCCTGCGTTGACCTAATCTGATCTTCATGGTTGTCGTCCAACGTGAAATGGCTTTTTTGACTACGAAGTCTATTGACTCTATACTGCTTGCAATACGAAAATCTGAGGGTCCCAGTATTGGCGTGGGGGGGGAAGGTTTCTGTTGGAACACGAATCCTGTCTTTCTGATATTGTTCATCTCAGTGATTTGTCTTCTTACGTTTCTCCTTGTGAATGCACTTGGCCAGCTTCGTTTGAAGTGTGCCTAAACGCCCCTCCTGCGAGCCGGTGGATCGTCTCCCGTACCAGGCGCATTTTTGATATTGTCGTCGCCGTGTCTGTTTTGCTCGTGTTTGGGTTGCCGATGTTGCTCATTGCCCTGGGCGTTCGGATTACCTCGAAAGGGAAGGCGGTTTTTTCCCAAGATCGAGTGGGCTTGGGCGGTCGGCTCTTCCGGATCTACAAATTTCGGAGCATGACCGAAGATCGCGGAGTGACTGTGGGTCCAGGCCTCACAAAGGACGGCGACCTGCGTGTAACGCCCTTTGGGCGATTCCTGCGGAAATTCAAGCTCGATGAACTCCCGCAATTCTACAATGTGCTCCGCGGGGATATGAGCTTGGTTGGCCCTCGACCCAAGTTGCCTCAATATGCTGAGCTAAGGAACATGCCCTATCGGCCCGGCATTACTGGAGTGGCTACGATCGCATTTCGCTGTGAGGGAGAAATCCTGCGGAATGTCGATGCCGACAGTATTGATCTGTTTTATGCAGAACGGATCAAGCCTCTGAAGGCACGGATGGATGCCTGCTACATGTGTAAAGCCACCCTTTCCTCCGACATGCAAATTGTTGCATCGACATTTCTTTTCTGCGTATTGCCCGCAAAAGGCCCGACTGTCGAACATACCCGTCCAACCATTCCAATCTATATAAGCGCGGGAGACATGGTGAGCCCCAAATCGCCGCAGGTGCGTAGTTCTGCGGAAGGCTAGAGTCCACCATAGATGCCTGCAATCTCGTTAAACGCGGCTCTCCAGAAAGGAGCCGTCTCTTCCTGCGGGCAAAAGAGGTGCACTGGTGTAAAGTGCGTGCAAGTTTCGCTGACATGACGGCCTCCTCTGGCTATAATGAGGAGCGAAGCGGGAGTAGTTCAGTGGCAGAACGTCAGCTTCCTTGGGCGCTATTTGAGGCAAGGCCTTAGTTTTACAGGGTTCTTGTGTAAATTATTTAAAATAGAGTGGATATGTTCGTTTGCAGATGTGAATAGGTCTGAGCATACATTCTCCATTCCAGCAGTTTTGGCGGTCATGGATAGTAAATATGGAAAGTAGGGAACATGTGTAGTTTGGTCTAGCCTCAGCCGATTCGTCCCCTCATGCGGAATGGAACGCGAGCAAGCAAAGAATATCTGTTAACGTAAAGATCTTGCAAAGCAAGAGAATGCGTGGGCGGTTGATGGCCCTTTCTCGAGGACTAGTCAAAACAGGAGGATTATTTCCCTTATGTCAATTTCGCGTGGAGCGCCAGGGGTACTGTCGGAACTGTGCAGCGGCCTGCGAGGAATTCTTGGAGTGGGGCTCCTTCTGGCGGCCGGCAATCTGATGCATGCGCAGTTGAGTGTGACTACCTGGCACAACGATATCGCGCGCACGGGGCAGAACCTCAACGAGACGATCCTTAATACCTCGGATGTGAACCCGACGCATTTCGGCAAGCTCTTCTCGCAGGCTGTGGACGGATACGTCTATGCTCAGCCGCTCTATCTTCAAAACGTAACGATTGGTGGGGTGTCGCACAATGTGGTGTTTGTGGCAACCGAGCACGACAGCATGTACGCATTCGATGCCGACAGCAACGGAGGCGCAAATGCGAACCCCCTGTGGTTTGCGTCGATGCTCACTTCGGCCCACGGAGCAGCGGCAGGCGCAACAACAGTGTCGTCGAACGATGTGGGAACCGACATCATCCCCGAGGTGGGCATTACCGGCACTCCGGTGATCGATCCGTCGTCCGGAACGCTTTACGTGGTGAGCGCGACCAACGAGGGTACCGCCTTCGTGCAGCGTTTGCACGCGCTGGATATAACCTCGGGAGCGGAGAAGTTCGGCGGCCCAGTGGTGATTACCGCGACAGTCTCGGGAACAGGAAGCGGCAGTTCCGGCGGCACATTGACCTTTGACGCGGAATGGGAGAATCAACGGCCTGGTCTATTGCTGCTCAATGGTATCGTCTATATCGCATTCGCTTCTCACGGCGATGCCGGCCCATGGCACGGGTGGATTATGGGCTATCACGCGCAGACTCTGAAACAGACAGGGGTATTCTGCACCTCTGCGAATGGTGTCGGCTCTGGGGTTTGGATGGGAGGCTCCGGTCTAGCTGCGGAGGTAGTCGATCCGGTGAATCATCCGTACGGCCGGATGTTTGTTGCGACGGGTAACGGCGATTACACGGCGACAACGCCCTACGCGGCCGGCATGGACTATGGGGACAGTGTGTTGGATCTGGATCTGACCAACGGCGTGCCGACAATCAGGGATGAATTCACTCCTTCGAATCAGGCCTCGCTGGACGCTAACGATGGAGACCTGGGATCCGGCGGAGTCTTGATTGTTCCCAATCAGACCACTGGGAGTTATCCCCATTTGCTGGTGCAGGCAGGAAAATGGGGTGAAGTGTACCTGCTTAACCGCGAGAATCTAGGTGGATATAACACCGCGGGCGATCAGGTGGTGCAGGGGCTTCCCTACACGGTTGGGCAGTTTGGCACCTGGACCTCGCCTGCATATTGGAACGGGACTGTCTATTACTGGGGCCAGATTGACACTCTCAAGGCATTTCCGCTCGTCAATGGGCAACTCACAGGTCCCACCGCCACATCCTCAGAAACGTACGGTTTTCCAGGAGCGAACCCATCTATCTCGGCGAACGGAGATACGCAGGGGATTGTCTGGACCATCGACTCTGAAGCCTACAAGACACAAGGTCCATCCGTTCTTCAGGCCCACGATGCCAGTAATCCAAGCACAACCCTCTATTCGAGCAGCACAAATGCCACACGAGATAATCCCGGTCCCGCGGTCAAGTTCACAGTGCCGACGGTGGTAAATGGGAAAGTGTATGTGGGAGCGCAAGGACAGCTGAGCGTGTATGGGCTGCTGAATGGGGAGCAATTGGCAGCGACTCCGACACTAAGCCCAGGTGCTGGATCTTTTAGTGGCAGTCTTGCCGTCACTATCAGCGATGCGACCACGGGCGCAACCATCTATTACACGTTGGATGGCAGTATGCCAACTGTTGCGTCTGCGGTTTACTCAACCCCGATTACGATCACGGCTACAACCACGATCCGGGCCATAGCCAGTGCGGCGGGCTACCTGCAGAGTGCGGTGACCTCTGCAACGTATGTCGACTCTGTGCAGGCTGCAACGCCGACCTTCAGTCCAGGCGGCGGTACTTTTGCACAACCTCTTTCAGTAACTATCAGCGATTCCACCGCGGGAGCAACGATTTATTACACTACCGACGGAACCACGCCGACGACCGCTTCAACACAGTACACTGTGCCTGTATTAGTTAGCACCACCGAGACTCTGAAAGCAATTGCCGTGGCATCCGGCCTGATCAATAGCTCGGTGGCAAGCGCGGCCTACACACTGAACATAGGACAAACAGACATCAACTTTCCGGTCGGATTTGCAGGAACTGCGGGAATCATGATTTTGAACGGCAGCACCGACCTGGATGATACCCGTCTGCAACTGACGAATGGAGGACTGGGTGAAGCGGGATCCGCATGGTACTACCAGCAGGTGAACGTTCAAGCATTCACATCGAGCTTCAGTTTTCAATTATCCAATCCGGCTGGCGACGGTATTACTTTCGCGATCCAGGGAAATAACGTCTATGCGCTTGGCAACCCGGGATCAGGTTTGGGATATCAGGGAATTGCCAATAGCGTCGGGATAAAGTTCGATCTATATGACAATGCCGGCGAGGGACCGGATTCAACCGGCCTTTATATCAACGGGGCCAGCCCGACGGTTCCGGCCATTGATCTAAGCACAACAGGGATCAACCTGCACAGCGACGATACGATGGAGATTGACCTGGCTTACAACGGTACCGTCCTTTCGATGACGATCACAGACATGGTGACCGGAGCGGCGTATTCCACGAATTGGACGGTGAATATCCCCTCTATTGTCGGCGGCAGTACGGCATACGTAGGATTCACAGGCGGCACCGGAGGACTTACTTCCAGCCAAAAGGTTCTGAACTGGGTCTATACGACCGGATCAAGCGCTCCGCCGGTCTTGATGTCACCTTTGTTCAGCCCTTCCGGTGGAGCATATAGCACGGCGCAATCGGTGAGTATCACCAGCGGATCCGTAGGCGCAACCATCTATTACACGACGGACGGAACCACTCCAACCACGTCGTCGGCAGTGTACTCGAGTGCGATCAACGTGAGGACGGCAGAGACGCTGCAGGCCGTTGCGGTCGAAGCGGGTTACACAAACAGCGCGGTAGCCGCAGCGGCTTACACGATCAGCGCGACGCTGCCTGCCCCAATATTCTCGCCAGCAGCCGGGACGTACACAACGTCGCAGTCGGTGGCCATCAATGACGCAACGGCGGGCACAACTATTTACTACACCACCAACGGAACGACTCCGACGACTTCCTCCACGGTGTATAGCGGCCCGATTACGGTGAGCGCAACAGAGACGCTGGAAGCCATCGCAGCAGAGACGGGCTACACCAACAGTCCGGTGGGCACGGCTACTTATACCATCGCTCCCGTGCTTCCGACGCCGACGTTCACTCCAGGGGCCGGAACGTACACGAGTGCGCAGTCGGTGACCATCAGCGACGCGACAGCGGGAACGACCATCTACTACACCACCAACGGGACAACGCCTACAACCTCATCAATGGAGTACAGCGGGCCGATCACGGTGAGCGCGACCGAGACGTTGGAGGCCATTGCAGTCGAAAAGGTCTATACCAACAGTCCGGTGGGCTCGGCTGCTTACACCATCGTACCGGTGCTGCCAACGCCGACGTTCTCGCCGCCGGGCGGGACGTACACCGCGTCGCAGTCGGTAACCATCAGCGACTCGACCGGCGGAACCACGATTTACTACACCACCAACGGGACAACGCCGACTACGTCGTCAGCCAAGTACACGGGCGCGATCACGGTAAGCGCGACGGAGACGCTGGAGGCCATCGCGGTAGAGACAGGGTACACCAATAGCGCGGTGGACACAGCCGCTTACACGGTCAACCTGCCAGCTAAAATCACTCCGGTGGTGAAGGTGACGCCGTCTTCATCCAGCATCCGCACAGATCAGACCTTGCAAGTGACGGTGGCAGTCAGCGGTGGCGCAGGCAATCCCATACCCACCGGCTCGGTAATCGTGGTAAGCGGCAACTATAGCTCTACTGCCACGCCGCTGAGCGGCGGCGTTGCGAAGATCGACGTTCCCGCTGGCTCTCTAAGTACTGGTAGTGACACTCTGACTGCCAGCTACACACCGGATGCAACCGGTTCATCGATCTACAACGGCACATCGAACACGGCTACGGTGACCGTGACAACGGCCGACTATTCCCTGGCTGCAACTGCGTTAACTGTGGCGCCCGGTGCACCAGGCACTTCCACCATAACGGTAAGCTCAAGCACGGGATATGCGGGAACCGTCACGTTGACATGCGCGGTAACCTCAAGTCCCGCCGGTGCGACAGACCTGCCCACCTGCCTCGGCGGCCAGACGGTGACGCTCACTTCCGGTACACAGAGCGGAACTTCAACCGTGACGGTAAATACGACGGCGGCTATCAGCAACTCGCTGCCCGGGCCCCGACCGGGCAGGGGATGGGATGGTACGGGCACCGGTGTAGCCTTAGCTTTGCTTGTCTTCCTGTGGATTCCGGCACGGCAGCGCAAATGGCAGTCGGTGTTGGGTCTTCTGGCTGTGATTGTAGTGCTGGGGAGTCTGGCAGGATGCGGTGGCATTAGCAGCTCAAACACCACGACAAACCCGCGAACAACCGCCGGTAGCTACACAATCACAGTAACCGGAACCGGCAACGACACGGCCAGCACAAAGGCAACGACGACATTTACGTTAACCGTGAACTAGATTTTCAAGCCTATCCGGCCGTGGGCCTCCTCGGCCGGCCGGAGAGAGCCCCTGTGTTCAGGCTGGCTATGGCGTGGCATTAGTCTGGCGGATGGATGGCGCGGTGTGACCTCGCTCGACGGAGTACTTGGCGATCAAGGCACCAAGTCTGGACTCGGAAGACTACTGCCTCGGCCCAGGGCGCATAGTGGGCCATCCAGACAGAACACTCTCTTAGTCGGGTTCTGTGCGGTCAGTCTGTCAATCGGGTGTAATAAGCTGGATAACACCCGGATCATCGATTCGATGAGGCAGCCACATCGCACAGACTCAGTTCATAAGAATGCCCTTTTTTGCCGGCAGACCACTGTAATCGCTGCCTACGTTCCCCGCTACCGACACGTCGGCTGCAAGGTTGCTCAAAGGCTATGCCTTGAAGAGAGAATTGGCCGTTCAGACAAAAAGCGCCGGGACCGGCAGAGCGCCACCGTTCACCGGGTCGTCCACCACGAATGGCCCGCCACCAGCACTGTTCCAAAAGGGCTCTGAAAACACGTCCCCTAAATCAAAGAAAACAAACAGCCAGATCTCCCCGAACCAGCCGTTCCAAAAGGTGCGGGTTGAGAAACAGGTAGGACGCCGAGAACTGTGAGATTTCGGCAAGGATGCGTGACGCGATTTAGCTGACCTTGTTACGTTGAATCAGCCGGCGAGGACGGTTGGTATTGAGGCACAAGAGCGCATCTTCTATTCCCGAACCGATTGTTCAACTTCAACGCGAACTGGAGCAGTTTCGAGGTAGCCAT
>PLSM01000158.1 GCA_003165075.1 Acidobacteriaceae bacterium | reverse complement strand
TGTGCCGGTCGGCAGCCTCAGGACGTGTTCTCGACCAGAACGCACAGGTCCAAACCGGGTACCGTGACCTACGCTGCAAACACTTTGCCTGACAGCAGATCGCGATGTTCTCCCCGGAGTCTCACCGACTGCGGGCTTTCAGCGAAATTGAGTAAGAAGCCGATCGAGCGGCCGTTTTTCTGGCGAATGGCAAAATCCATTCCTTCCGGAATCTCAGATATAGGTTCCAGATGGGCCCAGGCACAAACCTGCTTGGCGAGGTCTACATAAAAGCAGGGCTCCAGAATCGTGCCGACATAAACGACCTTCCCCGTGCCATAGTCGGCGATTGTCACCGCAGGCCGGCTCGCATAGTAGTCCAGTTGATACTGAAATAGAGTCTGCGCACCGTCTGATTCGAGGATGTCGATCCATCCCATGGCACGGTATTCCGCGGCCCAGTCCGGCGAAGTAGACCTTATTCGGTTCTCGGAGTTGGGCTGATAGGCTCCCTGGTCAGTCACGGCGCCAGACCGTTCCGGTGCGGAGAGCTGCGTAAAGTCTTTGACCCGGACCTTGGCGAGATGCTGCAAGGGTCCTGGAGGAAGATCTGTAGCGAGGTTGTCCGGATTCTTGAAGCCCGAGCGCGCGGAGAGAATGAGCACGCCTCCGTTCGACACGAACTTCTCCAAATTTGACGCAGTCGCCGGATCGACCACGTGCAACGAAGGAGCCGCTACCACTTTGTACTTTCCTCGATCACCCGTAGGCTCGACGATGTCGGTATTCAGCCCCCATCGACGGAAGGAATTCGAGAAAACCCTCAGCTCATCGAAGTAGGGAAAATTGTGGTCCCCAATCTGCAATGCCCAGAGGCTGTCATACGACAGGACCACTGCAACGCTGGCCGGGCTTTCTGCGTGAGCAAACTCGGCCCCGACCTTTCCGAGTTCCGCCCCCATCTGCGTATTCCAGTGAAGTGGGCACTTGATTCCGGTGATGTGGGCAGGCGTCGGAGCGAAGCGACGCTGGTTGAGTTTTACAGTAGTCAGGTTGCCCACATGAGTCAAGAAAAGGGTAAATAAATATTCAGCAGCATCATTTCGTTTCTTGCTTTTCTATGAGGCATGATTGTGGATTCCGCCGGATGTGGGCAGGCATTACGTTGGGTCTGGGCAGGCATTCCGGCGATGTGGGCAGGTGCTTCTGTGATGCGGGGCAGTCGGAGACTGCCCCACGGGTTTCGGCGTCAGGGTCTCGCTGGAATCGCCTTCTGCCATTGTTTTTCCATCCGCGTCACTTTCGTACGGAGCGGTTCCCAGTAGCTTTCCGGTATCGCTGACTCACGCACCTCTTCGACGATGTCGGAGAAGTATTGCAGGCTGGTGATTGGCGTGTGGACCCCGGCGTTGATCATGGAGACATACTTGCGGGCGCATCCGAGCAGGATGGCCCGCGTGATCTGCTCCTGAGAGACGCCTCGTCGATGAAGGCCCGCCGCGATCTTTTCGTCGGCAGCTGAGAAGCTGGCCTGAACGCAAGCCGGGGCCAGGAACAGGCTGCGCACTTTCTGCACGAACTCCGCCTCCTGCCCAGAGCGGCCAGGTGGTTGCTGTCGTTGATACGGCCAGAAGCGGTCACAGATTTCCAGCGTGAACATGGAGCCTTCGTCCCTGGCCACGCAACAAACCGCTCGCACTTCCAGCTCGTCCACGTCCATGGCGACCGTTGATGGCGCTCTTGTCATCGCTCGCGAGAGTTCATCAAGCGTTGCACGCAGGCAACCAGTGTGGCGGCCGGCACGCAGACAAGCGTAGACGTAGAGTTTGAAGGCGCCATCGGAGAGGATCGTGATGGCCTGCGCAAACTCTCGACCTGCGGCGAACCAGCCGGTGGGCTGTTTGAGGATCAACCGAGGGGCGCTCATGAGCGGCCTCCGATAGATTTCAGCGCCGTTTCCTTCTTTGTCTTGCGTATCGACTCGCCATCCATCTCGATGCGATAGGCGTTATGAACCAGCCGGTCCAGGATGCTGTCGGCGATGGTTGGATCGCCGATCTGCGCATGCCAACTCTCGACAGGCAACTGACTGGTCAGCACCGTTGAACGTCGTCCATAACGATCGTCACAGACCTCCAAGAAGCTACGACGCTCGTCGTCGCTCAACGGAGCCATGGCGAAGTCATCCACCAACAGCACATCGGTGCGCGCAATGCTCTCCAGCAGCCTGCCCAGACTGCCGTCAGCCCGCCCTTGGGCAAGGTCGCGGAATAGCTTGGCCGCGGACCGGTACAGCACGCTATAGCCATCGCGACAGGCCTTCTGCGCCAGCGCTTGCCCGAGCCACGTCTTGCCGATTCCGGTTGGCCCCGTAAACAGGACATTGAGGTGTTGCGCAACCCATTGCGAGTTAGTAAGTCCGCGCAACGTTGCCGGATCCATCTGCCGCGGATAGCGGTAGTTGATGTCTTCGACGCAGGGCTCGGCAGATAACTTCGACTTCTTCAAGCGGCGCGTGAGTGCCAGGTTTTCTCGCCATGTCCAGTGGCTGTCGACCAACATGCCGAAACGTTCTTCGAAGTTGAGGCCGCGTGCTTCCGGCTCTTCGAGTTGCTTTTGATACGCTTCCGCCATGCCCGTCAGCCGCAGCGCGTGGAGCTTGTCCAGTGTGGCTTGGTTTAGCATTGGCCCACCTCCCGGCGAGTCTGCTGGGCAGCATAGTATCCAGGGCCGCGCAGGTTCTCATGCGTTACCGGAGAAGGCATTTGCAGCAGCTCCGGCAACGGCTGACGGTCCAGACCGCTTTGCAGCATCGACTTCACGCTTTGAAAACGGTAGAGCTTCAATCGCACAGCCCGCGTGCAGGCCGCTTCCAAACGCTCTGCGCCATACTTGCGTTCTAATCGGATTACTCCCAGAGCCGACCGATATCCCATCTCCGGGTGCGGCTTGCTGGTCATGATGTTCTCCACCAGCCGCGCCGTGAAGGGACCGACCTTGCCCGCCCATTCGACGATGCGCGTCGGCGTCCACTCCAGATATTCTTGATGCGACTTTGGCCGATGCGCCGCATTCGTGCTCGCCACATGCGCCTTGCTGCTGCGCGCATGGCTGGCAACGCGCTTGCCTTGATGGAAGATCTCCACTGTCCCGCTCGTGCTTCGTACATCCACCTCCTTGCCCACCAGCTGATACGGCGTGCTGTAGTAATGCCCGCCCAACTCGATGTGATAATCCAGATTCACACGCGCCTTCTTCCACTCCGCATACACGAACGGATGCAAGGGCAACGGCTGCAGAACTGGAAGATCGATACTCCGATATAGCTCGACACGCGAACCGGCAAGCTTGCGAAACGGCCGCTGATTCAGCTTGTGAACCAACTCCAGGATGGCCTCGTTCAACTCCGCGAGACTGAAGAACTGACGCTTGCGCAACGCAGCCAACACCCATCGCTGAACGATCTGAACTCCGACCTCCGCCTTGGCTTTATCCCGCGGGCGATATGGTCGCGCTGGCAGGATGCCGACGCCATAGTGGATCGCCAGATCGCCATACGTGTGATTCAGTTCAGGCTCGTAGTAGGAGGGCTTCTTCACGCCTGACTTCAGGTTGTCCGGGATGACAAGCTGGCTTGTTCCATCGAAGAACTCGAAAGCGCGCACATGCGAGTGAATCCAGTCCCACAGGTTCTGCGTCCAGGTGGCTTCGGCGTAGGTATAGTTGCTGGCGCCCAGAACCGCGACGAACACTTGTGCCTGGCGAACCTCGCCGCTCTTGGGATCCGTCACCGGAACCGTCTGCCCGGCGTAATCCACGAACGTCTTTTCCCCGGCGCGGTGTTCATGCCGCAGAACCACGTCCAGCCGGCGCTGCCATGCGCGGTATAGCTCGCAGTACCAGCTGTAGGCATAGCCCAGCGGATTCGCCTGCTTGTACTCTTCCCACAGAAGTTGAAGGGTTACGTTCTTGCGGCTCTTCAGTTCCTTGTGAATCNNGAATCGCCGCGCAGTCCGGCAGGCAGCGTTGCTCCGGCGAAGCGACCGGCGGCGGTGGAAACAAGCGCCGCTCCAGCGCCACGTCATCAAGATCGGCCGACAAGGGCCAACTCAGCCCCGCCGCTCTCAGTCGTTCAAGACATCGCTGGACGGTGCTTCTGCTTACCTTGCAGATCGAGGCGATCTGCTGCGGGACAAGGTGTGATTCGAAGTGGAGACGCAGGATTTCGCGTGACTGGCGCATGGTCAATCTCTTTTCGGGCAACATGTTTTCCTCAGATTTCAGGAAAACACCTGCCTGGGATTACCAACGCCCCCCGCTCCCACCCCGACCCATAAACACCCTTATGTTTCATTTGGGCTACCGTTCCGTTCGATGTGGGCAGCGATTACGCCATGTGGGCACCGATTACGGTGAAACAACAAATGGTGCCCACATCACAGCGGAATCGCTGCCCACATCAAACAGAATCAGGTGCCCACATCAAACAGAATCAGGTGCCCACATCCAATGGAATCGCCTGCCCACATCGACCGGAATACGCCATCTGCGACACTTCCTCAAATGCTCTGCTGGGACTCCCGTCGTCATTCATCAACCCCTGCCAATACTGCTCGCTCCCTCCGTTGTTTCGACGCCAACGGAAGAACAGCACGCCGTCAGCGCCATGGGCCAGAGTCTGCCATGCCCAGAGGCGAGCCAAACCCGGCGGCGGAGTCGCGTCCTTCAAGGTGTAGTCGCCAAACATGCCGCTACGCTGTTCCAGAACCAGGAAGGATCTTCCGTGATTGGATCCGCGCCACAAATCCGCGCTGAATGCCGGGTTAGTGAATTGGCCAACCAGAGGATAGAGATCCACAGAGAGGAAATCGAGGGCTTTGGCGAATTCAAAGCAGTTTCCAAAAGGCTCCGATCCGTTGTGGGTGATGAACAGCCCTTTTGTATGTCTCCAGAGCAGGTTAGCTTGAAACGCCAGAAACTCGGCGATGTTAGCAGAGAACTCCCGCCAATAGGAAAACACGGCGGGTAGCGCCGTTCCAACCTCACTGGCGCCCAGTTGCAGAAGTCCATGGCCAGCGCCGCGCGCGAAAGACTCCTCCAGGCGCCGCCCTACCTCTTCGTCCAGCGCAACGGCATCCGCCTCCCGCGCCAACGAGAGATGGCCGTGTGGCGTCAGAACTGGGACAAGTAGCGCCGGATTCATATATTGAAGCTGCCAGCTTCATTAACCAAGACTCAAAGAACGATGCTGGTCCAGGACGAAAGAGTTGAAATGACGCGAGTTTTCACTCGGCAACCTCCGGCGTAAGGTGAGCCGGTTCTTCAAGGATCTCAAGCAGCGCTCGCGCACAGTAGACGCGGCTGCGTCTCGCGTCCGTCGTCTGTTGCACAATATCGTTTCGTTCCAGCCGTTCAATCGCACGCTGTGCCGTAGTGAAGGCAAGTCCTAATCGATCGGCAACTCCAGTGGTGGTAATGAATGGATTCGCCGCCAGCAGATCGATCACCCTCAACGGTGTGTTCGTCGATTCGCTGGCCAGCTTCCTCCGCCATTGAGCCAGCAGGTCGTTGATGCGTGTTGCCCTGCTCACTGCATCTTCGGACATGCGGGCTATTCCCTGCAAAAAATATTCAAGCCAGTCTCGCCACGCGCCGCGCTCGCTGACCGCGCGCAAGCCTTCGTAGTAGTCCCGTCGTGATGCTTCAAAAAATGCCGAGAGATAGAGCAAGGGAGCGGGAAGAATCTTCCTTTCGATAAGAAACAACGTGACCAGCAAACGTCCCACGCGGCCATTGCCATCGAGAAAAGGGTGTATGGCTTCGAACTGATAGTGAGCAAGTGCAATGGTCACCAGCGGCGGCAGTTCGGAATCGTGGAGAAATTTCTCCCAGGCTGCCAGACAAGGCGCCACTTCGCCAGGTGGTGGGGGAATAAAGGAAGCCGTCTCTGGTGTGCTGCCGGGTTTGCCGATCCAATTCTGTGTAGTGCGGAAGTGTCCTGGAGCCGCGTTATGCCCTCTCACCCCCGCCATAAGCTTTTTGTGCAACTCGCGAACGAGACGTACGCAAAGTGGGAGTTCCTTGAGAAGGGAGATGCCATGTTCCAACGCCACCACATAGTTTCCAACCTCACGGAGGTCTTCCGGACTCCTGTCCACAACTGCGCCAGCTTCGGCTGCCAGCAATTCGCCAAGTGTGGCCTGCGTGCCTTCGATCCTGCTTGAAAGGACCGCCTCGCGTCGCACAAAGGGCCGCATCAGCACATGAGGGTTGGCCAGCCGCCCCCCCTCGCCAGCCAGTCTGCCGATCAAGCGGTCTGCGTCGGAGAGTACTCGAATAAGGCGGGGCGTCCAGTCCAGCTTTGGAGGCAGTGGAGTGGGGACAAAGGCCGAATACTTGCCCAGGGAAACCTTTTTGCCGGGAATGTTTGCAATCGCCGTCATTTTCCTCTTCAGGCTCGAAAATAGCAGAGTGTTCTATTTTCGATATTCATCATAATCGAAAATAATGAGCGCCGCTATTAGCACGAGCAAAAACGACCGCATATCTCTGTTGGTGGCATTCCGGTGTCAAGTTTTATCGCAATTAATCTTGACATCACGGCGTCCGTTCCCGCTTTGCGGTTGTGCGGCAAGAGGCTCAAAATACGAGGAAATCGTCATAAATGCCCTGTGGAAGTCGGTTGTATCACTCTGCGCCGCCCTGGTTGCGACAGCCGCGATTACGTTCAGACCTTGCGGACATCTGCGGAGCAGTAAAGCTGTTCGTTGCGGTTGCTGGGGTTCGTTCCGATGCATTCTGATTCTCAGCAGTTCGTTAGGGTTGCGATTTGGGGCGAGACTTTCACGGCGATAACACGGGTTCAAATCCCGTCGGGGACGCCAATAGAATCAATAACTTAATCATTGCATAATAATCAATCGGTTAACTTGTAGGGCAATTTTAGGACAATGATGCCTCTAGGAGTGTCGTTCGAACCGTTCGCAGCGCTCGCTTGCTGTGAGAGCCTACCGAGACACCCCCCCACACCCCCCTAGCGGCCTTCTGGAAAAGCGCGGGGAGCCCGCTCCGACAGTCGGGGGATTAGACTCGAAACTGGGTATACCCCCAATAACGTAGTGGATAATCTTGCCATGCATATCATTGATTTATGGAGCTTCGCGAGAACGACAATGACCTTGCCCCCGGAAAACGTACCTCATATAGCGCTCTGAGATACTAGCGAAGGAGCGGCGAAGATGGTGCGTTTACCGAGGAAGAGTTACACCTACGAGTTCAAGATGGAAGCGGTACGGCTGGTTGAGTCGGGCCAGAGTGTTGCCGAAGCGGCGCGGTCCCTGGGGGTGATCGAGCAGACGTTGTCGAACTGGGTCAAGGCGCACAGGTTTGGCAAGCTTGCGGCCAACGGTCGGGGTTCGAAGTTGACCGCCGAGCAGATCGAGATCCGCCAGTTGCGAGCTGATCTGGCGCGAGTCAGGATGGAGCGTGACATCCTGGGAAAAGCTATGGCGTTCTTCGCGAAGGGCCAGAAGTGAAGTTCGCCTACATTGATAAGCACCAACATCACTGGCCCGTTCGAGTTCTTTGTAAAGTTCTCGGTGTCAGCTTCACGGGCTATCACCAGCACCAGTTGCGGCGTAAGGGCATCGCTTTGCGTCGGCACATGACAGATGCGGCTCTGCTGGTGCACATCCGCGCCCTTCATGCCGAGCTTCGTGGCGCCTACGGCTGGCCCAGGATGTGGCGCGAGTTGCGTCGTCGTGGCGTGCGCGTAGGTAAGGAACGGGTGCGCCTCTTGATGCAGCAACATGGCATACAGGCGCGTGGCAAACGGCGATTTCGCGTTGCCACCACCGACAGCGACCACAAGTTGCCGATTGCGCCGAACCTTCTCAACCGCAACTTCACTGTCGAGACGCCCAACACGACCTGGACCGGCGACGTGACCTATATCGCCACCGAAGAAGGCTGGCTGTATCTGGCCGTGGTGATCGATCTGTTCAGCCGCCGCATCGTGGGCTGGTCGATGAAGACGTCGATCGACCGCAGTCTGGTCATCGATGCGCTGGAGATGGCCTGCCTCGGACGAAGGCCCGAAGCGGGCAAGGCGATCTTCCATAGCGATCGTGGCAGCCAGTATGCCTCGGACGATTATCGTGAGGTCATGAAGATGTACGGCTTGATTGCATCGATGAGCCGCAAGGCCAACTGTTGGGACAACGCGGTGACCGAGACGCTGTTCGGGTCTCTCAAGGTGGAACGGCTGCACGGAGAGAAGTTCATCACGGTGCGTGCGGCAAAAGATGCGGTCATCCACTGGATCCTCTGGTATAACCAGAAGCGAATGCACTCGACGATCGGCTACAAAAGCCCGGTCGAGTACGAAAATGCCTGGCAGTTGCAGCGCGAGGCAGCCTGAGAAACAGGCTGTGGAAGTATGGAAATCTCAAAAAACGCGATTCCCACACTCCCACAGCCTCGACGACTACGGGATTATCCCCTCAACCCCAGCGCATATGGGGTACGCATTCTGAGGGCAAGGTCACAATGCTTGTTTGGAGCCCGCTAGCTTCAGGGTTAGTTGCTGCATTTGTCGTTCATGTTTTGACTCAATCGAGGGAACGAGAGA
>PLSM01000095.1 GCA_003165075.1 Acidobacteriaceae bacterium | reverse complement strand
GTGACATCAAAGAAGAGCTAGACTGTACCTCAATCCCATTGACTACCGGGGTCAGGGTTCCCGGAGCAGGGCGTTCCCTTGGCCCATGAATCCATTCGCACAGGCGACTCTGATTCTGGGCGCGCCTGGCGTGCGCACGAGATTGAGTTGAAGGCCGCGCATAATCATCTACCCTTCAAGAAGCCACATCTCTAATTCATGCACTTCCGGGCCGACGATCACCTAGCCATTAATTCCGTATGTACTCACTGGTCAGCGACTTCTTTGCAGTGAGCAACTGCCTGGGCGTGCCTTCGAATATGACCTTGCCGCCCTTGGTGCCGCCTTCGGGGCCCATATCGATGATCCAGTCTGCATTTTTGATCACGCTTGTGTTGTGCTCGATCACAATAACCGTGTTGCCGGCGTCCACGAGGCGGTTCACGATCTCCAGCAGGTGACTGATATCCGACATATGTAAACCGGTTGTGGGCTCATCCAGCACATAGATGCTGCCTTGTTTGTGCAGTTCACTCGCCAGCTTGATGCGCTGGCATTCGCCACCGGACAGTGTGCTCAACGGCTGACCCAGGGTCAGGTAATCGAGGCCCACGTCGCTCATGGCCTGTAGCTTGCTCGCGATCTTGTCGATCTTGAAGTATTCGAGCGCCTGCCTGACAGTCATTCCCAGCACATCGTTGATCGATTTTCCGTTCAGCTTATATTCCAGCACTTCATCCTTAAATCGTTTGCCCTCACAGATCTCACATGGAGACTTGACCTCGCCCATCGCGGGAATCTCGGTGTAGATCACGCCCAGTCCCTGACAGTTCTCGCAGGCGCCTTCCGAATTGAAGCTGAAGAGGGATGGGCTTACGTTGTTCGCGGCCGCGAAGGCCTTACGCACCTCGTCCATGATGCCTGTATAGGTGCCGGGATTGGACCGGCTCGACACACCCACAGGGGATTGGTCGATCAAAATGGAGTCGGGGTGTTGACGTAGAAATGTTTGATGAATCAGCGAGCTCTTCCCCGAACCTGCCACACCTGTGATCACGGTGAGTACACCCTTCGGGATGTCTACGCTCACGTTCTGCAAGTTATTGGCTTTTGCATTCTTGATCGGCAGTTTTCCACTGGGGGAACGGAAATCGGTTTTGATCGAAACCGACTGTTTCATATATTTTCCGGTCAGCGTGTCCGCGCTCAACAGGTTCTTGAACGAACCTTCGAAGATGACCTGGCCGCCTTGACTGCCTGCATGCGGACCCACGTCCACGATATGGTCAGCGACTTTAATGACATCAGGATCATGCTCCACGACGAGAACCGTATTTCCTCGATCACGCAATTGTTGAAGAAGTTCATTTAGACGATGCACATCACGCGGGTGCAGACCCACGCTGGGCTCGTCGAACACATACATCACGTCAACGAGGCTGCTGGTCAGGTGTTTGACGATCTTCACGCGCTGCGATTCGCCGCCCGAGAGCGTGTCTGTTTCACGATTCAAGGTGAGATATTCGAGGCCGATATCCACGAGATATTGCAGGCGCTGGACGAGTGTTTTCAAAATGGGTGTGGCGTTCGGTTCCTTGATCGTCTTGATCACACCGATCAACTGGCCTACTTCCATTGAGGCCAGCTCGGCGATGTTGTATCCGTCGATCTTGCACTTCAACACTTGCTGACTTAAGCGGGCACCCTTGCACACCGTGCACGGCGCCATGGTGATGTACGGCGCCACGGCCTTTTGTGTACGTTCCGACATGGTCTTCAGGTCGCGCGTGATGTACTTGGCGATAAATCTACCGATAATGCCTTCGCAGGTTAAATTGAACTCCTTTCCTCCGACCTTCGTTTTCACCTTATAAGGTTTGCTGTATAAGAGCAGCTCCATTTCCTTTTCGCTGAACTTCGAAAGCTTCTTGTCCATGTCGAAGAGTTTCGACTGGCCGAGGATGTTCCAGCCAAAGCTGTCGACGGCATAATCATTGAACAGGATCGCGCCTTCGTTCAACGTTTTGGATTTATCGAGGAAAAGATCCAGGTCCACGCCCAGCTTGCGGCCGAGGCCGTTACAGTTCGGGCACATGCCCTTTGGGTCGTTGAAGGAAAAGACATTCGAATGTCCTGCACACGGCTTGCCTATGTGGGAATACAACCGGCGCAGCACCGGGTAGATGTCAGTGATCGTGCCCATCGTTGAATGGGATCCGCCGCCGAGCCGTTTCTGGTCCACGACGATGGGCATGCTCAGGTTCTCAATGGCGTCGGCGTCCGGCTGGGCGTAGCGCGGCAGGAAGGTGCGGATGAACAGGCTGAAATTCTCGTTCATCTGGCGTTGTGCCTCGGTGGCGACGGTGTCGAAGACAATCGACGATTTGCCGGAACCCGAGACGCCGGTGAAGATCGTGATCTTGCGTTTGGGGATGCGCAGCGAGACGTTCTTGAGATTATTCTCGCGCGCACCGCGGATCTCAATGTATTCCTGAGGCATGGTTTCCTCTACGGTTTGGCATTTTGATTCAGGCGGAACCGGTTGCTCTTGACCTTGAGATTGAGTTCGACTGCAGCGCGGATGAGATCTTTCAAGGCCGTCTCATCAACCTTGTCGCCCTCGTGGATGTCGATAGCGCGCCTGGTATTCCCTTCGAGACTGGAGTTGAATAGACCTGAAGGGTCCTGCAACGCAGCTCCCTTGGCAAACGTCATCTTGACGACGTTCTTGTACGTCTCTCCCGTGCAGACGATGCCGCCGTGAGACCAGACGGGAGTCCCCATCCACTTCCACTCTTCGACGATCTCAGGGTCTGCTTTGAGTATGATGGCGCGCACTTTCGCGAGCATCTTCCCGCGCCAGTCCGCGAGCTCGTTGATCTTTGCGTCGATGAATGCAGAGGCAGATTCCATCGGGGCCCCCGCGAAGCCCGGTGTTGGCTTCGTGGGGCGGACCGGGACGGGTCTTTTCATGTTCCGCTCCAACTCTCGCACCTAATTTAGCTGCGCTCGACGTAACCTGCAACCTCCGCAAGGGGAACCCTTTGCCGGTCCGATAGCAGTCCGGAAAGATGGCGGGCGGGTAACCCGGGTCTGCCAACCCGGTGCATGGTCTAGCGATCAACCTCGATTCACGATTCTTGACCCGCCCGAGGCGGCAAGCTTGGGGCCTTGACGCCGAACTGCTTTGCATACTCGGCGTTCAGCCGCTGCCAGCCGCCGAACTTCATGGCCTCGGCACCGACGATGCGTCCAATCGGCTCCCCGGCAAGAAGCTGATCAAGGACGTCGAGGCAGACGTGCCAGCCCGCGGCGCCCCACGAGATGAAGCGGCGATCGATGCTGTGCCAGAGCGTGAGGCGCGTGCCGCCACCAAGGTCTTCGAGTTCCCACCGGATATCGCTGTACTCAAGCACCTTGGGAGCATCGGCTCGCGTCACTCTTGTTACGGAGACCTGCGCCGTTCCCACCCAGGTGAGATTCACCGTGGTTCCAACCGTGCCCAGGCTCCCATCGACCTCAAAGGGCGCCCACTCGCGCAGATGCGCTGGGTCGGTTAGCGCCTGCCAGACTTTTTCCGGCGGGTGGCGCAGTTCTCTGACGAGAATGAGCGTCCACTTCTCTCCGTCCTTTCGTACCTGCGCCCCGCCGGCCGGACGCGGTGCGTACCGCTCGCGATCAGCCACCTTCTTCTCCTTGTCTCCGTCGGTGCCCACCGGGCTGCCATATTGCAGGGCGATTCTTCCGAGCGGGCGCCCTACCAGCGCATCAACTGCGTGAGCTGAATGAGATTGCCACAGGTGTCGTTCAGCGTGGCAATCTTGGAGGCTGTCACGTCTGTGGGTGGCATGGTGAACTCGGCGCCGCCCGCTTTTATACGCTCGTAGTCGGCCTGCAGGTCGTCGGTGAAGAACATGGCCGCGGGCTGGCGTTGCTGGATCATGGCCTGCTGGTAGGCTTTGGCTGCCGGGTTGCCGTTGAGTGCGAGTTGCAACTCGGTACCGTCCGGGTCCTCTGGTGAGGCCACTGTGAGCCAGCGAAACGGCCCCTGGCTGAAGTCGGCCTTCTTCACGAAACCGAGCACTTCAGTATAGAAGCGAAGGGCCCTTTCCTGATCGTCGACGTACACGCTGGTCAGTTTGATTTTCATCGGTTCCCCCGTATTGTCGAATTCGCGGGCGCTGCCGCGTCACTACGTCTTCCTTTTCGTCGGGTTGATTGATCCATACGGTCGAGGTGGCGCTCAAGAGAATCTACGTGAGCAGACCAGAACCGACGGAACGGAGCCAGCCAGGCGTCCACCTCCTGAAGTGGATTAGGTTTCAGCCGGTAGAGACGGCGCTGTGCGTCCACCGTGGATTCTACGAAGCCGGCCTCGCGCAGCACTCGCAGGTGCTTTGACACAGTCGGCTGCGACATACGAAGTCGACGCTCGATCTCTCCAACCGATTGTTGTGACGAGACCAGGAGACTCAATATCGCGCGGCGATTCGGCTCGGCAATGATTTCGAATACAGATTCCACACTCTTGACATACCCTACAGTGCATATACGTGTCAAGGAATATACGGGCATGGGGGGGGGGCGAGCGGCCAAGCTCGATGTTGCTGCGGTTCCAGGCAAATGGAGTCACCGCGTTAATCGCGAGTGTGCGAAATGGTACTGCATGGCGTCCATCTTGCTGCCATCATTCATCATGCATGTCGGATAAGACGCCTAAAAGCATGAATGGAGGCGCCATGACCGCTGCATGGCCCAACGGAGAGTAGCCCAGATGACAGCCAATTCGAATACGGCGCCACCTGCAAGGGAAAGGTCGACCTGGTTCCAAATTGCACAGTTTCTGTTTCTAGTTGCCTTGGCCGTGGCCATTTATTTCCTTGGACTGAGCATGGTACATAGCCGCTTCCATCAAGGCGGCCACCTGGATAGACATGGTGACATCCGTCGGTAGCGCCACTCGCAAGAGTCTTAGATGCTGCTATCGGATGAGGTTGAGCTTAAGTATCACTTATCAACAATGTGATATCGCCTTCCTGCAGCTTGCACATCACATCACGTGACCAACCGACGCACACTGCATGTCCTGCGGTAAGCACAGACGCCATAAATAGAGCCTATTAGGGCTACAAGGTAGAAAGGGATGTGAATCACTGTAGCTATCGCCGTAAGCCCAACGAGAGGCAACCACGGCGCACTGCATCGCCACGCTGTTTTCTTTGATCTTGTTTCGAGTGCTTCCAGAATGAACAAGAAAGTGAGGAACGCTATGATTCCAACGCATGCCGATCCCATATGGACTTTCCATCCCGGGAGTTTGTTCGTCTGATGCCCCAACGACTCAACTACGTCTGGGAATATGCTCTCTACAGTAATGAAGGCACAAGCGCCGCCAAATAAAGCCATAAGCAAGGTTGTAGGTGTGTGATTATAGTCGTGGCTCGACTGCACCCTGCGTTTCTCCATTCACATCTCCGGCTAAGCGATCTACTCCTCAGCTTCTAATCGTCAGGACTGGACATGCCGCATCCGCTATGATCCGGAAGGCCCCAGATGTTCTCATTTCCATGCTCAGATGTGAAGTCTTTCGGATACCGAGCACCAAGAGGTCGATAGATCGTTCCCTGATGTGCTCAAGGATTTGGTCGTGTGCCCTGCCGACAGCTACATAAGTTCTTGAATCACAGAATTCCTTTGCCTGCTGTGGTACAAGGCCATCGAGCGCGCTGAAGTAGCGGTTCTGGAGGTTGGATAGTCGATCAGGATGCTCAATGCCGTCGTCCTGAATCACATTGAGAACATCAATCTTGGCCCCGAACACTTCCGCGAAGGTAACAGCATAAATTGCAGCTTTGGCAGCCGCCACAGTAAAGTCTGTGGCAAAGAGAATTCTCGCAAATGGGAAAGTCTGAGAAGACACGGGCTTGACCTGTGGGCCAACGGTAAGCGTCGGCCACTGGGAAGAGCGAAGGATCTTCTCCGCGACGGAGCCAATGATTCCTCGTTCGAGCCGACCCCCTCCGTGTGTTCCCAACACAATGATGGTTGGTGCATTGCTATCGGCCAGCGCTGGAATGACGTCTTTCGGATCGCCCTCCAGAAGAGTAGCAATCGCTTCGATGGAATCAGTTGCCAAAAGAGCGGCCTTTGTCGATAGGAGGGAGTTTAAATCCTTTCTTTGCTGACTCACCAGAACTTGGTTGATCTCAACCTCCGAAGCTGCTTGTGACAGTACAAAGGCATGAGTCACCAGCAACGTAGCAGAGAAACAAGAAGCAAAACGTGCCGCATAGAGGCCTGCATTTTGGGAGCAAAGAGAGAAGTCCGTTGCATAGACGATCGTTTTCAGATTTAATTCGGGCCTATCGCCAATCACCGGCATGGTGGCTATCTCCTTATGCAAAAGCTCACAATCAGAATCATCAACTCGTTGGCAATCGTGTAGATCTTTCGCGCATATTGCAAGAGCGTCGCTCCGACCGGCTCAAGGATGGCATCCTGGTCGATGTGATCGAAAAGCGCAATTCCAGCACTCTCTTCCAGTGACCGGATTTGTGCCGTTACTCCGGGCTGCGCAAGATGAAGTTCATCGGCGGCCTGCAATGGTTCAATGTCTCCGCGACGACGCGGAACACCTTCAATTTGAAGTTCTCATTCATGGCGTTGTTCCAATCTGATAGTTGAGCGTGGAGAGCGCGAGCCGGTACTGGTATTGCGCGTCAGTGTTGCCAATTGCTGCGTCGGTCTGTTGGAACTGCGCCTGACTGAGTTCTACGATCGAGCTAAGTCCCAGTTGGTAGCGGGATTGCGCCAGCTTGAGAGCCAAGTTTGCTTCTCTCAGAAGTTCGTCTGTTACAGCGACTCTTTGATATGCAGTATTCGATGCCAGCCAGGCGGTACGTACATCCCGAACAATCCGGTCGCGCAGATCCCGCGTCTGTTCTGAAGCTGCCTCAGCGCGGATAGATGCTTCCTTAGCCTGGGCAGAGTAAAGGAATCCATTGAAGACGGGGATGTTCATGTTTACACCAATCGCACCCCACCAATTGTTGAGGTAGTATGTTGCGGGGCGGATGGGGACGGTACCGGCAGTTCCTGCGGCACTGATGCTCGGCAGCATCTGATCGCGTTGTGCATGGCTGAACTTAGCTGCTGCTTGTTGGCTTAGGTTCAGGGCCTCGAGATCCGGTCGTTGCTGGAATGCGAGTTGCAGGAGCTGATCGGCGTCTGCTGGAGGAGCCTTCAATGCCGGATCATCCAATACCAGGTCATATGTTTCCTGCCGATCAAGTCCTAAGACCGCATCCAATGCGGCCATCGTCGAGTCGACGTTGTTCTGAGCATCCAGCAAGAGCAACTTGGCTTGTGACAAGTTGACATCTGCGAAGCTCAAATCGAGAGTTGACTTGAGCTTGTTCTTCGTCATCTCACTGACCTGCGCCTCCGTGGTCTGGCGAGTACTGACATTTTGTTCCGCAACTTTAAGCAGCGCCTGGGCCTGAAGGGCATTGAAAAATGCCTGATCGGCGGCAAGAACTATATCTTCAGTTGATGCAAGAGCACTCGCATTCTGTGCCTTTTCCTGGAGCTTTGAAGACGCCACGAGATTGCGAGTCCTTCCAAAGTCGGTAAGTAGTTGCGTAAATCCTCCGCCGGCTCCTGCATGCTCAAAGAGACGAGATGCGGTAAGCGAGCCTGCGGAGATTCGGCTGGCATTTTCTGCATCCTCAGCGGTAATGCTGGCTGTTCCTGTCGGAAGTTCCGCCGCTCTGGTTTCACGGACAACCTGATGCTGTGCCAGCGCAAGCAGATGCGCAACACTTACCCTTGGATTGTTCTTGATAGCAAGCTTTTCAGCGTCGGACTGCGTCAGGCGCGGGTATTGGCCGGGAGCAGCTTTTTCCGCCTGCGTCGTCGCAGTCTGCCCCACGCTGTTGGGCATCACTGTTGCACTTTGCCGCGCAAGGACCATGAGCGAGACCTGGGGAGCATCCGGAATCTGCGACGTGACGCCTGCCGCTTGTCCATGAATTGACACGGGAGAAACCGTTAGCAGCGAAAGAAGCAACCCGGAATATCGAAACCTCAAACGAGCCAGTATGGCCATTCTCTAAACCTCCTCCGCAACACCGGACTTCTTGTCGTGCCGGCCGTGAACGATCAGGTAAACTGCCGGTACAAGGAAGACGGTTACAACCACGGAAACTGCCAGTCCGCCGATAACTGCGCGCGCAAGCGGCGCATATTGCTCACTCCCGGCCTCCATTCCAAGCGCCATGGGAATCATGCCCAGCAGCGTCGCCAGCGAGGTCATCAGGATCGGGCGCAGTCGGATCTTGCATGACTGGACGACGGCCTCCAACGGCGACAGTCCCTGCCGATGCAGGGTTCCGGCGAATTCAACGATCAAGATGCTGTTCGAAACCACAATACCGGTCATCATGATGACGCCCATGAGCGACATGATGTTTAGCGTGCTCCCGGTCACCCAAAGGATCAGTACGACCCCTGCGAGTCCGGGCGGAATAGCCATGAGGATGATGAATGGATCGATGAACGATGTGAACTGGGCCATGAGGATGAGATAGACCAACAGCACAGAAACGATGAGCCCAAGCCCAAACTCCAAGAACGACCGGTTCATGCTGACCACGGCGCCGCGCATCTTCAGCACCGTGTTCTTGTCCGTCTTTGTGCTCGCCAACAGCTTGTCGATCTCTCCTCCCACCTTCTGGAGCGCCTCGGTCTTGGTGGAGACATAGATGTCGATTACGCGCCGAATCTGATAGTGATCCACCTCCGTCGGAGTATTGATCAGCTTGATCTCCGCAACAGAGTTCAAGGGCGTATACCCGGCAGTGTGGTCGCCATTCGAGAACTCGCGCGATTGGCTTGAAGCCTCGCTGGCGCCTTGCATCGAGTTGCTTCCCGCTGGAGGAACACCGCGTAAAGGAATGCTCTCGAAGTCCTCCATCGTCATGTTGTTTAGATAACTGTTCGCGTACTGAACCGTAACCATGTAGTTGTTACCGCTCTTCGGATCGATCCAGTAGCTGGGTGCGACCATGCCGTCGGAGGTCATGGCGGTAATTACGTTGTCTACCACGTCCTTTGTAGAGAGACCGATCAAGCTCGCCTTCTCGCGGTCGATGTTCAGCTCGATACCTGGGTAGTTCAGGTTCTGCGGAATGTAGACGCCGCTCACATTGGGAATGGTTGCGATCGTTTGCTCCAGATTCTTGGCCAGAGTGTAGGCTCCATCCATATCGTTAGAGCTGACCTGGATATCGATCGGAGCCGGGAGACCCTGATTGATGACGCTATCCACAAGGCCGCCTGCCTGGAAGTAAGTGGTAAGCTCGGGCATCTCGCGGGAGAGCTTCTGTCGGACGCGGCGCATGTACTCGTAGCTGCCGATGCTATGGCCCTCCTTGAGGCTGCTCTGCACAAAGGCCGTGTCCATCGAGGCGTTGGTTGTGTAGATGGCGGAGAGGTCGGGGTAAACGCCTATATTCGAGACAACCATGTCCAAATCGGAGGGCTTGACCACGCTGCGAACGATCGTCTCCACCTTCGCGATGTAGTCGTTGCTGGCCTCCAGCCGCGTGCCGCTGGGCATCCGAACGTCGATGACGAATTGCCCAGGGTCGGTGCGCGGGAAATAGGCGCGGCCCAGAAAGGGTGTCGTCACCGCAAGAACAAGCACCACGCCACCCAGGATCGCTGCCGCGGTAAGACCGGGGCGCCGCATCGCCCGCATGGCAAGAGCCTCGTACCAATTCAGCATGGCCTGAAACTTTTCGTTGAACTTTCTCTCGAAGCGCGTGAAGATGTTCACCTTCGACTCAGCGGAGTGTTCCCCCTCGTCTTTCAGGCGAATAAACTTGGCACAGTAGAGCGGCACCACGGTCATGGCGAAAAAATACGACGCGAAGATCGAAAGCACCACGCCCAGAGCCAGCGGCGTGAAGATGTACTTGCTGACCCCGCTGAAAAACGTGACCGGAAAAAACACGATGGAGGTGGTGAACGTTGCTGCTAACACCGCCATCGAGACCTCTGTCCCGCCTTTGTCCGCGGCCGCCGCCGGCGATTCTCCCATCTCCATGTGGCGAAAGATGTTTTCGAGTACGATGACGCCGTTATCGATAAGCCGGGAGAAGACCAGCGCCAGACCGCCGAGAAGCATGGTATTGATAGAGCCGCCCATGTAATTGCTTATCAGAAGGCATACCACCATCGCGAGCGGAACGGAAATCACCACGGCGACCATGGCACGGGGGCTGCCCAGGAAAATCAGGATCATCACGCCGGTCAGCACCAGTCCAATGCCAGCTTCCTTCGAAACGTTCCAGATCGCCATTTTGACGAAGACGGACTGATCGAATACAACAGCGGTCTTCAGCGATGCCGGAATGTCGACCAAATGCTTGATGGCGTCCTTCATTCCGTTCACGATGGTGATGGTGTTGCTGTCCCCGCCCTGTTTGAAGACCGGTACGTAGACCGAGCGCTGTCCATCGATGCGCACGATGTTGTATTGCAGGGCGCCGGAGTCGATCGCCTTGCCGATTTCGCCAACGAGCACGGACGAGTTGCCCACCGACTTAAGCGGCATTTCGTTCATCGATTTCGCGTCTGGGAACTGGCTGTTGGCGTAGATGTTGAAATCCTTCGATCCGATGCGTACGTCGCCCGCGGGTAGAATCAGGTTGGAACTGTCTACCGACGTCACCACGTCGTTCAGACTCAGGTTGCGCGCCTCCATCTTGAGCGGGTCAACATAGATCTGAATCTGACGATAGGTTCCACCGTAAGGTTGCGGCACCGATGCGCCCTGGACGTTCGATATCTGGTTGCGCACTTGGAATTGCGCCAGATCCTTCAGGTTCGTTTCGTTCAGCCCCTCGCCCTTCAGAGTCACCAGGCATACCGGCTGCGTCGAGGCGTCCATGCCCAGCACCACCGGAGGCAGCGTCCCCGGCGGCAAGCGGCGCAAGTCGGCCATCGCCAAGTTGGCGATGTTGCTCAAGGCCGCGTTTGGATCGGTGCCTGGCTTGAAGTAGATTTTGATGAGGCTCACGCCGGTCAACGAGCGCGATTCGCTGTGATCGACATTCGCGGCCAGTGTGAAGAACCGCTCGAAGGTGTTGGTAATGTCGGCTTCAATCTGCTGCGGAGGCATACCGTTGTAGAACGTGGCCACCACGACGACGGGCATGTCGATGTTGGGGAACAGATCCACCGGCATGCGAGCCACGTTGACCGCGCCCACCAGCGCGACCACCAGGCACAGCATGAGGATGAAGAATGGAAACCTGAGAGCAAACTTCGGCATTACTTCGCACCTCCGCTGCTCTCTTCTTCCGCTTTCATGTCGATCACGCCGCCCGCCTCACGCATGACATCGGAGGCCGGCTCCGGGGTAAGGATCGGGGAAACCTGTTGGCCTTCGCTGTACTTGTCCTGCGCGCCCACAATCACCCGGTCCCCAGGCTCAAGCCCGCTCTTGATCTCCGCAAGTCTCGATCCACGCAGTCCAACTTCAACATTGCGGGCGCGAATGTGATTGCTCGCATCCAGCAGATAAACGGTCTCCTGGTTGCCCTTGAGGACCAGCGCCTCGACAGGAATGGTTACCACCTTCTCCGCATGCCCAAGTTCCATTTCAGTATTGGCATACATGCCAGGTGAGATCGAGAGATCCTTATTCTCAACATCGATTTCGGTCTCCATTGTTCGCGTTTCAAAGTTCACGTCACGTGTGAATCGCATGATTTTTCCCGTGAAAGAACGGCCTATAGCATCGACGCGAACCTGCATCGGATCGCCAATATGAACAAACTGCACATCGTTCTCCGGGATTGGCATGCGCAGGCGCAACAAGCCGCTCTGCGAGAGCCGTACGATCGGAATGTCCTGTTCATTTGAGTTGGTGCCGCTCTGGATCAGCGCGCCAGTATCGGCATAGCGCCAGACGATGACTCCGTCCAGTGGCGCCACCACGTTGGTGTAGTTCTGGAGCGCTTGCACCCGGTCGTTGTCCGTATGGGCTACCTCGGCATGCTGCTGCGCCCCGGCTGCGGCGGCCTTAGCCGCATCCACTTGCGACTCCGAAGACAGGTCCTTGCTCTCTGCATCATCCAGTTCCTGCTGCGCAATCAAGCCTGGTTGTGCCTTTGATGTCTCAAGCAATCTCTCATAGTCCGCATGCAACGCCGAATGGATCGCTTCAGCGCGCTTGATCTCATGCTGCGCGCGAAGCAGATCGTCCTTTGCACGCTCCACCTCGAAAACAGTGCCCTTCAACTGAGCATTCAACTCCGGGACTTCCAATACAGCCAGGGTCTCGCCCTTCCGCACCCGGTCGCCAATGTCCACGTTGATCTTGACCATGAAGCCAGTCACTTTCGGGTGAACATCCACCACCTGGTAAGGCTGGAATTGCCCGGCAAGGCTCAGTGTGTGCGCAATGTCTCCCCGCATTGCCGCAGCTACTTTCGCCGATGGAATCTCTGCGGCGTTCGCACCGGGATGTTGACTCTTGAAATCGCACGCAACTATGGCGGCCAGGACAGGAAACATCATTCCCGCGACGAGAATTGAGGAGGATCGCTTTCGCATATCTCGAATGCACCTCTAAATGATTTTTGGTTGTATGGTCAGCGAAGGCAGGACACGTTCTCAAACAGAGAATGCGTCCCGCTGCATTCGACCATTGAACCTGATCGAACACTTCAGCATTGGCTTTAGGGGAATGGCTAGGCGAGAACCGGAGGTGGGCGAACGAAGTGGGTTCTCTGGTGAGCGCGACGGTAATGCGACAAACCACTTGCGCGCTGCTGCCTCTGACCTGACAATGGCAGATTCGATACGCTGAGGACCACCAACAGAATGAAGAAGACAGCCGTAGGCACGGTGTAGATAACTCTCGTAGATGTCCGAGTCCGAACTACCAGTGGGATTTCGGTGGAACTGGATTGCTCGTTTTTCGAGAGCAGCTTTGCCGTCGGAACATGATGAGAAGCTGCCTTGGGCGGATCGTACAAGGAAAGCTTATATTGCAGGCCCCACGCAAAGAGGCAAAACGCCAGAGCGACGCACACGAGTGTGCACATGCGACTGAATTGACGATTTATGCTCCAACGATGCATGGAAACCAGGACTTTCATTCAGGCCTGCGGGCAGTATTTTTCGCAGCAAACTTTCATAGCGGGGGAAGAACCCTCATCTTCTTTGATATCAGAACGACACAAGAAGGTTGCTCTACTATTTTATATCCCTCACATTCATAAGAAGAAGCGTCCAATTCAGGGATTCTGCGCAGGATTAACGTGAACTGTCGCTGAGATGGTACACGATTGGACGGGCCACGATGAATGCACAAGCCCTTGCCGTCCAATTCCTATGGTTGCTCCGAACCTGGTGGCCCTAAAGGTGAATCCACCCGCTGAGGATAAGAGAAAGCGATCCCACGGCCACGAATAGCCAGAGAAGGACCCCCTGAAGGAACGGTCGAAGGCCAACTTCGCGGAGAGTCTTCATGGAGAGCCCCGTTCCGATCAAGTAGAGCGTGACAGTCAGACCGATAACGCCAAGATGCTTCAGAACCGGATACGCGGGCTGGAAGATATGAACGTAAGTGTTGGCGACCGCCGCCAGGCAGAAGAAGAGAATGAACCAGGGCCATTGGACACGCGCCTTGCTCTTGTTTGCCATTGCGGTTCCAACCGAAAGCGGCACGATCCATAGAGCGCGGGCGAGCTTAACGGTCGTGCCGACGGCAAGAGCCACCGCTCCGTACTTCGCTGTTGCACCGACGACTGAACTTATGTCATGAATCGCCAGCGCCGACCACAGGCCAAACTGCGTCTGCGTCATGTGCAGCACTGTTCCGATTACCGGAAACGTCAGCAAGGCAACCGAGTTCAGCACGAAAACCGTTCCGAGCGAGACGGCAATCTCTTCCTGGCTTGCATTGGTGATTGGGGCAATCGCCGCAATAGCGCTGCCGCCGCAGATGGCTGTGCCGGCCGAGATGAGATACGAGATTCTCTGCTTTACCCTCAAGAGTCGTCCCAACCCCCAACCCAGGAGCAGAGCGATGCTGATGCTTCCCGCGGTATAGATGAATCCGGAGCGGCCCGCCTGCATAACCTGCTGCAGATCCATGCCGAATCCGAGCCCCACCACAGATGCCTGCAGCAGCAACTTCGATAACTGCTTTGCCTCAAGATGAAAGGGATGAACGAAGGTGAATCCATAGATGAGACCGCCGGCTAAAGCAATTGGCGGTGATACCAGGCCGCTTGCCGCAATAATCAAGCCTATGAAGAATACGTTCTTAGTCACACATCCAGTGTTCCCGAAGAACGCGTCACCGTCCAAGCAGAAGTAATCATGGCCTATTTGCCAATCTTATGAGCCCGGCAAGTCATGGTCGTCTGGTTCCGGCCACAATTCTCTGCATGCCTGCACGCGCAATTAGAAACCTGCGGAATTCAAGGGCCAGCCCTTGCGACTCTGGGCCGGTTGCGCAAGCAACCAGGAATTGGCGCTTGATCGTCAACCCTTCGACCTCGACAATCTTGAAGTTGTTACCGAGTCTCAGGTCTTTCGCAATTGCCCAGCGGGAGACGAATCCGACCCCCAGCCCAGCTTCCACGGCGGATTTGATGGCTTCGGTCGAATCGAGTTCCATCACGATGTGCATCGAATTCCGCTTGACGCCTTGCCGCTCCAGCGCCAATTCAATCACATGCCGCGTGCCTGATCCGCGCTCCCGCATCAGCAGCGGAATTGAGGCGATTTCAGAACAGCAGACCGAAGTGCGCTCGGCCCACTCGTGCGCAGTGGACGCGATAAGCACCAGTTCATCCTCAAGAAATGGCTCTGTCTTGACCTCCCGGCTGCGCGCCGGGCCCTCGATGAACCCCAGCGAAATCTTCTGCTTCTCCACGGCTTCTACGATGTGCTCCGTGTTGCCGCTGACCAGCGTGGGGTGAACACGAGGATGTTCTCGACAAAACTCTCCCAGGAGCCGAGGCAGCACATATTGGGCAATGGTTGTAGAGGCGCCCAGCGCCAGTTGCCCAACATGTTCACCGCTCAATGCCGCAATCTCGCGCTCAGCTTGGGCGAGAAGCGTCTTGACCTGTTCACAATAGCCAAGAAGAACATGTCCTGCAGCCGTTAGCGTGATGTGCGCACCCGTGCGATCAAAGAGTTGAACACCGACATCCTCCTCCAGCGCCTTGATCTGGAGGCTCACCGCGGGCTGCGTAAGATACAGTTCTTCAGCGGCCTTGCGGAAGCTGAGCTGCTCCGCAACTGCCCGGAAGACTACGAGACGGAAATTTTCGAGGCTCGCCATTCGATGATTAAAACACTGACACGCGCCGATCTGCGCGGGCACCGTTCCAGGAGCGGTCTGAATCGGTGTGGGATGTCAGCTGCGGGCCACAGCAAGTTCGGATATGGCCAACTCGATCTTGATCTCCGGTGGCGTCAAGAGCGTGTTGTGAACCAGGCAGTGGTGCACGGAGCGCATGAGCCCCTCAGTCTGTTCTTCAGTAAGAGAGACGGGGCACACAACATGCACGCGGAAGTTGCCGACGCGGGCAGGCTGTTTCAGCTTTTCGGCGGTCACTGTGACCTCCACGCCTGTTTCCGCGAGATTGCGTGTTTTCAGATACTGCATCGCATAGAAAGCCGCGCAAGACCCCAGCGACGCGAGCAACAACTCCGGAGGTGTCATGCCAGAGTCTTCGCCACCGTTCTCTGTCGGCTGGTCGCAAATAATGGAGTGTGATCGCGAATGAATCGCAAATTTAACCTTGTCGAGATGAGTAATTTTTACTTCCATTATGGTTTCCTCTTCCATAAGAAGAAAGTCACGAAAGCGGCGATTCGTTACAGAATCGCGGGTGTTTATTTTGCGACCGGCAGAACCAGCATGCGCAGGTATTCCCGTGTAAGGATGGAGCGCAATCGAGGCGCGACAGCCGGGTCACAGGGAATCTCGAGGGACCGGCAGCGATCGATGGCGGTGCGCAATTCGCGCAGAAATGCCACGCAGGACGGGCATGCCTCGATATGTTCGCGCATCCGTTCGCAGGTAAGCGGTTCCACTCTGCCATCCAGGTATTCGGAGAGGTTGGCGAACAGATCGCGACATTCAGAAGGACGTTGCGCACCGTTGGCCGTGGCCCCCTTGGGCATCTTCATGAGGCGCTTAGCATTCTCCGGATGTTCAGGAGTACCCCTCAGGAGTTGGTTCATCTCTTTGCGCACGCTTAGACGTGCCCGATGAAGCCGAATCCGAACCGTTCCCTGCTTAAGTGAGAGAATCTGCGCAACCTGCTCGGTCGTCAACTCTTCCATATCGTGAAGCACAAGGACAATACGCAACGGCGCCGCGATGCGCAAAATCGCCTGATGCAGCAGATGGTGCTGCTCGGCGGCCAGGAGTTCGCCTTCCGGTCCCTTCGCGGCATCCTGCAGCATTCGCCCCAATTCTGCATCGTCCGGCATCAACTCGTCGAGCGAGAGGACGTTTGCCGGGGTGTGGGCAGGCTTGCGTCGCATGCGCCAGCATCGGTTTCTAGTGACGGTGTAAAGCCAGACGGCCATCTGCTGTGGAGTCTGGATTTTGGCAAGGTGCCCAATGGAGCGGGAGAGCACCTCCTGCATGGTGTCTTCCGCATCCTCCGGATGCCCGCAGACCTTCATGCTGAAGGAATAGACCGTATTCTGCAGCAATCCGATAGCCTCTTCGACAGCTTCCGGAGTGTTGCGGCGCAAGAGGTCTGTGGCTCGGATCAGTTCAGGTCGCATCGCAAGGGATCGTCGTGTGCAAGATCAGTATATTCTCCTGCGTCGTGAATAGAGCCCCTTCTTCCTTGAGACTCTTCGATCCACTGCGCCGAACATTCAGCAAGAATGGTCCTTCGCACAGGGGATCGTTGTAACACCGGCTTTCAAAGCTGTCTCGATCATCTGAAGGCAGATTGAAGACACCTTCTTTAGCCAATCTCGCTCTTCGCCGCTTTCAGGCTTGGAATCTGAGGTCAGCCATGCGCGCACCAAGGCAAGTGCAAGCCCCATCTCGGCGCCAGGACGGTTTTCCTCCAATCGAAACATTTGGCGGTAGACCTCGTCCTTGAGCTGGTCGCCTTGATTTCGAGGCGACTTGTTTGACCCGACTGCTTTCCGCGGCGTCATGGCTGCATGACTCCCTCTCACTTGGCAATGCCACAGCCAACATCCTTCAGGCCCACGGCGCGCAGGATGTTCATGGCCGGACACCAATTTGTGAATGCCGACTGCAACAGGTTTACCCCAACGAAAACCGTCAGCCAGAGCCAGTAGAGGGAAAAGAAATGTGCAAGAGCAAGCGACAACAGCACCATAACGCCTGCCATCAGGCGCACACCGCGTTCGACTGTCATAGGGAATCTCCATCTTCTGCTTTCGATTGAAGCCCGGTTTCAGGTTGAGGTTGGGACTGGCGCCCAGAGTGAACCATGTAGTAAAGCACTGGAATGGTGGGCCACGAGAGAAATGTAGAAGCAACAGCTCCCGCAATCAGCGACAAGGCCAGCCCCTGAAAGATGGGGTCGGTAAGAATCACGCTTGCGCCAACTACGACAGCGGCTGCGGTCAAGAGCATGGGGCGGAACCGCGTTGCGCCTGCATCGATCACTGCCTCGGCCAAAGGCATACCCTGGCGAATGCGAAGCTCGATGAAGTCAACAAGGATGATCGAGTTGCGCACGATGATGCCGGCGCCTGCAATGAAGCCAATCATCGAAGTTGCCGTAAAGAAGGCGCCCAGCATGGCGTGAGCAGGCATGATACCGACGAGGGTCAGTGGAATCGGCGCCATGATAATCAGCGGGACGATGAAGGAGCGGAACCATCCCACCACAAGCACATAGATGAGTACCAGCACAGCGGCGAATGCAAGGCCCATGTCGCGGAAGACCTCGATCGTGATGTGCCATTCACCGTCCCACTTCATCGAGTAGTGGTCTGTTGACTGCGGCATCGATGCATTATAGCGGACCAGCGTGTAGCCGGCCGGAAGGATGAGATGGTCGAGGTCCTTGTTCATCTTCAGGATGGCGTAGACAGGGCTTTCGACCGCCCCAGCCACGTCTCCGGTGACATACACCACGCGGCGCAAATTCTTGTGATAAATGCTTGGCTCAATTGTCTTGTGCTCGGCGGTGACCAACTCGCGCAACGAGACCATGCCACCATCGGCGCCGGGCAAGCGGATGCTCTCCAACCCCTGCTCTGAAGAGCGGTCCGCGCGGTCAAGCTCCACGATCGCGGGCACAGGCTCCCGCGCGGCCTGGTCGTGGACGAGGCCGACCTCGGTTCCCGAGATCGCAAGCGCCAGCGCATGAGCCACGTCGGAGACTGCGATGCCGTGCTCGGCAGCCTTGACTTCATCCACGCGCATCACAAGTCTCGGTTCCTGGTCTTCGACATACCAGTCGGTGTCAACCACCCCCGGAGTGTGCTGAAAGATGGTTTTGATCTGCTGTGCAACCTGGGTCTGACCAGCCAGGTCTGGACCGTAAACCTCGGCCACCAAGGTCTGCACTACTGGCGGCCCCGGTGGAACCTCGCTAACTTGAATGCGCGCGCCATATGCGTTACCGACTGCGTCGAGCAACGGACGAAGGCGTTTTGCAATCGCATGGCTCTGCACGCTGCGTTGCTTGGCAGGCAACAGATTGACTTGAATGTCGGCCTGATTCGGCTGGCGGCGCATGTAGTAGTGGCGCACCAATCCATTGAAGTTATACGGGCCGGACGTTCCGGTGTAGGTCTGGTAGTTCAACACGTCCGGCTGCCGCGCAAGTTCTTCTCCCAACGCCTGTGCCACGCGCGCCGTTTGTTCCAGCGGTGTGCCATCGGGCATATTGATCACCACTTGCAATTCGCTTTTGTTGTCAAATGGCAGCATCTTTACTTTCACAAGCCCCATCGGCACCAGCGCCGCTGAGACCAGAAACAGCACCAGAACTCCAATGAAAAACAGAACACGATTCCTCGTGGATTGAATCAGAGGAGTCATGATGCGGCGATAGAGTCTGGTGCGCCAGTTCTCGGTCTCTGGCTCCAGCATTTTGGCCCCTTTCAGATGCCTGCCAACGAGCCGGAGAGCTGCCCAGGGCGAAACTACAAATGCAACCAGCAGTGAGAAGAGCATGGCTGCCGATGCACCCACCGGGATGGGACGCATGTATGGGCCCATCAGGCCGCGGACAAACGCCATTGGCAGTACCGCGGCGATCACGGCGAAAGTGGCTAGAATGGTTGGATTTCCAACTTCTGCAACTGCTTCGACCGCGACTTCACTCATCGGCCGGCCGTGATTCTCCGGCAACCGGAAGTGGCGCACCATGTTTTCGACCACGACAATGGCGTCATCGACAAGAATGCCGATTGAGAAGATCAACGCAAACAGCGTAACGCGGTTGATGGTGTAGCCCAGGAAGTAAAACACCGACATGGTGAGCGCAAGTGTGACTGGGATTGCCAGCAGCACCACGCCCGATTCGCGCCAACCCAGGAAGAGGGCAACGAGGAGAGTCACGGACAACGTGGCCAACAGGAGATGCTCAAGCAATTCGTCCGACTTGTTTTTCGCCGTCTCTCCGTAATTCCGTGTGGTGGTTACCATCACGTCGCTTGGAATGGTCACGCCCTGCATCTGATGCACGCGCTTGAGCACGGCATTCGAAATATCGGTGGCATTCGTCCCCTTGCGCTTGGCCACGGTAATCGTCACGGCCGGGTACTGGCGCGCACCCTGCGATGCCGTGGCACCTGCGTTCGTCGTACCGTAGACCACATAGTCCGAGGGCTCCGCAGCGCCATCGACAATCTTGCCGGCCACGTCGCGCAGATACACAGGATGCCCGCGAACCACGCCTACGACCACGGCTTCCAGATCCTCGCGGCGGGTGAAGAGGTTGCCCGCGTCTACTCGAACATCCTGATTGTTATCAGAGAAGTTACCAGCCTGCACGCTGGCATTTGCGGCTTGCAAATGCCCAACGATTGCCATAGGCGATAGGCCGTAGGCACTCAGCTTTTCCGTACTCAACACAACGCGCATGGTGCGTGGCAGGCCGCCAATGATCGTCGTCTCCGAAACATCGGAGATCTGCGCGATGTTGTGTTGCATCTCGTCCGCGATAGCGCGAAGTTGATAGCCGCTGTAATGCTCGCCCCACAGCGTCATGGCCAGAATTGGAACGTCGTCAATGGAGCGGGCCTTGATCAGCGGCTGCGAAACTCCGGGCGGCATGCGATCGAAGTTCGAGTAGAGCTTGCTATAAACCTTGATCAGCGCATCTTCCTGCGGCGTACCCACAAGAAAGCGCACAATCACAAGGCTCTGCCCTGGCGCCGACGTCGAGTACACATATTCAACACCCGAGATCTGATGTACCAGGTTCTCGATCGGCAGCGTAACACGCTCTTCCACCTCAGCCGGAGATGCGCCCGGCATCACAGTGGCGATGTCCAGCATAGGAACTAGAATTTGCGGCTCTTCCTCGCGGGGAATGATGGTCACCGCGAAGATTCCGATGGCCAGTGACGCGGCAATAAAGAGCACCGTTAGCTTGGAGTTGATGAATGTATGTGCCAGTCGCCCGGCAATTCCAAGGTCTTGCGTCATGGACGAACCCCTGTGCTGGTCTGTATGCGCTTGCCGGCCAGTTCCCGGTCGGAGGGTAAGTCAACGAGTTTTTCACCGGCGGAAACGCCCGACAGAACTTCGACGAGATTGCCCTGTGCCGCGCCCAGAGTAAGGTAGCGAAGTTGCGCAATCCCCTGGCCGTCGAGAACATACACACAGTTGAGAGAGCCGCGCGCAACGACTGCGGAGCGCGGAATGAGAATTGCCTGTCTTGTGCCATTGGCGAACTCGGCCGTTCCATACATGCCCGCGCGCGTCTGGCTTGAGGATGGCAGGTCGATCTTGACGAGAAAGCTGTGACTGGATGGATCGGCGGCAGGAACAATCTCGGCAACACTCCCAGTGGCCGCTGCGCCGTTCACTTCCACGGTCAGCTTCATCCCCTTGCGAATTGCGCCAATCACAGACTCATCGACTGTGGCGTCCAGTTGCAGTGCTCCCGCCTGATCTACCTGGAGTAACGGCACGCCCGGTGCGGCCATCGTCCCTGGATCAGCCAGCCGCGCCGTCACCACACCTGCGAAGGGTGCAACCAGACGCGTATAACTCATCATGGTGCGCGCCCCGCTCTCCTGCGCTCGCGCGGCATCGGTCTGTGCACGCACTGCCTCAAGATTCGCCGCCGCTGCCTCGGCGCGCCGCGACACTTCGTCCATTTCCTGCGGACTTACGCTCTTCTCGGACTCAAGCTGCTTGTAACGGTCCAGCGTGCTCGCTGCCAGGGCGGCATTCGTCTGCGCGGCGGCTTGTGCGTTCTGCGCCGCCTTCACGCCCGCCTGCCCCTGCTCTACTTGTGAGCGCAGCGCCGCATCGTCGAGAACCACCAGCGTTTGTCCGGCCCGGACGCTGTCTCCCTCGCGAACCAGCACCTGCTGGATGCGACCCATTACCTGCGCCGAGACCACGGCTGTCTCTTTCGCATGCACAGTGCCCGTAGATTTCAAGCTCTGCAACAACTGTTGTTGCTGGCTTTCGACAACCCGCGCCTGCATGGTTTGTATTGTCCCTGACGTTGCGGCAGGATCGCCGCCGTGGCAACCGGCGATCAGCGCCGTGGAAGCGGCAAGCAGACTTGCCCATAAGAGAATCTTCATTGCAGTTCCTCCGCAGCATCGGGGGTCAGAGTCCCGGTGGCGTATAAAAGTTCGCTATAAGCCATGGCATTTCCGTACACGGCGTGCCAGTAATTGAATTGGCTCTGCCGCTCGGCGTCCTCAGCCCGAAGCAGATCGGTGATGGTGGCAAGGCCCGCGCTGTAACGATTCTTCAGAATGCGCAGGCTCTCCGCAGATTGGTCCATTGCGGCCCGCGCAGTTTCCAACTGCAGTTCCGCTGTTTGCCGGTGTACGTGGGCCTGGCTTACCTCAAACCGCAGATGCTGCTGCGTGGCAGCCACTTGCGCGTCGATCTTCTGTTTCGCCGCGTTCTCCCGCGCCAGTTGTGCCCGCTTGCCAATAGGCAGAATATCCACGCTGATCTGGACGCCGGCCACCCAGTTGTTGCCTCCCGAACCGCCAAACGATGAGCGGTCTTCTTCCCAGTTTCCGTAAGCGCTCACGCGCGGGCCGAAGTCGGACTTCGCTGCTCCCAGCGCTGACGCCTGCGCCGATTGCGCCTGTCCCAGCGCCGCTAGATCCGGCCGTGTCTTTTGGGCTGTAGCTATTTCCTCATCCAGCACGCCCTGTGGAAACGTGTGCGGCTCAATCGGCTTCAACCCCGTTGCCTTCAGATCCGGCGCACCCACAGCCTCGCGCAATGCCGCCCACGCCAGTTCAAAGTCGCCCTGGGCCGCAATCAACTCCTCTTTGCGTACGGACCCATTCACCTCGGCCGACATTCTGTCAGACTCGACAGCAAGGCCGGCCTTAACGTGGTCGTCGACTGAGCTCAGCAACGCCTCCGCCGTCTCCTGCTCATGCTGGGCAACGTCAATCTCCCGCTGCGCATACAGCACTTGCTGGTACGCCCCGACAACGCGATACACGATCTGCTGGTCCACCGCCTTGGCGGAGGAGGCGGCGCTTTCCTTGAACAGATCGGCGCGGTGGATCTCCTTCTGCGTCTTGAACGAATCGAAGGCCATCCACGAGCCCGAGAAGCGGGTTGAGAAATTGCCAATCGGCTGGGGGAAGTTCAGCGCGTTTAGCGCAAAATCCGCCTGCGTGAATTGCCTCTGCCGCAGCCGCGTTCCAAACGCATACACCGGATCGTTGCCGCGGGAGATGTCTTCAGTAAAGGTCAGTTGGGGAAACAGCGCGGTTCGAGCCAGAGTTGCCGAGGCTTTCGCATCCTGATTGCCAGCTTGCGCAATGGCAGCGTCGGGACTTTGGCTCAACGCCCGCTGGATCGCTAGCCGAAGCGAAAGCGGCTCTTGCGAGTTGGCGGCCAGCCCTCCAAAAAGGGCCAGAAGCGCAATCCCTGGGATTCCATATGCGCGGAGCTTCATTCGGTGAACTGTCCTCGTGGGTTGCATTCACTAGAACAAAGTCACGAGATGACGCTTTCGTTACAAGAATTGCAAATGATGTTTTCAAGACAACCCTTACCGAACTTCGATATCCGTTCCGATTAGCACTCCACTTAGCGCCCCTCATGATCCGTGACGGACTAGCACAGAAAATTATTTCTGCGCTAATCCACAAGATTTGCAGAGCCTAAGGTCGGCGAATTTTGAGCTGCACAAGTCTTGCGTGCCTTTCCGCCGCATATTCGATCCGAGACGAAAGTTGTAGTTCTTTGAATGCAATAAAGCGAACCCTGAACTAGAATTCGTAAAACCATTGGCCGATAGAGTGCGCGTAACAACAAACCACCTGCTCCAAGTAGCGATTCTGGACCTCTTTTAAGACAGAACGGGTTCGGTGCAGGGGGAAATCGATATAAGGAGCAATACCAATGATCAGCGTACTGAATAGCGTTTCCCAGATGGGCGCAGAAAACGCCCTCGCCTCCACCCAAGCTTCCTTACAGAATACCCTTCTGCAACTGTCGACGGGATTGAAGATCAACTCAGGATCAGACGACGCAGCGGGCCTCTCCATCGCCTCCGGTTTGGGCGCAAACATCTCCGCCCTTACACAGTCCAGCCAGAATGCATCCAACGGCGTCGGCCTGCTGCAGACCGCCGACGGCGCGCTCTCCCAGGTGACCTCGTTGCTGAACCGTGCAGTTACGCTGGCGACCGAAGCCGCGAACGGCGGCCTTACCACCGCCCAATCGACGGCAGCGGACACCGAATACCAATCGATCCTTTCGGAAATCACGCAGATTGGTTCTACCACCAACTTCAACGGGACGGCAGTTTTCAGCTCAACTCCCTTGTCGGTCTTCACTAGCGATGGCACTGCCGCCGGCAACGCACCTGTGTCGGTTACGACTGGCGCCCTTTCCGCCGGTGGCACAGGTGGACTCGGGCTGAAGGGCGACCTTTTGACCGCGACTGCCGCCACCACGGAGCTCGCCAACATTACCACAGCAATCAACACAGTTTCTGCGACCCGCGGATCGATCGGCGCTTCCGTCAACCAGCTGACTGCGGACGAGAACGTTGAAAACACTCAGGTAACCAACCTGACCAGCGCACAGAACAACGTCCAGAACGCCGACATCAGCTCCACGGTCGCGAAGATGACACAGTACAACGTGCTTGAGCAGACCGGTATGGCAGCTCTGTCGCAGTCCAACCAGGCGCAGCAGGCGGTTCTTAAACTGCTACAGTAAATTAGATTCATCCATAGATACACGGGTGGCGCCTCCGGGCGCCACCTTTTTCTTTGCCCGACGCCTGAACGGCGCGCCCGGATGTGCCGATATTGTATTGCGATTTGAATCGAAGGAATCCGGACAGCAAGATGATCGTGCAGTCCGTTTCCAAAAGTAGGCGGAAATCATGAGTTCTGTATCGGCTTTGAATTCACTGTTATCATCGACGTCCACTTCGACCTCGGGCATCGACATCAGCTCCATTCTGCAAGCGGCAACTGGATCCTCGTCCTCAGGCATTGATGTGACCTCCGCGGTAAACTCAGCTATTACTGCGGCGCAAGCTCCCGAGACGGCGTGGGAGAACCAACAAACTACGCTGCAGAGCCAATCCACAGCCTTGACCCAAATTCAGACCGATGCAACGAACCTCGATAATGACATGCAGGCCCTTAACTCTCTGACGGGCCCCTTATCCGCACGGACGGTGACTTCTTCCAATTCCAATGTCGTCACCGCGTCGGCGGCTTCAGGAAGTACCGCCGGAAACCACATCGTTGTGGTCAACGGCGTGGCCACCACGGCTTCCTGGGCTTCAGGGCCTGTCGCCAGCGCAACAACTCCCCTGGCGGCTGGCAGCTTCACCATCACCGGTGCCAACGGCACAGTAACGACCATCTCGACCGGCACTGGAACAAGCACGCTGAATGATGTGGCGACCACGATCAATAGCGACAACCTGGGGGTCACCGCGAGCGTGATTACCGACGCGAATGGCGCTCGACTCGCAATCGTCAGCAACACCTCGGGCCAGGCCGCTAATTTCACAGTCTCCTCTCCGACGGGCGGCAGTTTGAGCTTTTCACAGGCCGTGACCGGCCAGAACGCTTCGCTCACCGTCGATGGAATAACGCTCGCGAGCGCTTCCAATACCGTTACCGGCGCGGTTGCGGGAGTAACCTTTAATCTTCTGAACGCCAGTCCTGGAACCAATGTGAGCCTCACGATTGCCCCGGATACGAGCCAGGCAACGACGGCAATCAACCAGTTCGTGACCGACTACAACAAGGCGATCTCTGATCTGAACACGCAATTCACCTTTAGCGGCACAAGCGAAGGCGTCCTTGCGACTGACTCGGCTGTGCGCAGCCTGCAGATGACCCTCGAATCCGCGGTCTCGTACACGAACTCGCCGGCATCGGGCTCCACAACCGTATCGAACCTGTCTTCACTGGGCATTTCGGTCAATAACGATGGCACCATGACACTAAATAGCGCAACGCTGAGTAACGCACTCCAGAGTAACTACAACGATGTACAGAACTTCTTTCAGGGAACATCACTGAACGGATTCGCCAACTCTCTCGACCAGCAACTTACCAGTTACATCAGCCCTGCCGACGGCGCCTTCACTGTGGACCTGCAGAGCATCAGCAGCGAAGAAAACGACCTGCAAACCGATATCAACAACTTTGAAACCAATTACATCACGCCGTTGAGGGCTCAATTACAAAGCGAGTACAGCCAGGCTGAGATTCTGCTTCAGCAACTACCGACGGAGATGCAGCAAATCAACACGGAACTGGGCCTGAATAATAACAACTCATCAAGCTAGTCGAGACGGACATGAATCCAACGGAACTCTTTTATCGGAAAACTGCGGCGGAGGGAGCCAGCGGCTTCGGCCTGTTGATCGCTCTCTATGACACCTTGGCGGGCAATCTGCAACGGGCTGCCATGGCACAGCGTGCCGGCGATCTCGAAAAGCGCTGTTCCGAGTCTAGCCATGCGCTGCTTGTGATCGGCCACCTGGAAGATTGGGTCAACAATGGAACGGGCGGAGAATTGGCGGAGCAATTGGCCGCCTTCTACGCATCTTTACGGCGCAAACTGGTTGTGGCAGAGGTAAACAAGTCCCCTGAAATCCTGGAAGAACAGATGCGCGCGGTGCTAAAGATCAGGGAGAATTGGCAGCAAATGGACTTCCGCTCGACGATTCCAAACCCCGAGATTCTGCCACCGCCGACATCACGCGTCGCGGGGACTTATTCAGGTGCATCGGGCCGTATACAGGGAAACTGGTCCGCGTAAACCGTCATAGTGCAAACGAATCAGAAGTGAGCTCCCGCATCGGCGCATGGTGTTTCGAAGCGGTCCCGGAGAGACTCCAACACGCGCAGTCGTCGACGCTCAGTGGGTCGGGAATCGTAGAACTCAGCAGATGAGATGGGGCGCATCCTCGGGATGCGCCCCAACCCTTTTGTAAACTCGTGCACGGTTTTCAAGGCATGAAGCCGCTCGGTTTTCGATTACGCCTAGTTCGGGGTCGACAAATAATTAAGAAGAGTCGTGGGCAAAACCTTGGCTGCAGCCGCCAGGGCTGCACTATTCGCTGTCTCGGCCTGGCTGAGAGTTGTCGCAGCCGTAGCCATATTCACTCCAACCAAGTTCGTCTGCTGTGTGCTCAGGCTGACCGTCTCCTGCTGCAAGTAGGTTTCCTGCGAATTCAACTGGCTTTCGGCATTGCCGTAGAAAACGCGTTGCTGGCTGACGTAGCTTAGCGCTGTGTTGACACCCGTAGTCGCAGACTCGATGCTTGCAGCGTTGCCGCTTTGCAAGGCGGAGACGAGTGTACTCAGGGAGCCTAGAACACTATTACTGGAGTTTGAAAAAATCTGGCTGCCGGGAAGATTGACCTGGACGCTCAACTGATCGCCCACGGCCACGGAGTTGACACCATCGTTGCCGTTGTACGTATAGCCCGAAGGTGACGCTGCACTCGCGGTGTATGGAACCGTGGAACTCGCGGTTCCACCAAAGAGATAAGCGCCCTCGTACGACAGATTGGCCTGCGACACGACACTCGACAGAATGCCTTGTACCTGTTGTGCAAGGGCCTGCTGATTGGCAGCGGAGTTGGTGCCGCTAGCTCCTTCAGTCCCGAGAGATATGGCCTGTGTGAGTGCCGAGACGACCGAGCCGAGCGCGGAGTCCGCAGTCTGCACCATGGTGAGCACGCCGGAGACGTTTTGCGTGTATTGGTCGACATCTCCGCTCTCGATCGTGTTTTGCACCATGTCGGCCGAAGCGGCCGGGTTGTCCGATGGCACACTGACGCTCTTGCCGGTGGACACCTGCTGCAGAGCGGTATTGAGAGTCGCCTGGCTCTGCTGTATGGCGGCGAGAATGTCGGGAACCAGATTTGGATTAACGCGCATATCAGTAACTCTGCGATGAACCCATGTCGAGGGTCACGGTACTGAGCTGTTGAATTGTACTTACGATGCGAGCCGCAGCCTCGTAAGCCGTCTGGAAGCGTATAAGGTTGGTTGTCTCTTCATCGATACTCACGCCGGAGATCGAACTCTGTTGGTTTGTGAGTTGCAGCAGGTTTTGGCCGATGGCCGTCGACTCCGAGCTGGCGTTGGAAGCGTCTGAGCCTACCTGAAAAACCATGTTTGCGTAGCCATTGGATACAGACTGGCCGGACGGAAGCGAACCGGTGAGCGCGGCCGAGAGGTTCGCTACGTTGCCGTTACTGCCTGCTGAGCCGTCGGAACTGATCGCGATTTGTGAAGGATCGGTGATAGCCACGCTGAGAGAGGCAGCGGCCCCCGCCGTACCGGACGAGACCGAAAAGAAATTGCCGCCGACGTTGCCGTTGGAGTCAAAGCCCTTGGCCTGAGCGGCATTGAAAGCCGTCGCAAACTGACTGGCAAGCGTGTTGAGCTGATTGAGGAACCCTGGAATTACCTGGTCACGCATCTGAATGGCGCCGCCAAGCTGGCCCCCTTGTATCGAAGAAGTAATGTCGTTCCCTGCGGAATCGAGCACATGTTGCATACCGTCGCTGCCTGTAGTGGTCTGCAATGTGAAGCTCTGGCTGCCCATCACAAGAGGTGACCCATTGGCGGTGGTGATGGTTTCCCCGTCGCTGCTTTGCGATACTGAGATGCCAGTCAGCGTGGAGAGTTGCTGAACCAGTTCATCGCGCTGATCCTGGATTGTCCCTCCGTTCTGCCCGGACTGGGGGAGTTGGGAAAGCTGACCATTGAGTTGCGCAATCTGTTGCGTCAATGTGTTGACTTGAGCCACAGTTTGCGTTACCTGACTATCTGCATCCGATTGGGCGGCTGTCAGCCCATTTGCCGTGGAATTGAAGGATTCGGCTAGATTCTGACCGCTTTCCAGCACGCCCTGCTGGACAGCCGTATTACTCGGACTTGCGGAAAGCTGGGCCAGACTCGTGGAGAATGCAGTCAGCGTGCTGGCAATATCCGCGCCCGTAGATGCGAAGTTGGTTTGAATCTGTTGGAGACTCGCAGATTGGGTGTCGGCGCTGCTCTGTTGCGATGTCTGTTGCTGAATCTGCAGATTGAGTAGTTCATCCCGAACGCTTTGAAGGCCGCCGAGGCTAACACCTCCTCCAACGACCTCGCCACCAGACAAGGTTTCAGCGTTCTCAGAAAACTGAGGAACTTCGCGGGTGTAACCCGGCGTATTGGCGTTCGCGATGTTGTTGCTCGTGGCATTGAGCGCAGCCTGAGATGCCTCAAGCGCCTGAATGCCGATCGTGAGAGAAGTGTTTAAACCTGCCATAGTGTTCAGACTTGGCACGACCAGGTCTGGTATTTTGACCTGGAGCCGGTTCCCTCCTGAAGATTTCCCTTGAAGGATTCGAAAAGCGACACCATTAAGGCGACGGAACGACTGGAGTGTTGCAGAAGCGATCCGTATTGACGATTTAGTGCTTGGAGCGTGGCGGAGGCTACTCGGATTTGCTGCGTCAAAGCATCGTTTGTGTGGGGAAGAAGGTTTGAAGTGCCCCGTTGAGAGGTAACCTTCAATTCTCCGGCCAGATCCGTGACGCGAGTGCTCAGCGTTTCCTGCCTGCGGACGCTTTCTTCAAATTCAGGGAGGGAGTTTCGGGCGATAGCCCGCATGGCACACTCCAGTTCACTGGCAAGCAGACGCAAAAGCTGAAGGTATTCTTCAACCTTGCCGTTCCGGTCCTGGAGGCCGTTCACACTCATCTTTGAGAACTTCCGTACGATGCTTCAACCACGAATAACTTCAACCCGCAGCTTAGGCATGTTCGTCGATCATCGACGAGGCGATCTCGTTTGCATCAAGCTTGTAATTCCCGCTGCTAACCGCTGCTCGCAGGCTATCCACCTTATCCTGACGGATTTCGGGAGAATTCATGGCCGTGCTTACCAGGGAATGCAAAGATTCAGTGTCAGACGAAAGGGTGGTTCGATCCCCTTCGCTGGCTGATCCAGCAATCGCTGTGCGATTTGCTTTGACCTGCTGCGCAGTCGGTTCGCTTGTGATCTGGCTTGCCGCCAACTGCGTTAGATCGATTCTCATGACGACTCCTTATTGAAGCCTGCGTCCCTATCGGCACTTAGCAGGCGAGAGTTTAACTGAATTCTCAGCGTTCCTTGACAATATCTGTTTTAATTGCCTTCGTACCCTGATCCTGGGCCGCCATTTCGGCCTTATCTGCCATGGAATGCATAGCTTGGGCAATCATCCGGCCAATCCCTATGCCTCCTGAGGCCGCCAGCGAGGTTGCAACAGACTGTACCCCCAGGCTCATCATCTGCTCGCGCCCGGCGGCATCTTCATCATCTTCGGCGCCTGGCACGGTGGCAATGGATTGTTCGGCTTGCTGCAGCCAGGTGGTCAAGAGCATGGCTTCAAACTCTTTGGCTCCCTTTTCGATCTTCGAGCTGTCTTTGGTGGCCGGTTGCGATGTGAGTTGATGAAGCATGCGATCTTCTGTTGATTGAAGAAGGCTGCTTTGTGACGTAAGTGAGGCCGTGCTCATACTCGTTGCCATTTACTGTACCTCCAACTCGGCCTGCAGGCCGCCCTCGGCCTTGATTGCCTGAAGAATCGCCACCACATCCCGGGCCGAAGTGCCAATGGCGTGAAGACCGCTCACCAACTCTTCGACATTCGCGCCATCATCAAGCCGCATGGTCTGCGCCGGGCCGTCGTTGACGCTCAAATTTGTTTCCGGGACCAGGAGGGGCTGCAGCCTGTCGCCATGGCGGTCTTTTCCCTTTTCATCATTGCCGGCACCGTTCAATGGAACAGCCGCGACGTCGTACGAAGTGACAACCTGAATGGAGAGATTGCCGTGAATCACAGAAACGGGTGTGAGTTTCACATCTCCCCCAAGGACAATCGTTCCATTCCGCTCGTTGACAACAATCTTCGCCGGCGTGTGGACCTCGAGCGCCAGGTTCTGCACTCGGGAGATGAGGTCCGGCACTGAAGGCGATCCACTGTCGGCGACGCTGACATCGACGCGGGTACTGTCGAGAGCCGATGCAACTGTCTTGTGGAAGTTCTGGTTAACTGCATCTGCGATCTCTTTTGCAGTTGTGAAGTCCGGATTGCGCAATAGAAGCGATACCGACTTAAAACCATGCAGATCGACAGCCGTATCGCGCTCCACGATGCCGCCATTGGGGACGATACCGACGGTCGTGGAATTAACTTCTTTCCCGTTGCTACTGTTGCCCGCAGTGTACCCGCCCATGACCAGCGGACCCTGGGCCTCAGCGTAGACCTGCCCGTCAGGCCCATGCAAAGCGCTCATCAGCAGAACTCCGCCGACAAGGCTCTTCGCATCTCCGACCGAAGACACGGTGATATCGAGTTGGGCGCCTGGGCGAGCAAAAGGTGGCAGATTGGCAGTGATAAAGACTGCCGCCACATTCTTCACCTCAACCATGCCTGGAGCAATCAGCACCCCCATACGCTGCATGGCATTGGCCAGAGTTTGCACGGTGAAGTAGGTCTGCTGGCTATCCCCGGTTCTGTTTAGACCAGCCACCAATCCATAGCCGACCAGCATGTTGTTTCGAACGCCTTCAACGCTGGTGATATCCCTAATCAGAACCTGGCGATTGGGGCTCGCCGCAAAGGCACTTGCCGCACAGGCTATGAGACAGAGGCACAAAGCGAGCATCCGTGTCATCGGAAAGAATGTCCGAAGCCGAAACAAATCCTGCGAGTTGCTCATACGAGTCAGAATCCTGTCAGCCATAGAATTGCCCGGGTAAGTGCGTTGGGACGACGGGTACTATCCGCAATGATGCCTTTGCCCTTCATTTCGATTTCAAGATTGCTAAGCGCCGCGGATGGCACAGTATTGTTCGAACCGATATCCTTGGGTCGAACAACTCCCCGAATCGTCACGTCTTCGTGCTGGCTGTTCATGAAGATCTTCCGCTGAGCCTCGACGATCAGATTGCCGCTGGGAAGCACAGCAATTACCTGGGCGGTCATGCTTGTCTGAAATGTTGTACTTGAATCCGTTGCTCCGGATCCCTTCAGAGACGTGGACGAATTTGCGTTGAACAGCGGATTCAGGCCCTTGGTGTTGACGTCCCCTGCAAGGCCGGTAATGGCAGAACTGGTTTGGAAAGCTCGCTGGCTATTCACATCCCCGGTTTGTGCCGCGGTGGTTTGCACTGAGACAAGGATGACGACTGTATCGTTCAGCTTTCGCGCTTTGTAGTCAGAAGAAATGTCATTCATTTCACCGCTGGCGTTCCATAGGCTGCCTACGGTAATTTGCGCAGCCGGAGTCTCATGCTCCTGAAGGCGCGCAATGTAGTCTGACCGTAATTCAGACGGATTGTTCTTCTTGCTGGTCTTTGCCTTGGCAGCCGGAACTGCAACCGCTCCCATTAGAACGACACAAGCCAAGAGTCGCGCATGGCTGCGCTTGTTGCTGTTCTTCATCAGAGGCTTCCCTTCAATAAAGTGGCGTCAACGACTTCCGCCACGTACAACTGCCGATTGTCGATGCTTCTCACTCGGATTTTCTCTCCAGAAGTGCCGTTATCGATGCAGACAACCGTGATCCGGATATGCACCCGGTCTCCCTCAAGTAATAGGACGGCCTGCGTGCCCGCTCGCACGACGATCGCCCTTGAAGCATTTCTAGTTGCAACTGCCAAAGACGGCGACAATATTGGTGGTGCAGTCGCTGATCCTGCGTTCTGACTCAACCGTGTCTTTACAAAGAACGGGAGACATTCCCCCGGATTCTCGCATTCGATCCGCACGATTGCCGCATGATCGCTCCCATTCTGAATGGACCTGACCTTGAGCCTCGGTGCATCCGTGGTCGCCCGAACCTGGGATAGGAGCGTTATCTCTTCCGGCGAAATAGGCATCCCTGCATCGCTGATTGCTGAAGATATCTGCTCGATACTGATCGTGTGACTGGCAGACGCTGCCGCAGCCGGCAATGCGGTTGCCGCAACGATGAATCCGGTCAGTATGTAAGCAAATCGCGACATGGTTGCGTCTTTACTGCGCCAGTTGATTCAGTTGTTGAAGCATCTCATCGGCTGCCTTAACAACACGCGAATTTGACTCATACGAGCGCTGGGCCAGGATCATATTCACGAATTCATCCACCACATTCACATTCGATTGTTCGATCATCCCCTGCTGAATCGTGCCCAGACCATCGGCGCCGCCCGCGGCGCCGATAACCGGCTGACCTGAAGCGGTAGTCGCCAGGTAGATATTATTGCCGACGCTGTTCAAGCCGCCGGGGTTCGCGAACATCGCCAATTGAATGATGCCCACCTGTTGCGCCTGCGTTTGCCCGGGCAGCGTAACACTCACCGTACCGTCACTGCCAATGGTGATATTTGTCGCGGCCGCTGGAATGTTGATTGCCGGCTGAAGAGCATCTCCGTTTGCGGTGACAATATTTCCCTGGGCATCCGCCTGGAAGTTCCCTGACCGCGTGTAGCCGGTCTGTCCATTCGGCAGCAGAATCTGAAAGAAGCCGCTGCCCTGAATGGCAAGATCGAGCGGGTTGCCGGTGCTGCTCAAGTCGCCCTGCGTTTGGACAACTTCAGTATTGCCGGGCCTGGTGCCGAGCCCGATCTGCAGGCCGGATGCGACCGTAGTCTGCTGGGTGGCCGCCGCGCCCGGCATGATGTCATTCTGATAAAGGAGATCGGAAAACTGCACTCTCCGCGACTGGAACCCAGCCGTGCTGGAGTTGGCTAGATTATTGGCAATATTATCCAGGTTGATTTGCTGGGCGGTCATTCCGCTGGCAGCCGTATAAAGTGCATGAAACATTGAGTCTCCTTTAGCCGACCTTGGGAAGGTCCTGCGTTGCTGTCTTGTCAATTTCCGAGTTGAACATCGAAAGAGCGCGCTGCATCATCTCGGCGGAACGTTGCGCTGTGACCAGCTCAACCATGCTGGAAATTGGGTTCACATTGGAGCTTTCGAGCATACCCTGCCGCACATTGGATTCCGTCGCGGGAGCTGCCGTGTTTGCCGGTGCGGAGTAATAAGTGCTGCCGACGCTCGTTAACTGTGTGCCTGCTGGAAACTCGACCACTCTCAACTTGCCTGAAATGGCTCCGTTTGAGGATATGGTTCCGTCCGCGCTTATTGAAACAGCGCCGGGAACCATTGTGATGACTCCCTTCTCGCCCATGACCGCATCACCGGCCGCCGTGACCAGTTGGCCTCTGCTTGATACCTGGAAGGCGCCATTGCGCGTATAAACTGGGCCGTTCGCAGTCTGAACTACAAAGTAACCCGGGCCTTCGATGCCAAGGTCAAGATCGTTCCCAGTCTTTTGAAGCGCGCCCTGGGTCTGGTCCAACGTCGTTCCGCTGAGCATTCCAAAGCTGTTGATAGCTTGATTGAGGGCAGAGTCTGTCGCGCTCCCGGCGCTGGCTAGAACGGAACTAAACACGTTATGTTCCGCACGGTAGCCGACCGTACTCGCGTTGGCCAGATTGTTGGCTATCGTATCCAGAGCCTGGGTGCGGGCCACTAAACCCGTGCACGCGGCGTAAAGTCCACTATCCATGTGCGCCTCTATCCGCATAAGACAGTGCACGACGCGTGCCATCTAACTAGGCAATGTTTGCCCAAAAACGGGCGCACATAGGCCTAAATGGCCTGACTTGATGAGTCTTTGGTGAGAATCTCGTTACGGCTTCGGTACACCCGATAAAACGGCTGGACGTTCCTCATCCGAACGCAATCTAAAGCCTTCCGGGAAAGATGCGGCCGACTAAACGATGTGAAGCTGCCGGTATGCTTGGACCTAGTCGACGCCACAGATCAGATTTCGATCAGAGTGTTATTCGGCAACGGGCTGCTGGCCATCTCGTGCGCTCTCTGCACGATCCGCGACCACTGTTGTTCATGAGCCGGGTCTTGGAGTTCACTGAAATAGTCCAGTACGCAACGAGGCAGGGACCAATCTTCTGCCATGCGATGGCCGCAAAGGGCTGCAGTTTTCGAGGTCGAATCCGACCCGCCCCATCCCAGGATGCCAGGCAGTGAATAGATCTGATGGAAAAGCCCAACCAGATAAGCTTCGTCGGGGTTTACGGTTGCTGCGGGTTCCGACGCAAGCTGCTTACAGCACTCTGCAACTTCCTTTGCGTGCCGCCAAGTTTCAATGACGTCATTTGAGCATGTTCCGGATGTCGATCTTTCGCTGGAAAGGGCCTCCAGGCAAGACTGCAGACCAAGACTTGAGATGCAATCTTCGATACGGGTTGGGCGGTCTTCAGGGAACCAATACTCCTGGGCTGCACGACGAAAAATCTGCAACGCAGCACCCAGATCTCCAAGAACCAATTGCGATATCTCTCGAAGATCGACACTGCGTTCCTGCGTCCTGAGTTCCATAAGCAACCGAGTTTCCAGGTGCACGGGAACCTCACGGAGATCACTTCCGCACTCGATCTGGGCCCATCTGGATTCGGAAGCCGCGCAACGGCCTGATCCTATGTCAAATACTCTTAAATTCCGCACCGTGCCACCACCTGACGTATTTATCGGCATGTGGCGGCGATCTGTTTATTAAAAAGAGCAGACTATTTCATGTTGAACGCTCGAATTTGCTAACACTTCAGAGGTAGCGAAGCGCTCGGGGCGGAAGATTATGTCAACTTTTCCTCGCTTGCCTGAAACTCTTGCCCAAACGTGACTCCGGCAGCGCGAGAAGACGGCGTGATCCGCAGCCACTTCAACAGCGAATCGTCCAGCGGTCCTGGCCATTCTTTCCGGCAAACCCAGGTCTTCGATTACGGTTTCCGTGTGACTTGGAAAAGTCGCTACCCGCTTGGTTTGCTCCGCGAGTTCTGTAGCAGTGATGAAGCACGGAACGACCTTGCAACCGGTGACTTTTTCGATCGATTCAAGCAGACTATGGTCAACTCGAAACACAAAACCGAGCAGAATTCGTTTTGCTTTGACCGAATAATCCAAGGGTACTGCGGCTGATTGCTGAAGTAGATATTGAGGGATGTCCGATTCGACCGTCTGGCCGATGCGATCCTGGGCAAGTACCGGATAACCCCACTGGGCGGCTCGAGCGGCGGCGAGTTGTTTCTCGCTAACCAGGCAAAGTCGAGTCAACGTGGTTTCAAGGGTCTCCCGATGACGTTCGCTTTCAATCTGTGCGAATCGGAGCGATTCCACATTCAAGTAGCCCTTCGCCAGGAGGGTCAAGCCCATCGACATACGAGGAATGCGCGGATTCTCATTGAAATGTGCATTCGAAAGTGAGGTAAGCTCGGCGCGGGATCCCCGGGCAAAACAGTCGACGCTGCAATACCATCGATCGCCACACTGAATCCCGGTTCGGCCGCCAGGGATGCTCCGCATCAGTTGTGTGTTGTGGCAGGATGCATCGTCGCAAACTGCTCGCATGCTTTTCCAACTACGGTCTACGACGGGCCAAAAAGACTTCATTGCCAATTCCATTTCAATCAACCTCAACCGATTAATTCAAGAAGTGAGATACAACAGGCTGCGGAATCTCCGTCACTCGTAATCCGTAATTCCCATCGACGATCACAGCCTCGCCGCGGGCAATCAGCTTGCCATCGAGCAGCAGTTCCACCGGCTCATCAACCATTCGGTCTAACTCGATTACAGAGCCACTTGAAAGGGCCAGCACATCTCGGAGAGGCAGTTGCCTTTGGCCAAAGAGCACCGAGACATTCAATTCGACATCCATGACAAGCTTTAAATTGTACGGATACACCTGTGGCTCGTCAGGTTCATTGCCATGCTCTGCCAGGGCGAAGGATGATAACGCGTCGAGAAGCTGGACTCCGAAATAGAGCAAGACAGGCGTGCCTGTGGGATCATCACTTGCCGTAAGAGGAACAACAAACATTCCCCCGAACGCCAGGCCAGCGACTCGATCGACCTTCACGGACAGCGCTCCGTAGCTGGAAGACAGGGATTCGGTGAAATCGGTGATCGCCGACGAGATGATCTTCGCCAGAGCTTCGCCGTGCTCATCGGAGATAGTCTCGATGGGCTGTTTCACGATCTTCGAAACGAGAGCAGCCACCTGCGGTTCAAAGAATTCGACGAAGCACTCACCGTTGAGCGCGCCGTCGACCTTCAGCCGAAAATGAATCGGCGTCCCTTTGGAGGTGGGAACATCCGGCCCCCTCATAACTTCAAGCGGCCAGGGCATTCCTGTGGCCAGCGTCAGCGATGCTGACAGAGACCCGGCAAAGGCGGTTGCGAACTCACGTGCTGCGTTTGTCTTTGCATGATTATCCATTTCTTGACTCCTCCGATTTCCAGTCTGCTTGTGGTGAACGTCGGCCTAACTGTGCTGCCCTTTGCGCTCCATTTCTTACCGGCACGGCCTCATAGATAGCCCGTGAGCCGGCAGTCAGCACCCCCGGAGTTTGTATTGGAGCTCGAAGCTTCAGAACTGATCCAGGCTGGAGCGCGATGAGGTCGCGAACTGCAACTTTGAGTCCTGGCAATTCGGCGCTCACCTGCATTTCGCAATCGAGAATGCGTTCGCGAATTGGAGCCGTCGGAAAGCTCCAGAGTCTCTTCTTCTGCGGTTGATCCAGTTTGTTCTGTTTGATTAACACATTCAGAAAACCCGCGGGGAACACGAGGTTGAACGAACCGGATGCTCCTACAAGCTGCACGCCAAAACTTAACACGGCAATCTTTTCGTTGGGCGGGCAGAATCGATGGAGGGCATCCGTCTTGATGGGACGGTTCGCCGTCATCGCCAGTCCCGGAATATGCCATGCCTGTTCGGCCTGTTCCGCGATGAGTTGAATCACATCCCGCATGATCTCTTCGTCGATTTCGGAAAGTTCGCACTCTTCGTCCCTGACGTCTCCAGATCCTCCCATCAGGAGGTCGAGCATCATCAATACAAGACGCAGATCGCACTCCACGATCACATGGCCCGGCAAGGTTCCCAGGGATAGTGGCACGATGTACGACGGAATGCCCTCCTGGTGATCCTTAAGCGTAAGCTGATCAAATGTCTTAAGCTTCACCTCGAGGCTCGTCGCGAGTTGCGCATCCAATGCAATCGCCAGCTGGCGGGCAAAGACATCGTGAATTGCAGCCAGCGAACGTGCGTCTTCATTTGACAGTCTTCCAGCGGAGCGGAAATTGCAGCTGTGCACGGACTTTGATCCAGCGAGATTCTTTTGCATTGGCGGCGGATCGGATGAGATTTGGTTTTGGCTAGGTATACTCAAGTTGTTCTCCCGCAAAAGTGCCCTTCATAACCGGCTGTGACTCAATGTGTTCCAGGTGATGCTTTAGCTTGACCATCGTGGCCTGACGAATCTGTGAGACACGAGAGAGGGCGACACCGACCACCTTTGCGATCTCTTTCATGGTAAGTTCCTCGCGGTAGTAGAGTGAGAGGATCAGCTGCTCCCTTTCAGTGAGTTTCGAAATTGCCTCAGTGAGATGTGCCTTCATTTCACCTTGTAGACAAAGTTCGAACGGGTCGGGATCTTTCAGATTGGGCGCTGACTCAATCAAGTCGATCGAATCAGAACCATCGTTGGACACCGCGATATGCTGGCCCGAGACCTGAAGCGAGTCCAACTGTGCCAGCAGCTTATGAAGCTGTTCAGTACCCAGATGCATCTCCTGCGCAATCTCGCACTCAAGTGGTTGTCGACCCAACCTGGATTGAAGCCGAGCGGTTGCATCGGAGATCTCCCGGCCTTTTCTGCGCATATGCCGGGATCCCCAGTCCGTCTCGCGCAGGCTATCCATGATTGCGCCGTGAATCCGGAACTTTGCAAACGTCTTGAACTGAACGTTTTTTGAGCTGTCGAAGTTGCGGACTGCCTCCAGCAGGCCGACAACTCCGGCACTTACAAGATCCTCAAGTTCAACCTGCTGTGGCAGGCGTTCACGAATCCGCGTGGCGATGTAGTAGACCTGCGACAGTTCCTGCATCACAAGATCATCTTCATCGCTCGTTTCGGTCGCGCTCTTTTTATATGCGAATTCTGCCGGCGTCATTTGGTCATCCTGTTATTTGGGAAGTCGTGAAGAGTTTTCATCGGACCGACCCCAGAGACATGACTGGTGTCATGGGTGGGATTTCCGATGGAGAAATTACAACGATTTTGGGAATGAATGGCTCCAAGACTCGTCGAAGGTAGAAACGACCTGGCGAAGCGCAAAGCAGCACCGGCGGAGCCATGGCAACCTGATCGCCCAACATGGCGCGTAAACCTTCGAGAACTCTGCGCGCCACGGAGATCTGAAGCGCTCCACCTTGCAACGCCTGCGAAGGTTGTGAAGATGAGCGTGCACACTCTTCCTCGAGCGAGCTATCCAGAGTGACTACTTTCAACTGCCCACGTTCATCGAGGAGAGGACGAATCAGAGCGCGTCCCAGGGCATGCCTGACTGCCTCAACAAGTGCGACAGGGTTTTTGTTGATCGAGGCCGTTTCTACCAGCATTTCGAGGATTGTTCCAAGATCGCGTATGGATACCTGCTCCCTTAGCAACTGCTGGAGAACTTTCTGGACTTCGCCAAGTGTCATCAACTTCGGCATCAGCTCATCTATGAGTTTCGGATGGGAATCTGCGAGGCGATCCACGAGACGTTTCGTCTCATGACGAGTTAGAAGGTCGTGCGCATTCTGTTTGATCAACTCTGAGAGATGAGCCGTTAGCACCGAGGTGTGATCAACCACCGCATATCCGGCGGCTATCGCTTGTGCCTGAAGGTCGGGAGTGATCCACTTGGCCGGCGAGTCAAATGCAGGTTCTCTTGTATCCTGCCCAGGAAGATCACCGGGCTTGGGGTTCGAATTCACCGCGAGCAGGCGATCGCGGCGCATTTCCCAGCGTGCGATTTCCACGCCACGAAGATAGATGACGTATTCCTTCTCTTTCAGAGACAGGTTGTCGGTGATGTGGATGGACGGCACAAGGAAACCAAGACTCTGGGCAAGGCTCTTGCGCAGAGTCTTGACACGAGAAAGCAACTGACCTCCCTGCTTTGCGTCGACCAGTGGAACCAGTCCAATTCCAACTTCCAACATGAGTTCGTCGAGTTTCAGAACAGCGTCCATCGGATCGACAGCAGGAGCCCCTGCCTTGCTTCCCTTTTCCGCTGTTGCCCTGGCGGCCGCCGCCGACGCAGCAATTTCCGAAGGTTTCATCTTCCAGGCCGCAAACATCGCAAGGCCGCCAAGGGCGACGAACGATATTTTGGGCATTCCCGGAATGAGGGCCAGGGCCAGAAGGCAGCCACCGACGATCCAGAGCGGTCGAGAGGTACGGAAAACCTGTTTGCCAATATCCGTGCCAAGAGAATTGTCAGAGGCAGCGCGAGTAACCACGATGCCGCCAGCCACCGACACGAGAAGCGAAGGGATGATTGCGACCAGCCCATTGCCGACGGTGAGGATCGTGTAGGTCTTTAGCGCCTGGTCGAAAGGTACGCCAAGCTGAAAAACGCCGATCAAGAATCCAGCGACGATATTGATCGCAGTGATGAGAATTGTGGCAAGCGAATCCCGTTGGCTGAAGCGCGCCGCGCCATCCATTGATCCGCAGAACTCCGCTTCTCGGCTTACCTGTTCGCGACGTGCACGAGCCTGGTCGGCGTTGATGAGTCCGGTGTTCAGATCGGAATCGATGGCCATCTGCTTACCGGGCATGGCATCCAGAGTGAATCGCGCGGTGACCTCGGCGGTACGCACTGCGCCGTGGCTGACCACCAGATATTGAATTGCGATCAGCGCGATGAAAATGACAAAACCAACGATATAGTTTCCGCCAACGACAAATTGCCCAAAGGCCTCAATCACTTGTCCGGCAGCCGACGAACCTTCGCTTCCATGAAGCAGGATTCTGCGAGTGGCAGCGAGATCGAGCGATAAGCGCATTAAAGTCAATAGAAGGATGAGGCTGGGAAATACAGAAAACTCAACGGGGCGGAGGACTTGAATTGCAGTGAGGAGAACAAGGACAGCGGCGGTGATATTTAATGTCAGCAGGAGGTCGAGAATGATGCTCGGCAACGGAACCAACATTACAAACACGAGTGCCACGGCCGCTGTGGGAATGATCCATTCGGAGTGACTGCGGAGCGTAAGTAGTAATCCAGATTTCTTTGTCACTGTGGCCTCACTTGCGGCTTTTGGGTTGCAGACGCTCTGCGCTGGGCTTCCCGGTTCCTGAGTTCCGTCTGAGCCTTGTAGATCAATACGAGGATCTCGGCGACAGCGTGGTAAAGGTCAGCTGAAATTGGGTCCCCTACTTCAACGCCTTTGTAAAGCGCCTGCGCCAGGGGACGGTTTTCCATCACCGGTATGTCGTGCAGGCGAGCAACCTCTTTGATCCGTGCGGCGAGGTAATCGCGACCCTTGGCCACAACCATGGGGGCGGCCATATCTGCCTCGTAGCGCAAGGCAACTGCATAGTGGGTGGGGTTCGTGATTACCACCGTCGCCGTTTCAGCAGCTTTGATCATTTGCTTGCGCCGCATTTGGCGCTGAATTCTGCGAATTCTGGCCTTGCTTTCAGGATTGCCTTCCGATTGCTTCAGCTCATCTCGGATGTCCTGCCGGCTCATCTTGAGATCGCCTTCGTTTTTCAGCCAAAGCAGGAGGTAGTCGACACCCGCCCAGGCGAAGAGGATCAGGCCGGACTTCCATATCAGCTCAAGTAGAATCTGGCCCAAGAGGCTGGTGAAATGTCGCGCATCGACATAGGAACTGCCCAGGATCTCTCCCCAGTGGCCGCAGATGGATGCAATACCTACCCACGCTATGGCGGCGAACGGCAGCAAAGATTTAAGAATCGAGCTCAATGCCGCCAGCGAAAACATTTGTTGCAGACGATTCGCCGGACTGAACCGCTCAGCCTTGAAGGATAGGGATTCAGGCGCAAACACGAAGCCTCCCTGCGCTAGTGAGGCAACAAGGGACATGGCAAGGGCAGCGAACAGAATCGGCATGACCCAGCGCATTGCCTCCACGCTGCTCCAGAACAGAAGCGGCCCGTTGGGCTCAATCGAGTTCTGCCCTGCAAGTTCCAGCGTGGTTCGAAAGAATCGGGTCCAGTGCGGAAGCGCAACTCGACCCATTAAGCACACGACTCCAGCGACCGCCGACATGGAAAGCGCAGCACTGAGTTCGCGCGATCGGGTTAACTGTCCCCGTTCCCGCGCTTTCTTCCTGTGCTGCGGCGTTGCCTGTTCGGTCTTGCTGGAGTCAGCCATCGGGTTTCAACTCGCCAAATGAAAAAGTTGTTCGCTGTTGTTCACTGCATCGACGAAGAATCGGTGAAAGAGATCAGGCCAGTATTTGAGTGTCGCGATCAATATAGAGATTCCGAGCAGGCTCTTGACGGCAGGTCCAAGCAGCATCAGAGGCATCTGTGGAGATGCCTTGCCGAGCAAACCGAGAATGATGTCGGCAGCCAGCGTGGCGCACAGTACCGGGGCGGCAATCTGAACGCCCAAAGAGAATACCTGTCCAACCATCTTGAAAATCGCCAAGGTGAACAGGCTGTTGAGATGTGCCGAGCCTGGCGGGACGTAGCGATAACTGTTGCCTACGGCACGCAGCAACCAATAGTGCACATCCATCTGGAAAAACAGCAACATGACAATGCTCTGGTAGAACATCGACACTACCGTTGTGTCTACCTGCGTTTGCGGGTCGAGAATATTCACCAGCGAATAGCCCATCTGGACGCCAAGCACCTGTCCGGCCAGTTGCGCCGCCTCAAACACGACGTTGGTTGCAATTCCCATTCCGATACCAATAAGGAGTTCCGAAGAGATCAACCAAGGCCAGTCGGCCAGCGATGCAGGAGCAATCTGCTTTCCCATTACGGGGAAGAGCAGGAATGTGAGGGCAAGAACGAGAACGGCCTTGATCCGCGCAGGAATAACCGAACTCCCGAAAAATGGCGCGAACAGCATGAGCCCCGTGAGCCGCACCCCAATGGTGAGCAGGCCGCTGATGATCGTCATGAGAGGAATTTCGATCATTTCAGGTATCCGTGAAAGTCAAAAAACATCCGCACCGTCATGGCCGATAGATGGCGCCACATCCAGGGCATGGAAAAGAACATGGCAGCGCCAGTTGCGAGCAAGCGGGAAACAGTGGCGATTGTCTGGTCCTGTATGGATGTGAGCACCTGGACGATATTGACGACGAGGCTGACAAAGATCGCCACCGCCAGAATTGGGCCGGCGAGGATGATCACCTCCTGCAATATAGTTCGCCCGAGCAAGACCACTTGATCGACATCCATGGCTAATTAAAGCTCCTCATCAAAGAACCAATTAATAAATGCCAGCCGTCCACCATAAGAAACAGCAGCAGCTTGAGCGGAGTTGATATGACCACAGGCGGGAGTTGAAGCATGCCTACGGAAGTCGTGATGGAGGCAACCACCATGTCGACGATGAGAAAGGGAAGAAACAGCACTGTACCGATCTGGAAGCCGGCTTTCAACTCCGAGAGAATGTAGGCAGGCAACAGCACCCGTAACGACAAATCGTCCGGCGAGGCCGGGCGCGGCTCCTTTGCAAGCTCGATAAAAAGGGCCGCGTCTTTTTCACGAACGTACCGAGTCATGAATTTTCGCATCGGAACTTGCCCGCGATTTAGAGCTTCCATGGCCGTAATCTGCCCTGCCTGCGCCGGGGCGATTGCAGTTTCATAGATCTCGTTGCCGACGGGCTGCATGAGGAAGAACGTGAGAATGAGCGAGAGCCCGATGAGGGTTTGATTCGAAGGAGTAGTTTGAAGGCCGAGTGCCTGCCGCAGGAAGTGGAAGACAATCAGGAGGCGTGCAAACGGCGTTACGCACAGCAAGATTGACGGAATCAGCGTCAGGGCGGTGAGCATGATCACGATTGACCACGGCACCGAACTTCCTGGAACTCCCGGAATCTGGATCGATCCGTTACCAGCGATTCCGGGTTGAGGCTGCAATACGGATTGCTGGGGGTCGGGAACAGGATTGGTAAAGATAATCGGTTCGGATCCAGAACCGGCTGGTGTAACGGTCCCGCTCTGCGTGACCGCATCGCCAGTTGCAGCCGTGCTCGTTTGCGCATGCACCGAAACAGCGCCAGCAAGAACTAGCGCGCCCAGCAGCGCAGAGTGTCGAAGGGTGCCCCTGACTCTCACTTAGTACACTCCACGCGAACGAGGCAAGGGCTCCGAGGCTGACGAGTTTACGGATTCATTTACGGCATCCAGCTGTGTCAAGAGAGTCACACTGGATGCGCCTCCACCGATAAGAAACTTGCGATTCTCAACATGAAGGATCGCAACAAAGCGCTTCTCGCCAAGAGAAACGGTTTCAGATACCCGGAGCTGTTTGGTGGTGCCCAAGGTGTAACTCTTCTGGAGCCACGAAAAGACGCGCCTAAGCGAGCCGGGGCGCGAAGGCATTGGTGGAATCGATACCTCTTTCGCTGTCTGATTCAATGGAGAAGGCGAAATCGCGCGTGAATCCGGATTCTCTTCTTGATGGCGATTTGACTGCGGAACCGGACTCTCTTCAGAAATCGAATCCGCGTACTGAAGCCTCTGAACCTGCTGATTTCTCAGATCTTTGATCTGGTCAGGGCCGGCACATCCCGCTAGTGCCTCGATGAATGACGAGTCTTCCTCAGCCGTCGCGTGACTAAATCGTCGTGCGCCGTATTTAGACCGCGTGCTCTGGAAAAGAGGCCGCTTAATTTGAATCTCCGGAGTCATGCCTGATCCGTAATGCGCACGGCGAGCCGGTCGCCAACGACTTCAAACTCTGTCCAGCCGATTAACACCTTGTTGACGCGCAACGGCACGTCGCTGGTGTGATGACACGCAGTTTCCACAATTGACCCCTTTGTCAGGGCAAGAAGATCAGCAATCGTAAACCGGACTGCGGGCACTTCGAGAGACACAGTGCATGGCAGCCATGGCATGCTGTCGAGCCCATCATTCTCAGGTGAAACAGGCTCAAGTTCGGCCTGCTCGTCGAAGTTCGTTCTCAGATTGTGAAGTGCACTGCTCATTGGACCTCGCAGGCTCCTTGTTCAGGCCTCAGTTCCGACTGGCGGCTGTAAGAGTCGGCAGCGGTCCTAACGGTCGGCTAAGCTGGAGCGATCTTGCTGAGGTAAATGCAATTGGAGGGCCGGAATGTGAAGGTAGGATGGAGTTTTTGAACGGATGGCACTAATAGGATTCAACTTATTGTTATTCAATACTTTACGCATGCAACGCCGGGGACTGCACGACCTCTTGACTGGTGAGACAGTCATGAGAGCGAGCAGTCCGCGGCACCCTTCCACTCCGAGGAAACAATTGAACGCGAAAGTCTCTAATTCAAAGTTAAGAACTCTTCCCTTCGCGCAGCGCTATGTCATCATTTGAATCGTGGCTTGAGACACCTGGTCGAGCGTAGTGAGAACCTTTGCATTTGCCTCGTAGCTTTGTTGGGCCACAATCATATTCGCAAATTCCGTAGAGAGATCAACGTTTGAGCCCTCGACAGCTCCACCGGTGACGGTGCCGTTACCCGCTGTACCGGCAAGGCCAATCACTGGGGCGCCCGAGGCAAAGGTGGCCGTGTAGTCGTTGTTGCCTGCCTGTTGAAGGCCTTGAACGTTAGCGAAGCTGGCGATCGCCACCTGTCCCAGGGCCAGAGTCTGATTATTGCTGAACTCGCCTTGCACAGTTCCGTCAGGAAGCACGGAGTAACCCGTCAGGGTTCCTACCCCATAGCCGTTCTGCGACGTTGTGCTGGTTGCGCTGGTCGCGTTCTGCTGAGTGATTAACGAACCCCCCGAACTTCCGTTCAGGTTCCAGGTCAGGCTCAGCGGCGCGGCTCCATCCGCCAATCCCGAGATCGTAATGCCCGCAACCGAACCGGTGGGAGATGTTAGAGCGCCCGAAGAGTTGAATGTGAGGGTGCCTGTGGCAACAGGCGTCGGCGTTCCAGTTCCGCCAGTGTCCGCGGAAGGAACACTGATGCTGTAGTTCCAGGAATTTGCGCCGGCGTTGGTGTACTGGATGGTAAGTACGTGAGACGTGCCAAGCGAATCATAGACCGTGATCGGCTCGCTGTATGTGTCGCCAACTGCGGCGCTCGCATTCAGGTTGGTGTTCATTTGAAAGCTTGAAGTGGCGACCCCCGGAATATTGCCAGCCTGGTTTACCTCGATAGGAGCCAGCGCCGCGCTTGTGGACACTACCCCATTGACTGCGGGATAGCCCATCACTAACTGTCCCTCCGGTGTGCAAAGCTGACCGACCGAATTGACGGTAAAGTCGCCCGCACGGGTGAAGCTGTTCTGGCTACCGTTTGCAACGACAAAGAAACCGTTGCCCTGAAGCGCCATGTTAGAGGCGATGCCTGTGGACGTAACGCTGCCATTGGCGAAATCGGCGGTTTGACCTGCAACCTGAACGCCGGATCCTATCTGAATCGGGTCACCATTGCCCGAGATCCCTTGCATCTGGTTGAAGACATCCGCGAAGTTGAGGCCTTCGCACTTGAACCCATCTGTGTTGAGATTCGCCAGGTTGTTGCCAATAACGTTCAGCGACGAGGAACTCGCTTCAAGTCCCGAAAGAGGTATTGAAAATGCAGACATTTACCTTGCTCCTATCTGTTTCAGAATGGAATTCGCAATGGGTGCGCCAAAGCCGCCGTATAGGTTCATGAGCCCTGGATTGGTGGGCGCGACTGTATTCTGCGCGGGTATTTGGTTGAACGCTACGCTGCCGCCGGTCAAAGATTTCGCCGGCACTGCGCTGATCGATTGCTGCGCGACAGGCGCCTTTGCCGTGCTTCCGTTGGAAGTTTGCGTGGAACCCGAAGCAGCTGCTGATCCCGAAGACATGTTCGCCAGGGTTTGATTGATGGAGATGAGCTGGTCGAGCTGGTTTAAAGAGACCATTTGGCTGACCATCTCTGTTGGGTCGACCGGCGAAGTGGGATCCTGGTTCTGCAATTCGGTCACAAGCAGGTTCAGGAATGTGCTCTGCAGGTCCGTCGATGAGGTTCCCGACGAGCTACTCGAATTCGATGAGCCAGTACTTCCAGTCGCCGCTGTCGCATTGGCGCCTTGTGCCTGGATCGGAGCGCTCATCATGGGGCTGAATCCTTGAATATTCATTTCTCTTCCATTCCTCCTACGACAAAGACTTTCTAGGCCCTGATATCCAGCCGGTACGCATCGTTCAAAGCTGTCAAAGGTGTTGGAGCCGCCTGTTTATAATCTGTTTCTCCCGAACCATTCGGAGAGTGCGGTGATCGAGCAGACTGCCGTTGCGCCTGCTGCTGGGAATTTTGCCTCTCCCCAGAAAGCGACGCTCCTGACTGGTTGACCTCAATTGACGCGTGAATCCCATAGTCATTCCCAAGCTTCGCCTGGGCCATTGAAATATGTGATGAAATTGCATTTCCGAGATCTCGATGATCAACGGTGATTTGTGCGACCAATTGTTGTTGCGAGATCGAGGTGTGAATTGAGATGTCTCCGAATTCGACTGAACGCATACCGACGCGCATCTCTGACTCGCTCATCGTCTGGATCACCCGCGCGGTATTTACACCGGTCACTCCCGCGGTCTCGGCGCCGTCGAAATGGTTTTGAGACAGGGAGCCGCCATCCGCAGTGCGATGATTACCAGTCCCTGTATCGCTCGAGATGCCGGCAGACGAAGGAGTTTCATGAGCAGGAGGGCGCGGAATTGCGAAATCCGCCGGCAATGCAACAGTATCTGATGTTTTGGCTGTCGCGGCTGACGACTGTGCGACATCGGATGGGTTATGCTGCGTCGATACCTGCGAGGATTGGGCACCGTGCAATGGCGCTCTCACAGGTTCGACTGAGTCAACCCTTGCTTGTGTCTTCGTGGCTGAAACGTCAGAATTTGCCGAGGACGCTGATCCTGGATTCGTGCCCTCGCCCATTTTATTTGTGTTCTGCTCCTGGATAAGATCGTTTGAAAGAGCTTGGGGATTTGTGAGGATACTTTCCATCGCAATGCTTATTTCCGACGCAACTCTGATATCCGGGATTTGCAAGGTGCTTCCCGTCCCACTGTTCGACTCCTGAGCGCAATCTGGCTGCGCGTCGGTCTTTGCTTTCCCGTTCGTCGGCTCTGCGATTCTGCTGGCTCCCTGGTTGACGCCGTCGGTTGGCTGTTTAGTTCCCTCAGACCTAGGCTTAGTGGGAAGAGCCGATGTTAAGTCTCGTTGTTGCGTTGCCGAACTTTGCGCGACTGGAGACGGAAGCTGGCTAATCGGTACCGTCGGTGCAGGATCTGAGTTCTTGCTGTTGAGAATTTCGCCAACGCTGGATCCTGATGTTGTAGGCGCGTCTCCAGCCACTCCGAATTTTTCATTCATTGAAGCGGGCGCACTCGTGACTCTCACAATCGGCAGACAGGCCGTCACGTCAACAAGCTGAGTTGTCGTTGTTGCTGTGGCTTCAGATGGGGTTTGGTCCGGAGTCGCTTGCGACTTCTTCTCCTGACTGCCCGTGCGTTTGGATACGCTCGTATCCGGTTGCGCCTGAGACCGCGAACCGGAGGCATCAACTGCCGGTATGGGAGTGGCGTCGCCATCGGAAACCGCGAGCAGTTTAAAGAACGGAACAGTAGACGGCTTCGAATTCGACGGCTGCTGTGTCGCTTCTCCTGAACTTATCGACTTGGGCGTGACTCGCACGCCGTTATAGAAGCACGTGTGCGGCCACAGCATGCCACCGGGGCCGGAGGATCTACCCCGCATAAGTCGTTTATTCTTAGGGGTATACAAATAGGGATGATCTCGAGCTGCAGAATGCTTCGTTGAAACCGGCAATCGTTGCCGCATACACTGGGCAATCTGTGCCTAGTTGAAACAGAAATCGTTTCTGCTCCGCGTGGAGATACGACGCGGACCTTCAGCCGCGTGCGATAGCACAGCCAGAGTTGAGAGTGATTTCTATTTTTGTTGAGAACGAGCGGCGAAGATGTCATCGAGGAGTTTTTGCTCGGCGCGCATTTGCTTTTGCTCGTATGCATTCCGCTGCTGAGTGAACATGTCCGTGAGCATTTGCCGGCCATTATGGGCGATCCGGTACGACCTTAGCTGCTCTATCTGCTTTTTTTGAAGAACGTCGAGGTTACGGAGAAGCGCTTGTCTCTCCTCGACGGCTTCATTCAATTCACTCAACGTGAGTTGAAGAAGGTTAGCCTGAAGCGTGCGTCGCATTGCTGATTCGAGTGATCCACACTTCTGGGCAATCCTCGCAGTTGATTCCTCGATGAGTCGCTGGACCCGCGCAACTTCGAACCGCGTCGTTTGAAGGGCAAGTTCTTCGCGCTTTTCCAGGCTTTCCCTGAAGCGAAGAACCGTCGCAAGTGAGAACCGGAATGCCATGGCATCTGCTCGCCTAATCAGGCAGAGCCATCATCAGCTCAGTAGCATTCTTGAGTGAACAGAAGTCATCAGGCCTCTGAGTCAGGAATCTATTGATCGCCGGGAGGCTTTGAATCGCTTTATCGAGGATCGGATCCGTCCCCTTCTGGTACGCGCCAATGCGAACAAGATCTTCTGAGCGACTGTATGCAGCCACCAGCATGCGCAAGGCACTCGCTTTGGCTTGATGCTCCCGGGAGACTACGTTGGACATCAAGCGGCTTACACTCTCCAGAATCGAGATCGGCGGATAATGATTGCGAAGCGCCATCGTTCGATCCAAAACCACGTGCCCGTCCAGCAGAGACCGAACCGTATCGACAACAGGATCCTGTTGATCGTCCCCCTCCATCAGCACGGTGTAGAAGGCAGTGATGCTTCCATCAGAGAAATTCCCCACTCGCTCCACGAGACGGGCCAGCATGTTCAGGACCGAAGGCGTATAACCCTTCGCGGTCGGCGGTTCCCCGGCAGCCAAGCCGATCTCCCGCTGTGCCATTGCAAAACGTGTAAGTGAATCCACGATCAAGAGAACATTCTTTCCAAGGCTCGCAAAGTGCTCCGCAATTGCCGTTGCCGCAAGCGCAGCGCGAATTCGCAGTAGCGGCGATTGGTCGGAAGTCGAGACAATAACTACTGCTCTCCGAAGTCCCTCTTCCCCGAGGATTTCCAGGAATTCGCCCACTTCGCGTCCGCGCTCGCCTACCAGCGCAAGGACCGTCATATCCGCTGCGGTTCCCCGTGCCATCATGCCGATCAGGGTGCTCTTCCCTACTCCACTGCCGCCGAAAATCCCGATGCGTTGCCCTCTGCCGCACGTCATAAAGGCGTCGATTGCACGAATGCCACAACTAAGCGGTTCGCGGATGGGAACACGCTCCAGTGGCAAGGGAGCGGATCCATCAATTCTCACCGAATGCACTGCACGGTAATCGCCCTTTCCATCGAGCGGATTGCCTGCAGTATCGATGACGCGTCCCAGCATTCCGGGGCCGATGCGAACGGATGGCCGTTCACCCCATGTAACGATGTGGTCGCCAAAGCGAATTCCCTGTGGATGATCTGCGGCCATCGACAGCATGGTGGACCCGCGAAAGCCAATGATTTCGCCGGAGTAGTTTCGTCCGCCACCGGTGATTTCACACATTTCACCGAGAAAACAGAACGGGCCGTCGGACTCGATCAGGTTGCCGACAACCTGGTTGATCCGCCCGCTCCAACGCAAGGTTGAACCTGTTTCAATGTGGTGGGAAAATGACCTTAGGAGTTCGCGATTCATCGCTTCGCAGGCCTCAGGGCAAGCAGATCAAAAAATCCACGTTCAACTTCCTTCAATTGGGTGTCAAGCCCGAAGTTGGCCGAGCCAAGCTCTGTCTCGACAACGCAATCAAGATCGCTGAGTTTATCGTCTGCGATAACCTCAACTCTCGACATATTTGGTTGACCTGCAAAATAAGTCTTCATGCTGTCTGCCCTGGCGGGCTCCACCCTGACGGTCACACTTGATCCTTCGCGCATCTTTTCGATGGCCAATCTTACGAGCGTGGCCACCAGCACCGGGTCAACCTGTGACTCGCGATGCAGGATCTTTGCGGCAATCGCCAAGGCAAGCTGTACAACTTCTAACTCCACCCGTGCAAAATAGTCGTCGCGTTGCTCGTCGAAGGCCGCAATTGCAACCGCAATGGGAGCGCTCGATGCAATCAGTTTCTGTTCAAATTCACGGCGTATCCGTTGCTCAACTTCTATTGCCGCTTCGCCTCTCTCCCGCCTAATTCTCGCGGCAAATTCCGCTTCAGAGAGTTCTATCTCCGCGCGACTTTGCCTCGCAGCCTCTGCAGGGCCGTTTGTGTCCTCGTCCGATTCATCGTTCTCACGCAAGTGAGAGCCTGCAATGTTGCGGTATTGGAGGATAGTGACAGGAAAGGAACCTGCGCTGATGTAGTCGGAGCTAGAGGACATATTCGTCATCTCCTTCACTCTTCAGTACAATCTTGCCTTCTGCTTCAAGCTTCCGCGCAATCGCAACAATTTCACTTTGAGACTTTGTCACTTCTTTGTTGCGAACCGGGCCCATCATTTCCGAGTCTTCTTTCATCATTTCAACGGCACGCGACGACATTGTGCGGTAGATCCGCGTGCGCAACTCTTCAGAGGCACCTTTTAGTGCGATCATCAAAGTCTTCTTGTCTACTGCATTCATGAGTTCGCGGAGATCGGGTTCTGGAACTTCAAGGAAGTTCTCAAACGTGAACATTAGGTCGCGAATGCCGATGGCCAGTTTGGGTTCTTCAACTTCGATCGTTTCGAGAATCTCACGCGCGGCGGTTGGCTCTAGGCGATTCATAACTTCGGTAAGATTCCTGACACCCGACTTGCCCTGGCTGCTTTGGTCGCCGCTCGATTGGAGCCTGCGATTCAATACATTTGATACTCGTGACGCTACTTCCGGGGAGAAGCGTCCCATGGTCGCCAGCCGTTTCACGCAATCTGCCCGGTCGGCAGGTTCAAGGTTCATCAACAGTGCAGATGCCTGCTTCGCTTCGAGATTGCCAATGATCAGGGCCTTGGTTTGGGCCTGTTCCCCAGCCAAAAACCTGGCCAGTTGTTGTGGGTCCGCTCTTTTCAACGCATCGGCTTTGAACGAAGACTTATCCTCAGCCCGCGTCATCTTCTGCACCATGTTTTTCGCGCCGTTTTCTCCGAAAGCTTTCACCAGGAGGCGTACGGCGACGTCTTGTCCCCCGATTGCGATGAACTCCTGGGCCGCCATTATCTGGTGATACTCCTCGAGGACCTGCACGGTGATTTCAATTGGGACACGCGCCAGATTTGCAATTTCTTCTGTGACTCGTTCAAGGTCACTCTCCTGCAGATTCCGAAGGATGGGCGCTGACGCCTCTTCCCCCATTAGAGAAAGTAGGATCGCGGCTTTGCGCGCGCCACTCACAGGCTGACCAGCCAGGCCATTCATGATTGCTCCTCCCGTACCCAAGCTCGAAGGGCACGTGCGGTATCTGCGGGCTTCTGGCGAACCAACTCGAGCGCCTGCTCTTTTAATTGCGACGCATGCTGATTGTCATTCCCGATTCCAGTCGAGCCCATGGGGAGAGAATGTCGGTTCGTTGTGTCCAGCGCCGGTTGTGTGCCGGCTATCAGGGCATTGGGGCTCAATGCATGTTTCTGAATTGGCCGCAACATGAACAGATACGCGAGGAGGAAGATCACTAAAAGCGAGACCGGACGAACGATTGCCGAATAGTCCAGCACAGTCTTCTGAATTTGTGTGGCCCAGCTGGGAGCAGGGAGATCCGATTCGGCAGCGTCAGCATTGAAAGACATATCCTGCACATTGATTACGTCGCCGCGATTCGCGTCAAAGCCAATCGCAGCCTGTGCCAGATCGCGAATCTTTGCCAGCTCCTCCGGCGATCTAGGCTGGCGCGTATAGCTGATCTTGCCGCCGCGAGAGCTTTTCACGGTTTCGTCGTCCACCAGGATGGCCGCCGTGACCCTCTCAATCCGCCCCGCAGGGGTAACAGTGTGAACGATCGTCTTATCCACGCCGTACTGTGCATTCTCCGACTTCGATGTCTGCGTCGGAGTCTGTGTGGCCGCCGTAGCCGTAGCAGTTGGCTTCGTCTGCTTGGTAGACGCCATATTGCTGGCCGTTCCGGGAATACCCGTCGGGACTGACCCACCAGAAACCTGCTCTTCGGTCTTCTGATCGCTGAGTACCGCACTCACGGTTGGATCATATTCTTCCTGACTCTTCTCGGTCGTTCCCTGGTCATAATCCACATTCACGCTGGCACGGATTCTATTGGCTCCTACTACCGGCTCAAGTGTGTTGATCAGACGGTCAGTCAGCCTCGCTTCTTCTGCCTCGCCGTTGGATGTTTCATCGTGTCCGAGACCGAGTGACCTGTCGGAATCCGCATCGATGATGGCGACATCTTCAGGCTTCAACTCGTCGACCGCTCCGGCAACCAGTCTCGAAATGGCCACCACCGCGTCTTTAGACAGTCCGTTGTGCCGGAGCTTCAAGATCACTGAAGCTTTGCCGGTACGCTGGCGATCCAGAAAAACGGAATCGGTAGGCATTACAAGATGGACCCGCGCGCGTTCAACTTCTGCAAGGGTCTGAATTGTCCGTTCGAGTTCGCCCTCCATGGCGCGCTGGTATGCTACCTTTTCATCGAATTCGGTCTGACCCCAGGACATTTTGTCGAAGAGTTCGAAGCCCATCCGGCCGCTATGGGGCTCACCTTGCGATGCAGATTGCAGGCGGGCAGCCGCGAGCTTGTCTGCAGGAACACTAACCGTCTTTCCATCCGGACTTAGCTGGTGCTGAATATTCTGCGTGTCCAGTTGCGCGACAAGTTTCTGCGCGTCCGCCGGATCCATGTCGGTGAAGAGCGGCTTGTAGTCCGGCACGATGAGGAGGCGCGTGAAGAACGCCACAAGCAACAAGGTCCCAGCTGTTCCGCCCAGAAGAAATGCCTTCTGCGGGCCGCTACGACTCAACCAAAAGTTCTTTGCCTGATCGGCAACGTCCTTAAATCCTGCCATTGCTCTTCAATCCTAGAACTGCATTTTCTCGATATCCTGATACGCGCTGACGATCTTGTTGCGCACCTGCATCATCAGTTGAAACGACACATCCGCTTTCTCCACAGCGATCATTACGTTGTTTAGATCAGCACCGCCGCCTTGCAGGAGATTGCCGACCTGATCGGCGGCTGCATTGTGGAGTTGATCCACGGTGTGCACAGCGTTGGAGAGTATAGACCCGAAACTCGCCCCTGCGGCTTCGCTCGTGTTGTCAAGCGCCGGAATGTCCGGCATATATGCGTTTGAAATCCCGCTCAGATTGATATTGCTCATCGTTCGGCTCCCAGTTATGAAGACTTCAGTATGTCGATCGACTGTTGAATCATCTGCTTCGCGGCGTTCACAGCGGAGGCATTCATCTGATATGCACGCACGGACCCCATTAAGTCCACCATCTCTGTGACCGGATTGATCGCCGGATAGGCTACAAATCCGTTCTTGTCGGCATCCGGATTCCCGGGCTCGTAATGCATCACCGGTGGCGTAGTATCATCGACAACCTGTGTCAACTCAACGGAGCCACCTGGAGCCTGCCCGAAGCGGCCCACGTGATTGACTACATTCATGAAGGGCGAAGAGTTCGCTGCACTGAAGACAACTTCTTTCCGCACGTATGGGCCGCCCGCATCGGTGTGAGTCGTTTCGGCGTTCGCAAGATTTGCAGATGTCACTTCCGCGCGCTGCCGCTCAGCAGACAGAGCGGATGCGCTGATGTTCAAGATGTCAAATAGACCCATGATCAGTTCCCATCCTTGATAGCAGTAAGCAGGCGGTGGAACTCAGCCTTGATCAGTTGCACACCCATCTGGTATTGAAGCTGTGTTTGTGCCATCAGCATGCTTTCGCGATCGATATTCACGTTGTTTCCATCCGGGCGCTCAGGAAGCCCGTCAACGTCTGAGGAAATATTGTCGAATCGGACATCATTCCCTTCGTTCATTTCACGCTGCATCGCGGCCTGAAAATTGATGTCCTTGGTGTGGTATCCCGGGGTGTCAACATTAGCCACGTTGGCCGCGACGGTCTGTTGGCGGTCCGCAGTGACTTTCAGGTAGCCCTGAAGGAGTTGAAGCATGGGAGTGGTAGCCATATTACGCATACCTCCTGGGCGGCAGCCCATATTCGCGAATCTTGTTACGCAACGTCCTCAAGCTGATTCCAAGTAATTCGGCAGCGTGCGTTCGGTTTCCATCAGTGAGGGCAAGCGTCTTTTCGAGGTGCAGCCTCTCAACCTGGCGGATTGGCGTGCCCGCTGCGAGTGCCGCGGGAGGGGTGGGCAATTGCGAACTCCGCCCCACCAATGGAGGCCCTTGAAATTCCACATCGAAGCAGCTCGCATCCAGCTCCTGCGAATTGCTCAGCGTCAGAAGACGCCGCATGAAATTCGCGAGTTCTCTCACGTTGCCCGGCCAGGAATGCGACTGCAGACGTTCCAAGAACTCCTGGTGAAGCCGGGGAGCGATGGACCCATGTTGTGCGCTGAATTTGTCTGCGAAATGCCGCGCAAGAATCGGAATGTCTTCTCGCCGATCACGCAAAGGCGGCAGCGAAAGAGGGATCACATTCAGGCGGTAAAACAGGTCAGCTCGAAACTGGCCGCGTTCGACCATCGCACTGAGCGACACGTTGGTAGTGGCAATTACCCGGATGTCAACGTGTACAGAGCGCCCCTCGCCGAGCCTCTCGAATTCACGCTCTTGCAAGGCGCGCAGGAGTTTCGGTTGCAGATTAAGAGGCATCTCGCCGATTTCATCCAGGAGAATTGTCCCACCGTCTGCAAGTTCGAACTTGCCGGAGCGCGAAGCTATAGCTCCGGTAAATGCGCCTCGTCCGTGACCGAATAGCTCGCTTTCGAGGAGTGATTCAGGTACGGCGGCGCAGTTTACGGCGATAAAGGGCTTCCGGCTCCGGTTGCTGGTATCGTGGATGAATCGCGCGAGCAATTCTTTTCCCGTGCCGCTTTCGGCCTCGATCAGGACATCAGCGTCCGTGCTGGCGGCCGCGCGGGCCCGCTGAATCGCACGCAGAAGCAGCGTTGAGCGTCCGACGATATCGCCGGCAGCGCTGTCAATCGCGGAAAGCTGCCTGGCGCGTTTTATCACCTGAGCTGCTGTCGCCTGCAAGCGGTCAAATGGAATCGGCTTGGTCAGATAATCCAGGGCGCCGTCGCGCATTGCGCTCACTGCGTCCGGAACGGAGCCGAAGGCCGTCAATAAGATGACCCCGGTGGTGGGCGAAGTTTTGCGAACAGCACGCATCACGTCCATCCCCGAACCGTCGGGCATGCGAATGTCAGTGACAACCAGGTCGAAGTCACGAGTCTCGGAATTTCGGATAGCCTCACGTACACCGGAGGCCGTCTCGACTGTCCAGCCGTGGCGTAGGAAGTTCGCGCGCAAGGCAGTGCGAATGCCCGGTTCGTCATCCACCACCATCACTGACAGTTCTGCGTCGTTTGTCATAGGGCCGGAAACTCCAACTCGAAAGTAGTTCCGCGATTGACGCGGCTGGTGACGAGGATTCTGCCGCGATGCTGCGTCATAAGGCGCTTGCAGACTGCGAGACCCAATCCCGGAGTGTCGCCGGATCCGCTAAACCCCGGCTCAAATAGTCGTTCGATGATTTCTTCTGAAATCCCGCACCCTGTATCCGAGACCTCAACCAGTGCAAAATTCAGCGAATTGCGTTGCGTTTTCCGTAGCGATACCCGGATAGAACCGCCAGTTGCCGTATGCCGGATTGCGTTGCAGGTGATGTTCAGGATGATCTGCCGGATAGCGTCTTCGTTCCCCTCAACCGACATTGATTCGCACGGGGCCTCAAAGGACAGCGAAACCCCGGCCTGATGGGCAATGGGCCGAACAAACTCCACGCCATTCTGCACACACGCAGTCAGGTCCACGGAGACAAGAGCCGGAGCGCACTCACCGTTCAAGCTAAGAACGTTGTTAACGGTCCCGGATAACGTTCGAATCCCGGCACGAAGATGGGATATCCATTGCGCTGATTCGTTTTGGTCCTGTTCGATCAATTCTGCGAACAACTCCATGCTCGCTAACGGATTTCTAATCTCATGCGCCAGGATCGTTGAAATCTCTGCCAAAACTACCGCACGACGGCCCGCCTCCCTTTCCTGCTCAGCCCGCTTTTCAGAGGTGATATCCCGCAAGATCCAAATGGTTTGCAATTCTCGCGCTGAATCTGTAGAGGAGCGGTGCACAGGCGTTGAGTTCAGCTTCCTATTTCTGATCGCCAGCCAGCGCTTCCCGTCGCTCGATTCGATACAAACTTCGCTGTCGACCCTGTCGTCCGACCCTCTCTGGAGCAATGCAAACTCGATTTGACTTAAGCGGGAAAGATCGCAAAGGCTGTTGACCCTTTCATTCCCTATCCGCAGCAATCTACGGCCTTCGGGATTAATCATCACAACGTGTTCGTCATTGTCCAGAACCAGAACTCCACAAGGCATGGAATCCAGCATTCGCTGCAGCGCCGCGCGCATGCGATCGTTTTCCGCCAGGCTGCTGGTCAAAGCGGAATTCCGCTGCGACAATTCCGCATTCAGATGTGCTACTTCCTGCTGAAGGTCGCGGTACGACCCCTCAAGCAATGAAGAGGCAGCAATGAACTCGGAGAAAGCAGCGGCGAGGAGCGGCGGGCTGGGAAGGCCGCTTGTGGAAGCCCAATCGATTGGAACTGGATGAGAACTCGGCAGCATTTGCCTATTTGACATGCACGACGCGTGCCAAACTGGAACTTCCTGCCCAGAATGGTCAGGCCGAGTTACAAAAGAATATGTTCGGGGTTGATTTCGTCCCCGCTCCCTACAAGAATCGTCGCGCGCTCAATCGCGTTACGTAACTCGCGAACGTTTCCCGGCCAGCCGTGCTGGGCCAGCACCTGAAGAGCCTCCTGGCTCAGCGAAACTCCTGGAAGAAACTTGGCAGCAAATGTGAGAGCCAGTTCGTTCAGATCGCTCATCCGCTCGCGCAGAGGCGGCAGATGGATCGGAAATACAGCCAGCCGATAATAGAGGTCCTCGCGGAATTGCTGTTCTGCTACTCGTTTCTTCAGGTTCGCGTTAGTCGCGGCCACAACTCGTACATCGACTTTGAGATTGTCGTTGCCGCCGATACGCTGGACCTCACCTTGTTCGAGGAATCGGAGAATCTTACTCTGCAACGAGAAGGGCATGTCGCCAATCTCATCCAGAAAGAGTGTGCCCCCATGCGCTGCATGAATCCGTCCGATGCGCGACTGCACTGCGCCGGTAAACGACCCCTTGGTATATCCAAAGAGCTCGGCTTCAAGGAGCGACTCAGGAATTGCAGAACAATTCACAACCACGAACTGCTGATTTCTTCTCGGACTGATGAGATGAATCTCCTGGGCAATCAAATCCTTACCCGTGCCACTCTCACCGGTCACCAGGACCGTGGTATCACGTGCCGCGACCATTCGGGTGAGTGAATAGATCCGTTGCATTGGCTCGGAATCGCCGACCATATTGCGAAGCCTCGGTTTGACCTCATGTACCGTTCCCGGCTTTTCTTGCGCAAATGGGACAAGGCAGGTGGTTCGCAGTGATCCTGTTTGGTTCACGGTGTCCACTAGTCTTTTGGAGATAGGCGTCGGAGACGCACTCCCAACGAGGAGTTGCCCAGTTTGGGAATTGAGCATGAGAACCTGTGTCTCCGGAAAGCGACTCCGTACGATGCCGTGGAATTCGCCGGCCTCGAGATCAGGCAGCATAGGATCCAGAAGCAGCACGCCTCCTTCTGAGCCCTGATGTTGAATTAGCTCCAGGGCTTCTGCGCCCCCACCCGCTTCCAGCACTCGCCAGCGAGGAGTATTCAGCTTCTGTTGGAGATCCTGCCTGAGTTTCTGGTTGGGGCTGACAACGAAAACGGCGATCGAAACACGATCTTCGAAGCGGGCAAAATCGGGGGCAGGCATAGTCATGCAGTTTTCACTCACAAGCTTGAAATGAGACTTCGATGAGAATCACTATTTCATCATTCGTAAACATCCGGAGTGGTACACGAGAAGCAGATGCACGAGCCATCGATTGAGTTAGAGCGAGGCAATCAAGACCCACTTCGCTTCCATTTGCTCTGAGATTTTCTCGGAATTCTTTCCTTGTCGCTCGCGAACCTCAGAGGCGTTTTTCATTTCGGTCCCAACTCGTATCCAAAGCCTCGAACAGTGTGAAGCAGCCTGGGCTCTCCAGGGTGGTCCACCTTGTCACGCACATATTTCATGTACACGTCCACAATATTCGTTGAAGGCTCTGATGCCGTATTCCAGACTCTCTCGAACAAAGCGCTGCGCGAAACGGGATGCCCAGCGTTTTGAATCATGACATCGAGCAGCGCAAATTCCCGCGGGGTCAACTCGATTCTCCTGCCGTTCCGTTCCACCCGGCGATCTTCCCGGTGAAACGTGAGATCTCCGACGGTTGAGCTAATCGGGATGAGTCCGCCGTTTCGACGTAAAAGAGCGCGAACTCTCGCAAGGAGTTCCGCAAGAGATATCGGCTTAGTGAGACAGTCATCCGCACCACTGACCAGGGCCGCCACCTTGTCTTCAGTGCGGTTCCTTGCGGTAACCACGAGCACCGGCAGCCTTGGAAAAGTTGGGCGAATATGTTTGATCAGACTGATTCCGTCGAGTTTAGGGAGATTCAGTTCCAGAATCAGCAGGTCATACGCTGATTTTTCCATGAGCTTGTTGAGGGCCGTTTCTCCATCCCGGATGATATCCACGGCAAAGCCGTGATCCTGGAGTTCCGCGCTCAAAAAGCCGGCTAACGATGCATCATCCTCAACCACCAAAACTCGGCGCGTCGTTGTCCTGTTGAAATCCGTGAGATTGGTGCCGCCTTTTGAAAGTTGAATAGGTGATTTAGACTTGATTTTGCTCTCAATTTTGTCCGCTTCGGCAATCGAAGACAAGTCGTTCAAGTTTTTGCCTCCCGGGCCCTCCACACTCGTCTCAGAGCGCGGTTTATTCCGTTTGATTCAGTTCCGTTGGGATGGGGAACGATGCACATCAGTAATCTATCCCTGGTCGGTTACCGAAGACCATTATTGTCAAGATTCTAAAAACTTTAATGTGACGACAGTCACTCGATGCCCTAATGAAAAGCAAATTCTTGGCCAGAAGCAAAATTCAATCAACGGTTTGACCCGCCAGGTAACCATGAATCTAATCCGGGAGTACCTGCCCAAATTGGAAATTCTGGCAATCTTTTCACAAATTTGTCCGCATTACGCAGAAGATCAGGGAATATCGTCACTAATGACGGCAACTTCGACCGGATTTTTGCGGGCGAGATGCCGATAGGCTAATTGAGAGGGAAGCGGCTTCAGACAACCGGGAACAAATCAGGCATAAAGGGAAGATCATGCAGAAATTCGATTATAGAGTTCCAAGATTCGCGGTCGACTTTCCGGTTCAGTTGAAAATACGAGACTCTCTGCACTTCGCGCGCTGCCGGGACATCAGTGAAGATGGCATGAGGCTGGAGCTACGCGAGCCGTTTCCCCCCGAATGCTGCGGCGAGGTGTCTTTCAGTTATAAGGACCTTAACCTTGACTTACGGGTGCGTGTGACGAATGCTGGAGACACCTTTGATGGCTTCAAGTTCGTATACCGGTCGGAGGAACAACGAGCCAAAATGCTTGATCTAATGTCGCGCCTGGCAACCCCTCATCGAGCCGCAAGCCTTTTTGTTGTCAACTAGGAACTTGATTGAGCTTGCAATGAACCGAAGCTAATTCTTGCCGCTTGGGGAGTTCATCTTCGTGATGGAGCCCGGAAGAGCCTCTTCCGCATCGTCCTTGACTTGATATTGAACAATTAATGAGATCCGTCGATTGGACGGGTCTTCTGGCTGTTGAGGCAGACGCAGACGCTGGTCCGCGAAGCCCCGCACCTGTGAGACCTGGCCTGGCTGGATTCCCTCGCCCTGCATCATTCGCCTCGCCTCATTTGCCCGGTCTGATGACAAGTCCCAATTGTCATAGGTCCGGCTCCCGGAGTACGGCTTTGAATCGGTGTGTCCTTCGATGGATACTCGGTTTGGCAACTTGCCCAATTCCTCCGATAGCACCCGAAGAAGCTCAACCAGTGCGGGGGTGGGCGTCGCGCTGCCAAGTTCAAAGAATGTGCCCTTTGCCGATTCCATTAGCTCGATTCGGAGGCCCTCCTGCGTAATTGTGATCTCGATCTGGCTCTTCAATTTGTCTAACGGATCGAGGCGGTGAATCGAGCGAAGGAGATCCTCCTTGAGCTTTTGCATGTCCTCTTTCTTCATCGCAACGTAGTCTCCGGCCCCATTCTTATTCGTCCCAACCACTTTGGCGAAGCCCCTGGGATCTTTGAAATACCCGCCCACGGCCTCCTGCACTTGTTTGCTGGCGTTCATCAGCCACAGGACAATAAACAACGCCATCATAGCGGTCACAAAATCGGCGTAAGCCACCTTCCATGCCCCGCCGTGATGGCCGCCATGGGTGATCTTTCTTCTGACGATAATGACTTCGTTTCCGTCTGACACGTTCTGATCCTTCTGGTGAGACTATGCGGCTGCGGCCGGGGCAGCAGCGGGTTCTTCCTTTTGGCGGCAGGCCTTATCCACTTCCAGAAAGCTGGGCCGTACATGCTCGGGAATTGCGCGTCGAGAGAGCTCGATTGCCAAGGCCGGAGACATCCCTTTAATGAACGACATCATGAGCACGCGCAGGACGTGGTAATAAGATTGTTCCTCATCGACCAATTTCGACAGATTTGACGACAGCGGACCCACCATTCCGTAGCACAGCAGGATACCGAGGAATGTCCCCACCAGGGCTGCCGCGACCTTGTGGCCTATCTCCTCAGGAGGTCCACCAAGCGCGCTCATCGTAAGAACTACCCCTAGAACTGCGGCAACAATTCCCAGACCCGGCAATGAATCAGCCACCGTGGCCAGAGCAGAAGCTGGCTGGGTTGCGCCCATGTGATGGACATCCATGTCCAGTTCCATCATGTGGTCGAGGTCGAAGGCGCTGGCCCCGCCGGTGATCGCCATTCGCATCGTGTCGCAGACGAAATCTCGAACGTGATGATTCTTCAGAAAATCCGGGTATTTTGAAAATACGGCGCTTTTGGCTGGATCTTCGATGTCCATCTCGATCCCGGCCAATCCTTCCTTGCGCGCTTTCACAAAGAGGGTGAACATCATCTTGAGAGACTCGATGTAGCGTTTCTTTGAGTACTTCGATCCTCTCAAAACTTGGGCTACGCCACTCACAATCTTTTTCAACACGTGAAGCGGGTTTGCCGACAGCATTGTACCCAGAGCTGCCCCGCCGATGATCAGGAACTCCGAAGGCTGAATCAGAACAGCTACTGGACCCTTTTCCATAAGAAAACCGCCCAGAACTGCGCCGAATACAACGAGTATTCCAATGATTGAGAACATGCGCCTTGCTTTCCTCGAGATCGCACTGCTGCCCGGAGTCCTTGGCGATCCTCCGCGAATATGGTGAAATGCTGGCTTTCTATCGGCATAGTGCCTGCGGATTTCCAGATGAGACATATTAGTGCCGTCTGACACTAAGGGGGGATGCCGATGCGTAATTGTTGTATTGCATTTAGACGTGAGCATCTTTGATGCGATGGAGAGCCTCGGATCGCCGTCGGCTGCGCTCAAACTCTTGAAACATTTGTCCTCCGATGCCGATAAAGGAACGTCCCGAATTGCTGCTAAGTTGAAGCGACAATATACGACTGATCGCAAAAAGTGATTCACGATCGGGACGAACCGGGAAATCGATCCGGCCGGTATAGCAAATGGCACCGTCGCCGGTATCGTGGTCGTTGGAATGATGGGGAGCGTCGTGGACAGAAGCACATTTGGCGGTATTGTCATCGCGGTCCTCGGCATCGGTTGCGGGTTAATGCTCGAGGGCGGCAAGTTGGCTCAAGTCATTCAGCCAACCGCTGCGTTGATTGTCATCGGCGGCACGGTGGGAGCCGTAATGGTGCAGTTTCCGCTACCCGTCGTGCTCCAGGCCTTCATTCATCTCAAGGATGTGTTCTTCAATCCGGAAACTGAATCCGACGCCCTCGTCCAGAATCTGCTCCGCTATGCGTACAAGGCCCGAAAAGAAGGGCTGCTCTCTCTGGATACTGAGCTCGCAAGGATTCAGGACCCTTTCTTGAAAGAGAGCCTGATGCTGGCAGTGGACGGAGTCAATGCCTCCGATCTGCGGAAGATGATGGAGCTGCAACTTGACTACCGAGGCGAAAAAGATGAGCGTATCCCGAAGGTCTTCGAAGCTGCTGCAGGTTTCGCGCCAACTATTGGCATCATTGGTGCAGTGCTAGGCCTGATCCAAGTTATGCAGCACCTGCAGGACATAAATGAGGTCGGCAAAGGGATCGCTGTCGCATTTGTCGCCACAATCTATGGCGTAGGTTCAGCAAATCTTTTCTTCCTTCCCTGGGCGGGAAAGTTAAGAATTCGCTTGCGCGAGAAGCAAGTGACGCAGGAGATGATGCTGGAAGCCGTCCTTTCCATCATAGATGGAGTAAACCCGCGGGCACTTGAGTTGCAGTTAAGCCGATATGTGAGTTCGCCGCAGCACAAATTGGCTAAAGTGGCGTCGCGATGAAACGCAGAAGACAATTTGAAGAGCACCTCAACCATGATCGGTGGCTGCTCTCTTATTCAGACTTCATTACGCTCCTGTTTGCGTTTTTCGTTGTATTGTTCGCTGCGACCTACCGGGATAATCAGACTATCCGAAAACTCTCGCGGGCCATTCACAACGGCTTCCAGACCATGGGAGCATTCTCCCAAGACGAAACTGGGTACGGAGGCGCCTATTCCAACGCGCTGCCAGACACAGACTTCAGCACCCAGGTTAAGAGTGCAAATCCGCCGAAGACTCCGCAACTTGGCCGGTCGGCTGTTGATGTCTTTGAGCTCCGGCGGCAACTCGAAGCAGAAATGGGCAAAGAGCTCAAGAACCACGAAGTCGTCATGCAGGTTACACCTGAAGGATTTGTAATCAGCTTGAAGGAACTTGGATTCTTCAATAGTGGACAAGCCGTCCTCCTCCCCGGCGCGGCCGCAAAAATTGAACGAATTGCGAAGATCTTATCCAAACCGGGACTGGAACTCAGGGTCCAGGGCCATTCCGATGACCAACCGATCCATACCGCCCAATTTCAGTCGAACTGGGAACTGTCCACAGCGCGCGCTACGACTGTATTGCTGCTTCTCGTGAATGAAGGCGGTTTCGATCCCAACAGCATTTCCGCATCTGGGTATGGCCAATACCGGCCAGTTGCCGATAATGCGACGCCGGAGGGCCGTAAAATGAACAGGCGAGTGGACCTTGTGGTCGTACAAGCAAGAATGCCGTGACCGTCGCTCTGTGCCTACACCTTCCCGGCGGGCAAGCTGTATTTTCGGCAGGCTCTCTCTGGACAGAGTGCATCGAGCCCTGAAGATATGGAGTTCGCGATTATCGCACTGACAATCTACTTGGAATTGATCCTTGCTGATAGAAGTTATTCATGCAGACTATCAAGGACGACGCAATCTCCTGTCCCCGCACGACTATCTTCAATACCTACGGTCCCCGGCTCCAGAAGGACGATGGGCGCGTGATCTCGAAATTCATGATACAGGCCCTGATGGATCAGGAACACTCGGAGACGCCTATTGATTGGCGTCCCTGAGCGACTTGAGGAATTGATCGAACTGCTGTCTGTCCGCCCCTTCAAGATTTTCACGCTGGCCTTGGCGCTTCTTTGATGTATCTTGCAGGACAAACTGAAGGCCAACACCGTCATTGCCCCAGCGGACGGCTGCGGCGCGGACGCAAATTGACGATCCAATTCCTCGTCCCATGCCTTCTGTCTTTGTGAGCGTCATCCGAACAACCGTACCAATGTACCAACGCTCCGAGGTAATCACATACAAACCAGTCAAACTGATGTCGCGAATCGTATGAACCGTAGGAGCTCCCCCGGTCCAAAACGAAGCAACCAGGCCAGTCGCAGGCTGTCGCGGTGCCCTCCTCATTTCGGGAGGATTCGGGGGAGCCGGGAATAACCAGCGCACTACCCAACTCATACGCAAAACCGTTTTTCGCGCTCCTTGTTTGTTTGGGATTGCCTCTTGCGTCTGCTGATTTTTAGCGGGTTCCACATCTCCGACGTGATCGTTCGATTCCGACGGATTGGTTCCGGCGCCTAATATGATTTCTGCTTTCTGAACAGGTTGGTCTGGCACGGTGCCGTCGATGGAGTAATTACGGCCAGCAACAACAGAGATCTGACCCATGCGTCGCTGCATATCTTCAACGGCGCAAACCATCAACTGATCGCCGCGTTCAGTTTGTGAAGAATGGATGGCGCCGATGGGCAGCGCCAGGACGCTGGCTGCAGGCGGAGTTGAGGGGGAAACGCGGCAACTTGGGAAGCACTCGACCAGGTCAATAACTCGGCCATCCGCGTCCAGATAAATCAAATCGAGAGGGACAGACACGTCAATATCCGGGATTCCTCGAAAAGGCGCCATCCAGAGGCCGGCATCGGACCCAGACTTGAGTCTCAGTATCCAGTTAGCGAAACTCGCTTGTGAATAATCGCCAGCAACAACATCCAGTGCCAGAAAGGATTCTCTCGTTTGATTAAATGCCGAATTTCGCCGCGTCTCCATCCACCCTTCGCCTTCCAGTGAGTAATTCGCGATAGGCTGGCTGTTTTCTGTATTCCGCAAACCGTACAGTTGGGTGTAACCCCAATTCCTGCTTTCTCGGCGACGGTTCGGTTCTCTCATTTCAATTGATCTCGGTTGCATAAATGAAGTTTTCCTCTGCGAAGGCAATACGGAGCTAACGGTAGTCAGGAGTCGCGCAAACTTACTGCCTCTACGATCAAACTGATCAGCACTCCCGGGTTAAATTATTGCCCTTTCCTCATAACTAACTTCTGTCTTGTAGGGATACATGAGCCATGAAACTCGCGACCCGGGCAAATTCTCGGTACCTTTCCCGGCGGCCGACACTACGCATTGCTTTAGAAGCTCAACGTGGCATTCGTTGCAGATAGCCCGGCAAGCACCTTCTGAAGAGAGTAGTTCCTGCCAGGGCCTCTGACAGTACACCGTACAATTTCGGCCTGAGTTCTTTGCGTGATAGAGGGCGACATCGGCGACAGCAATCGCATCCAGTGAGGACATCTCCCCCGGCATTACCTCAACTGCGCCGACACTAAGGCTGGATTTGATTTTGGCGCCCCCGTAATGAACAGCTAGGTTGGCCACGGACAACCGAATCCTCTCGGCTATATTGCAGAGATGATTTCTGCTGGTGTCTGGAAGCGCGATCAGAAACTCCTCGCCACCAAAACGTCCAACAAAATCGTAGGATCGGAGAACATTCTTTAGACGACCCGCTACCCTTTTCAATACGAGATCTCCAGCCAAGTGCCCATGAGTATCGTTGACTTGCTTGAAATGGTCCAAGTCAATTAGTAAGAGTCCTGTCGTGGCCTTTGAACGGGCTGCGCGACCGAGCTCCCGCTGGAACAAATCCAGGAATGTCACTCTGTTCCAAAGGCCGGTGAGACCGTCCTTTGTTGCCTGATCCCGAAGGTCTTCCCGAGCCTGAATCAGGCGGTCCTGCAATGAGAGGATGCGGGTGGCAACTTTGAGCTTTGACTGCAACTCGCTTAGGTCAAATGGCTTGGTCAGGAAATCGTCTGCTCCCGATTCCAATGCCTGAGCGGCGTTTTTCTTATGGCTTTTTCCTGTGATCAGCAATACGTAGTGATAGAAATCCGACAGCCCATGACGCACTCTGCCGCACAGTTCGATACCATCGATTCCGGGCATCTTCCAATCCAGGATGACAAGTTCTGGCGGAGCATCCTGCCGTAGAATCTCCCACGCCTCGATGCCATTCTTGACTGCAACGACCTGATATCCCCAGCCGTGCAGGCATTTTTCCAGGAGCAAACGGACTACCTCATCGTCCTCGGCCAGAAGAACACGCGGGCTCGCATCACCGAGCCGGGTCCGGCGATGGGAGTACACCATATGATCGGGTTCATAACTGGACTTTTGCCCGTCACTTGCTGCGTAGCATGCTGCGCTCATAAATTGTCCTTGCCGAATGATATGCACGCCGGATGCCAATTGAGGCTAGGAGTGATCTAATTCAATTTTCAGTCCAATGCCTAGCAAGAAAGTAACTGTTTCTGATGTTTTCGGTCTCTATTAATGAGGCGTCAATGAGAAACGCATTGGATGGAAGCGACCATTCTCTGCTCCCCTGAGCCTCTTGGGCTCTGAATTAATAACGGAACGACTCCTTTTCTCATAATTCGACGGAATGCCTCATTCCGTTGCTATTCTGATTTGAGATAAGCGAGTATAAAGTGATTTAAGTCACTCGACTCTCCAATGGATTCACCCGCAAAGCGATCAAATACAGCCAGACTTGCACCTCTGCAAGAGAATCAAGGCAAGATTGATCCGAGCCTTCTCGCGCCATGCCAATTCACAGTGGCATGTATCCAAAGACATGGAGCGGTCTTGGGACCTGTTACATTGCCGCGCTGTCGTTTTTCCGCAACAGCATTGTCTCCGAAACAGCATTCAGCCTGTTGATTTTTGCTGTCGCCCGGTACAGTAAAGCATTCATGCCGGCCAGACAGATGCAGTGTATGGTCTCGCACATTCTGTTGCCAGCCACTCCAGGCACCTTCGGTCTGAAGGCGGGGGAAGAAGCGTTCGCAAAATTGCGAGCATGGTATTGAATAGGCACACAAGCGAATCAGGGTCAGAGACCGCTTCAAAGAAGGAACCGCGATGAAAAGGACGAATACTCTTGAAGTATTGATGGGAACGTTACTGCTTCTGCCAGGCTGAAGCGTCGCGTAAACCTGTGCCGTTGCACCCGATTGTCAATGACGAATTGAAACAATGGAAACTTGCAACCCTTTTCCGGTCTGATGAAGACTACCTCTTCCCGAGGGCGCGACTGTGACCAGATGGGAAATCAGTAGATACTGCCCGGCATTCACCAAAGCAGAGAATGGCAAAAGGTGGAGATTGCCATCCGGTACCACGATCAATTCGCGCTTGTCTTTAAGTTCCGGGATTCCGCCAAGAAGTCCATCGTAGAGCCGTTGCCCCAGGGCAGGGTCCGTCTTCTTTTGCTTCAGAGTGGAGCGATACTGCGTGGCTTCAGTTGTAAAAGAACTCGCGGTGCAGAGCTTTCACTGTTACGCTGCTCATGAATTGACATCTCCTGGGTGGATTTGGGTTGTACATGGAATTTGGTACGTGCAGGGTGCAGGCGAGACGCAGCCTTACGTTTGGGCCACGTTGCGGACCAATTACGGAAGCGGTCTGAACGTATTCTTGGGTACATGCCCAAAGGGCGGTGTGCCAGCCAAGATGGCCAATCGTCTCGTTGGTGGTCAGCGTGTGGGTTGGCGATTTCGCACGTATCAAGCGGGATGACGCGGATCACAGTACTTCTGAGGCATAGCAAGGCGTGAGAATCGCGCGCCTATTTCCCTTGAAAAAGCGCTGGGCGCTCCCCGAGCCCGCAGTGCGCTTAATCATTTTCAAAATATAGTTTACATAGAAACAGTTTCCATGTAATCTACTTTCCATGAAGAACTCCAGAGTGCCCGATCTGACCGTCAGCGACCTGAAGAAGCATGTTGGATTCTGGCTCCGCTTCGTCTCCAATCACGTCTCGCACGCCTTTGCCCGCAAGCTCCTGGCCAGCGGCGTGACGGCGGCCGAGTGGGTGGTGATGCGGGAGATGTTCGATGACGAGGAGATCTCGTCGGGTGTTCTGGCGGAGCGGATCGGGATGACGCGTGGCGGCGTTTCCAAACTCGTAGACCGGCTCGTGACGAAGAAGCTCGTCACGCGCTGGGACCGGAGCGACGATCGCCGCTTTCAGTCGATTGCGCTGACGGGGGCAGGGCGGCGGCTGATTCCACAACTGGCAGAGCTGGCCGACCAGAACGACGAGGAGTTCTTTCATCCGCTCTCATCGGGAGAGCGTACTGCGCTGATTGCAACAATGAAGAAACTTGTGCAGGCACACGGCCTGCAAACACTTCCAACCGAGTAACGCTGGCAACCGAGTAAGGGAGAAGAGATGAGCAAGCACGTAATTGACGAACTGGCGATCGCAACACAACAAGGCAAGATGACCTTCCCTCAGGTCGTCCAAGGGCTGCTCGAAGTCGGAGTGGAATCGTACCTCGTGGACTTCGCGGTCAAACAGAAGACCCACTACCTCGCGGATGGAACCGCGCACACGGTGCCCATGATCCTGGACCCTGGTCCGATCGCGGCCGAATTCGACAATGCCGGCCTGGTGGCGGCCATTCGCGGTGCTCAGGCAGACACGGTGCGGTACCCCGAGTTTGTGAAGCGGTCGACCTCCGCAGGCGTGATTGGCTATTGGGCATTTCTGACTGGCAGACGGGTGATCTACTTCGGCCGGAAAGGCGAACAGCACATTGAGGAGTTCCCAAGGCCAAAAGCGTGAGCCAAAGTGGCCATGCCCAACCGTGCGATCTGAACTGAAAAAGAGGAAAAACATGACTACGAATTCAGTGACCTTGACTGTTCAAATTGCCTGCCCTGCAGCAGAAGCGTACCAATTCATCGCCGATCCAGCGACCATGCCGCAGTGGGCCATCCACAATGTCAAAGCTATCCGGCCCGTGAGGCAAAACGAGTGGGAGATTCAAACGCCTCGCGGCGCCGGACGGCTGATTCCGCACTACGACCAGCAGTCCGGCATCCTCGACCACGAATTCGTCGATCCCGAGGAAGGATCGTGGGAGGTCTCGGCCCGGATTGTGCCGGCGGGAACGAAGGACTCCGTGCTGAAGGCTGACCGACACCACGGTGACCGCGACGAAAAGCAAGCAGCACAAGGCGCATTCCTAAGCGCAATAGGACTTGGAAGTCGTCTAGTGCAGTGAATTGTGGATCGGATTGTGGATTGTCACTATAGGTCCATACGTCCCGTAAGTCTTTTGGAATGTATGGCGGGGACGACGGGGCTCGAACCCGCGACCTCTGCCGTGACAGGGCAGCGCTCTAACCAACTGAGCTACGTCCCCAGATTGCATTTTAAGCAATTTGGATTTATGTCACATAGAATGAGCGGATTCGCAGATTTCGCTATTTTCGCTCTGTTCTATCCTCTCGCTGGTTTGAACTCGACTTCGGTGTCTTTTCGGACGCCAAAACTTCAACCTCAGCGACGGGTTCTAGTTTAACAGATGAACAGCGGGTTCGCTTTCCATCTCGTTGGCCACAAATCGAAATCTTGCTTCTTTGAAAACACACGCTCACGAATGAGCACAATAGTGGCCACGAACAGTGCGGGAATAGGCGCAGGAGGTGCGGCGGACGCTCTTGTCTTTAGGCCGTCCATGCAGCGCGGTTGCCGCGGCCGGCCGATGTATAACCCATATCGATCGAGATGCCGCGCACACACTGGAGCAGGTGGTTGGCGATGGAAGGCAGCTTCTGCGCAGTTACGCGGAACGATGGCCCGGAGACGCTGATTGCAGCCACAGGCTGGCGTTGGGCATCGAGCAGCGGCACCGCGATGCAACGTAAGCCCTCCTCCAACTCCTCGTCATCCACGGCATAGCCGCGCCGACGGGTCTTTTCGATCTCCGCGCGCAGAGCCTCGGGGGTTGCGATGGTGCGAGGTGTAAAGCGTTCGAAGCGAGTGCGGCGCAGAATATCGGTGATGCGCTCCTCAGGCAAAAAGGCGAGAATCGCCTTGCCCACAGAAGTGCAGTGCACAGGGTTGCTGGACCCGATCCGCGTAATCATGCGCACGGAGCGGGCAGGCTCAATCTTGTCGATGTAGATGACCCGCGCCTGCTCAAGAATGCACAGGTGAGCAGTCTCTTCGGTTTCGGCCACCAGGCGGCGCAGATGTGGTTGCGCACGGTCGCGCAAGTCGTACTGTTCGATGGCCCTATTGCCGAAGTCGAAGAGCCTTAGACCCAAGCGGAACTTCCCCCCGTTGGTGCGTTCCACCATGTGATGGCGTTCCAGAACCATCAGGAAGCGGTGTGCGGTGCTCTTGTGCAGCTGCAGGGACGAGGCGACCTGCGCCAGTCCAAGCGGCACTTCGCTTTCTGCGAGCAGATCCAAAACTGCGAACGCGCGGTCTAAAGCCTGTACTTTGTAAGTACCCTGGGGGGCTGCATCTCGCATCTTGGTCCTTTGCTTTCGGGGAATGACCCAACATCAGTTTCTCAAGATATGAGACGCGGGTCAAGTACTGATACGGCGTTTCCGTAGGTGGGACTCTGAGGTTGTCCTGGAGAGACGCCCTTGGGGATCGGAAGGCGGGCTTCAGGCCGGTTAATTCGTATTTTGAGAGCTTTTGCAGGCTCAAAGACATATGCTCTACCCCTTGGCTAAGTACTGTTGAGGTAGCCCCCAACGGACATCTATTAGGCCGGAATGACGTCGCCTTCGCCGGGAGCGAGGAAGAGATTGGCCTCCAGGCCGTGCTGGCGAGTATAGAGGTCGTAATAGCGCCCGCCCAAGGCGAACAGTTCAGCGTGATTGCCGCGCTCCACAATGAGGCCGTTTTCGACCACCAGGATCTGGTCGGCACGGCGGATGGTGGAGAGACGGTGGGCGATGACGAAGGTGGTTCGTCCCTGCATCAGTTGGCTCAATCCAGCCTGGATCATGGCCTCGGATTCGGAATCGAGCGAGCTGGTAGCCTCGTCGAGGATGAGGATTCCCGGCTCCGCCAGGAGGGCGCGCGCAATGGAGAGCCGCTGGCGCTGGCCGCCTGAAAGCTTAACCCCGCGCTCGCCCACAACGGTTTCGTAGGCATCGGGGAAACGCTCCGCAAACTCGTCCACGCGGGCAGTACGGCAGGCAAAGAGAAACTGCTCCTCAGTAGCATCGGGGCGCGAAAACATCACATTCTCGCGGATGGTGCCATCGAACAGAAACGAATCCTGGAGCACCACGCCGAGCTGGGAGCGAAATGTGTTCAGGTCAACGTGCGCAAGGTCCACACCGTCCACCAGCACCCGACCCTTGGACGGAGTGTGGAAAGCGCAAATGAGGCTGATGATTGTGGATTTGCCCGAGCCCGAGGAGCCAACCAAGGCGATGACCGTTCCCGGCTCGGCCACAAAGCTGATGCCGTGCAGAACCGGCTTTTCGGGGTCGTACGCGAACTCCACATTCTCAAATTGGACCCTGCCCTGGACCGGCGGCATCTTTTCAGTGCGGCCAGGAACCCGATTCTCTTCGAGTTCAGACATGATCTCGCCGGTGCGGTCGAGGCCGGCGAAAGCCTCAGTGAGTTGGGTGCCGATGTTCACGATCTGGAAGACCGGCGCGATCATGAAGGCGAGAAACATGTTGTAGCTGAAGTAATCGCCGACAGTCCAGGCGCGGCTCAGCACGCTGTGTCCGCCGAGCCACATGACCAGCGCAGACACCAGTCCGAGCACCGTTGTAGAGGCCGAGCCCAGCACGCTGGTCATGGTGAGCGACTTCATCACGTTGGAGAGCAACCGGTCGACACCGGCGGAAAAGACATCGTGCTCGCGCTCTTCAGCGTGGTAGCCCTTGATGACGCGCACGCCGCCCAATGATTCAGTAAGCCGGCCGGTTACTTCAGCATTGATCTTGGCGCGTTCGCGAAAGATGGGCCGAATGATCTTGAAAGCGTATTGCAGAACAAAAACAAATGCGCCCACCACAGCGAAAACCGTGAGCGTGATCACGACGCTGCGATGGAGCAGATAGATGAACGCCAATACGGCGGTGAGCAATCCACCCACAAAATCCACCAACCCCGTGCCCACCAGGTTGCGCACACCTTCCACGTCAGACATGATGCGTGCAACAAGGGTGCCGGTGCGGTTCTCGTCGTAGTACGCCACTGAAAGCAGTCCCACGTGCTTTTGCACCTGGCGGCGCATATCCGCAATGAGCCGCTGGCCGGCCTTGGAGAGTAGCTGGGTGAGCGAGAACGAGGTGATGGCCTGCACCAGCATGGCAGAGAAGACCACCGCGATGACGCGCGGCAGCAGATCGGGGCGCGGATGTGTCTGGTTCAGGACGACGTCAAGGAGCGGCTTGCTGGTGAAGGGCAACACCAGTCCAGCAACGCGGTTGACTGCCATTAGTCCCATTCCGGCTAAAAGCAGACCCTTGCGCGGCGCAACCAGCGCCCAAATCTGCGGCCACAACTTTTTCAGGCTGGACTTTCGCTTGGGCAAGTCCCCCCGGCTGGCACGCGCGCCGCCTCCGCGCGGCGAACGTTCTGCGCTGCTCATCCCAATTCCGCCATGACGCATTGTCCCCATGCGCTAGACCTTTCCCGCGCGCCGTGCGTCTATGAACGAGCGTACACAGAGAAGGACGTAGAACAGGAGCAGGCCGGCCATCGTGATCTGCGAGGCCAAGGCAGCGTGATCGGGCTCAATGCCGGCAGACCTGGCATTACCGTAGCCTTGAATCGCTCTGCCACCCGCGCCCAGAAAACCCAGCAGGCCGATGGTTACATTAATGTGCATGAAGAGCTTGCGCCGAGCCTCGCTGGGGCTCATGGCCAGCCAGCCGAAGATGCCGAGCGCCAGGCCGAACCAGGTGGGAATCAGCGCGGTGGGATGCTGGCTGCCGGTGCCCAGAAAACCCACCAAACCCAAAGCAATCAGAAGCACCGCAAACAACAATGTAATTTTTGCCACTTGAGACCTCTCACTAGACACACTGCTAGCCTACCAGTTGCTTGGATGAACCTGGCTGTCAATCGGCGCACAAATCTGGAGATGGGCAGCGCCGGTTCTACCGCTGAATGCGCGCCGAGCCGCCCCTTGCGAACGCTCGCACCTGGTCCAACGTGGCCATAGTGGTATCGCCGGGGAAGGTGGTAAGCAGCGCGCCGTGCGCCCATCCCAACTTGAGCGCTTCCTCGGGCGACTCGCCGGTGAGCAGGCCATAAAAGAAGCCGGAGGCAAAACCATCGCCACCGCCCACACGATCCAGAACGTCCAGCTCAACCGTAGGAGCGGAGAGAGTCTTGCCATCGATCCACGCGACCGCGCTCCAGCTATGACGATTGGTGGAGTGCACCTCACGCAGCGTGGTGGCCACCACTTTTGCCTGCGGATGCTTCTTCACCACCTGATCGATCATGCCAAAAAAGACGCTGGGGTCCAGTTTGGACTTTGCCGCAACTTCCGGCCCCGGAATGCCCAGTCCTTTCTGCAGATCCTCTTCGTTGCCCACCAGCACATCCACGTTCTCCACAATGTGACCAATGGCCTCGACCGCGCGCTCGTTGCCGCCGTGAATGCTCCACATCTTCTCGCGGAAGTTCAGGTCGAACGAAGTCACGGCGCCGGCTTCCTTGGCAGCCTTCATCATCTCTGCCGCCAGAGCCGCCGTAGTGGCCGAGAGGGCCGCAAAAAGGCCGCCGCAATGCACCCAGCGGACGCCTCCGGCAAAGATCGCCTTCCAGTCAAAATCGCCCGGCTTCAGTTGTGCCGCGGCCTCATTTGCCCGGTTGTAGAAGACCACCGGGGCGCGCAGGCCGTGGCCACGGTCGCTGTACACGGCTGCCATGTTGGGGCCCGTGACACCGTTGTGCTTGAAGTGCTTGTAATACGGCTTGACGCCCATGGCACGCACCCGCTCGGCAATCAGATCGCCGATGGGATAGTCAGACATGGCGCTGACGATTCCGGTTCTCAGGCCGAAGCAATCCGACAGATTGGCAGCCACATTGAACTCGCCGCCGCTGACGTGAATCTTGCACTCGGTGGCTTTGCGAAAAGGCACAATGCCCGGATCGAGGCGATGCACCAGCGCACCCAACGATAGAAAATCCAACTCAGCATCCTGGCGAATAACCAATCCACCGCTCATCATTCATCCACTCCGATTCAGATTGATAAATTAAGAGGTTCGATTTCAAGCGCCTGTGGCTGCCTGCTTCACATCTGCCATCACCTGGTCTGTAGTCCACTCGTTGCCGGGATAAAAGCGCACCACTTTGCCATCGCGCCCGATGAGCGTGGTGGAAAGCGTGTGCGTGATGGTTGAATCGGCCTCATTGGTGATTCCGAGGTCAAAGAATTTTGCCATCTCTGTCAGTTCCGGCGCCTGCGGCACGGCGAAATCCCAGTGGGCAAAGGCGTTCTTCGCATCACTCCCCATGTAGCTGGAACCGTAAGCGCGCAAGCGCTCTGGCGTGTCGTGGCTGGGATCGAAGCTGACACATAGCAGGTGGGTCTTGCTGTAGAGCGCGGGGATGGCGGCCAACTGCTTATCGATTACAGCAAAGTTGTGCGTGACCAGAGGGCAGAAGTTGGGCAGCGGGCAGCGCGTGTAGATGAAGGTGATGAGCAACTGCTTGCCGCGAAACTGGCCCAGATGGATGCTGCGGCCGTCCTGGTTGCGCAATTTGAAGTCGGGCACGGCGTCGCCCGGCGCGGGAACGTGGTAGAAAACGGTGGGCCGGTAATCGGGCTTAGCCTGGGCCACCACAACGATATGATCCAGCAACACATTCGCATCCGCATCCTGTGAAACCAGCACGTCCGCGGTAATTACATCGCCGGGGTGCAGTTCGCCCAGAATGCCGGGATCCTTGAGCTTGTAAGGCATGGTCATGGCATCCATGAAGCCGGGAATGGCCTCGTGGTTAAGCGTGACCTCGTTTGTGGCGGAGTTGATGGAGACCACTTTGCCGCGCAGCTTGTAAACCTTATAGGAGGGATTGGCGGCAGAGTCGGTAGCGGTCTTCTGCCCGGTGTGGCACCCAACCAGCGCGACAAGAGCGAACAATGAGCAAGCAAGCAATCGGCGAATCACAGATCAGTGTACAACCGGCTGCGGAGGGGAACACGGCAAAGATACCGAGGCCGAGGCCAGGGCCCGTGCCCTGCGGGACTTCAGTTTGCGCCGGCGCTCCTCGGAGGCACGCTCGCTGAAGCCAATGGGCGAGGAATAGAATTAGCGGCGAATCCGATTCTTTAAACAAATCTTCGATAAACAGGATGGCGCGCATGACGGGGTTGGGACGTTTTTCGCTTTTTGCGGCATTGGTTCTGGCGGCGGCCAGCACCAATCTGGGCGGGGTAAAGATCTATCCGGACGGCAGGCCAGACGCGGCGCTGCGCTATGACGCCGAGGACCAGGGCGTGATCCTGCCCTATGGGACCGGCCCTGGAAACTGCGATAAATACGGCGCGCGGGATGTGTGGGTGTTCGAGCACAACGGCACGTTCTATATGCACTACGATGCGGCCGGGGAGACAGGCTGGCTGACGGCGCTGGCCACCAGCCGGGACCTGATCCACTGGACGAAGAAAGGTGCGGTGATGAAGCTGGGAGCGCCGGGCTCAGAGGATTCAGCCAGCGCATCGTATGGAACCACTTACTTCGACGGACATACCTGGCACATGTTCTATTTGGGCACGCCGCATGTGACGCCGGCTCCGGATCGTATTCCCAGCTTTCCTTATCTCACCATGAAGGCGCGGTCCTCTTCACCCACAGGCCCGTGGGAGAAGGAACCTCAAGTGGACCCCTTTCGGCCGAAGCCGGGAAGCTACTACTCGGCGACAGCCAGTCCGGGACAGATTATCCCGGTTGGAAATGAGTATCTGCAATTCTTCAGCGCATCGACAGACCGGCCCATCATGCGCACTTTGAGCATTGCGCGCACAACGAACCTTGAAGGCGCGTGGAAGATTGACCCGACTCCGATTGTGCCTGCAAGCGAGCAGGTGGAGAACACTTCGCTCTACTTTGAGCAATCGAACAAGACCTGGTTTCTGTTTACGGATCACATCGGTCTGGACCAGGATGGCGAGTACACCGACGCAATATGGGTGTATTGGTCAAAAGATCTGAACCACTGGAATGCGGCCAACAAGGCGGTGGTGCTGGACGGAAAGAACTGCAAGTGGTCGAAGCGCTGTATCGGGCTTCCCTCCGTAGTGCGGTATGGCAACAGGCTGGCCATCTTTTACGATGCGCCGGGAGGGAATGGCGTGTCGCACATGAGGCGCAGCATCGGCCTTGCGTGGCTGAAACTGCCGCTCACGCCGCCGACAAAATAGGCTTTCGGCGGCACTCGAGGGGAATTGGCGCTCACCCCGGCGGCCAGCGTATAACGCAGAAATGGGGAAACTGGCGGAAGCTGAGATCGACCGCTGGCTCAGCGGCGGAGGACTGGTGGTGACGGCCAGCGACCGGGCCGCGCGCACGCTTCGCCTGGCGTTTCATCGCCGCCGCCGCGCAGAGGGCCAGCTCGCCTGGCCCGCGCCCAGCATTCTGGACTGGACGAGCTTTACCCACGCAACCTGGGAAGAGCGGACCCTCGACGGCCGCATGATCTTAAATGCCGTGCAGGAGCAGGCGCTGTGGACGGATATCGTTCGCAGCAAAGAGCAACTGGCCACCATTCTGCCGGGGCCGATCCACCGTTTGGCCCAAATGGCCATGCAGGCGCACGAACTGCTCTGTTCCTATGCTCCGCACTCCTTGCAAGCCGCCGCGCGCACCGCTTGGGACCAGGATGCAGGCGCCTTCAGCGGGTGGCTCGCGGCCTTTGACGAGGTCTGCCGCGATGGGAATTTGCTGAGTCCTGTTCGCGTGCCGCTGGCGCTGATTGCATCACTGAAGGCGGACCAGACGAACCGGCCGCCTCTGCTGGCAGCCGGGTTTGACCGCCTGCTCCCGGTACAGAGAACCCTGCTCGATGCCTGGGGAACGTGGCAGGAGGCTACTCCGGATGAGCCTGCGCAGGAGATCCGTTTCTATACTGCAGCCGACAGCCAAACAGAGCTGGAGGCCTGCGCCCTCTGGTGCAACCGTCAGCTTGCCGCCAATCCGCATGCACGCCTGCTGGTGATTTCGCAGCAGATCTCGGCGTGCCGCGGCGAGATCGAGCGCGCATTTCTCAGGCTCAGTGCGCCGGGTGCCGAGCCTCGCTTTGAATTTTCGCTTGGAATTCCACTCAGCCAGGTTGAATTAGCGCGTGCCGCCCACCTGCTGCTGCGCTGGCTAAGCGGCCCCCTCCAAGAGCATGAAGTGGACTGGCTGCTCTCGACCCGACTGGCGGCTCCCGATCCCAAAGAAACTGCCGCGCTGCAAGCGTACATGCGGACGCTGCGCCGCCGGGGACTGGCACGAACGGAGTGGACGCTGGAGGCTTTCGCCAGTCACCGGCATGTCTACGAGGTATTCCCTGACGCATGGCTCCAACGCATGACGGCGGCCAGGCGGCGCACAGACTTCGAGGCAAGACGGCAAAGTCCGCTGGACTGGGCGGGACTTGTGCCGCAGTTGCTTCAAGATGCGGGCTGGCCAGGCGAGCGGCGACTTTCAAGCGCGGAGTTTCAGGCCTACCGCCGATGGGAGCAGGCTCTTGACACTTGCGGGTCGCTGGGCTTCGATGGCCTCCGGATGGGCTGGAACGAGTTTCTATCCGCGCTGAAGCGCGTGCTGGACGAAACACTTTATGCTCCGGAGTCGAGCGACGCACCCATCCAGATTGCCGGGCCGGCCGAGTCGGCGGGACTGACCGCGGACGCGATCTGGTTTTTGGGCGCAGACGAAGACACATGGCCTGCCGCCGCCTCCATGCACCCGCTGTTGCCGACCCAGGTGCAGCGCGAAGCGGGCATGCCCCACGCCACGCCACGCCAGGACTGGGAATTTGCCGGCGCCGTGACGAAGCGTTTGCTCGCCGCTGCACCGGTGGTCCATTTCAGCGTTGCGGGACAGAAGGAAAGCACGGAAACCCGGCCCTCGCGGCTGATTGCACAGCTTGCCGGAACACCGCAGGCGCTGCCCGGCGAGTGGGCGCCGCCACCCATTCAACCAGACTTGACGGAGTGCATTGAGGACTTCAGCCAAATTCCATTCCCGCTCGAAACCGTGAAGGGCGGGTCAAGCGTGCTCAGCTCGCAATCGCAGTGTCCGTTCAAAGCCTTCGCCACCGCACGGCTTGGCGCACAGGCGTGGGATGCAGCCGAGGCTGGGCTCACTGCAGCCCAGCGCGGTCAACTGCTCCACTCCGTGTTGCATGCGGTGTGGGGTGGCCCGCCGAACGGATTGCGCAACCTCGACGAGTTGCTGGCCGTGCATGATCGGGAGACTTTTGTTGCCGGGCACGTGCACAAGGTCCTGCAGGAGAATATGCCTGGCGGAGTCCGCCAACGGATGCCCAAGCGTTATCTGGAACTGGAAGAACAGCGGCTAACCCGCCTGGTAACGGAGTGGCTGGAGTTTGAAGCTACGCGGATTCCATTCACCGTCGCCGAAACGGAAGCGAAACGAAACATCGAACTCGCAGGTGTCACTCTCGGGCTCCGTTTGGACCGCATCGACCGGCTGATTGACGGTTCCATGCTGGTGATCGACTACAAGACAGGCGACGTTTCGCCGAAGGACTGGGAGCTACCCCGCCCCGACGACGTGCAGTTGCCGCTCTACGCAGGCTTTGCGCTGCCCAGCGGTGAAGAACTGGGCGGCCTGGTCTTCGCCAAGGTGCGCACAGGAGAGCGGACATTTGCCGGTCATATGGGCGATGCGGTGAATACGTTGCTGCCGAACCTGAGCAAAGGCACCGCGCTGGTGAAAGACGCACTCACCGCCGAGAAACTTATCGACTGGAGAGAGTACATCGAGCAACTCGCTAGGGACTTTCTGGCAGGCCGCGCGGAGGTGGACCCGCGTGAATATCCGAAGACCTGCCAGCATTGCGGGTTGCAAACGTTGTGCCGCATCCAGGAGCTTCGGGCCCGGCAAGAAAGTGAGGACGAAAACGAGGAGGGCGACGATGAATAAACTCGAAGCTCTGCCTTTGCCTCCGGACCAGCCTGAACGCGAATTGGCGCTGGATGCCGGGCGTTCCATCCTGGTGCAGGCACCGGCCGGCTCGGGCAAGACCGACCTGCTGACCCGGCGCTTTCTGCGCCTGCTGGCCGAGGTGGACGCGCCCGGCCAGATCGTTGCCATCACCTTCACCAAAGCGGCCGCCGCCGAGATGCGTCGCCGCATTTTATCGGAACTGGAGAAGGCCGCGGCCAGTGACGTATCCACGTCCGCAGGCGACGAGCTATCAATGAACGCGCTGGCCCGCCGCGCTCTCGAACACTCCCGCATGCTCGGCTGGCAACTTCTCGATATTCCCGCGCAACTCCGCATTACGACGATCGACTCCTTCTGCCGTGAGATCGCCCTGCAGCAACCATTGCTCACCGGCGTGAGCAGTGATTTGCAAATCAACGAGCAACCGGCGGAGTTGTATCGTCGTGCGGCTCGGCTGACGCTGGAAGGTATCGGCGGGGACGAGGCGGCGTTAAGTTCGGCCATTGAGGACCTGTTGCTGTGGCGGGATAACGGCTGGCAGGAGATGGAAGACCTGCTGGTGGGAATGCTGGAAAAGCGCGACCGCTGGATGCACGGCTTTGTGCTTGATCGAGAACCGGATTGGGAGGCCCTGCGCGAGCGGCTGGAGCGGCCCTTTGCGCACGCTGTTGGCGAAGCGCTTACCGCGGCATCCTTGCTTGTTGATCGAGTTTTCGGGGCGCGCGATGAGGCACTCGCACTGGCGCGGTTTGCGTGCCGGCAAGATGGCGGCTCAATCCACCAGGAACTTGCAGAGCTTGCGGAGTTCCCTGCCGGATCGTTCATCGGCAATGAGGCGGTTGAAGAGGCGCGCATTGCTTACGCCGGGCTGGCATCGCTGGTGCTCACCAACGACGGCGGGTTTCGTAAGCGAGTGGACAAATCTATCGGCTTCCCTGCGGATCGCAAGGCCGAAAAGAACCGGCTGCTCGAATTGATTCGTGGACTCAGAGAGGTGGATGGACTTGAGACGGCCCTGGCCACCATCCGCAGCCTGCCGCCGGCCCGCTACACCGATGAGGACTGGGCCATCGTTCGCGCCTGTTTCACGCTGCTGCGCCATGCGGCAGGCCAACTGCGAATCGTTTTCGCCGAGGCGGGATCGGTGGACTTTATTGAGGTGGCTCAGATTGCCCAGCGCGTGCTGGTGGGCGAGGACGGGCTGCCCAGCGATGCGGCGCTGAACATCGCGGACAATATCCGGCATCTGCTGGTGGATGAGTTTCAAGACACCAGCCGTCGCCAGCACCAACTGCTGGCCGGCCTCCTCGGCGCATGGCCAGACCAGATTGGGCGCACTGTCTTCGTAGTGGGCGACCCCATGCAGTCCATCTACTTTTTCCGCGATGCCGACGCTGAACTTTTTCCGCGCGTGCAAAAACTCGGACTTGAGATTTCGGAAGGCAGTTCATTCCCATTCGAAAATGTTCGTCTCAAAGCCAACTTCAGGACCCAGCCGTCCTTGGTGGAAGAGCTCAACGAAGTTTTTGAGAAGGTCTTTGAGGCGAATGACGGGAGCGGCGTCACGTTTTCACCGTCCGAACCGGCACGCAAAACTATCGGCGGCCTTGATGCCGTTCTTACGCTTCACCTCAAGTTTGTGCCGCAGGCCAAGCGTGGCAAATTCGGCGATCCGGATGCCCTCGAGCAAAAAGAGGAAGCTCGCGAGGAGCAGACAGAGCAGGTTGTCGCGCTGATTCGTAGCCACATGGAGCGCATGGAACAAGCGCGGATGCGCGGAGACAAATATCGCATCGCGGTGCTGGGACGCGCCCGGGCCGCATTGGCGCCGATTGCCGCGGCTTTGCGAGATGCGGCGATTCCCTTTCGCGCCGTGGAGCTGGAGAAGCTGAAGGACTGCCCCGAAGTGCTGGATGCGCTGTCGCTCGCGCGCGCGTTGCTGAATGCGCAAGATCGCGTTGCGTGGCTGGGACTGTTGCGCGCGCCATGGTGCGGCCTGACGCTCGACGATCTGCACACGCTGGCAAGCGCCGATGACGCCGCGGTGGTTGAACGCCCAGTTCCCGAGTTGCTGGCGGAACGGATCAGTCTGCTGAGCGCAGAAGGACGGCGCGGCGCAGAACGGGTGCTGAAGGCGCATGAGTCCGCGCCCGGATTGCGCGCCTCCCTGCCCACGGCATCGTTGGGGACGTTGCTGCAGCAGGTGTGGCTTGACCTGGGCGGTGCTAGCTGCGCGGATGCCACGGCGCGCGCCAACCTGGACATGCTGTGGAGTTGCCTGGACCACCTGCCGCAAGGCGAGCAGGACTTGCTGGGTTCGGCGCTGGATGCGGCACTGGAAAGACTGACGGCTTTGCCTGACCCCGCGGCCAGCAGCGAGTGCGGCGTGCAGTTGATGACCATCCACAAATCGAAGGGGCTGGAGTTTGAGGCGGTGATTGTTCCCGATTTGCAGGCCGGCGGAGGCAACAGCCGGGGCAAGCTGCTCTCCTGGCTTGAGAGAGGACTGGCGCAACCGGACGAGTCCGGCGACATCACCGAGTTTCTGGTTGCGCCGATTCAATCGAAGGGCGCCGACCGGGGCAAAGCCAAGGAGTGGGTTGACCGTGTGTGCCGCGAGCGGGAGGCGCAGGAGTCGCGGCGCATTCTCTACGTGGCCGCCACCCGCGCCCGCGAGGAGCTTCACCTTTTCGCACGCCCTGCCTACAAGGATGAAGACGGCAGCCTGAGCCTTGCGGAGCCGAAGGGCAGCCTGCTGGCCACAGCCTGGCCGGCTCTGGAAGACAAGATCCGGGCTTGTTTCATCGTTTGGAGTAAGGAGGCGGCAGAGCAGAATGCCGAGCCCTCCACGGTTGAATCCATTGCTGCGTCGAGCGGAGGCGGTCTGGCTATTATGCCTTCTCCGGTGAGGCCGACTCCGTTGCGGCGTTTGCCGCCGAGCTTTGAACTCTCCCCCGCCAGTGGCACGTCCGACGCCGCAGGGGTGGAGGTTGTGGGCGTGGGTGCTTCGCGGCTCTATGAGCGCCATGAAGGTGGGCTGCTCTCGCGGGCATTCGGCAGTGCCGTCCACAAGCTGATGGAAGAGCTGGCTCAACTGCGTACAACGCACGATTGGAGCGCCGCCCGTGACGCCCTTCAACGGCTACGGCCTCGCATCGCAGCCCAGGTGCGCGCGGCCGGCGTGAAGGGATTGGAAGCGGAGTCGATTGCGACGAAAGCTTTTGCCAGCGCGCTCAAGGCCTCAGAGGATCTGCAAGGCCAATGGATTTTGTCACCGCACATTGAGGCCGCGAGTGAGGCCGCGTGGGCTGGAGTTGTGGCCGGCGATCTGCGCTCGGTGCGGGTGGATCGAGTTTTTCGCGCCGGGCTTGAACCGCTTTCAGAGGGCCGCGACGCGTGGTGGATCATCGACTACAAGACTGCTCACGCCGACGGCCTCGATCCATCCGAAGCGCTGCCCCGGCTCCGCAGGCTATTCGCGCCCCAGATCGAGGCGTATGCCGCATTCCTGCGCAACCTCCACGGCAAGGATGCAAGACTGCGCGCCGGACTCTATTATCCGCGCATGTCGCTGCTGGATTGGTGGGAGATAAAAGAGTGAGGAGCCGTCAGCCGGAGATCTTTCCTTCCTTCTCTTTTTCCTTTTCTCTTTCAAGCTGCTTGGCTTCTCTTTCAAGTTGCTTGGCCAGGCTCTTGTGATGGCGCACGTCAGCGCCCTGCACCCAGAAAATCACGTCTCCGGCAATGTTGGTGGCGTGATCGGCCACCCGCTCCAAGGCGCGTGAGATCATGAGGGCGTTCAATGCCTGGGGGGCAATGTGGCTCTCCTCCTCCATCACCCTGGTCAGCGCTTTGTAGGCCGCACGATTCATCGCATCCACTGCGTCGTCCATGCTGAGCACCGAGCGGGCCAGGTCGGCGTCGCCCTCGATAAACGACTGCAGGCTCTTGCGCACCATTTCAGTGGCCAGGGTGGCCATGCGGGGAATATCGACAGGCAAATCTGCCACGCCCATCTGCTCCATATTGCGCACCCTGTCGCTGATGGCCTTGGCCGCGTCGCCCACGCGTTCCAGGTCGGCGTTGATCTTGATGACGCTCAAAATGAAGCGCAGATCGATCGCCATGGGTTGCTCCATGGCCAGCAGATCAAGCGCGGCCTGGTCAATGTCACGTTCCAGGCGGTTGATGGAATTTTCGCTACGGGTCACCAGGTCGCAGATCGACAGATCGCGCACACGATAGGCCTCAATCGCGCGCTGGATCGCCTGTTCAGCCAGTCCCGCCATCACCAGCAGATTTTCTTTCAGCTCGTCGAGGCTCTGTTGAAAACGAATGCGTGTCATCCAAACCTGCCAGTAATGTAGTCCTCAGTCCGCTTGTCGCTGGGGTTGGTGAAGATCTTGTGTGTCGAGTCGAACTCCACCATTCGGCCGTTGAGGAAGAAGCCAGTCTTCTCTGCCACGCGGGCCGCTTGCTGCATGTTGTGGGTCACAATCACGATAGTGTACTGCGATTTGAGCTGAAAGATAAGGTCTTCAATCTTCGAAGTGGAAACCGGGTCCAGCGCCGAGGCCGGTTCATCCATCAAAAGCACCTCGGGGTCCACGGCCAGAGCGCGTGCAATACACAGCCGTTGCTGCTGTCCGCCGGAAAGGCTGGCCCCCGATTTCTTTCTCAGATCGTCCTTCACCTCGTCCCACAGCGCCGAATTCTTCAGCGATTTCTCAACGATCTCGTCGAGTCCGCGGCGATTGCTGTAGCCGTTCAGCTTCAATCCAGAGGCCACATTGTCATAAATCGACATGGTCGGGAAGGGATTGGGGCGCTGAAACACCATGCCCACGCGACGCCGGATTTCAACGGGCTTGGCGTCGACGTAAATGTCCAGATCGCCGATGCGGACAGTGCCGGTGACCCGCGCAATGGGGTTGGTCTCATGCATCCGGTTGAGGCAGCGCACAAATGTGCTCTTGCCGCAGCCCGAAGGGCCGATAAGCGCGGTGGCGTGATTGGCCGGGATGTTCAGATTGATGTCCTGCAGCGTGTGGTTGGTTCCATACCACGCATTCAGGTTTGTTACCTCGATGCCGACACCCACTTAGCTTGCCCCTTTCAAAACGCCGCGGCTGGTGACGTAACGTACCAGCGACACCGCAAGTACAATCAGCACGATCAAGACAAGCGCGCCCGCCCAGGCAAGGCGGTGCCAGTCGTCGTACGGTGAGAGTGCGTATACATAGATTTGCAGGGGAAGGGCGGCGATCGGCTGGTTGAGGTTCGAACTCCAGAATGAATTGCCCAGCGCCGTAAAGATCAGGGGAGCCGTTTCGCCCGCGACGCGCGCAAACGCCAGCATGCAGCCGGTGATAATGCCCGGGGAAGCCGTTTTGACGGTGATCGACAAGACCGAGCGCCAGTTGGGTACGCCCAGACCCAGCGCCGCTTCGCGCACCGCGTGCGGCACCATCAGCAACATCTCTTCGGTGGTCCGGCAAACGGTGGGGATCATCATAATCCCCAGCGCGACGCCACCCGAGAAGCCGGAGAAGTGCCCAGTGAAGGGCAAGAAGGGAATATGCGGCTTGACGATCAGAGCATAGACCGCAACACCCATCACGATGGAAGGTACGCCGTTGAGCACATCGGCGGTAAAGCGCACCGCGTTCGCCAGCTTGGTTCCGCGCCCGTATTCCGCCAGAAAGATACCGCCCCCAATGCCGACTGGAACACCGATAATGCTGGCCAGCGCCAAGAGAAGTGCAGAGCCCCAAATGGCGTTGGCCATGCCGCCGCCGGCTTCGCCCACCGGCTTGGGAATCTGGGTAAAGAAATCCAGATTCAGCGAACTGGCTCCCTTGTACACGAGATACACAAAGATGGCTACCAGCGGCGCCACCACGAGCACTGTAGCCAGGATTGACAACGCTGTGACTGAGCTATCCGTCAGCGCCCGCATCCGGGACCGGAATTTGAACTTCTCCTCGTTCACCAGGATCTCCTCAGTGCACCTGCGAAGGTGTTCCCCGCGTAACCATCCAAATCAACAACTGGGCCAGCGCGTTCACGATGATGGTAATGATGAAGAGCGCAAGTCCGATTTCAGTCAGGGCGCTGAAGTGCATATCGCTCACAGCTTCGGCATATTCATTGGCGATCACTGCGGACATCGTGCTTCCGTTGGAAAGCAGCGAACGATGAATCTCCGGCGTGTTGCCGATGACCATGGCAACGGCCATGGTTTCACCCAGCGCACGGCCCAGGCCCAGAATGATGCCTCCAACAATGCCAATGCGCGCGTTGCGCAGCACGCCCATGCGGATCATCTCCCAGCGCGTGGCGCCCAGCGCCAGCACGGCCTCACGCTGCGAGTGAGGCACCGCGGTCATGACCTCACGGGTCAGCGAGGAGATGATGGGCAGAATCATGATGGCCAGAATGACACCCGCCGCGAGAAAGCCCAGCCCCGTAGGGTTCTCGTCATTGAATAGACCCGTCCATCCGAAACCATGGATCAGAAACGGATTGATATGGGCCCTGAGCAGCGGCACCAGCACAAACACCGCCCAGAGACCGTAAATGACGCTGGGAATGGCCGCCAACAGTTCAGTGAGGAATGCCAGTGGACCGCGCAGGGCGAGGGGGCACATCTCGGTAAGAAAGATGGCCAGGCCAATGGCCAGCGGTACCGAGATCAGCAGCGCCAGAAAGGAGGAGACAAGCGTGCCATACACAAACGGCAAGGCGCTGAAGTGCTCATTCACCGGGTCCCAGAACATGGGCAGATGGGTTTCGCGATCGGTAAAGGCCTGGTAAAAGAAACTCAACCCGAACTTCTGCCAGGACAGTTGCGACCGCAAGACAAGCTCAAAGGCGATCAACGCCACAATGGCGAAGATGCTCAATCCGCACAGCACCATCAACCAGTGGAATACGGCATCGGCTATGGAGGAGTTGCCGCGGGAAAGCAGAAACTTGCGCACTGCCGAAACATCGGACGTAGACTCCCCCGCCAGTTTTTGAGCGTCTGGAATTGGCCGTTCAGGCTGAACTTGAGGCCGGGAGATACGTATGTCGGGCACGTGGACGGTCACCAGAACTAGGCTACCGGGCAAAGATGAATAGAAGGTTACAAGGCTGCTAAATCAAATGCATACAGAACGAATATTGGGTAAATTGGAGGCCGGGCGAGGAGCCCCCGGTCTCAGAAGCATCCTGTCTCCGGCAGCGCCGCCAGACCCAACACCGCGGACAGACATGACTTCGCGCCATGATCGGTCTCACAAAGGTCCAGACGAACATAAACTGAAATAATTTCTCCATTGGTTTCGGGGTTTTCCGATAAGCTATTGAACTGGAAACAGGCAGGTTCCATTTCATGCGCCAAATTCTCGTGGTAATCGCCCTCGTCCTCGCCTCCACTTCGCTTTACGGCCAAAATTCCATCCAGGTCGATCCGGTCCATCGGGACTGGAAGGCCGCCTGGGTCACGCACCCCACCGCGCCTTTGCGCGACCCCGTGGTGCTGCATTTTCGCCGCACCCTGGAGCTGGCTAGCGTTCCGGCCACCTACACGGTTCGAGTGAGCGCCGACAACCGCTTTATTTTGTATGTGAACGGCCATCGTGTGGGCGACGGTCCGGCGCGCGGCGATCTGACCCATTGGCGCTATGAGCGGTTCGACCTGGCGCCGTATCTTCAGGCGGGTCAGAACCTGGTGACGGCAACAGTCTGGAATTTCGGCGTTTTCGCGCCCATTGCCCAAATGAGCGACCGCACAGGATTTCTGCTGGAAAGCGAGGCCGAAGGCGCTGCTTCCATCAGCACGCCGGAGGGCTGGCTGGTTGAGATGGAGCCAGGGCACCGGCCCATGGATCGCAGCTCAATCAAGCTGAAGGAGTACATGGCCGCCGGTCCCGGCGAGGAGATCGATGCCGCCCACTACGACTGGGCCTGGAATTCTCCATCTGCCGGCGGGGCATCCTGGGTTCCGGTGGGCTCGCCCCTTCCTGACAGCATTTTTTCCAACGTCAACGTAGCGCACTCCGCCGACACCACGGGCGACAATCCCTGGGCGCTGGTCCCAGACGCGCTGCCGCATATGGAATACGCGCCGACTGACGCCGGACACGTGGTGCGCACGGATTTGCCGGCTCTCAAAGGATTTCCCGACGCGCCGGAAACGGTGCCGGCAGGCAGCCATGTCCACGTGATGCTGGATCGCGGAGCGCTGACCACCGCCTACCCCCTGCTGACAGTTTCCGGCGGCAAGGGCGCGCACATCCGGCTCACGTATTCCGAGGCCTTGTACGACAAGAACGGGCACAAGGGTGACCGCGATGCAGTGGATGACCGCGTGGCCCTCGGCTTGTCTGACACCTTCCTGCCCGATGGCGGCGCTCGCCGCACGTTTGAGTCGCTATGGTGGCGCACCTGGCGCTACCTCGACCTCGACATCCAAACAGCGGACGATCCGCTGCAGTTGGAATCTCTTTCCGCCCACTTCACCGCTTATCCCTTTGAAGAGCGGGCGACATTTCAATCGGGCGACGCGGACCTGGACAAGATTTGGAAAATCAGCTGGCATACAGCACGCCTCGACGCCCACGAAACCTATATGGATACGCCCTACTACGAACAGTTGCAGTATGTGGGCGACACGCGCATCCAGGCGCTCATCTCCTACACCATGGCCGGCGACGACCGCCTTGGCCTGCAGGCCATCAAGGCATTCGACCAGTCGCGTTCTCCTGATGGCCTCACGCGCAGCCGTTATCCCAGTTCCCTGCCGCAGACCATTCCTCCGTTCTCCCTGCTATGGGTGGGGATGTTGCATGACTACTGGCTCTACCGCCCCGACTCCGAGCCGGTGCGTACGTCGCTCCCCGGCAGCCGGGCGGTGCTGGACTGGTTTGCACGTTACGAGCAGCCCGATGGCCTGCTCGGCACTCTCCCCTGGTGGAGCTTTATCGATTGGGTCCCAACGGGTGAGATTCCTACTTACGATGCCAAGGGCGAATCCTGCGCGACGACGCTCCAATACCTGGGTGCGCTGGACGATGCGGCCAGCCTGGAGCAGGGCTTGGGCGACCCGCTGCTGGCCACGCGCTATAAGACTCACGCAGCGCGCGTACGGACTGGTATCTATGACAAGTGCTGGAACGCCGAGCGTGGCCTCATCGCAGACAATTCGGAGCGCAAGGTCTTCAGCCAGCAGTCCAACATCCTGGCTGTCCTCTACGACGTAGTCCCCAAGGCCCGCCAACAGGATGTGCTGCACCAGATGACGGCCATTGAGCCGGGCACCGCTCCCAACGGCGTGATGGGCGCCTCCTACTACTTCCGTTTCTACCTGGCGCGCGCCCTGGAACATGCGGGACTCGCGGACGAATACCTGAAATCGCTGGACCCCTGGCGGAAGCTGCTGCCGATGCACTTCAGCACCTGGCCTGAGATCCCAGGCGACACCCGCTCCGACTCGCACGCATGGTCGGCGCATCCGGTCTACGACATGCTGACGCTGGTGGCAGGTATCGAGCCCGCAAGCCCTGGGTTTGCCTCGGTTCGCATCGCTCCGCATCTGGGCCCATTGAACTCGCTCACAGCCACGTATCCGCATCCTGAGGGCACAATCAAGGTGGAGTACCGTCGCCAGGGCGCCGGGTTGGATGCCACCATCACGCTGCCGGGCACGCTGGGAGGAAGCTTCGTTTTCAACGGCAAGAGCTGGCCTCTCAAGCCGGGCCCGAACCACGTTCAGGCGCCTTAATCCGGCGTTCGAGCGCATAGCAAATCGGACGTGAAAGCTTGCGGGCCGGCTCGACGGTGTATACCGGGAGCGAAATCCTCCGTGTGCGGCCCGCGCACGCCCATGCATGTTTTGCACCATGATTCCGTTTAGAAAATCGATGTATCTAATGAGAAACGATGTTTACCGATAGGCAAAACGTGTTAGAACTCCAACATGGCTAAGGGAAAGAGTTCGACGCCATCGGGACACGTCAACCTGAGGATGCTGGCCGAGCACCTGTCGCTCTCGCAGACCACTGTTTCACTGGTCCTGAATAACTCCCCTTCGGCCAGGTCCATCCCCCCGGAGACGCGCAACCGGGTATTGGAGGCAGCCGGACGCCTCAACTACAGGCCCAACTACTTTGCCCGGTCGCTGCGGCAAAGCCGCTCGATGAGCGTGGGCGTGCTGGCGCCGGACCTGAGCGAAGGCTATTTCACCCGGGTGATGAGCGGCGTGGTAGAAGAGCTGACTCGAGCTCACTACTTTTACTTCACCGCCTGTCACGAATGGAAGCGGGAGCTCATCGAGCAATATCCGCGCATGCTGGTGGAGCGCGCGGTAGACGGCTTTCTGGTGCTGAACACGCCCGCCAACCACATCTCCGTTCCCGTTCCCGTGGTGGCAATTTCCGCTCACAGCGCGGTTGAGAACGTGACCAATATCGTCCTTGACCACGCAAGCGCCGTGCAGCAGGCGCTGACCCACCTCTACGAACTGGGTCACCGCCGGATTGCATTCATGCGCGGTCCGCATGCCATTCCCGATTCGGAGTTTCGATGGCAGGCGATCCAGCAGGCAGCCCGGGAGATGGGCCTCAGGATTGATCCCGCGCACGTGATTCGCATCGACGTAGCGGGCTGGTCGATGAAGACCGGTTACCACCCCATGGCCCCCGAAATCGGATACAAGCCGATGAAAGCCCTGTTGGAAAAGACGCACGACTTCACCGCCATCTTCTGCTTCAACGACATCTCCGCCATCGGCGCTATTCGCGCGCTCAAAGATGTGGGTCTTTCGGTTCCGGGAGATGTGTCCGTGGTGGGCTTCGACGATATTCAGTCGGCGGCCTACTCCACGCCCTCGCTCACCACGGTACGCCAACCGCTGGCGGAGATGGGCACGCGCGGCGCGCAGGTGCTGCTGGAGCGCATTGCCAATCGCGATGCTCCGTTCGCCGCCGAGATCGTGATGGCCCCGGAGTTGGTCGTCCGCGAGTCCACCGGACCGGCGCAGTCTGGCGCAGGACACTAGCTGCAGAACGACTCAAACCACCGGCTGACGTACACCTGCGCATGGGCTTCGCCGCAGTAGTGGCGGGCATGAGGTGCGTCGGCCGCTTCTTTCGTCCACTTGTGGATGATGAGCTGGGTTTCACTGCAATGAATCACAATCCAGCGCACCGGGTTGCTGCTCTCGGCGCCGCAAATCTCACATCGATAGATCGAGTTGATCATGATCTTACCTCGCCCAATTTCAGTTCACCTGTCACCTGCGCCAGTCCACCAACTCCACGAACTGTGCCAACACCGCCGACCGCGCTACTCCAGCATTTGCAGGTCCAGCGGCTTCTCCAGCAAGAATTCCCTTTCACCAATGCTCTCCAGCGCGCGCTTGAGTGCTGAAGACTTGCAAGGTTCCACGGTAACCACGAAGGGAAGAGCGTGTTGCGGATAGCCCGGCTTCTGCACGATGGCACGAATGTTGATGCGCTCCTTAGCCAGGGCGCTGGTGATTTCCGCTACGATGCCGGGCCTGTCAATGACCAGGAAGCGGATGTAATGCGGAACCTCGAACTCGGCGCCGATGCGCGCCGGGACCGAAGGAATGGGGACCCGTCGCGAGCCGTGCGCCAGGGCCATGAGATCGCTGACCACGGCCACCGCAGTGGGATGTCCGCCGGCGCCGTGCCCTGAAAAGACAACATCGCCACCGTAGTGGCCGGTGAGAATCACCATGTTTTCCATCCCGCGCGACCAGGCCATTGGAGAATTCCGATCCACCAGCATAGGGCCCACGGTGGCAGCCACCGTGCCGTCCCGTTCCTCGGCACGCGCCACCTGGCGAATGGTGCAGCCAAGGTCGCGGGCATAGCTGAAGTCCACGGCCGTAACCGCGGTGATGGACTGCGGAACAATCTCATCCGGATCGACCACCACGCGCAGTGCCAACCGCATCAGGATGGCCAGCTTGGCGCGGGCGTCAAATCCGCCTACATCTTCGAGTGGGTCGGCTTCGGCATAGCCCTTGGCCTGGGCCGTGGCCAGCACCGTTGCGAACTCAGCACCCGCTTCCATCTTGCTCAAAATAAAATTGCACGTCCCGTTCAATATGCCTTGCATGCGCTCGATGCGATCCCCGGCGAGTCCTTGTTCCAGTCCTGGAATCACAGGAATCCCCCCGGCCACAGCGGCGCCATATTTCAAGTGGCCACCCTTGGCGGCTGCTAGCCGCTCCAGCTCCACGCCTTGATAGGCAATCAGCTTCTTGTTCGCGGTCACCGCGCTTTTCCCGGCGTCGAGCGTGCGGCGCAGCCAGGAGCCGGCGGGGTCCAGCCCGCCCACCAGTTCCACCACCACATCCACGTCCGATGCCAGGACAGCCTCGAAGTCCTCGCTCCACACCACGCTCGACGGCACCCAATCCACCCGCTTGCGGGCTACATTCCGGTTGTACACATGGGTCAACTCCAGCCCTTCCGGCTTCGACTCAACCAGAATGCGGGCGACTGAACTGCCCACGGTCCCAAAACCAAAAATCGCAATGCGCAGCGGCGGCAGAGTGCGCTGCTCTTGCGCCCCCTGCCGGGCTAGATTTGCCGGCGATAAGAAAGTTCTCTCTTCTGACACCAGGTTTCCTTTTATGAAGGGCTTGAAACGTTCGATAGACCGATGATACCTGACGGGGTGGTCCAAGCTGGAGCGGAACCAGCGTTGCTGTGTCGTGTCTTGGCTTGTGCAAGGTCGCCGCTCACTGGTGGTCGTATCGGCTCCAACGCTGCGGCTCCGGAATACGTCCAGCTGGTTCGCTGTACCCCCTTGCGTGCTGAATCCGTTCCTCATGTAGCATGAACACCAGATGCGGCACGGGCTCTCAGTCTTCTTCGTCTTTTTCTACGGGCTAGGGTCGCTTATGGCGATCGTTGACACCGGCGCCGAGTCGCGTCTGCCTGCTTGCTGCCGCCGCCATGGCGCGCACCACTGTGCGATGTCCGATGCGATGAAGACGCGGATGGTTCAAGCCTCATCCGCTTCCGCCCCCGTCCTCACTATTCCCGCGCATTGTCCTTTGTACCCCGCCGACTCATGCGCGATCACGGCGCCGGTGTATGCGCTCGCGCCGTCCCCGACCGGCCCGCCGATTGAGCTTGCGCAGTTCCACGTGTACAGCCTGTGCAGTGCAGCCGCGCAGACGAGTCGGATCAAGACCCGCACCGACCGCGGACCTCCAACCCATCTCTTCCTCTGATTTCACGGTGCAGGGCCTCGTTCCCTTCCGAGGAGGCCGGGGATTCGTTCTATTCCCCGCCGAACAAATCCACGGTATCCACGTTGGCCCTTGCCGCCGAAGCCAATCCTGGCTGCAAAAAGCCACGGACCCATGCGCCTTAGCCGCTTCACTCCCGGAGGTTGTTTCTTGATGCGCTTTGCTCCCCTGGCAAGTGCCCTGCTGCTGGCCGCGTCCATCCCGGCACATGCCACTGTCTTCGCCACCGTGCGCGGGGTGGTTCACGATCCGCAACACCGTCCCGTTAACGGCGCCGAGGTCACTCTTCAAGCAGTCGATTCCGCCTTCGTCCTGCACGCAACCACCGGGTCCGATGGAGAATTCGAGTTGCCGCAAACGCCCCTCGGCGTTTATCGACTCGAAGTGAAGGCACCCGGCTTTGCAACCGTCACGCAGCCGCTCACCGTCGCCTCGGGCACCGAGCCTGTGATGCACATCCCGCTACCGCTCGCGCCGGCAACGCAGACGGTAGTTGTGGAAGCATCCGGCGACTCCGCCACCGCCACCGATTCGGTGACTCCGACCACGCTTATCACCCGTGCAGAGATCGAGAGAACCCCCGGCGCAAGCCGCACCATCGGCATGGAAATGATTACCGATTACGTGCCTGGCGCTTATATGACACACGACATGCTGCACATGCGCGGCGGTCACCAGACAAGCTGGCTCATCGACGGCGTCGCCATTCCCAACACCAAGATCGATTCCAATGTGGGTCCGGCGATCGATCCCAAGGACATTGACGAAGTGGAGGCACAGCGCGGCAGTTATACCGCGGAGGTGGGCGACCGAACCTATGGTGTCTTCAACGTGCTGCCCCGCAACGGCTTTGAGCGCGACCGCGAGGCAGAACTGCTGCTTTCAGCCGGCAACTTCTACAGCGGCGAATCTCAGTTCTCGCTCGGCGACCACTCCGCGCGCACCGCGTGGTATGCGAGCCTGACAGGCTCCCGCGCTAACTACGGCCTGGCCACGCCGGTTGCTGCCGTCGATCACGACGCTACCAATTCGCAGAGTGGTTTTGTTTCGCTGCTGCGCAACCAGACCTCGAAAGACCAATTGCGGCTGGACGCGCAGTTGCGCCAGGACTTTTTTCAGATTCCCTACGACCCCAACGCAAACGACTGGGAGCAATCCTCGAGCTATTACCAATCGTTCGGGCTGCGCGACGTCCAGACGGAACGCGACTCCTTCGTCATCGCCAACTGGGTACACACGCTCTCGCCCAAGGCGCTGTTTCAGGTGGCGCCCTTTTACCACTACAACCAGGCAAGTTACGACTCGCCCGGCACGGACCGGCCGGTAGCGACCACGTGGCATCAGACGTCGAACTATGCCGGCGGCCAAGCCGATCTGCGCATGGATACCGGGCCAAACAATTTTTCCGCCGGCCTCTACACGTTTTACCAGGCGGAAAGCGATCTTTTTGGCCTGGTGGTGAACGACCAGAGCTACTCCACCCACAGCGTGCCCAACTCCACCGCGACCGACCGTGCCGGGATCATTGAATTGCATTTTTCCGACCATCTGCAGGTGGGGAGATACCTCAAATTGTTGGGCGGGATGCGCATTTCCAATTACCACGCAGGCTACACCGAGTCGGCAGCCTATCCACGCATTGGCGCTACCGCGGAGATTCCCCGGCTGCACTGGGTGCTGCACGGCTTCTACGGCCACTTCTTCCAGCCCGCGCCGGTTGAGACTGTTTCCAGTGGGCTCCTCAACTACGTCAACAACCAGCAGGGCCAGAACACCTTCTTACCGCTGCCCTCGGAACGCGACGAGGAACATCAGTTCGGCGTACAGATCCCTTGGAAGGGATGGTTCGTGGATGTGGACACCTTCAAAAATCGGGTCCACAACTTTCTTGACCACGCCAACGTCGGTGAATCGAACATTTACTTTCCTGTCGCTGTCGATGGGGCCCTGGTTCGCGCCTGGGAACTGTCGGTCCGCTCGCCGCAACTGGGACATTTCGGCCAGTTCCACCTTGCATATTCCAACCAGATTGCCGAGCAGCGCGGCAACATCATCGGCGGCTTTGCATGCAGCCTGCCCACCGACCCGGCCTGCAATCTGGGTCCGAATTACACGCCGGTGGATCACGATCAGCGTCACACGCTCAACACCGGCTTTATGGCGCATCTGCCGGCACGCACATGGTTTGCCACCAATGTCTATTACGGTTCGGGGTTCACGAATGGGCTGGCCGGAGCCAACCAGGGCCCATACCAAGGACCCTACCTTCCGGCGCACACCACCTTCGACGCCTCAGCGGGTCGCAATCTTGGCGAACACTGGAGCCTCTCCGCGTCGATTCTGAATGTGACCAATCACCGTGTGCTGCTGGATAACTCGATCACCATTGGCGGCTTCCATTTCAACGATCCGAGAATGATCTCCGGCCAATTGCGCTACAGGTTCCGCTTCTAGAGTGGGTTGCGCAGTTGCCATAGAGCCGGCCCCAGGCACCGAACGCCCGGGCAGCTTTTCGTCGTTGCGCAATAGGACTATGCTTGTGGAGTGGAAGCGTCCGCACAACGGGCGTTTCCGTCCGGGTGGCTGGGTAGCGCGAACGCGTTGCGCGGCTTGCCCCAGAGCGATGTTTGTGCCGTGGAGGGCTTGGTTTTTCGCTGCCCGGAACGGCAGGAACTCGTCTGCAACCTGATACGGCGGATTCCAGATGGAGCCTCCTGCCTCAAACAAGGAGGAATCTATGCCAACTAACCAACCAACTGAAAATGCTCAATCTACCGGTTCCGTGGAGAGAGATGTCCTGCATATTCCGAGTCAAAGCTCCATGTCCCCTGAGGAAATTGCAAAGGCCCTGGCGCACCATCAGCGCCATCACGGCGGAGAACAACCCCAGGCGGCGGCTGCAAAAACCGGCTCCGGCAAAAAACAGGGCGCCACGAAATCGAAATAGAACGGTAATCCCGGCTCACATCATTCGGGCTGAAGGGATCGGGGCCAGCGTATAGGCGTCATGGCCCATCTCATGCGGCGATGACCTGCGAAAGCAGCCAGAGACTGGCCCAGTAACCCAGGGCGAAGTGTGCAGAGTCGCGTGCAACAGGCGGCCTAATGTTCTTCGCCGGTCTGCATGGTCAGATAGCGCTCGTAGCCCATCTCGCGGATCTGGTGAAGCTGTGCCTCCAGCCAATCCACGTGTTCTTCTTCGTCTTTCAGAAGGCGGACGAAGAGGTCGCGCGAACCATTGTCCTTGTTTTCGACCGCGATGTGGATCGCCTCGTTGTACATGGCCACGGCTTCGATCTCCAGCTTCAGATCGCCCTCCACCATTTCCTTCACATTGTGGCCGATCGATAGGGCAAGAGGCTCCATGGTGGGCGTTCCGTCGAGAAAAAAGATGCGCTCCATCAGCGACTCGGCGTGTTTCATCTCGTCGATGGATTGGCGCTTGATGTACTTGGAGAGCTTTTCGTAGCCGAAGTTCTCGCACATCTCGGCGTGAACGAAGTATTGGTTGATGGCGGTCAGCTCCTCGCGGAGCGCACGATTCAGCTGTTCGAGGACCTTCTGGTTGCCCTTCATGAAGCGCATTGTTGCATAGGCCTGAATCGACAGGCAAGAGCCGCGTGGACCCGTCACTCCAGGCCGCCGCGCTCAGGGTACGCGAAGATCGGGAGCCGGGTCTCAGGCTCCCGCAATGCGCCGCAACTGGGCCAGGTGGTTCAGGTCGTGGCCAGCCATGGTTTCCACAATGTCGAGGAAGGTCATGGAGCCGCGCTCAGGGTGCGTGACCGGCTTGGCGGAGTCGTTCGGCAATGCGCGGCTGATCAGGACCAGGTTCCAGTTGCGCAGGGCGGCGAATGCGGCCTGGGCTTGGGTCACTGCGATTCCGCGGTAAGGCGCAGCCCACTTTTCCTGGTCGAAAGGCTGGATGACGTGGTTGTCTTCAGCCAGCGTCTGGCGCAGGCGAAAGCCGAAGGCCAGTTCGCAGTCTGCCAGGTGGCACACGATCTCCGACGCGCTCCATTTCCCGGGCGCGGGCGGAGCGGTCACTTTGGCCGGATCCATTTTTTCCAGCAGCACGGCAATCGTTCCCGGCGTCGCGGACAGGATGGTCTTCAACGGGCGGCCGTCGAGAAACTTCTCGTAGGGATTGAGTTCGCTCACTGGGGAAGCCTCCTAAGTTCTCAGTTTACCGTTTCGACTATGCCTCATCGCGGGCATCCTGGTTGATTCTCGTCCCATCTCTGCCGGCCAGTCCCAGAATCTCTGATCTCTGGCCCCTGATCCCCGTTCCCTGCTTCAAAGGTATTCCTGCACCATGCGTTGCCAGGTGGGCCAGTCATGCGCGTTATAGGAGTCCCAGATGTAGAACTTGTGAGGAATGCCCCGGTTACTGAGAATGCGGTCGAGGTCCTGGTTCTGTCCCAGGCACTGGTCGTCCCAGCCGGTGGCCAGCACGTAGGTGTTGTGCCGGTAATGGTCGAAATACCAGGGGTCGCTCAAGTTGGGTAGATAGTGTGTGGGCAGATTGAAGTAGCAGTCCTGGTCGTAGTAGCCGTGCAGAAAATTCGTAAGGTCGAAGGCGCCGGACATGGAGAGCATGCCGGAGAAGATGTCGGGATGGCGCAGGGCGATGTTGACCGCGTGATAGCCGCCAAAGCTGCAGCCCAGCGCAACCATGTGCGGGTCATGGTTCTTGAGGCGAACCAGCGGCGCCACCTCGTTGATCAGGTAGTCCTCATATTGCACGTGGCGGGCGATGCGCCAGCGCGGCGGCGCCTGGCGGTTGTACCAGCTCTCCATGTCCACCGAGTCCACGCAATACACCTGCAGTTGCCCGGCGTCGATCTTGCCCGAAAGGGCGGCGATCATCTGCCGGTCTTCAAACTCGTAGAAGCGCCCGCCGGATGTGGGAAAGACCAGCACAGGCAGGCCGGCATGGCCAAAAACCAGCAACTCCATCTCCCGGCCCAAGTGGCTGGAATACCATTTGTGATACTCACGATTCATTCAGTGTGCGTTCCTCCGCGGGTCTTTTGTGATTGATGCAAGCCAAAAACCAAATTCAATTGCCGGGATCGGTCGCCCCCCGGCCTCAGCGTGTGGTTAGCGTAAATGTACCTCCCTCCATGGGAGAAGCATCGCTGGGAAGCAGGTAGCTGACCACAAAGTTCGCAGGGTCTTCGGTATACAGGCGCTTCATCTCCAACACCCTTCCTTTGCCGTGCTGGTTGACTACATCCTCGTCCAGCAGGGCTCCCAATTCGGCCACCAGCCTGGGGTTGAGGGGCTTCTTCAGTTCGAGATTCCGCCGGAGTTGTTGCGCGATGTTGGTCTCCCGTAGATGAAGCGCATAGCTGAGACTGACCCGCTGAAAGGTGTCTGCGTCGTGCTGCACTACGGTGAAGAATGCCTTCTCTTCGGCGGATTCTAGAAGATCGATGATCTCGTCTCCGATCTTCAATGCCTGCGCCAGCGCCTCTGCCGCGAGCCGGCAACGCAACTGGATATCTTCGAGCATCCAGAAGTGCGGCTGGAGGTTATCCGTCTTCATAAAGATGACCCTGCGCGTGGATTGCCAGTCGGGCGTATTGGCGACGGCGCCGCGAATGGTTGCAGCAGACCAGCCGTGATCGATGCTCGCTCTTCCCAGCTCTCTTCCCAGCCAGGAGGCATCCCAGGGATAGAGTTGGCGGGCGTCGGAAAGGAGGCTCAGGTAGGGAAGCATCTTTTCACTCGCCCGGCCGAAACGGCCGGCGATCTGCTTGAGAACCGCGCTGGAATCGCCTTGGAAACCAGCTAAGCGGATGCGAAGAACCTCGAGATCCGGGTCGATCGACAGCGGTTGTAATCCGTAATATTCCTTGATTCCGACGATGCCGGGCACACGCATGACGGCCAGATAAACCTCATCCGCCAGGCGCGGAGCGGGAATTGTCAAGGGCTCAATCTCTTCATTGCGCGACGCCCAGAAGGCCTCCGCGATCACGGGAATTCCCATGCTGTGGCAGATGCGTACCGTGTTGCGGAACCAGAGATCGACCGGAACGGAGCGCTGCACTTCTCCCACGTTGGTGTGGATCATCAACCCGAAACCGGTACGAGGCAGTTGCGGCAGGACCGCGTAGACCTGGCCCGCGGAAAGCTCCCAAGGTTCCCACCACATGCGGTGCGTTGCGGCCCGCCCCTCGGTCCAAACCTTATGCAGCTTTCTAATGTATTCGGGAAGACGCTCGGCGAGCGGAACGCCCGCGGAATACTTGCTGTCTTGGAACTCTGCGGTTTGCCACGCATCCTGGTCGTAGGTGTAGACCTCAATGTCGTCCACGTCGGGAAAGTTCTTGCGCAACTCTTCCAGCAACTTCAACTCATGTTGCGCGACGAGAGGGTTGGCCACATCGTAATTGGAGTCGAAGGACTCGTCGTCGACGCCGCCCTGTCCGATGCGGCGCACTTCGCCGGTGTAAGGGTTGTAGTCCAGATAGGGCGAGCCGAAATGGAAGATAGTGCGTAGTCCATGACGCTTGGCCATGGCCGCGCGGCGCTGAATTTCGGCGCGCATCCCCGCTGTACCGGGCTGCTCCGGTTCTCCCGGGACGCTCACTACGTCAATCAGGTCCAGCGGTTCCCCAAAAGGTCTTGATCCCCACGCGATATTGAGTTGTATGGCATTGAACCCGATCTTCTTCAAAGCTGCCAGCGCCGCATCGGTCCACTCAACCTTTTTCTCCGGGTCTCCCAGGATCGCCACACGCATCTCAGGATTGGAAAGGGCCTGGGCGCAGGAGTCTTCCGGATTCAGATGTTCTCCCTGGGCGGCGGCACTGAAGGTCGACAACACCGCCATGCTTGCAGTTGCCTGACCGAAGAAAGATCTGCGGCTAATGGGATTCATGAATTGCTCCTTCAAATGCAGCATGATGTACCGTCGGCTGCATTGTGGCCTTGAATAAGCCTCTTGCGCTCTTGTCAACCAGCGCGCGCGATTGGAGAACCGCTGTTTTCTTGTTAATGTAACAGCCACGGGTGCGAGTTTATTTCTGATCTCCCGGCGCCGATAAGCGATAAAGGACCGCGAGGATTGAATCTGGACCCACAAACGAGTGAGGGCTTGCCTGACGGCTTGCTGGCGGTCGGCAGCGAACCACCCCATCCGCGCCTACGGCTGCACCGCGATTTCCAAAGCATTTATCTGCCCGATAAGCGCGACTTGATTGTCTACCTGCCGCCGGACTACGACCCGCACGCGGAACGCGCATATCCCGTGCTCTATCTGCACGACGGACAGAATCTGTTTGACGGGCGGACATCGTTCATCCCCGGCCGTACGTGGGAACTGCGGGACCAGGCCGACGCGGTCATCGAAGCCGGTGAAGTGGAGCCACTGGTGATTGTCGGCATCTACAACACCGGCGACCGGCGGCTGGCCGAATACACCCATGAGCGCAACTTGCAGATGGGCGGCGGAGAGGCCGACTCCTACAGCCTGCTGGTGACTCGCGAGCTGATGCCCTGGATCGCCGGCCGGTATAGGGTGCGTACCGATCGCGAGGGGACCGGGATGGGCGGCTCGTCGCTGGGCGGATTGGTGACCCTCTATATGGGCCTGCGCCACGCGGAGCGGTTTGGCCGGCTGGCGCTTCTCTCGCCCAGCGTGTGGTGGAATCACAAGAGCATCCTCGGCTACCTCAACGAGCGCGCGCCCGAGATATGGGAGCGGCCACGGATCTGGCTGGATGTGGGCGACCGGGAGGGCAACCGCACCCTGCACGACGCCGAGCACCTGGCCCGGCGGCTCAAGGCCAATGGCTGGCGGCCGGACGAGAATCTGCACTTCGAGCGCATCCACGGCGGCAGCCACGACGAGGCAAGCTGGTCCCGCCGCGTGCAGCCAATGCTGCGCTTCCTGTTTCCGGCGGGGCAGAAAATCAGTCCCGGAATATAATGAGCTTGCCGAAACCTGTTCCCCGGGAGGTAGAAATATGGCCGCAGCCGCAGCACCGGCAACGCACCCCTACCTTGAGGAAATCAGTCGCCTCTTCTACAACTACCGTCTGGCGCAATTCAACCGGCGGTATTACACGGTGCTGCTCGAACGCGCCAGGACGAGGAATCTGTGGACACAGGTTTCGATAGGTGTCTTCACCGTCACAGCCGCCGCACTCTTCAGCCTCACGCCGTCGTTCCCCTCCCTGAGTACGCGCCTGGCACAGGCTGCCGCGGTGCTCAGTGCATTTGCCTTTGTAGCCACGGTGGTGGCCCCGGTCTTTGGTTGGAACCAGACAATCGATGAGTTGACCACCCGTGTCCACGCCTGGCACTACGCCGAGCGCCAGCTTGAGTCTGCCCTTCGTTTTTTGCATCACTCCGCCCAGTCCAAACGCGACGCCGAGCTTCAGGTCCAATTTGCCGACGAGGCGTTCCGCACCGCCGATGGCATTCCTGACACCAGCAAGCAGAACATGAAGCTGACCAGGCGCATCCGCGAAGAGGTTGAAAAAGCCATTCCACCGGACTATGTGTGGACGGCGCTATGAGCAAAGCGAACGCTGGCAGTTTCGAATCGCTGCAACCGGACGAGCCATTCAGGCCCATTGAACCGCCGAAACCGAAGCCGCCGCGAAAGAAGGCGCCGGGTGCCACCACGACCAAGTCTGCCCGGACAAGCCAGAGAAAGCCGGCCAAGAAGTCTTCCACAATCAGAAGGCCCTCTGCTAAGAAGCAGGCTGGAAAGAAATTGCCGGGGAAGAAGGCGCCGGCGAGAAAGATCCGCAAATAAGGCTGATGTTGCGCCCCGATTCAGCCATAATCTGGGCCTGGAGATTGAGATGATAAAGCCACCGATTGACACTCCCTTTACCCCAATTCCGCAGCCGCTGCAGCCGGACAAGCCATTCTCGCCCATCGATCCCCAGCAGTCGCCCAAACCGCACTCGTAGTGACCTGTTCCGGTCCCACCTTGCCCGCCAGTTCTTCACATTTGCCTCAACGCCCAATATCGGCGATACTTAGGTGTTGAGTCTTGCGTGGCTAGGCGCATGCGCCTGGCCCTTTATTTGGCCTGCCACCTCTGGGCCGGCCGGAAAGACCCAGAAGAGAACCGGAGTCCTGTGGACAGGGCTTCATCTCGCGGGGTGGCAAGACTACAACAGTCTTGGATTCTGAAAGGAACCGTATCGCCGTGGTAATGATTCGTTTGGCGCGCGTTGGCGCCCGCAAGCAGCCCTACTACCGCATCGTGGTCATCGAAAAGGACCGCGCCCGCAATGGACGATCGATTGAGGTAGTCGGCACCTACAACCCCCGCACCAGCCCCATGTCGGTGGAGCTGAAGCACGAGCGCATCGCCTTCTGGCGCGGCCTGGGCGCGCAGGTTTCGCCCACCGTGGCCAAGCTGCTGGCCAATCATCCGGCCCTGGCGCCAGTGCCCGATCCGGCCTGACCTCCATCCCTTCTTTCACCGCAGCGCGAGTGCGCGGCTGTATGCCGCTGGACAACTGTTACTTACAGCCTCCGGTGTGCTACTATTCGCGCACCGATCCAAGTCGCATCTTTTTGGACGCATACGGTCAGAGGCAAGTGCATGGCCCAACTCGATATGGTCGCAGTAGAGGAATTGGTTCGCGAAATTGCGCGGGCCTTGGTGGATGAACCGGCAGCTGTTGAAGTGCAATCCGTGGACCGGGAAGAAAACACCGTTCTCAAACTCCGGGTTGCGCCTCAAGACGTGGGCAAAGTCATCGGCAAGCAGGGACGTACAGCCCGCTCGGTGCGCACTATCCTGGGCGCTGTGAGCATGAAGCTGCGTCACCGCTATACGCTCGACATCCTTGAAGAGGACGACGAAGCCTGAGATGGTTTCAGACGTCTGGGCCACGGACCGCTGGAGACAGAAATGACCGCGGCGGAGCAATGGGTGTGGCTGGCGCGGGTTCGTCATCCGCAGGGACGCAAAGGCGAAGTCTTCGCCGATCTCCTCACTGATTTTCCTGACAAATTTGCCGAACGGCGGCGGCTTTGGCTGCTGACGGAAGGCGCGTCCCACGCGGCTTCGCGCCCGGCTCCTGCCCCGCGTGAAGTGGAACTGGTGGGGGACTGGCTGCACAAGGGCGGCATCGTGCTCCATTTTGCCGGGATCGATTCGATTTCGGACGCCGAGACGCTCAACGGGCTGATTGTGGCGGTTCCCCGTTCGGAGCGCGTGACCCTGGGTGAGGACGAAGTCTACATCGGCGATCTGATCGGCTGTGTCCTGATCGACGTGGCCGGCGCAGCGCCCGTGACCGTGGGCGAGATCGAGGATGTGGACCGGACCGCCGGACCCGTGGCGCTGCTGGTGGTGCCCGGCGCGGCTGGAGAGGTCCTTGTTCCCTTTGCCAAAAGCTACCTGCGTACGGTCGATCTGGAGGCCAAGCGGGTGGAGATGGCGCTGCCCGAAGGGCTGCTGGGGTTGAACGGGCCGGAGAAGGGTTGATGCGCGCTCCCCGTCGGTTCTACTGAAATGCCAGCGGCTTCCACACCCCATCCTGTTTCATCGCCACTTGCGTGGGCCGGGGTGGGCCTTTGGGCGGAATCGTGACCTCAATCCACAGCTCCTGTCACGCCCTGACAGGCAGCGGCGCCGCCGCGTGCTCCGCGATATAGAAGTCGACCGGCTGCACAAGACGCATCTCTTCGCACG
>PLSM01000090.1:65530-83410 GCA_003165075.1 Acidobacteriaceae bacterium | reverse complement strand
TCCGCAGGGGCGGTGGCGTATCTCAGGTATCGAACTGCCCGACAGCATTCTTCACAAGGTTTACAACCAGAACGCAGCCCGGCTTCGGAACATCACAATGCAGGCGATCGCGCGTGCAGCGGGACGCTTCGAATGGGAGAGAATCTTGACCAAATTCAGCGGTACAGCAAGCAGATGGACTTTTATGAGATACAAAACTCTCGCATGCGCTCTAGTTATGGGTACGGCTGCTCTGAACGGCTATGCCCAGAAAGAGACGGTCGTGATTCGGCCGGTTGAAACACAGGATGTTCTCGTAAATCCCGGCATGGGAATTACCACATTTCAGCGCTTCAATGGCCAGGAGCTGAACCCTCCGTACACGTGGTCGGAACGCGGACCGGTAGAGAAACTGCACGATGCAAACCCCAAGCCGGATTTCCCGGACACTTCGATTGCTTATCTGCGGTGGTACTGGAGCACCCTTGAGCCGGAGCACGGGAAGTTCCGGTGGGACATCATCGACATAGCCATATCCGAGGCTCAGAAACACAGGCAGAAACTGGCAATTCGGCTCATGCCCTACTCCGACCGCGATCCGCTGCCTGACTGGTACCGCAGTTCGGGAGCACGGCGGGCGAACGCGTCTAGGGACAAGGACGGAGCAATCTGGCAGCCTGATTTCAGCGATCCACTGTATCTGAAGTACTGGGGTGAGCAGGTTGCGGCAGTGGGTGAGCGTTATGACGGCAATCCCATCCTCGCCAGCGTCGACATCTCCTCCGTCGGTTATTGGGGCGAGGGGTGGAGCGACTATATGCCGGCATTCCAGTTTCAAAAGCCGCTCATCGATCTATGGCTGCAAGCGTTTCCGCATACAACGCTGCTGATGAACTTCGACGAGCCGGAGGCACTGGCGTACGGCACCCAGCACGGAACCGGATGGCGGCTGGACTGCCTGGGCGATATGAAGACGCCCTATTCGGAGATGCTGGACCAATACCCGGAAGAAGCCGCGCGTACCGGAATTCAGGATGTTTGGAAGCAGCGTCCCGTATCGCTGGAGACCTGTGGCACGCCTGCAACCTGGCTGCGCGATGGCTACGACGTAAATTACATTCTCGGTCAGGCTCTGCGCTGGCACGTCACTTCAGTCAACGTGAAGTCTTCACCGATCCCCCCGGAATGGCTCGCGCAGTTTGCAGATTTTGAGAAGCGAATGGGCTATCGTTTCATCCTGCGCCGCCTCGAGTATCCCACGCATGTCTCTGCGGGCTCCATGATGTCTGTACACATGTGGTGGTTCAATGCCGGAGTTGCGCCAATTTACAAGGAATATGGGCTGGCGGTGCAACTGCGATCTCAGGAAGATCAAACTGTTATCCGGGTGCCAGCAGATGTGACCAAGTGGCTTCCTGGCGATTCCGTCGTAGATGAATCGCTGTATATCCCCGGAAATCTGACAGCAGGAAAGTATCGCGTGCGCATCGGCCTGCTCGACCCAGGAACTGGAGAGCCGGCCATACGGCTACCGATCCAGGGGCGACAGACTGACGGATGGTACGACCTGGGATCCATCGAGGTTGAGAAAGCCATGTATTAGTCAGAGGATCCGAGCGCGACCGGAGGGTACCGGATATTATCGCCAAATCGAAGTTGCCAGTACCCGCTCTTGGGGAAAGGTGGCCACGAATGCCTCTGCGCTTTTTGGCGAATTTGACTTACAGCATTGGACAGCCCCTGCATCCCGGGCCGTGTCTCCCCAGCGCATGTTCGCGCCATGCTTCATCTTTGCTTGTCTTCTGCCGGGCGCACTTCTGTTCCGGACCAGTGCTAAAGCGGCGATCTCGAACCGAAACGCACGGAGCGATTGCGCTATTCTGACGCATGTTGAATATTGCCATAGCCCGGCGTACTATGGCCTTTCATGGCCCCGCCGCGCATCATTGCATAGTAAGTGAGGATAAGGAGGTTGAGAGTGGCGAAAGGTAGTTCGAAATTGCACGTATCCGAAGGGACAATTCTCCACCAGCCTCTGATGGCCGCTTCCGCGGCCGAGCCGCCGCTAGACGGAATGATGGCCGAGGAGAGGCGGACGCAAATTCTGAAGATCCTGCGCAGTGCAGGCCGTGTGAAAGTCAACGAGCTCGCCGGCCGGTTTAGCACGTCGGCAGTCACCATCCGCAACGATCTGAATGAACTGCATCAGCGCGGCCTGGTGCTGCGTTCGCATGGGGGTGCGGTTCTCCCGGACACCATCCTACGCGAATCGCCTGTCCACGAACGTCTGAAGGCGCAATCCGACGAAAAGCGGCGCATCGGCGCCATGGCGGCCACACTCATCCACAATGGCGAGACAATCATCCTGGATTCAGGCACAACCACGCTTGAAATCGTCCGCCAGATCAAGAAAAAACAGGGACTGCAGATCATCACCAACGGGATCAACATCGCCGCCGAACTGCTGGACGCGCGAGACTCGCAGGTTTTCATCGTCGGAGGCACCGTGCGTGGAGAATCGGCGTCGATCAGCGGGCATTTCGCTGAAGAAATGTTCGATCAATTCTCCGCCGATAAACTGTTCCTCAGCGGAGCCGGATGCGATCTGGACTTCGGCGTCAGCGGGGCGAACCTGGAAGAAACGATGGTGAACAGGGCCATGATTCGGATCGCGCGCGAAATCATACTGGTCGCCGACGCCAGCAAGTTTTCCAAACGCAGCATGTCGCGCATTGCTCCGCTTTCAGAGATCGACACAGTCATCAGCGACACCAGTCTCGACGAAGATATCCAGGCAAAGCTGCGCGCTCTGGGCTGCAATCTGATTCTGGTATAGCAGCGGCTGCCGGGATGAGCAGCATCGCGCGCAGTTCCTCGGCGTTCTATCTATACGAATCAGGGCCTTCCTGCGGCCGGCGTTCTCAATCGTCCGCGGGAAGCTCAAAGTTGACCAGTTCCGCGCGGAAATCGCGCGCGCGAATTGCCCCGTACGCCATGCCGGCCATTTGCTCACCTTGATCGCGATTGTTTCGGCAAGCCTTCCTGTACTCCACCTGCTGGACAACCACCGCTTGCAACCTCGCACCAAGACCTACCAGAATCCCTCCTCAACTCCGTTCCCTCCGATCCTTCGGCAATCAAATCGGTCGAGATGGATCTTGTCGCATTTTTTTCTTTGCTGTTTGCTTTGTATCGCTGGACGCGATATTCTTTGCCGGCGCAATCCTAGGCGAATCGTCCGCCTTTGCGAAGATCGTTGTAGACAATCAGCTCGGAAACTGCCCTGTTTCCGAAAGGTATGCTGAGCAGACGCGACCCGGTGAGGGAATCGTATTGCCATCAATCAAATTCACTCACTTGTGCGCCAAAATCCAAAAGGGCCTGCAATACGTATCCTTGGTGAGAGAGACGCAATTGAGAAAACTTAGAAAGATACAAATCGGCTCGCGTGCGTACCGGGCTATGCCCAGAATTGGAGTTGTGGCCACAATCCTGAGTCTTGCGCTGTTGGCTCATGCAACGGATGCCACCCTGCGCAACAAGCAGGAATTCGTAGTCGTGCATTCCGGCGATGGTTCTTATGAGATTGGGCAAGGAAACCGAACCGTGGTCCGCTCCCGAGTCGCTGTGAGGGTGGATCATACCTGGGTTGCCTCAAGCGACTTTCCGCAGCATCGGATCAGCGAGTCCTCATTCGACGATGCTCTTGGACATGGCCGTGAAGCGACTGTCCAGTGCTCCGGGCTTCCCTCTCGCCCGGACCTCTCCTATACGATTCGGCTCTATGACAATATCGATGCCGGCGAAATTCGGGTCGAGATTCAGAACCATACCGGAAAGTCTGTCACCGTGCAATCGTTGCGTTCAGTGGAGGCGATCGGCGATCAGCCCCTCGACATGAACGCGTCCGCGAGCAGCGATCGGGTTCTTTCTGACAGCTTCAGTGAAGACTGGCCCCCGCTGACAATATACGACTTGGGCAAGGCCCCCGGCGGGATGCACCGTGCGGTCGGCAGTCAGCTCATCTATAACCAGGAGAGCAAAGAATCGATCTTCTTTGGCGCCCTTACTTCCGACCGCTTTCTAAGCATCATGCACCTGAAGACCAACTTCGACGCGCAGCACGCTGCGGGAGTTGCTTCTTACACGGTCGATTCCACCGGAACGACTGAGATACAGGCGAGCGACCCGGAATCCGGCTTATCACATGGTCCCGCAAAGAACCTGGTGGAACTGAGCCTGCCCGTGGCCCCGGAGGCTGCGCTCAGCTCTGAGCGCCTGATGTTTGCCCTGGGGAATAACTACTACTCAATACTCGACACGTATGGCGCCGCCATTCGCGTGCTGCACCACAGCCGCTCCGCCACGGGCCCCATGCTTGGCTGGTGGAGCTGGACCGCTTTCTATTCCGGCATCACCGAGGGCAACAGTTGGACCAACGCGCAATGGCTTGCGGAGCACCTGAAACCTCTGGGATTCGATTATTTCCACCTCGATCTTGGATACGCTTATGCGCGCGGAGAATACACCACTCCCAACGCTGCCCAGTTTCCCAACGGACTGGTTCCGCTGACCCGCAATGTAGCTAGCCTGGGATTGAAAATGGGATTCTGGACAGCTCCGTTTGAGGTCAGCGGCCGTTCCTGGGTTTATGAGCGCCACAAGGACTGGCTGGTGCACAACGCACAGGGCGAACCGATTCAAATCGGGGTGGGGGACGAAGCCGGAATAGAAACGCTGTTTGTCCTGGATACGACCAATCCACAGGCGCAACAGTATCTCCGCGCCACCTATCACACGCTTGTCAAGGAATGGGGAGCGGCTTACATCAAGCTGGACTTCATGGATAACACCGCCATCGAAGGCTACTACTATCGTCCCCAGACCACTGCGCTCGAAGCCCAGCGGATTGGTTTGCATATCATTCGCGAAGCGGTGGGCGAACACGTCCTCCTGGACAAGGATGGAAGCCCCATGCTGAATCCCGTTGGGCTCGTGGACGAAGGACGTCTCTCGCAGGATACCGGTCACGCCTTCCTGCGCAGCAAAGAGGCGGCTCCGGGCATCGCGGCGCGCTACTACATGCAGCATAATTTCTTCCTCAGCGATCCCGATGCCTTGACCATCTCGCGTCAGATGATCGAGGAGCGCCGCATTCAGGCGCCGCTTACGTTGAATGAGGCTCGGGTCTCGGTCACGCTGGCCGCGGTTTCGGGCGGCATGTTGGAACTGGGCGACGACCTGCCAACTTTGGGCCAGGATCCGGACCGCCTCGCGCTGGTCACCAATCCCGATCTCTTGCAGATGATTCAACTCGGCAATGCCGCGTTACCTCTCGACCTGCTGACTTATCGCCCGGCGGATGAGCAGCCTGGAATCTTTCTGCTTCGGGAAGATGCCCGGCAGACCATGCTGGCGGTATTCAACTGGACGGAGCATCCCAACTCGCATGCCTTCACTTTCTCCGACCTCGGGCTCCCGCCGGACCATCGCTATCGCGTGGTCGATGTCTTCCAGCCAGAGCAACCACTCGCTTTCGATTCCACTGGACTGCGCATGGAAAACCAGCCGGCGCACTTTGTAACGCTACTCAAAATCCTGGATGAGTCCGTCGCCGCGCAGGCCCCTTCGATCACCGCCAAAGTTCCAGCAACGGGCAAGATCGGCGAGAATCTTGGCTTTGCGGCAGCCGCGTCCGCAGGCCATGTTCCGGCGCTGGCCTATCGATGGGACTTCGGAGACGGCGTGGTCGCGGATGGCGCCGCCCTATCGCATACCTATACGCGTGAAGGCAGCTACAAGGCCCATCTTCGCGTTGGGGGCGTGGACGGTCTCTCCTTCGAGCAGGATTACCCCGTTACCATCAAGGGCACGACTTCCCTCCCCGCGCCGAAGCGCGGGACCGGCCAGTAACCGGATCGCCCCGGAGCGAGGTCTCGATAAATGCCGTGAACCTCACGCGCCCGCAAGCACCAGGTTCACCGCGGGCTGCCGATAGTGACTATCTTGCCTGGAGCAGCAAGCACTGTGAGAGTATCGATGTCGAAGTATCGATAGAGGTCGAGGCAAAAAAGCTCTGGAGCAGTGCGAAACGGCACCGGCGTATCGATCAGGTAGGCCAGGCTTTTCATGGCGTTCCGGTTCACCACGGCGGAGAAGTCCTCTGGCGCTATGGCGGCAGCGGTTAAGGCAATAACCTGGTTGCGAATGCCGTCTGTCTCCACCCGAACCGGAAGCCCCGTGGTGGTTCGGAGCCAGTTAGCCACGGCCACCAATTGAGCGGCCTCCAGCCCTAAAGGACGAGCGCCGCTGCTGTCTGTCAGCAACTCCCATGCCACGCGATTCGGTAACTGGTCTCCATTGAAGAATAGATCCAGCGCCAACACCTGTTCCCCGTGGTTCACATGCGGGGCCACCATATCGCCGGAAGCTTTGTAGCCTTTGTCATTGAGCACGATGGTTGCCGGAGCGTTCTCGGGGGCGGCTTCTTCCCGGAACAAAATGCCATTGGCGCCAAGCTCATTGGAGAAATCGAAACGATAAGACAAGGTGCGAAAATCGAAGCTCCTGCCATTATCCACTCGCAACGCGCGTACTATGGATACCGGCGCGTAGCGGACCACGGATTCCAACTTCTGGCGCTCTGCCTTTGCCCACTCTTGGCGCGCCGCGCTGTCTGCCGGAGCCGGTTCGTGATGGATCTGCTGCGCCAGTTTTCTCGCCAGGGTAACGAAGGTCAAGTTATCGGGCGGCACTCCAATGGCAAGCTCCTCCGGCGTCCTGATTTCATCATCACTGTAAATCTCGCCATCCAACACCGGCAGATTGAAATGTGCGCTGAAGAAGCGGTAAGCCTGTTGCCGATTATCCAATTGATAATTGTGCGACCCCGGATAGAGGTTCTCGCTCCAAGCCAGCTCGCCGGAGGCTCCGTATAGATAGAAAAACGGCTTTACCTGATCATATAAGTACGGCTTCACCAAGGGAGCCCGGAAACAGCAGCTGTCCGTGCCATTATGGATCTCCAGCGTGGGCCGGGGCGCGCGTAATGCGAGCAACTCCGGATAGTCTTGACCCTGCATCAAATCAGGCGCGTCCTCTTCAGTTTCATCCGTATCCACGGGATGAGTAAGGTTCGACTCGCGCGAACCAATACCGGCCACCTCGACCTCAACCGCGACGCGTGGATCCAGGGCGCTCAACATGACCGTCTGCCAGCCCCCGCCGGAAAGTCCAGTCACACCGATCCGGCTCGTGTCCACCTCCGGTAACCCGCTCAGATAATCCAACCCGCGCCGCATGGAAAGATAAAAGATCCCCAGCACATTGGAACCGACAAGGTTCAACTGGGATCCGAAGTCGTGTGCATTTTCCGCATTCGCAAGCTCTCCGAAACCAATAAACTGCAGGTCCAGGGCGACGATGCCGCGCTTGGCGAAGTTGATGCAACGCTTCTGCTCATATTCCACCTCGATTCCCTCCGGCTCATGTCCGAGGAGGTTCAAAATGGCGGGTACGCGGCCGCTCATCTTTGCCGGTTCATAGAGAAGCGCGGTTGAATGGAAACCCGGCACAACCTCAAAGCGTAATTTGTGAATGCGGTATCCGTGACTGGTTTCAATGATCCCCACTTCTTCGAATTTCGGGGCCGCATCCACCCATTCACGCGGCCACCCGTGATAGGCAATGTCGTCGAGAACGTGCTTACGCACCCGTTCTTCTTCCGCGCTCCACGATGCAGGCGTTGTGGCAGTGGGCAGAGCTGGAATGCGCTTTAATAAGAACTCCTGCAACTGGTGCTCTCTCCATGGAACATCCAGTGTGGGCTGCGCCAGTGTCTCTGCCACGTAAGGTTGGCTTATTTGGGCATATCCAGAAATTGCGCCCATCCCCAGGATCCAAGGCAATAATGCGGCAGCAGCAAGTGTGCGCCGGCTGTTCCCATGTGGTCCAGGTTTGCTCATTGCTGCTCTATTGTCCATTTATCGCCCCCGATTGAAGACCGTTTTTGTCACACACTCGCGCTAGGCGCAACGCATGGCTGCCTACATACAATCAGGGTGTCGGATGGAATGTAAGTCGCATCGCTGCTGACTTATATTCCACCGGGCACCCTGCTGTAGTTAGTGATTTCTTAGAACTTGACCTTCAGCGCCATCTGCAGAATACGAGGGTCGCCGGAAGAGCTGATTGCTCCGAAGACACCAGGGCCATCCTGAAGCCCAGCATCGGGATTGTTAAAGTTGACATTGTTGAAGACATTGTAGAATTCTGCCCGGAACTCATAATTAATGCGTTCGCCTGCCTTTCCGGCCTTCAATAGAGCCAGGTCCGTAGTGAAAAGCCTCGGTCCACGAAGAGAGTTCTTGCCGATGTTACCGTAAGTGCCGGTTGCATTTTGGGCAAAATCGAGGACGTTGAACCATTCGGCGACCTGCGCGGAATGGGAACGCCCTGAACTTAGTTGCGTATTCTTAATGTTTGGCACCGTGATGTCAGGACGGTCATTGCCCATCGCACTGAAGGAATTGTCGTCCTCCGCGAAGGACGTGAACGGAAAGCCCGTTTGCCAGTTGGCGATGGAACTCAAGTTCCATCCGTTAATCGCCTGATCCGCAATCCCTTTAATCGGAACCCGGGGAAGGGCATAGTTTCCTGAAAATCTGATGACCTTATTGTCGTCTCCGGCGTCGGGACCGTAGTCAAGAGAACGGCCACAGCCGCAGGTATTGATGCCATAGACTCCAAATATCCCCGGCTGTCCATTGGGACCGAAGTTATTTAAAGCACGGGACCACGTGAAATTCGATTGGAAAGCGAGGCCGTGACCCAAGCGCTTTTCGACCTCAAACTGGCCCGCATTGTAGTTACTGTTGACTCCGGAGTTGATCGAAGCGATGAATCCGTAGTTGGGATACAGACGACGCGACTGAATATTAGCACTATCCTCGGTAGACTGCCCCGGAATATAAGTAGTGGGGTTCAATTGGAGCAGCCCTGCCTCCTGATCTCCCGTACCACCCAGGTGAGCTCCGTGATTTCCCGCATATTCTGCCCGTATAAACCAGGCGGCGCCGAATCCACGCTCCAGGGTCAGGTTATAAGTCAGGATTTGGGGAAGGCGGAAGTGCCTGTCGAAGATCTGCGTAAAAGCGATGTCCTGAGGAAACGTAGCCGACGCGCCGGGATCGATAGGGCCGAAAGACCCAGGAAAGGGATCCGCCACATTCGCCGCGGTATAGGGGTTAGTGAAATTGGTGTTCGTAATGTTCACGATAGGAGCGAACGGAGGAACACCGACGACGTCTTCAAACGCTACCCCATTGGGCGCCTGGTAATAATAGCCTGCCCCACCACGGATGCTGGTTTTGCCATCGGACGTCAGTTGGTACGCAAAGCCCAGACGCGGGCCGATATTGCTCAAGTTGTTATAGATTGAGGATGCGGGACATCCAGCATCGTGATTGCTTCCGCCGAAGATTAGATCCTGAGGCGCATTCGGGTAGCGCGCCGATTGTGCTCCCGGCACAAAACATGCGACCCGCCCCTCGCTATCCGTGTAGGGGAAGAACGGATCCCAGCGTAGGCCGGCATTTACGGTGAGCCGCGAGGTCACGTGCCAGTTATCCTGAACGAAGGCACTCCAGTCGTTTCCGCTAAAGTTCAGGTACAAACCGCCCGCCTGGACAAAGCTGGACGCATCTCCCAGCAAGAAGTCGGAGAGGTTGTTTCCACTGAGATCGCCGCCGAAGCTGTAGTTGCCATCCGCCTGATATGAATTTCCCATGGGAAGGTTCATGTGTTCCCATTCGCCCCCGAACTGGAGTTCATTCGGTCCCTTAATGAGGGTGACGATTTCACGATCGGATATGTCGCTGTGATTCCATGTTCCCGTAGAAGACTGCTCGCCTACGGTAAATTCTCCGGATACATTAACGTTCAGCGTCGCCGGAAAATTGGTGGGTTGAGGAATGTTAGCGCCCGCCGTGGCGATATTGAAGGGTGCTGCCGATTCCGTCAGTCCGTCCTTTCTGGTCAATCCGAAATAGCTATTGAGAAGAGTATTGGACGAGATGGTGTAGATGTCGACGACGCTGATGTTCTTCAGAGTCTGACTTTGTGGACTTTCCGAATTGCCCTCAAGGATATTGCTGGTCGGCGGGAGGATGATTGGGACGGTGTATTTTAGTTGAAAATAGTGCCCGCTCAGATGATGCTTGCCAATGTTGTAGTCGATCTTGACCAGGTACTCGTCGGTACGCTGGATCGACGGGGCGCCGCTATAGCGCAACTGGTTAGGATTCCCTGAGGCCGGGTCGTTGGGCAGAGGAATGTGATTCAGCAGATAGAGCGCCGTGGGGTCGAAGGCTGCTGGATTGATCATATTGTTGCTGTCGAATTGGTAGGGCGAAAGCGGGTCCGGGTTTGTTAACACCGCACCGGGCAGAAGAACTGAGAAGTTTCCGTTACGCTCATCTTGGGTTGGTACCTGGGATATCAGGCCACTCACGGCCGTGTTTTGACGCGTGCCTTCATACGATCCGAAATAGAACAGCTTGCCCTTCAGGATAGGCCCGCCGATGGTGCCTCCAAACTGATTCTGCTTCAACGGGTCTGGCCCGGTGGTACTAAAGTAGTTGCTAGCATCCATCGCATAGTTGCGCAGATACTCGAAGACATCCCCGTGAATTTGATCGGTTCCGGACTTGGTTACGACATTGGCGACTCCGCCCGTGGCGTTTCCATAAGTGGCGCTCATGTTATCGGTTTGCACATTGAATTCCTGCAGCGCGTCAGGACTTGGGAAAGGCAGATTGGTGTTGATATACATGTCGTTGTAGTCCACGCCATCCAGCAAGTAATAGACGCCGTTGGAGCCGCCGCCATTGACTTTGGCATATTGCTCGCCGGGCAGGACGCCTCCCTCACAATTGTTACCGCAGTTCTGTCCGGAGACATCGACCGCGCCGGGGACCAGAAAGACCAACTGTTGCGCTTCGCGGCCATTCATCGGCATGCTTTCCATACTCTTCTCATCGATAACTTGCGAGATGGCTGCATCGTCGGTGGTCACCTGGTTGGTACTCCCCTCCACAGTGACCTGCTGGGTGATCGAGCCGACCGCCAAGGTGACCTTCTGGCTGGCGGCTTGTCCGACTTCCAAACCGATGCCCTTTTGCACATAGGTGCTGAAGCCGGCCATTTCAACTGTCATCTGATAGTCGCCGACTGGGAGGCTCGGAAACAGGAACTCGCCCGCCCCCCCCGATTTGGCTACCTGCTTATATCCAGTTCCGGTCTGTTCGACGGTCACTGTTGCCCCGGCAATCGCTGCACCCGTGTTGTCTTGTACCGTGCCGCTCAGCCGCGCTGTGGTGTACTGGGCGGCTGCTGTCGTTGCCGATAGAATAACCACGAAGAAGGATGTGAAGAGAAAAGCAACCTTGCATCGTGCGCGATTGAAGATTTGGCTTTCCACATTCATGCCTTTTTCCGCCGGTATCATTTGCATTGTCCTCCACTCCATTTAAAATGCTGCGACTTCTTGCTTTTTCTTTCGGATTGCCAACCAATCGGGCTTCGAAATCAACCAAATATTTGAGTTTGCGATCGTTTGATGTTTTTATGACAATACGGTCCCACTTGTCAAGCGAAAAGTCCTGACGAGGGAGTCGCGAAAGGCTGCTCGGGAGCACTGGCCTGCATGCATGGACCCGTCCGCAGAGTCGAGCGTTGTTCCCCCCGCTGCATCCCACCTGTTTGGCGACATGGCGAGACGCTGGGTTCCACCACTTCGCCGCGCCTCAGCAAGTTCTTGCCGCGATCGCCCTGCCCCCGCCGTCGATTCTCGGACGCCGCTTTGCCGGCAAGTCTATTTCGGGATTCTTGTGGGTCAAGATCGGAATTCTCCCCTAACTGCGGGCGGGTTTGCCTCCGGCGACAATGACCTGGACTCCGAGATCCTTGAGAGTTTGCAGGTCTGCCGGGGAGGTACCGGAATCGGTGATGAGTGTCGTCAACTCCGTGACAGGCCCTACGAATGCGAAGCCTTGCTTGCCGAATTTACTGTGATCGACCAGCGCGATGCGCATCCTTGCGGATTTGATGATGGCCTTCTTGATGGTTGCCTCGGCATGGTTGGCCGTGGACATGCCATAGCCGGGATCGATGCCACTGACTCCCAGGAAGGCCTTATCGACGCGAATTTCACTGAGCGACCTCTGTGCCCAGACTCCCGACAAATAGAACACATCCCGCTGCAGGTCGCCACCGATGCACATCACATTGATCTGCGGATAGCGCTGCAACTGGCAAAGAATAAGCGGGGAATTAGTGACCACAGTCAGGCGATTGCGGTGCTGCAATCTGGAAGCGACCTCCGAAACGGTGGTGCTCCCTTCCAGAAAGATGGTGTCGCCATCGAGGATCATCCTCGCGGCCTCGGCTGCGATGGCCAGCTTTTCTTCGCGATTTGTCCGTCCGAGGGTGTCGTAAGAAGGCTGGAAATTGGTGGTAGGGGACTTGGAGACCGCGCCTCCGTGGGAACGAACGAGCAACCCCTTGCGTTCGAGATCCGCCAGATCCCGTCTGACCGTCGCCGCCGTCACTCCAAGGATCTCAATGAGTTCAGAAGCGCTTACAGTGCGCTGTTGCGAAAGGAGTTCGGAAATTCGAAACCGCCGTTCTTCCGCCAGCAAGGATTGGCCCCTCTTCACCGGTTATGCAATGGTCACGCCGCGCGGACCAGCAGGTTTGCAATCAGCGACAAGACACTCTTGCGAATTGAAAGCGCACCCCTGTCAACCATGAACCCGTACTTGAGAGCAGTGAGGGAAAAAGGTGCCTATTGCGCATGCTTTCCCTGGGAGTACCGGACAAGCCATGGACCGTTGAGGAAACAACTTGCCGACCTGCCTCATGCTGCCCATCATCAAGAACCTCTGCCGGCCATTTCGGTTCGACTGGGAGCGAATTGAATTGATTATGCCTGACCTGTTTCATCCGTGCAATCCGTTTCACGCGCCGTCTATCGAGAAGCGCTCACGGTCCGCTGCTGCGCGTCGACCGCTTGTCAGCGCGGTCTGGGTGCTGCTCACTCACTGCGGAAACTCCAGCGCTGCACCCGCTGTTCTTTTTCGCATGACGAAATAGAGCAGGAGTCCGACGACGATCCATGCAGCGCCGAGCAGTTTGGCATCGCGATTGAGGTTGAGCCAGATGAAGGTACATATAAGAATGCCGCAGAGCGGGGCCAATGCCGGGAACGCAACCTTTTCCTGCGAGCGGAACTTGTAGTGAATTAGCGCAGCCGCATTCACTCCGATGAAGGCGATAAACGCGCCGAAGTTCAGCAACTCCGCACCCCTTTCGAAGGTCAAAAGAAAGGTGCCAAGCAACGTCACGGCGCCGAGCAACAGCACGTTGTTGCGCGGGATTCTCGTCTTGGGGCTCACCACGCCGAAAAACCGCCTGGGGAGCGCATCCGCTCGCCCCATTCCATAGAGGAGGCGCGCCGCGCCAAACTGTGCCGCAATGCCGGAGCCCATATTCGCGATCAGCAGTGTTGCATTCAGCAATTGGAAGAGGAACTTGCCACCCACGCGAAGGGCAACTTGCACAAAGGCGGTATTAACCATCGAGGCAGGGAATGGAGTGCGGGCCGGCCATACAAGCTGCGCGACATACACTTCGATGGCGGAAAGCACACCGATGGCAAAGCAGGTGAAAACGGTAGCTAGCAGAATGTTGCGGCGGGGGTTCTCTACTTCTTCCGACATCGTCGAGATGCCGTCGAAACCTATATAGGTCAGCACAGCGATGGAGGCGCCGTGGAACAGGCGGCCGGGAGCGAAGGTGGCAGGATCGTAAAACGGCAGTAGCCACTGGCCTCCAACGGGCCGTGCTACCAGGGCTATGTAACGTATTGCGGCAGCGATAAAGACGACCACAACAATGCTCATGCCCAGAGCCAGCAGAGCGTTCACGCGGCTTGAGGTTTGTACGCCGAACAGATTGAGGCCGGTGAACACAAGAACAAAAGCCAGGGCCCAGGCGGCATAGGGAATCTGCGGCAGGATGTTCTGCGCCGCGGCGCTGCACCAGATGGCGCAGATAATGGGATTCAGCATGTAATCCATGAGCATGGACCAGCCCACCACATATCCGGCCAGCGGGTGAATCTCCTTGCCAACATAGGTGTAAGCCGATCCCGCGCTGGGATAGACGCGCGCCATCCTGCCGTAGCTCACGGCAGTGAAAAGCATGGCGACCATCGCAATCAGGATGGTGGTGACAACATGTCCCCGGGCGGCATTGCTGACCACGCCATAGATGCTCATGGGCGCGGTGGGCTGAATGATGATGATGCCGTAAAGAATCAGGTGGTGAAGCTTCAGCGTGCGACGAAGTCCTGGAACAGCCAGGTCACGTTCTGCGGTGGCGTCCATGCTTGGGAAGTCCTCTCTGGTTGTCCGGTTTCTCTCTATGAATCAGGCCGGAAGCGGAAGTTTGAGCGCAAAAATCCATACTCGCGCAGAAACCAGTCCCGGCAATCGTAGTTGCGAAAACTTTCGCTTCCCGAGTCGATGGAGCGAGATGCTCCGGGTTCCACATCTTCCCGGCCCTGGTGGACAGGACGCCGGAAGTTAGTAGTTTTACCATCTGTTCCGGTTGCAGCGCAATTCCGGACCTCGTTTCGGCCTCTCTCGCGGCGCCAGGTTGAGGAAGTTTTCAACCCTCGCGTGACCCTTATCCGGTCCGCGTTGCCCTGAGGCGCGAGCGAGGGAAATGGTGCATGCAATCGCTCATAACATAACATTTTCGATCATAAACGAATTGACAGGCAGATCTCCTCCAGATACTCTTAGGCGAAATAACAGGCGTGGAGGAGTAGGGTTTTGAGCGATTTTGGGAAGAAGATACGGCTCAACCGGATTCTCAACGAGCCGGGGCGCGGTACCCTGGTGGTGGCTTTTGATCATGCTCTGGTAGTTGGCCCAATTCCGGGAACGGAAGATGCGTGTGGCCAGATCTCCCGCTTTGTGGAAGCCCGTGTGGACGCTTTGCTGCTGAACCTTGGCCTGATTCAACGCTGCAACGCCTGCTTTCCCCGCAGGGCAACACCGGGGATTATCGCCAGAATCGACTGGACGACCATCTGGAATTCGCTCAGCCAGGGCGAGCATGGCGTGATGCGCAGTTGCATGCTGGGGAGCGCGGAAGATGCGTTGCGGCTAGGCGCGGACGCCGTCCTCAGCTACCTTGTAGTGGGGACGGGCGATGCTGATTTCGAAGCCAACGAGATTGCTCGCAATGCGCAGCTTGCGCGCGAATGCGAGCGGTTGGGCATTCCCTTGATCATCGAGACGCTGGCTCGCGGCAAAGCGGTGCAGAACCCCGCCGATCCGCAATGGATCAAGCGGCATACGCGGATTGCGACGGAGCTGGGAGCCGATGTCATCAAGACCGACTACGCCGGCAGTGTTGCGAGCATGCGCGAGGTGGTAGAGGGCTGTCCCCTTCCGATCCTGGTTCTCGGCGGGAGCCGCAACGATGGGGCGATGGATGTTGTTCGGGGCGTCATGGAGGCTGGAGCCGCGGGGGTCTTCTTGGGGCGCAATGTTTTCCAGTCCCAGGACATGGCGGGATTTCTGAGGCAGGCACGCAGCATTCTCAACGGAGACGCGAAATGAGCTTCGTTCCTGTGGAACACGTGCCGGACGTTCTGGATGGGCGCGCGGGCTTTTGCCTACGCGGAGAGTGGGGACATCTCTCGGCAGTTCTGGGCGGAGGACACATTTGCCAACTGGTGAAGCGGAGCCATCCGGAGCTGAATCCGCTGTGGCGCCCGCAATGGCATACGATCGATCCGGAGCGATTTTCTCAGAACAGCGACGAGGACAGGTTCGGCGCTCCGCCCGATGGGCGGCTGCTTGCCGGCATTGCGGGACACAGCCTCAGCTTCGACTATTTTGGGCCGCCCTCGCAGGAAGAGATGGCTGCGGGCCTGAGCACCCATGGAGAGGCGCCCGCAGTACGGTGGCAGATCTTTCGTGAGTTTCAAGAAGGCCGGCCGGGGGTCGAATACGGCGCCGAGTTGCCGGTCGCGCAGATCGATTTCAGGCGAATCCTGCGCATCGATTCGGAACACCCGGTGGTGTATTGCGAAGAAAAGGCGCGCAACCTGAGCCGTGCCGACCGTCCTGTCTCCTGGACCGAGCACGTCACCATTGGGCCGCCGTTTCTGGCATGCGAAGCGACCTTCGTGGACATGCCAGCGACGCTGGCCAAGGTGAACCCTGCCAGCTACAGCGACGCCATGATGATCACTCCGGATGCCGACTTCCAGTGGCCGCACGCTCCGCTCCAGGGCGGCGGTTTTCACGATTTGAGAACCACTCCCGATGGCTGCTATTTACGGTACACGGCGCAACTGCTCGATCCCCGCCGCGCAATCGGGTACACGGCGATCGCCAATCCCAGCGCAGGGCTGCTGCTGGTTTATGTCTTCCGGCGTACGGATTTTCCCTGGGTGGGCAATTGGGAAGAACGCTTCTACTTGAAGACCGCTCCATGGGGTGGAAAGACCTTTTGCCGGGGTATTGAATTCAGCTCGACCCCGCTCGCGGTTCCCAAGCGTCAGACGATTTCTCAAGGACCGCTGTTCAATGAATCGACTTACCGCTGGCTTCCCGCTCGCTCCGAAACCACGGTCCGTTATATGACGCTGCTGGTCGACATCCCTGCGGATTTCAAGGGAGTCGAGGATGTTTCAGTCGAAGCTGCCCAGATCGTCATCCGCGAAACCGTCAACGGGAAGACCTATTCCCTTCCCGCGGACGGTTCATTCCTGACGGGAGAAGCTGCCGGACTGCGATGAGTTTTCTCTCCATCGACGTGGGATCGAGCCGCTGCAAGGCGGCCATCTTCTCCTCTTCTGGAGAGATGCTGGCGATGCGTTCCGCCGTCTATACTCCGCACTGTCCCCGGCCAGGCTTCGCGGAACTGAATGCTGACACTTTTCTGAATGTCGTCATGGCTCTCGCAAAGGAGCTGGCCTGCATTCCGGCAAGCGAAGCCGTCCAGGCGGTCTGCTTCAGCTCGCATGGAGAGACCGTGATTCCTGTCTCCGCGGCAGGAGAAGCTCTCGGCCCGGCGATTCTGAACATGGATGTGCGCGCCACCAGGGAAGCGGCGTGGATCGAAGACGAAATTGGGCGCAAGCAGCTTTTTATGCTGACCGGACATACCAGCCACGCCATGTATCCGATCCCCAAGCTTCTTTGGTTGCGCAGCCATGCCCCGGAGATCTTCAATGCAGCCGGCAGCTTCCAGAGCGTCACCAGTTTTCTGCTGCTCCAACTGGGCCTTCCTCCGTTGGTCGACTACTCGCACGCATCGCGCTTTATGGCCTTCGATGTAAACCGCCATATCTGGTCAAAGGATTTGCTTGACCTGGCGCGGATATCGCCGCAGGCTCTGCCCCTTCCCGTGCAGGCCGGCACAGTGGCGGGAAGACTGGACAGCACCGCGGCCGCCATGCTGCGGGTTGCCGCCGGCACTCCGGTGGTGGTGGGTGGACACGATCAGGTGATTGGAGCCGTTGGACTCGGCGTGATTGAAGCGGGACGAGCCGCGGGCTCGCTGGGGACGTATGAATGTATCACGGTCGCCTCCGATCGCTTGCTCCTGAATGACGCTGCACTGCATTCCAGCCTCAACTCGTATCCGAGTGCAGTTCCCGGCCAGTTCGTTACGATCGCCTACTTCCCCGGCGGCATCATGATGCAATGGCTCGGAAACCTTCTCCATGGACCAGAGAAGGGGGAAGAGGAATACCATTTTGGGGACCTGGAATCGGCGGCTCCAGCAGGTCCCACAGGCCTGCTGATTACGCCCCAC
>PLSM01000090.1:0-65523 GCA_003165075.1 Acidobacteriaceae bacterium | reverse complement strand
GATGCCGGCTCCACCTTCAGCGATATCAATGTTTTCGGCGGCGGAGTACGCTCCCCGCTGGGGCTGCGGCTGCGCGCCGCGTTCACGCACAAGCGGCTGCACATCATGAGTTGCCAGGAATCGGTTTGCCTCGGCGGAGCCATGCTGGCCGGTGTTGCGGTGGGCATCCATCCCGATCTCAAGTCCGCCGCACAGGCCATGGTACGCGAGCAGGAATGCGTTCCAGACGATCCGCTCCTCGCCGAACAATACCGGCCGCAGATCGAGAGTTATCGCCAGTTGCGCTCCATGCTGGTGCATCGCCACAATCAACAAAACCCGTAACAGGAGAGGAATCATGATTCAAGCGACTGTCGGATTCATAGTCTATGGAGTGCACAAAGATGGCCTGGAGGATCCGATGGGCACTCCCTTTGTGGACGATGCTCTGATTGCACAGGCAAAGGCCGCGCTTACCAAGGCCGGACTGCAACTGGTCGAGTACCAGACCGTAATTGCGAGCAAGCAGGAAGCTGCGGAAGCTCTGAAGAAAATGAAGCAGGATGACCGTGTGGATGCCGTGGTGCTTTTCACCGGCACCTGGGTGTGGGCTGCTCATCTGGTAGGCGCGGTGCGCGATTTCGCCAGCAGCGGCAAAGCCGTTCTGCTGTGGACGCATCCGCGCTCCCAAGGCTGGAGGCCGGTGGGCGGACTGGTGATGCACGGCGGGCTCCTGGAAATCGGCGTTCCGCATCGCTTTGTGTATGGAGACATCGAGGATGCCGATACGGTGGGCCGCATCGTCAGCTACGCCCGTGCCGCGCACCTGAAGAACAGCCTGAATCTGTCCACCGTGGGGGCCTTCGGCGGCAGAGGCATGGGCCAGACCTGCGGGGCAGCGGATCCTTCCCAATGGATGCGCACATTCGGGATCGATATCGATTCCCGCGATACGACCGAACTCATTCGCACCGCGGAGCGTATTCCGGCTGCTCAAGTGGAGGCGCTACAACCCCGCTTGCGCCAACTGTTCGGCGCCTCTCCCGACGCAAACTCGGTCAATGATCGCTCGATCCGCCTTTATCTGGCGTTGAAGGAGATTGTCGAACGCGAGCGCTACGCCTTCTACACCATTCAGTCGTTCCCCGGGCTGGCGGATGATTACGCGGCCACCTGTTTCGCGCAGAGCATGATGCTTGAGGATGGGCACGGCACGTCCACCCTGGGAGATTTCAATACCGCGCTCACCGTCTTCCTGCTCATGCGCCTGAGCCGGGAACGGATTTACTACGGGGATCTGCAGCACATCGATCGGAAGACGCGCGAGATCAAGATCATTGGCGACGGAGCGTGCCCACCCTCGCTGGCGTGTGACTTGGGACCGGCCGGGTTTGCGGAGCATGGAATTCCCACCGAAGGCGACGCAGGCGGTCTCTCGGTGCGCTTGATCTGCAAGGCCGGCGAAGGCGTGCTGGCCCGACTCGGCCGCGTCAATGGGGAGTTTCAGATGGTCATTACGCGCGCCACCATCGCGGAACCTTCCAGCAAAGAAATGCAGCAGCGACTTGACGAATGCGGCATTCCCTTCTGGCCGCACGCATTCGTGACGGCGCATTGCGACATCGATGCGCTCCTCCAGCACTGGACCAATGAATACGCATGTCTCGGCTACGGGGAGGACCTTTATCCCACGCTGGCCGATTTCTGCGAACTCACCGGCATCAAGACGATTCTGCTCTGATCCGCAGCCAGCAACCAACCGGAGATCCCCATCGCTATAAAGGTCTCTACGTTCCTTTGCAACGGAACGTAGAGACTTTTCTGCGCAGCCCGAGGACGAGTCATGTCATTCGGGGCGCTTCTTATCGGCCGGAACGAAACGTGTCGCAATGTTACCCGATACGGAGACCGTGAGTGTCTTGGAATTCGTGGTTGTACCAAGGCCCGTTGCGGTTACATGCACATGATATTCACCTGGCTGAGTGTATGCGTGGTGAACGTTCATCCCTTCCTGCGTGGATCCATCGCCGAACTCCCAGCGACACGTCAGCACGGGCGCCTCAGCCGGTACCCCCATGGCGCTGAAGGTTAACGTCTCCCCCGCCTTTCCTGCGGCTGCTGAGTGCACCTCGAATCCAGGCGCAGTAACAGGGACAGCATTGTCAATCAGCTTGAACATGCGCACAGAGTGGGCCGGCTGAACTAGATCGATCGTGTCCGAGGAATTGCTGCAGCAGCTTTGATCGCCGAACACTTCCGCGATCTGGTATTGGCCTGCTTCCTTCAAACCAAGACTCTTCAGATCGACGGTGCGCTTGAGTTTCCCCTCGGTCCAATTGAAGATGGTAAGAATGGATTGGCGATTGTCTTCCTTCAACAGAAAGATGCTCGGTTGCACATCGCTCGCCGTATAGGTCATCAGATCGGTGGGTGTGGAGGCACGGCCGAGACGGGCGATGTCAATCAGGTCTGTGTTCTTTACCAGCGACAACCGTTCCTGGGAAGCTCCCAGGGTGGGAAGATCGTCTCCAAGCTCGAACATGCCCCCTGCCACCGCCGCCAGGGCTATCGAAACCTTTGCCTCCTCCAAGGTGAGCCGACGCCTTCCTCCGTGCCATGACTGATCATCGACAGTTTGAGTGGAGACACTAAACGCGTCCGGATCGGCGACAAAGAAATTGCGATTCATGTAGTAGCGCGCAGCAATACCCGAGGCGGCGTCTCTGGAGGCTTCGAAGGTATGTCCCGTGTCTTGAGAGATGCGGCCCGTATCCACAATCCCGACAGGGTTGAGCATGGGGCTCCCGTCCTTGTCGAGAACGACATCTTCTCCCAGAGTGCTGCGAATGATCTTCAGGCCAATCCGTTGCGCCTCCAGGGCAGTCGTGTTGGGGCGATAGTAGGAACCTTCGACGGCTGAGTCATCCATGAAATCCATTTTGATAAAGCGGACGCCCCAGTTATAAATGGCGGTGTAGGTCTGCCGCAGGTAGTCCTGGGCGCCAGGGTTGGTTGTATCCAGCACATAGAGGAGATCATTGTGGTCTGTAACGGTGCCAATGTGGATCAGATGGCCAGCGGCATTATGCAGCAACCAGTCTTTATGATTCTGATACACCCATGCGCGCTCCGACACTTCGAACGGCGCCGTCCACACCCCGAATGTAATGCCATTGCGGCGCACCACATCTCCTACGTACCCCAACCCCCGAGGAAACAGATTTACGTCGGGCGTTGAGTATTCACCGCGTGCGTATTGGTATCCTTCATCGATCTGAAAGTAGCTATACCCACTTTGCTTCAGATTTTCTCCCAGCCACTCCGCATTCGTTATGGCGGTTCCCTGGTTGAGTCCAAAATAATAGGCAGTCCAACTCCACCACCCGATTGGAGTCGGCGTGTTGATTCGAGCCGTATGCAGCAACCCGACTGCACGTCCATACTGCTCCAACTGCGCGTGATAGTCGGTGCCGACAGCGAACATGAGCCGTTCGGAAGACAGGCTATCCCCGGGACCGACAGGAAGGCTCAGACTGACCTGTTCAGCGGCAGGCGAATGCCTGAGCGATTCCTCTTTCATGATTTCGGTCGTGCCCGTGGCCTCGGCTTCATAGGAAAGGATCTGCGCCGTGCCGCCCGCGGTTTGCTCTTTCAGGTGGAAGATAGTCAAGAGCCGGTCAGAAGTAAGTGCGCCGAGGAATAAGCTTTGACCGCTCTGGCGGTTGTAGATAAGCTGGCTTCCCACCGCACGGTGCATTCCCTTTCGACCGTTGCCCAGGTCAAGAATCGCCAACTGGGGCCTGTCTTCGCTGTAACTGTCGGAAAGAATGCGGTCGGCGGAGGCCGGGCCGCCCAGGTTGACGACCGGAGCATCCGTTGCGTGAAGGCTCCGGATCGTCTGAACAGTGATCGCCCTCTCCGTGGTATTGACCACCTTGACTTGTAAGTCGCCCCATGGCTGATCCAGATACAGCCGGAAAATACAAACCAGATCGGGTGTCTCCGGAAGTCCCGTGTAGGTTACGGTCAACTGCGACCCTGAACCGAATTGGTCATGAAACTCAGACTGCATGGTCTTGTGTTGGGGATACTCCAGCGATCGCAGCACCTTGGAGTCCGCGTCGGCCTCTACATCGGAGCGCAGCACCGTTCCCGATATGCCGGACTGCGATAGGGAGTAGGAGCCGTCGGCGTTGATGCTGACGGACAGGACCTTTCCCTTCAGCTCCACAACCCGGCCATCCGGCTGCGCCGCGAGAGGATAGCCGGCCACAAGAAACAAGACAAGACAAAGTGCGCGCAGTCTACCGATTGTTGTTAACATACCGACACCCCTTACGGATTGCAGTTGATCAGCCGGAAGACGATTTCGCACCGCATGAGCGCCTGCGTCTTCCCCCGCGCCAGGAAAAGCTACCTCCACAAGAAGGAAGACACAACGGCAGGATCCTTCGCGGATTTTCGCTCTGCATGAGCATTTTTACGCAACATCTTCGATATTTGTCAAGTGAAAGTCTTGACGTTTGCGTAATCCAATTTTAAGCTTGCGAAATATTTCGTATGTAGAGCATTCGATTCGCGGGAAGACTTTTTCCGCTGCGTTGACCTCGCTCCAACAAGAAATGGAGTTTGCATGCTAAAGGAATCACCGATGCCCGCTGCGACTAGCCTCCACGCCGCCCCCCCACACACTTTGCAGGAAATTCTGCAGCAGCCTCTTCTTTGGCCAATCACCCTGGAACGGGTTCGCGCCGCATCGGAACGGTTGCAACTGCCGACCAGGCTGCAACAGGCTCGTGTCTTGCTGACCGGAGCGGGCACCTCGGCCTATGCGGCCAGCGCCATCGCCACGGCGTGGCCCCGGGCAGTTGCCGTTCCTACAACCGACCTGCTGGCCGATGCAGGACGTTACCTGTACGGGGTGGACGCCGTGATCTCCCTGGCCCGGTCCGGCGATAGTCCGGAAAGCGCTGCTGTTGTCGAGTGCGTTCGCGCCCTTCGCCCGGACATCCTGCAGTTGGCCATTGTCTGCAATGAAAACGGGGCATTGTCTCACGCGGAGCTTGACGGGCTGATTGTCCTTGACCCGCGCACCAACGAGCACAGTCTTGTGATGACCAGCTCGTTTTCCAACCTGGTCCTCGCCGGACTTGTTCTGGCTCAGCCCGGTGCGGCAGCGGCTACGGTCGATGTGTACAGCAGGCGCGCCGCCGCATTGTTGCCCGAGATCGATCAAGCATGCCAGCGCCTGGCGGCTCGCATCCGCGACCGCGTCGTGGTTTTGTCCTCATCGCCCTCGCTTGGCTGGGCGCGGGAAGCCGGACTGAAGATGCTCGAGATGACCGCAGGCCGCTTCCCCGTCGTCACGGAGACGTATCTTGGGCTTCGCCATGGCCCCATGTCTTTCGTCAAGTCCGATACCCTTGTCCTGTGCTTGTTATCCAGCGATCCGGTGCGCCGCTTCTATGAGGCAGATCTGATCCTTGAGCTTCGTGCGAAGAAGATCGGATACTTGGCCGGCATCGTCGATCCAGCCGAATCGGAAGGTGTATTCGATGAGGTCATTCCTGCCATTGCCCCGCGGGAAAACGACGCGCTGCGCACACCGTATGAGATTGCGGGCCCGCAGTTGCTCGGCTATCATTTGAGCTTGCGCATCGGGCTGAACCCCGATAACCCCAGCCCCGACGGTGTCATCAACCGCGTGGTTCAGGGTGTGCGGATTCATTTGGCCTGTCCATCCGGGCCGGCGCTGTCACACACACCGGCAAAATGATGATGAACCTCTTTGCCGGATCGCCGGGTTCGAACGCGAGTTTATCCGCTTGCGCGCCGGAGCGGCCTTAAGGGTCGCTGAGTTTGCATTCCAAAGCAATGGAGCGCAAGCAGAGCGCGAATCCAGCTAAGTTGTTGATTCTATGGTGGACGCGGTAGGAATCGAACCTACAATCTGTCGGTTAAGAGCCACCGAACTTGCCGACCCTCCTGCTGCTATCGGTTACTATAAACCTCTATACAAGATACGTTTACGGTCCGAGTGAAAATTGCTGACTGCTATCCATACCGCAAGGATTGTGCCCCATTTTGAACGAGCATGGGCACAGAAATAGGCACCGTGAAATTCGCGCCGGGGTCTCGCTTGGCTCAAATGGCATGTGCTTGCGTCAGGCCTTCTGCCAAGATTCGAACTGTCACAATTTCATGTGGACGGGTCGTGAACTGGAAACTGTGAGTTCCAGATAACGACAACGGCAACTGATCTCTCTCCACTGCGTCTGTCCGCCATGCTTCCTTGAGCTTCAGGAGTGGTAGATCCACGGTGACTGTCCGGGTTTCACCGCCAAGATCCAGGAAACGCAGGATTGTTCCGTTGCCGTCTTCACTGGGTTTCCATGTTTCAAGCAGCAGATCCGGGTCGTCGATGTTGAGGAAGCTTTCCTGGGTCCCACTCAGGGTCTGGGGTGCGTCCAGCGCCTTGTCCTGGGAGGTGATCAGGTCGCTCTCCAGTGGCGTCATCTCTTCCCAACCCATGCGGCTAAGCTGCGTGGAACTGGTTGTTGCCCCGCTGGTAATGACGTAGCGGAATCGGAATACGCCTCCCTGTGCTCCCCGAAAATTAGTGTTCCAGTAGTTGTTCATGACGTAAGAGAAGATCGTTCCCGGGCGCTGGCCAAATTCGGACGGCCACGAGCCGCGATTGATATCGCCCAAAGTGACCAGTGCTGCATCGAGAGGCATCACCGTGCCCGAAACTCCATCCTGGTCGACCGAGACCCAATGCTGCATCGAAAACCACTCATGGCCCGCTCCGGCGTACAGATCACGGGCAGGATCCACAACCCCGCTCTGAATCTCGTATTGGAACCTGGGCCGATCCATTGAGAAAGGAAACGCAAAGTAGACCGCTTCTTTGGCGTCCACTGCGGTCTTGTCCACTTCTTCCACAAGTTCGATCTTCTTCTCATCGTCGAAGAGTCGTATCTCGGTTGTAACTGCAGGCGTGTTTGTGTCAGTACTCTTTAGGCGCGCCACCCATCCCCACGGTGTGCGCGTTGTGGACACCAAACTGCCGTTCTGAGAGGAATGAATTTCAAGCTTGGGCTGGGGATAAACGCGACTGTACTGGAGCAGCGTATTGGGCGCCAGATCGCCCCCGGTCACGTAGAGATATTGCCCGAACCGATAGGGGCTGGTCTGGTCAACCAGTTCGTGTTGCAGTAGCTTGTCATAGATGCTTCGCACCGCTCCGCCAGCAGTATCCAGAGTTACGCGATAATACGGACTCTCCAGAACGGTTCGCTGCTCCGTTGGCGCCGGGTCAGGGGCTTTGTCCGTTTCGCGCAGCAGATAAACCTTGTAGCCGACTGCAGGAATCTCCCGCGCAAGAAAACGGACGCGCCGGAAATCCTTTCCGCCGCCAATGATTTCCAGCGGGACCACCTGTCCAGTGCACTTATCGACAATCTGAGCGCGCCAATTGTCCACATCCAGAGTTACAAACCCGCTTCGCTTCCAATTCAGCGTATTGAAAACGAGCAGGCTATTTGCGCCGGCGGAGATCGAGTCCGCGATGCCAGCCATGCTGTTTTCCATCACAAAATGGAGTTGGTGGTTTGCCTTGACGGCGTTCTGATCCTTGACCGACAGTTGTTCCACCGCCTGATCGCTGGCCGGGTCGTCGACGCTGTTGCCGGAAGTCCAGGTGTGCTCGTCCATCAGCAGCATGCTGGTCCACATCTCATCCAGATCCGTCTTGTCTACCGCCAGGCGCGGGTCGACGAATGAGGCCAACGTGGCCAGTTTCTCCGCCGAAGGTCCCCTCGCCTCGTTCTCACGTTCCAGCGTGGCATACTGGGCATCGGACCCAATGCCATCCTCCCAATAAGGCCCTCCATCTCCTCGTACGACGGGAAGATCGTCGCCAAATTGGCTTGCGATATTTTGGAGCGCGTCATGAAATCCTGCGTACTGCAGACGAGGATAGGCGTAGACCTTGTTCCACTCGCCCACAAGTTCCGCCTGTTGGGGAAAGAGATCACTGTTCTCCGCCTGAGTTCCGAAGATCATGGCGGCATCCGCACGGTAGTCTGGCTGTTCGTATTGCTGGAGGAATAACGGCAGGGACTCGCGTCCGGCAGAGACGACCGGAGGGAGGCCAAAGAGAAACTGCATCTGCTGGTAATGGCGTGAGTACCAGAGCAGAACCTTCTGGCCGTCAGGACCCTGCCACCACATCGGAGAGCTTTCGTTCAGGTGGCCCTGCAGGAGCACCGGCCCGCGATAGACATCACTGCCAGCAACAAGTTCCTGAATACCCGCCGAAGCAAGGATGGAAGCATAAGACCACGAGTACGATGGGACGTCTGTGATGTTTGCATAATTAAAGGGTGTTCCATGCGCGCGGCTGAAGTTGGCGCTGGCATAAAGTGAGCGGATCAGCGTTTCTGCCGTAGGAAAACCGGTGAGAAGACTCGCATATTGCGCGGGAACGAAGAGATGCTCGTTTTGAATGGCGGTAATTGCCGCCTTTTGCTCGGCCGGAGTCCGCGTCTTCAGAAACTGCTCCAGCGACCATTCTCCGTCCAAGCTGAAGCGGAAATCAGGATGCTTCCCGGTAATTTCCAGAGCTTCATCGATAACCCGGCTTTGAATTGCCGCGACTTTGGCTTGGTAGTCCGTGTATCCGACATCGAGATGGATATGCGGCACCATATACAAGGTCCATTTTTTCGCCGGATCAATCGATTCTTTCTTGCTCCGCGGATGTCCATCGACGTTCCATCGCAGCTGCGCACGGGTCTTTGCCGTGAACTCCGGCAATGCGAACTCCAGCCTCTCTTCGCCGAAATCCTCCTTCCCAACGATGGCTTGACGATAGTGCCTGCCGCTGATGGTCAGATCCATGCTTGCGCTCCGCCTGAAAGGTCCGGCAGAACGTAGAAACACTTCGGCAATTTCCTGAAGCTCTCTTCCCTGCTCCGTATAGAAAATGGTGGGGACGATTTGTGCGGAAGATTTCTGCGCGTGAAAACTGTTCGGGCTGCTGTTCAGCGCGATTGCATCATAGGTCAAACCCGCATCTGGAACATGCTGCGTCGATTCTTCAGCAGCCTGCAAGGTTATGGTGTTGACACCCGGATGCAAATAGCCTCCAGGGAATTCAAATTGCACGTCGTCGTGGGAATAGACCGAATCAGAGGCGCTGTTCTGATCGCCGTTCTCAAAGTCCAAGCGGGGATGAAGATAGAACTTTCCGCGCTTTCCATTGATCGAAACCCGCAGGGTGGGCACGCTGGTGCTTTCGACCAGCAGTGCTACATGAAAGATGTAGGTCGGCGCTGGCGAATTCGACAATGAAAAGCGGATGGCCCATGGAGCAGAACCGTTGGCCACATTCTGCTCCATCGAACCTGAAGTGATCTCGACCGGTTGCACAGCGTACCAATCTTTTGCGGGGTTGCTTTGCCCAATCACAAAGCTCACCGGCCTGTCTGGAGATCCACCTGCAAACTCGATCGAAGAGCGATCGAAACTCCCGATGCGCCACACCATGCTGCCGAGTTCACCTTGTCCAGCGTTTGCCGACAGACACAGACAGGCCGCAGTCAGAAAGGCCAACGCGGAGAGCGATACCGCTTGCGTCCTCACTGAACCACCTGCTTGGAGGCTGGAAAAGATGGCGGCAGTTCGGCGGCATCCATGTTGGGCGTATCCGTCATGGTGAACACAAGTTCCTTGGCCTTTGCAAGCTGATCCCAGTCGATCCACCAGTTCCTTATAGGCGCTCCATCCAAAGCAATGCTCTTGACGTATAGCTTTTCTGGCGCGCCCGCTGCGACAATCCGCACGGGATGCTTCCCAAACAGCAACGTGACCTGGGGGAAGACTGGGCTGTTGGTCGTCACGCCGCCGACCCCGGGAATCTGCGGATAGAATCCGAGATAGCCGAAGACGACCCACGATGAGGTTGCTCCAAGGTCATCATTGCCCGGCTCGCCATCGGGTGTGTTTGCGAAGAGATCGCCGAGCGTCTTGCGCACCACTTCCTGCGTCCGCCATGGATAGCCAGCCCAGTTATAAACCCACGGGTCGCCGAAGCTGGGCTCATTTCCGATGAAAAAATAGGGTCCTTGATGAGCCATTGAACCATATTGGCTGAAATATTGATCGAGGCGTTGCTTCGCAACCGTTGGGCCGCCAATTGCATCGACCACGCCGTGAAGATCGTATGGAATCATCCAGGTATATTGCGCCGAATTCCCTTCAACAAAGCCATTCGTTTTCCCCGCATCGAAGTCCGGCAGAAACCTTCCGTCGGATCCGCGTGCGCGAATGTACTTCGTCTCCGGATCGAAGATGTTGTGCCAATAGGCGGACCGTACCATGAACTGTTGTTCGATCTGTGTTTCGCCCGTTGCCTTGGCAAAGCGCGCGATTGCAAAATCCGCATTGGTATCTTCGAGGGTCACAGAAGCAGCTCCGCCGGTTTCCTCCGTGTTCGCGATATACCCCTTGCTCAAGTATTCGGCCAGCCCGGGCCGCTCGGTATAAAGACGAACGTGCGCATCCGGATCTGTCGCTCCATGCAGCATCGCCTTGAGTGCGCTTCCGGTATCGAAGTTGCGGCCGCCAAACGCATAGATGCTTGCGATGATTCCGTCAGAGGGATCGCCGGCCATCACGCCGCTCTCGTCGTTGGCCACCGGCCAGATTGGCAATCCTCCACCCTGTTGTGCATCTGCAACCAGCGACTCTGCAATGTCGCTACCCACGTCCGGCAGCAGCATGGTGATCATCTGTACCTGGCTCCGGTAGATGTCCCACCCAGAGTAGTTCGCATACTGGACGCGACCCTCGGCCCTATGGACCTTATCGTCAAAGCCGATGTATTCGCCATTCACGTCGTTGAAAACTGAAGGGTGCAGCATCGCGTGATAAAGCGCGGTATAGAACACAGCTTGCTGCGCGTCGCTTCCGCCCGTCACCTGAACATGGCTCAGCACGGCATTCCATGCCGCTCTAGCGCCCCGGCGCACTTCATCGACGCCCCATCCGGGAATCTCACGATCCAGGTTCATCTCCGCATTCGCGATGCTCACGTAAGAAATGCCCACCTTCACGCGGACCGTTGTCGTAACCGAATCAAAGCTAAGGTATACGCCCGTGCGTGGACCGTTCCCGGAAGTGACGCCCGACTTCACGGCCAGTTCGTCAAACGACCCGGTGGAAACCGGGGTCGCGTCCGTCTTTAGTACAAAGTAGATTTTGTACCGGTTCCCCGTTGAGCAAAAGCCCCCGCTCGAAACCCAACCCGATACCTTTCGCCCTTGAATGGCAATCTCTGCGTCATTTACCTCTGTGAGGTTCCTGCTCAGATCGAACAGCACCGTGTGCGCATCGGAGCCTGCCGGGTAGGTGAATTCGGCGATCCCGGAGCGCAAGGCTGCGGCCAGTTGCACGCGAATCCCTGAATTCAGTTTGACTGCGTAGTAACCGGGCTGTGCGACCTCCCCATCATGCGTGAATCCTGCCTTGTACGGCGTTGAACTTACTGGCGGGGGATACTGAGGTATTCCAAGCATGGGCAGAATCGGCACGTCGCCGGCGACACCGCAGCCCGGTCCGCTCAGATGCGTCAGGCTGAACCCGCGGGTAATGGGCTCTTTGTAGTTGTAAAACTGGCCGCTGGCGGGGTCGGGACTCCAATAAAGCATGCCAAAGGGCAGAGTAGCGCCTGGCGATGTGTTCCCAAAATCCTGTTGCGAACTGATCTGTGTTCCGATGAATGGATTTACGTGCGACGCCGGATCTTGAGCCTGGATCCCAGGTGCGCACGCGATGAGCATCAAAAACGACAGAAACGTAACTTTCATTTGTAGTCTCCTAATTCACAACCGGTTTCAAGCCATCCGCGTCCAATGCTCGGCGCTACCTTGAGCTCCATCCATCGGACGGGATCTTTGGCGCCGCGCTACTGGATCGCAAAGGTTCCTTGCAGCGGAAGATGTTGCGACGAATCCCCGACGTATACAACGAACCTGCCGCCATCGACCTTCCAGTCGTGCGAGCCGATGTCCCAATACGCCATCGCTCGCCGGTCCAGCGTCACCGTGATACGGCGCGACTCGCCCGGTTCCAGCATGACGCGCGAAAAACCCTTCAGTTCCTTGACAGGACGAGGCACGCTTGCAGCAGGCTCGCCCACGTAGACCTGGGCAACCTCCGCGCCGGCGCGCGTGCCGGTATTCATGACGTCGAAACTCACGTTCACGCCGCTGTTCCCGGAGGCATTCTCAGAAGAGACCGTCAGGTTGCTGAAAGCGAAGCTAGTGTAAGAAAGGCCGAAGCCAAACGGAAAGAGCGGTTTCACTTCGCTCTTGTCGTAGTACCGGTAGCCTAGAAAAATGCCTTCCGCATATTTCACGTCTTTGGTGCCCGGGGCTTCGTAGTAATTCTTATAGGTTGGGTTGTCCTCGAGCTTTCGCTCCCAGCTCATGGGCAGTTTGCCCGAAGGGTTGACATCCCCCAAGAGTATCTTCGCTAGTGCGTTGCCGGCCTCCTGTCCGCCATACCAGGTATGCAACAGCGCCGGGACCTTATCGAGCCAATCGTTCGTGGCGACGCTGCCGCCCGCCGTCAAAGTGACGATGGTGTGCGGATTGGCAGCCGCGACAGCCTGAATCAACTGCTCCTGCCCAAACGGAAGCTGATAGGTGCGGTCGAGACCCTCCCCTTCCCCACTCGGACTAAAGCCAACCGCAACGACGGCAACATCGGCCATTTTTGCAAGCCGGGCGGCCTCCGAGTCTAAGACCTCACCTTCGGGAATCACACCCAGACCCGCGGTTTTCTGCTCGGTCATCGGCCAATAAATGAACCGGATTTTTGCTGCTTTGCCTGCTTCGAGAGTGATCAAAGCGGACTGCGGCGCCTGGCCGTTCTGATGCACAGGCACTTCAAGAATCTTCCTGTCGTTGAGCAGCAGCGTATAGCTGTCTTCTCCCACCGTTGCCGCTACCACACGGTAGGCTCCTGAGGCTTTGGGAATGTAGTAGCCATCCCACTCCACGCGCCGATATCCCGGGTTCCAGTCATCGCCTCCCGGATTCTGCCAGCTGTTGACCTGGTCGTCCTGGCCGGAAGAAGTCTTTACATTCGTTTTGTCGATGTACTCACCGCGCACAAGTCCGGTCTGTTTGCAACCCGGATCGGCGCACCATCGCGTATTGGAAAAAATGTCCGACGGGGTCTTGATCCCGGAACTCCAATAGACCTTGATACCCTTCGGATAGAGAGCCTGACTCAAGCCGGTCATCAAGCTGACCGGCGCGAACGCCGATACCTGAGAACTGCCTCCGCCGCCTGGTACCGCAGGATACGCATCGGGCCCAATCACCGCAATCGAACGGACGGTACGCGGATTCAGAGGCAGCAGATTCCCGTCATTCTTCAGCAGAACAGCGCCTTCTTCCGCCGACTGCAAGGCCACGTCGTCCGCCGCAGGATTAAAAAGAGGGATCGTCGCATCCGTTTGACTGCGATCAAAGAACCCGAATTGCATGGCCGTCCGCAGAATACGCCGGACCTTTTCATCGATGACGGCCAGGGAGACTTTGCCATTCTGAATGGCCGGCATCAGTGTCTTCGCGTTCATGAATTCCGCGTTGCCCATTTCAAGGTCGAGCCCGGCATTTGCCGCCGCCACACCGTCATAGGTCGCGCCCCAGTCGGACATCAGTATCCCTTGAAACCCCCATTCATCCCTGAGTACCTGGTTATTCAGGAATACATTTTGTGTGGCGTATTCCCCGTTGATCAGGTTGTAGGAATCCATTACAGCGCCTACATGCCCCTGCTTCACTGCTGCCTCAAACGCCGGCAGATAGATTTCACGCAGCGTGCGCTCATCAACGATCGAGTTAACGCGGTGCCGATCGAATTCTGAGTTGTTCGCTGCGTAGTGTTTCACGGTGGCCACTACCCCCTGGCTCTGCACGCCCTGGATATAGCCAACGGCAATCTGGCCGGCAAGATACGGATCTTCTCCAAAATACTCAAAGTTGCGGCCGTTCATGGGCGCGCGATAAATGTTCACCGCAGGCCCAAGCAGAAAACTTACCCCCCGCGCACGGGCGTCGTGGCCCAGCATCACCCCCACTCGCTGCGCCAGCTCCGTATCCCAACTCGCCGCGAGGCCGATGCCGCCTGCATAGGCCGTCGAAAAACCCCATGAACGTACACCCATCGGACCATCTGACATCCGCAGCGACGGCAGTCCGATGTCCGGCACGCTGCGAATAGACATGCCATCGGCGCCCCCCAGCAAATCGATCTTTTGCTGAATGCTGAGCCTCTTCACCATGGCGCCGACCTTCTGCTCCAACGCCGGTGTAACGAGCCGCGGCGTTGTTGAAACCTCCATCTGGGCCAACGCTGCCGTACCCGTGAGAAGGAGCAGCGCCGACACCATAATCCATTGGGATAAAAAGGTTTTTCCGCAGTTTGAAATCATGGTTCCCTTGCAGAGACAAGTTTAAAGGTGCATTCAGCGGAAAGATCTAACCTTTCACTGCGCGGGCCACCCCAGCATGCCCGTAGCCCGGCACGGGTCAGGGGAGAGAAATTCGTGACGGAATCTCAGTTCCAGCAGGTGCAGTATATTGTATCGAATCGTTATTAACAACGACATTTCTTGACATCTGTACGAATAGTGGCGTAAAACTCATTAATCCGAACGTTTCATGATTTTCAACCACAAAATTTGAACGCCCAGAAAGCCTGCAGCCTGGTCCTGCTGTCGGGGCTTCGTCCAACACCAATTCCAGAGGGGTCATGAGAGGAGAGAATGCAGTGAATCGTTTTCTGAGGCTAGTTTTGACGCTGAGTGCATATGCAGCCGTCCTGGTTGTTGCCACGGCCGCATGGGCGGATATCACGGGTTCCATCTCAGGAGTGATCACCGATCCAAATGGCGCAGTCCTTGTGGGCGCGAGCGTGGTTGCCACCAACCAGGAGACCGGGGTGCAGAGCACGGTCGTGTCTGACGCCCAGGGCTTTTATAGCCTCCCAGTTCTCGCGGTAGGCAAATACGATGTCACCTTCAAACAGCAGGGTTTTCGAGACTTCCAGGAGAATGCGGTCAAGATCGATGTAAACTCCGCGCTCCGCATCGATGTCAGGATGGAGCTTGGAGCGGCAAACACCACCATTTCGGTCACGAGCGACGCACTCCAGGTGGAAACCCAGAGCAGCCAGATGGGATTGGTGGTTGAAAGCGACCAGATGGAAGCCCTGCCCCTCAATGGGCGATCCTATCTTAGCCTTCTGACCCTGCAGCCGGGAGTCTCGCCGATCACGGGGTATTCCAGCACCAACGGTGAAACGGCGTCTCCCGGCGGCGGATCAGTCTCTGGAAGCTTGAACCCAGGCACCCAATCCGTCGAAGGCGGGCGTCCGGGCGCCAACGGATTCATGGTGAACGGGGCCGATGCCCAGGAAGCGGTACAGAGTGTTGCCGCGATCATCCCAAACCTCGACTCAATTGAGCAGTTTCGAGTGATCACTAACAACTTTGACGCCGAATATGGAGATTTCAGCGGCGGACAGATCAATGTGGTCACCAAGTCCGGAACCAACAAGATCCACGGCGATGCATTCGAATTCATTCGCAATACCGATGTGGATGCGAAGAATTATTACTTGACCAGTCGATCGCCTTACAAACAGAACCAATTCGGCGGAACGGTGGGCGGACCAGTCAGAAGAGACAAGATCTTCTTTTTTGCAGACTATCAGGGAACTCGACAAAGCATAGCCCCGCAAAGTCCCCAGGTTCTTCCGTTGCCTTCTGCGACGGACCGCTCAGGAGACTTGTCTGATCAGACGCCACAAAATGGGGGGTCCTTCGGTGTGGGTAAGACCGTGGTTTCAAATCCCGGGCCGAATCCATGGGCACAGGTCCTCAGCAACAGGCTGGGCTACAACGTCTACAAGGGCGAACCGTATTACAGCCCAGGCTGCACCAACTCAAACTATGACCCGGCTAACCCCTCAAGCACAGCGTGCGTCTTCCCCAATGCTGTGATTCCTCAGAGCGCCTGGGATCCGGTCGCAGTGGCCACCCTGAAATATTTTCCCTCGGGGGCAACCTACGTAGATTCGCTCCCAGTAACGCTTACCGACGATAAATACGGCCTGCGCGGCGACGGCAAGTCTCGCCTGGGCGGCCTCTTCGCATACTATTTTCGCGACAAATACAACCAGACCAATCCGTATGGCACGTCCCTGCCGGGCTTCTCGACAGCCTATGTCGGCACAACTCAGATGGCCAATGTCGGCTTGACGACTCCCCTCGGCGGTTCCACAGTCAATGACATGCGCTTGGTTTATCTCGGCGTGACCATGGCTGGAAACCAAGGTATTGGCGGCGAGCATGTAACGATGTCCAGCCTGGGGTTCAACACGAACCCTGCCACCGGCGGTACAGTCGTAGTCGACCCTAATCAGGAAGCCGTTCCAATCTTCGCATTTAATAACAATGTTGCCTTCGGGTCCAGTACCGGTGCCCAGTTCCAGAGCAACAATGCCTTCCAACTCATTGACAATGTGCTCAAGACAGTCGGGCTTCACAACCTCCAATTCGGAGCGGATTTGCATTACGACCAAGTCAAGAACCTATACCCAGCCGGGATCAACACGGGCTTTATTGCTATCTCCGGAAACGAGACGGGTGTAGACTTTTCCGATTACCTGGTGGGAGCGCCAGATGCTGATTACTTCTCCGGCGCCTCGCGTCTCGACGAGCGCACCAAATACCTGGGCTTCTATGTTCAAGACAGCTGGCGCGCGTTTCCCACGTTGACGCTGAACTATGGCCTACGCTGGGAATACCTTTCGCCTTGGTATGACACCCAGAACAAAGTGCTGACCTATCTAGCAGGAGAACAATCCAAGGCCTTCCCCAATGCTCCCGTAGGCGTGGTCGCACCTGGCGATCCCGGCATACCGAGAACACTGTCGAAGGTGCAGCACGACCACTTTGCCCCACGATTTGGCTTGGTCTATGCTCCCGACTTCAGGGAGGGTCTGCTTGGAAAGATTCTCGGAAGCCCGGGCAAATTCAGTATTCGCGCAGGATATGGAATCGCCTACCAGTCGATTGCCGGTCTCGAGCTCTTTACTACTGGCGGTGGGCCGCCGTACACACCCAACTATGGCGGCGGCGAGCCCCCGCTGTTAAACTCTCCGTTCGCCGATCGCGCAACGGGCGTTGTGCATACTGGAATCTTCCCCGGTCCCCCCCCTCCGGTCAACGCATCCCCGTCTAATCCATATACGAGCTTTGACTGGTCAAACTACGGGCTGATAGGCGGCCGTGCTTATGACACCCATAATGTGACGCCGTACACGCAGGAGTACGAGCTGAGCGTACAGCGAGCTTTGGATGCCAAGACAGTTCTAAGTTTGAGCTATGTTGGCACTGTCAGCAGGCACCAGATCACGCTGCGGGAAGGTAACCCTGTCAACCAGGCACTTTGTTTGCAATTGAGCAACCCTGCGAATGTTGCGCCGAATACCCCAACCTGTTCGCCTTATAACGAAAACCAGACGTTCACGACCGCACAGGGGCAGGTTATCGACAACATTCGCGCCTCCTTTGGGTCGACCAGCTTCCAAAGCCTCACCTTCCTGTCGAGTTCGGCAATCGCCAACTACAACTCGTTCCAGGCGAGCCTGCAGCATAACGAGAAGTACGCCAATTTCCTCATCTCGTACACCAAAGCCAAGGCGCTTGGCACAAGCTCCGACGACTTCGATAACACCAACCCCATCAATCCAAGTTTGAGCTACGGCCTGTCATTGGCGAATGTGCCAAATGACCTGACGATCAGCTATACCCTTCATTTGCCTTTCCAGCGGTTCCTCGGTGACGGTGACGTTGCGAGCAGATTGACCGAAGGTTGGTCGTTGTCCGGCGTCTCCATCTTTGCCAGCGGATCGCCCGTCCCGGTCCTCGAAAAGGACGACCACTCGCTTGTCGGCGCCAGTGGAACCAACATCGATGAACCGAACTTTGCCAACAACGGAAGTCACCTCTTCCAGGACAAAAACCCGCGGCACGGCAATCCGTATTTCAATCCCAACTTCTTCACAGCGGAACCGATGGGGCAATTCGGCAATGTTCGGCCAATGTTCTTTACCGGGCCTGGAATCAACAACTTTGACATGGCGCTGCTCAAGGACACAAGGATTCATGAAGCTATGAAAGTCGAATTCCGTGTCGAGGCCTTCAACATCTTCAATCACGCACAATTTGGCGGGCCTGACGGGACGTTTACAGATTCTCAATTCGGTTATGTCCAATCGGCTGCCCCCCCACGCCTCATGCAGGGTGCGTTGAAGTTCGCGTTCTAGAACACGCACCATGCTGTATTGATGAGCCGGAAGAGCAAAGGACCTGCAACTTCAAAGTGTTCAGGTCCTTTGCTTTCCTGGCGACTCATCCGGCAGATGGCGGGAGCAATCTGGCATGAAGAAGACAGCTATTTGGTTCGTCTTGGCCACTCTTCTCTCCTCCACTCCCTTGCGGGCTGGACAGGACGTTGCAGTTAGCAGGCCGACGCCTCTCGACGCTTACGTCCAAGCTCCAGATACTCATTTTCACTATGAGCTTGTCCAGCAGACAAAGCATCCAGGATTCACCTTGTATTTGTTGCAGATGACATCGCAGAAGTGGCGGAGTGCGGATGAGGTGGATCGGACGTTGTGGCAACACTGGATTACCATCTACAAGCCCACAAGAGTTAAAAGCGCGACGGGAATGCTACTCATCACCGGATATTCCAACGATGGCCACCGCCCGGACCCTGTCGTCGATCCAATGCTTGCATCGCTCGCAACCACGTCACACACTGTGGTTTCTGCAGTGCTCGATGTTCCAAATCAGCCGCTTACTTTTACAAACGATGCGCATGGCCCACGCGGTGAAGATGAAATCATTGCCTACACCTGGAAACAATACCTTGAAACCGGAGATGCGACCTGGCTGGCACGCTTGCCTATGACCAAGGCCGCGGTCCGCGCAATGGATACCGTCGAGTCCTTCATGGCGACGGACAAGGGCGGAAAGCTCAAAGTTGGCCACTTTGTTGTCGCCGGAGCTTCAAAGCGAGGCTGGACGACTTGGACAACCGCCGCTGTTGATCGTCGGGTTGTTGCGATTATTCCGATGGTGATCGATGTTCTGAACGTCATCCCATCGTTCAATCACCATTATCGTTCCTATGGATTCTGGTCCCCGGCGGTGACCGATTATTACAATCTGGGGCTGATGGACCAGTTGAACACGGCTGCTTTTCGCAACTTGCTGTCGGTGGTCGACCCATATTCTTACCGTGATCGGTACACGATGCCCAAACTGATTATCAACGCGGCTGGGGATCCGTTCTTTCTGCCGGATTCATCGAGGTTCTACTTCAACGACCTTCCAGAAGAAAAGTATCTACGGTACATGCCGAATGCCGACCACTCGCTGGATGGGACAGATGTTCAGGAGAACATTACGGCGTTCTATTTGTCGATCATAGAGAACGCAAGACGCCCAAAATTCGGATGGACCTTTGAGAACAATGGCGACATCCGAGTAACCACGACGGACCAACCCATCGCTGTAAAGCTATGGCAAGCAACAAATCCGGAGCATCGCGATTTTCGCGTGGAATGGGTCGGGCCGCTTTACCATGAAAGCCCGCTTGCTGCTACCGGGCAGGGAGTCTACGTGGCCCACGTACCGGAGCCCGCAAAGGGATGGACTGCATCTTTTGTTGAGCTCGTTTATCCGGGCACCCAGAGGGAATATCCCCTCCACTTCACAACGGCAGTGAGAATTCTCCCAGACACAGAGCCCTTTCCGCCTCCGGTCCCTGGCGCCGCGCGGCTGGGGGATGACCCCAAGCCTCAAAAATAAGGCGATCCATGAATCAAGAAACATTTTGCACAACCGGCCTGCGGAAAACTACGCGGGTCGCGGTCCTTGCGTTTGCTGCATCGCAGGCGGCATCCTTGCTTCCTGCTCAGCAGGCGCCCGGCGGCGTGGACCAAACCCTGCCGCAGACCGATGAACAGTTGAGTGTTGAGACGGCAGGCCCGTGGGCACCACGCGTCAATGTGAATGCGGATCTTGCCATGGTCTACCCGCTCGATCCCCATTTTTCAGAAGACCTGGAGTCATGGAAGCAGCACGGCTACAAAGTGGCGATGATGACCGCCGCCGCGTGGGGGCCTTATCAGGACTACCTCAATGGCGGCTTCGACGGAAGATTCCATTGGGGTGAAGCACAAATGTACCCGCATGGGCGAATGGCTCTTCACGGGGACATGTCCCGCATCACGCCCTACATCTCACCCGGCGATGATTTCGGGAGCTACCTGGCTTCCCTCATTCAGCATTCTCTGGATGCAGGCGCAGATGCCGTCTATGTAACCGAGCCCGAGTACTATGCTGACACCGGATGGTCTGCGAATTTCAAGCTCCAGTGGAAGAATCATTTTGGAGAGGACTGGCGCCCGCCGGATTCCTCACCGGACGCTCAATATCGAGCCTCGAAACTGAAGTACCTGCTTTACCGGCAAACGCTGAGCCAGGTATGCGCTTCCGTCAAGCAATACGGTGAAGATCATGCACGCAGAATTCCCTGCTATATCGGAACGCATTCGTTGATCAACTATGCCCACTGGACCATCGTAAGCCCGGAGTCTTCCTTGATCGATGTGGGAGCGGACGGATACATCGCGGTGGTGTGGACGGGAACGGCACGCACGCCGAATGTGTATGAAGGGCGGCGCAAAGAGCGCACATTCGAAACAGCGTTCCTTGAATACGCTGCCATGGAGAATATGACACGCGATTCCGGGCGGACCTTGTGGTACTTGAACGACCCTGTTGAAGACGACCCGAAGCACAGTTGGCAGGACTACCGCACAAATTGGGAAAGCACGCTAACGGCATCGCTTTTGAATGCAGAGGTATCGAACTTCGAGGTCATGCCCTGGCCCGATCGCGTGTTCAACGGCAAGCATCCAGTCAGTTCAACCGCCCCGACCAGTTCGACGACCAGACAGGCTATGCGAAAGGTCCAGATTCCGGAACCGTATGCAACTGAGTTGCAAACCGTGATCGGCGCACTCCGTGATATGAAGCAACCGGATGCTCGCTGGGAGCACGCGGGAACAGAGCAGGCCGGCGTGCTGATCTCGGATACCATGATGTTCGAGCGCGCAGACCCGACGCCTTCCGATGAGGATCTCGGTTCGTTTTATGGACTGGCCCTTCCCCTGCTAAAGCGAGGCATCCCGGTCAAGCCGGTGCAGATCGAAAGAGCGTCTGTGCCCGGGTTTCTCGAAAGGTACAAGCTGCTGCTGCTCACCTATGAGGGTCAAAAGCCGCCCACCCCGGAGTTTCATGAGGCACTGGCAAAATGGGTGCGAGCCGGAGCTGCCCTGGTGGTGGTCGACGAGGACCACGATCCTTACAACTCAGTGCGCGAATGGTGGAACACAGCGCCGAATTCCTACCTGTCTCCGCGACAGCATCTTTTTGAAGCATTGGGCCTGCCACGCGATGCGAGCGGGTTATTCAAGATTGGCGATGGCGCTGTTGTATCGGCGCGGCTATCGCCAGCCGCTTTGACGCATCGCAACGATGGCGGCGCGGCCCTTCGCCAACTCGCGCAGCAGGCGGCAGATGCGATCGGCCTGAAGTGGACTGAGACCAATTCGCTTGTGCTGCGCCGCGGCCCGTTCGTGATTGCCGCGGGGCTTGATGAATCTGTGCCCAACGCCAAGCCTTATGTTTTGCGTGGACGATTTATCGACCTCTTCGACTCCAGTTTGCCCATTCTATCCAGCGTGTCGGTCACTCCAGGCAAACGCATTCTGTTGTTCGATCTGAATGCCACGCCCGCCGGAGCCAATCCAAGCGTCATTGCGGCCGCCTGCAGGATACGTGAGCAGACAGCAAGTGCAGAGAAGCTAAGCTTTCTCGTCGATGGTATTGAGAATACGCAGGCAGTCGTCCGGATCCGCACGCAGTTGAAGCCGGTGCGCATGCTCGTCGGGGGCAAATTGGTCGATCGCGCCGACTACGACCTCGATCAGGGTACATTGCGTTTGCGTTTCACCAACTCGGCGCAGCCGGTGCCAATCGAAATTGACTTTGCTCATCAATAGGCGGGCAGTTGCGCCTGGATGCTGCGGCCTCAATCAAGGCAAGCTTGACTTCATATCTGAGAGCGATGGCGGCAGCTCACCTGTCGGCCATCTTCCGGGCTTCTCAGCCATCTCCAACACCAACAGCCCACCCTGCACAATATCTTCATGACGCAGCCATGCACGATCGAGAGGCCGGCCGTTCAATGTTGCCGATACCACGTATCGATTGACATCCGACACGTTCTTTGCCTCGATCACGAATGTCTTGTCGCCGGCCAGATGCAGAGTCATTTTCGGAATTGCGGGACTCCCAATCAGATAGATATCCTGCCCTGCGTTGGGAAAAATCCCCATCACGCTGAAGGCGTACCATGACGACATTGCGCCTGAATCGTCGTTTCCGGGCAGGCCTTTGCGGCCAACGTGATAGCTCTTTGCAACGATCTCTCGAACGCGCTCAGCAGTCTTATCCTGCCTTCCGGCCCAGATGTAGAGATAAGGGCTCAGGAAGCCTGGCTCATTCCCAACATCGTATCGCCCCGACACATCGAAGAACGCATCCAGGCGATCCACGAAGCGCTGCGGGCCGCCCGACTTCCGGATTAGACCGGCAACGTCCTGCGGAACATAGAGCGAATAGGTCCACGAGTTTCCCTCGTAGAATGTGTCGCCGCCCCACGTGCTGGTCAACATCGCGGTGAAGTTCTTCTTCCACGTTCCATCCCGGTGTCGCGGCCGGATGAATCCCTGCACTCCACCCTCCTCAAACTGCGGATCCCAAAGATGTTCCCAGTTGCCTGATCTTTCCAGATACTTGCGAAAGTCCGTTTCATGTCCCAGGCCGCGGGCCATCAGCGCAATCTCGAAATCGTCCGCCGCATATTCCATGTGCAGCGAAGCGGAACGATCCGTGCCTTCCATGCTGACATATCCAAGCTTCTTCCAATCTTCCAATCCACCGCGGCCCTCGTTAATTGGCTCTGGCGGGGAAACTTCCCCGTCATTGATCACAGCAGCATACGCCTCATTCCAGTCAATGCCCGGCAGATGCTTTACGTACGCGTCACCAATCAACATATCGGCATTACTCCCGCCCTGCGTGCGGCCCGTAAAGTTCCCGCTCCTGGCGTCCGGAAGCCATCCTTCGTGCCGGTAAATGTCCACCAGCGAGCGCACAATGGCAGTTTCACGTTGTGTGGCGATCAGCGTGAGCAGCGGGCCCGAGGTGCGAAAGGTATCCCAGATCGCGTAGAAATCGTCGTAGTACGGCTCATCCGACTGCCAAAGCGGATTCTCTCCTGTCCGATCAACGGGCATCAGCATAGAGTGGTAGAGCGCTGTGTAGAACATCTGTTCCTGCTTAGGAGTCGCGCCCGTGAGCTCGATCGCACCCAACGCCTTGTTCCACGCAGAAACCGCATCGGCGTGAACACGGTCAAAGTCGAATCCGGAAATTTCGCTGCCAAGGTTTCGTCTGGCCTGCTCTACGCTCACAAACGAGATACCCACCTTCAAGCCGACTTGTTGTCCCTGATGTGTTGCAAAGGATAACCATGCCCCAGTCTTGCTGCCAGGTTCAGGGCCCTCTGTTCTCTCGCCTGGATACAAACGGCCATCACGCCATGTACCCCACTTCTCTGCAGCAGTGTCGCTCACCGCATAGAAATACACGGTGTACGGCCTGGCTTGCTTGTTCCACCCTCCAGTCACACTGCTCGAACCGCTTACTTCGGTCGGCGAAATGATCTGCACCTGAGAGCTGGCAATAAGCTGCCCCTCGCCGGCCTTGCTGATCCAGGTTAGACAGTGACCTGCATCGATCAGAATATTTGCCTGTTGCGCCGCGGGATATGTGAGCCGGTAAATTGCCGAACGTTCCGCTGCGGTAATCTCCACGCCAATGCCGTAACGCTTCAATTGCACGTGGTAATACCCGATCGTTCCCTTCTCATCTCCCCGGTCTGAACCGATTCTTGTTGCCCTCGGCGCGCCAATCGTCGGCTGGATAAGAATATTGCCGTACTTGGGACCGCCTCCAGAACCGCTCACATGCGTCTGACTGAAGCCGTTGATTCGCCCTGTCGCTTCCCAGCCGGAATTTGCCTGGTTGGCTCCAGCGTCAGGGCCTGGCTTGATCATCCCAAACGGCATTGACGGCCCCGGGATCGTGTTGCCGCCTCCTTCAATCCCAAGAAATGGGTCCGCTTTCAAAGCGACCTGAGCGTGCAGCGCAGTCGCGAGAACGATCAAGGCTACCGCGGCAAACCAGCTTCGCGTTTGTCCGAGCTGCACCATCACTCCACTATCCAATGTCACTGGCCAACCAATCCTATCTTGTCGCGCTGTTGCGACCGTGTGAAATTGAGGTGAGCAAACTCTCTTCGAGAGCCTTCATCAACCCGGCGCATCCTTGCTTCCAGGACGCCTAAAAACCCATCGCTACGCAAATCGCAGCAATGTCGCCGATTTCCTCTCCCAGCGCGGCGGGCACAATGCGGCAAGCTCTCGCGGAAGCGGCCAGCGCTTCATCATCCAGTACGCGCCGCGCGGGGGCCAGCAGGCTCTCGCCCAACCTCATAGCAAGCCCGCCGATCACAATCACTTCAGGATTCAATACATCCACCAGGATTGCCAGCGCTTCGCCCAGACGGGTTCCCGTGTTACGAATGATCCGCCTTGCCAGTTTATCTCCGCCATGTGCGGCCTCAGCAACATCCTTGGCACTCAATGTCCCATTCCTGCCCAGCCGGGCCATGGACGTGGGGATCCCTTTGCTGATCGCGGCAGTAACTTCTCGTCGCGCCGTCACGGCAATTCCTCCACCACTCGCCCAGCCCTCCACGGAGCCTGCTTTGTTGTGCCCTGTCGGGCCTGAGCGGCTCAGCCGGAAATGTCCAATCTCGCCGGCCAGGTCAGATGCTCCGTGATAGAGACGGCCGTCCGCAATAATGCCAGCACCCAGCCCGGTTCCCATGGTTAGGAATACCATGTGTTGAGTTCGCTGCCCGGCTCCAAAACGATACTCCGCAATTGCGCCCGCGTTCGCGTCGTTTTCCAGCCGGCATTTAAGACTGAATTCCTGCTCGAGCATGGAACAAATGGGAACGTCCACCCACGTGGACAGATTCGGAGGAGCCTGAATAATGCCGGCGATCCGATCGAGTGGACCGCCGCAACTCACACCGATAGCCTCAAGCTTTCCGATATCCTCGCGGTGACTGCGGATCAGTTCATGAATCGTCTTCTTGATCAGCTGGAGGGCACGTTCCGGGCCTTGTTCCGGCAAGGTCGGAAATTCAACACGCACCAGGATCTTTGGCGGTTGCGCGCAAAGTACCACCGCAGTTTTAGTGCCGCCTATGTCAACACCAATCCAGGTTGGCTCTCTGAGAGTCGCTCTCATTCGCACTTTCTCCATTGAACCTTGAGGTTGCACCCAATTCACCCGCGTTTATCGGGGATATCAGCTTACTGCACTGCGAGCTGTTCTCCTTCAGAAGGAAACTCTTCGCATCCATGAGCAGGAATCGAAAAAGAGGAGCCTGCCTCCTCTCCATGAAGAACAATGCGGTCGTCGACGGCTTCGACATTCTCGATTGAATGGATGTGGCTGGGAAGCGTAAATGCAAAAAGCAGGTACCGCACTGCCTTTTTCCCGCGCGTGGGAATGACACACCATGCAGGCGTATCGAATAACTTTCCCCTGCGGAATGTTTCCTCGCGTCCCAGGGGAAGCGGTGTCGTGCCGAACTCCATTCCGCGAGCCTCCCTCGTATTCCTCCGGCGCAGTCACTCCTCGCGCGCCTGAAACTGCAAAGCTGCTGTCGACCGTGTTCAGGAAAGGGGGTGAGAATGTTGCGTGCTGAACCCCGTGGCATGCGTGATCCGCATCTTTTTCGTTGTTGGCTATCTCTTCCGCGTACACAACAGCTTCCAGATTCCGCAAGCGAATTGTGCGTTCAAAGAGAAGTTGAGCGTTCGGCAACCAGACATCCCAGCGACAACCCGTGCTCTTGACGTCTGCTTGCGGATGCGCATTCCAGCGCTGAGAGGCAGCCTCGCCGTGCGGCGGGAACCCCATTGCGGCTTCTTTCCCGGACGGTGCACCAAAGTACTCGAAACAGAGCCCGTCCCCTGTAAAGCCCGCGGTCTGCTGCGTGGCAAAGTTATCGGCAGCGGCAGCCGTCGGAGTCTGTTGCGCTTTCGCCGCTGAAACGTTCGCGAGAATGCCGACTGAAACTATTACTGCGCCGGCCAGCATCTGAAGCGAGAAACTCAACAACCTGAGCCTCGATAACGTTGCTTGCATCACTTAGGCTCCTACAAACAACCTTCGAAAACAGTGGCCATTGTCTGTTGGCCACCGTGTTGACGATCCCGTATCGAACCGGTTGCCAAGCTCCTTCAGAATTCGATGACTGACGTTGCAATCTGCACTAAGACCTCTCCAACATGGACGGGGGAGCACTCTCCGCTGCGCTCCCCCAGTTCCTATTCGGCGCTGGCCCCATGTTCAATACAAGCGTTCCACCGTCGGCCATTGCGGAATGTGAAAACCATGGCTGGTTCAAGGGCGCACCATTCAGGAAGGCGTTCTGGATGTAGATGTTTTCGTCGGAATTGCCGTTGGCCTTAACTGTGAATGTCTTTCCATTGCCCATCCGGATGGTTGCTTCATCGAATAGCGGAGACCCAAGAATGTACTCCGCTCTGGCGGGGTCAACGGTGTAAAAGCCCATCGCACTCATTACGAACCAGGAACAGTTCTCTCCCTTGTCGTCCATCCCGGCAAGGCCCAATCCATCACGATCGCTGCCATACATCAGCTTCATGATTTTGCGCACGACCTCCTGCGTTTTCCACGGTGCGCCGGCCCAGTTATACAAGTAGGGCACATGATGATCCGGCTCATTCCCATGGCAGTACTGACCGATCAACCCGGTAATGTCCCGTGCTATTCCCTGCGGCTTATAAGGAAGACTGAAGAAAGTATCCAGCCGCTTTACAAACGACTCTCGGCCACCCATCAGGTTGATCAGGCCCTGCACATCGTGAGGCACAAACCAGGTTGTCTGCCCAGCGGTCGACTCCTTGTACATGAAGTTGTAATAAGGCTCAGCAGGATAGAAAGGCGCAATCCACGAGCCATCCGCAGTTCGACCGCGCATGAAGCCAGTCGATGGGTCCCAGACATGCCTGTAATTCAAGGCCCGCTCCAGGAACATGCGAGCGTCCGCCTCGCGTCCTAGTTTCCTGGCGTATACGGCCAGGCAATAATCGTCGTAGCAGTATTCCAGCGTCTTTGACACGCCTGCGTTTCCTCCCTCATAGGGAGGTCCCGGATGTTCGACGACGATATCGTGAATCCAGCCTTGCTGGAGATATTCCGCCAGAAACTCTCTCGGGCCTTTCGGATCCGTCGCATTTTTGGAGAGGTACCGATACACTTCCTCATGGTCGAAACTAAGTCCGCGTTCCCAATCGCCGAGATACATGGCCACCGCATGGTCGCCATGGAAGGACGTCCCCATCCAACCCGTTTCCTGCGCCATTTCCAGTTGGGAACGAAGAATATTCCGCTTGACTTCAGGTTCCAGCAGAGTCAGGAGCACAACCTGGTTTCTGCCTGTGTCCCAGTAAGGTACAAGGTCGTAGCGATCATGTTCGGCGATATAGGATTTCCTATCCAGGCCCGTAAATTGGTCTCCCTCTTTCGCTACCATCGTCGGGCTGGCGAAGGCATGATAGAGAGCGGAGTAAAAGATTTCTCGCTGCTTTTTTGTTCCACCGTTCACGTGGATGGCATCGAGCCGTTCGCGCCATGCCTGTTTGGCATCGCTCGTCAATTTGTTGATCGCCCATCCTGGATTCTCTGCATCCAAGGTCGTCCGTGCCTGTTCATAGCTGCCCGCGGCGGCGATCTTGATCAGAATCTGCTCTGCTTCGTCGGTTTCATAGGTCAAGAAGCAGCCCGTATAAGTGCCGGTCTCCGAGCGACTGCCGGGACTCACCTTGTCCCAACCGAGCAGGAACCAACCGACACCCACCATCCCCGGTTCGGGAGGATCGCGGTGAAATGTTCCGAAGGACTTGAACGGCTTTGAGAATTCGGCAACGAAGGCAACAGTTCCACCCTGCGTCCGGCCTCTGACTGTCCGGTCTCCCACAATTTCTAAAGTCGTATCCTTGTTGGGACCGAGATCGATAAGGATCGTGGCTCGATTCGTCTTCGGAAATGTGAATTGAAAGAGACCTGTGAGAGCCGTCGCAGCCAGGTCAACATGGATTCCGTGATCCTGCAGGTAGACCGAATAATGGCCGGGAGTCGAGCGCTCACTCTTCTTGTCGTAGGAAGACGCGTTGCGCACACGGTCTGGCGGAGTCGTCCAATCGCCCACCAGCGGCGTCACAAGCATGTCATCCACCATGGAGGAGAAACCAGCCATGGTGCGGCGAGAATAGACATAGGAGTAGAGATTCCCGTGAGGATAAGCCAGGCTAACGTCCTTGTTCACAGGGCTCACGTCGATGCCATGCGGCAGCGCAGCGCCCGGGCAAACCATTCCGGTATAAAGTTCCTCTCCGTACGGGGGCGCATTTCCCAATAGTTCGGGGTCGTCCAGCGCTGCAACCCCAAAGAGCACATTCACATAATCCAGCGGTTCTTTCTCGACGGGAACCTGGTCATTGGCTGCCTCGCAGAGTTCGCTTTGGCCTGCGATCCCCGTCCCAGTTCCCCCGCTCTCCGAGGCTTCGCACGGAATCGGCGAACTCGTCGAGATGAGGCCGGCTACAGCCGCTCCCATGCCGGTCTTGATCAGTCCGCGCCGCGATATCGTGCCGTCCTTCATCGTCTTCATCCTGACTGCTCCCGAATCGATTAATTTCCGACCTGCACTTCAGCGCTGAGCGGCGTATCTTCTGATGAGTCGCCGACGTAGACAACAAAACGGCCCGGATCGATTCGCCAACCATGGCTGTCTTCGCTCCAATACGAAAAGGCGCGCGGGTCGAGCTCAAGGCTCACATGCTGATGCTGTCCAGGGCCAAGCTGGACTTTTGCGAAGCCTTTCAGTTCCTTTGTGGGTCGCGCAACGCGTGCACTTGGATCGCCCACATAGACTTCCGCGACTTCTGCACCTGCGCGATCACCACTGTTCGTTACATCGAAGGAGACCTGCAGCGAACCGCCGGCGGGCACACGCGACGCAGACAGCATCAGGTTGCTGAATGAGAAGTTCGTGTAGGACAGGCCAAAGCCAAAAGGGAAAAGTGGCTTGTTGTTTGTCGAGGTGTAATAGCGATACCCGAGGAAGACACCTTCTGCGTACTTCACATGCGGCGTCTGCCCCGCCGGTACGGCCTGCGCATAGTAGTTTTCGTGCACCGGGTTCTCTTTCCACGACCGCTCAAAGCTGATCGGCAGCTTGCCTTCCGGAGACCGGGCTCCCAGCAGTATCTCTGCCAAGGCCGTCCCGCCCTCCTGGCCCATATACCAGCTCTCGAGCAGCACGGGCACATCCGCCAGCCAGCCATTGGTGTCGACATCCCCGCCGCCAGTCACGACGACAATGGTCTTCGCATTCGCTTGCCGAACCGATTCAATCAATTCGCCCTGTCCCCACGGGAGCGCAAAAGTGCGGTCAAAGCCCTCGCTTTCAGTGGTCGGATCGAAACCCACAGATACAACTGCGACATCGGCCTCAGCGGCAATCTTTCTGGTTTCGGCGGAGATCAAATCGTCCTTGGCGCAAATGCCCAGGCCGACACGCGGATAGGACGCATCAGGCCGGTAATCCAACTGAATGGCAATCGTCTTCCCCGCCGTCAGAGACAGGTCTGCCCACTGAGGCGCCTGGCCCTCGTGCTCCGTTTGTTCCAGAAGCGGCTCTCCGTCGAGAGTAAGCCTGTAGGTATCCGCCGCGCTGGCTGCGGCAAGCAATACATAGTGGCCGGTCTTTTCGGGCCGATAGGATACGGAATAGCGGACGCTGCGCCGCACAGTTGCTGCGGTCGTCCACTCTTCAGACTTCCAGCTATTCACATGGTCGGCATATTCAATCGAATCAGGCGTACCTTCGAAATCGGGGTTGTTGAACGATTCGATTTTGATGGGCTGATGCCCAGTGTCAGGCTGCTTGGCCGGATCGGCGTTGCCTGGCACGAAGTTCGAATTATCAAAGAAGTCGCTCACCGTCGGCAGCCCGCGGGTATAAGTGACCTTCGCTCCGCTGAGATTCGCCAGCCCTTCCACCAGGCTGACTGCGGCAAAAGGCTGCACCTGGGAACTGCCGCCGCCTCCCGGCTCCGCGGGCCACGCGTCAGGGCCTATTACGGCGATTGTCCGCAGTTTTCCGGAATCGAGCGGCAGCAATGAATTCTCATTCTTGAGCAGTACGACGCTCTCACGCGCCTCTTCGAGAACCACCTCCCGTCCCTCATTCCTGTACGCGGGAATTGCTGTCTCTTGCTGCGGGCGGTCCAGGAAGCCAAAGCGGATCGAGGTCCGTAAGATGCGGCGTACCTTGTCGTCGATGGCCGCCAGTAAAACCGTGCCCTGCTGCACAGCAGGCAGCAGGTTGCTGCGGCTCATGAATTTGCCATCCGGCATTTCCAGGTCGAGGCCGTTGACGGCTGCCGCAACCCCATCGTAGGTGGCGTCCCAATCCGACATGAGGATGCCATCGAACCCCCATTCCTTCTTAAGAATGTCGAGATTCAAATGGGTATTCTGGGTCGCATGAATGCCGTTCACGAGGTTGTAGGAATTCATCACCGCACCCACATGAGCCTCGCGTACAGCTGCTTCGAACGCGGGCAGGTAAATCTCACGAAGGGTCCGCTCGTCCATGTCCGAACTCACGTTGTGGCGGTCGTATTCCTGGTTGTTTGCGGCAAAGTGCTTCACCGTCGCCATTACACCCTGGCTCTGCACTCCGTCAATGTAACCAACCGCAGTCCGGGCCGCCAGAAACGGGTCTTCTCCGAAGTACTCAAAGTTCCTTCCATTCATTGGCGCTCGATAGATGTTCACTCCCGGGCCAAGCAGAATATGCACTCCGCGTGCCCGAGCATCAAGACCAATCGAACTCCCGACTCGCTTCGCAAGCTCGGGGTCCCATGACGCCGCCAGAGCGATACCGCTCGCATACGCAGTCGATGGTCCCCATGTGCCGGCTCCCATTGGACCGTCGGTCATCTTCAGTTTGGGCAAGCCCACCGTTGATTCGGAGCGGATGAACATCCCTTCCTCGCCGCCAATGAGATCTACTTTTTGTTCAGGCGTGAGTTTCGCGAGCAGATCATTCACCCTTTGCTCGATCGCCGGGCTGTCGGGCAGCGGAGCTTGTGCCAGCGATGGCTCCGCGGCCAGCAGGAATGGGAGCAACAGAATGGAAAATGCGCATTGCCAACGCATGCTCCACGGCTTCCCTATCGGCTGGACCGGAAATCGCTGGGCTCCATTGAGCCATTGCGCGCCGATTCCCGCCGGACGGCCGCCGATAAATCGCGCACCATCCCCATGGTCGCTTCCCAACGTACCGATTCGCGCCAGGCAAGCCATTAAACTCGGGAACCGTCGCCGGTCCTTTCCAATCCTCGTATCGTTTCGATATTCCATTAGATTTTTTCTTGCGCTCTATCATCCCCATGTTTCATAATGGCCCGGTGGCAGAGAGAGGAACACTACAGCTAAAGAATCGTTTCGATCGCTAAGTTTATCGGCAGGCAGCCGCATTGTCAACGCCTTTGTCGGCATGCCGCCGAACCCACTACGAAATAACGACCGCCATGCCGCGAACCCGCCTGCGCTCCATCGCGGAACCCTATTCACCGGAACTGAAGGATCTGCTACACGGCAGATCTGGAATCGACATGCACAGAACCTTCTTCGTCGCTCGTCTGCTCGCACCCCGCGCTCCTGGGCTTGGGAGTCCCAGCGCTCCCCACCTTGGCCCGGGCTACCCACGGCGTAACCGCAAGGCTGAGAGCCACGCCGATTGATCATTATTAACGGAAAAGATTCAGCCGTAGCGTGGATCAACAGAGTCCGGTCCTGAAGGCCCGGACTCTGCCCGCCTGGATGTATCCGTGGGAAACATTCAAAGAGATCCCCGTAAAGCAATCCTTGAAAAGCGGCAGGAACGCTCTCGCTGTCGAAACAACGGTCATCGATGGCGGCCAGGATAACTCCGCCGGCTTCATCGCTCTTCTTCGGGTGTCCTTGCCTGGCGGCGTCAGCTTTTTGCAACCGGCGCTGTGGAATCCCGCGCACAGAGCGTGGACTTGAGGAGGATTTGTCGAGGTTCGAGCGTGGTTTCGTCGCTGGCGGACTGGATCGATTGCAGCAGCAACTCCACAGCCGCCTTGCCGATCTCATAGGTCGGCTGCTTGATTGTTGTCAGGCTGGGGTTGAATACTTCAGCCCAATCGGCGTCATCGAAGCTCATCACGCTGACCCTCTCCGGACAGGGAATCTGCAACTCCCTCAGTGCGCGGAGAATTCCCAGCGCCATGCGGTTGTTCAGGGTAAAAATCGCTGTTGGTGGATCGGGCGATTGAAACAGGGTGAGGCCAATGCGATAGCCGCTCTCAATGTGTGAATCGCCCTCACGGAGCGACTCCTCCAACACGGGGAGATTGACCTCCTGCATCGCCTTGCGGCACCCCTCGACACGGGCGATGCTGGTGGAATGCACCAGCCGGCCGGAAATGACCGCAATCCTCTCATGCCCTAGCCCAATGAGGTAGCGGATCGCGTTGTAACAGGAGTCATAGTTGTCCGTAACAACGCAATTCACCTCCGCTTTCATGGGAACGCAGTCGATGAATACGATCGGAGCGCGATCCCTGACCAACGCCTGCCGGGCTGCATACGAATCACAGGTCGCCAGAAGCACGCCGTCCACCCTCTGCGTATACAAAGCATTCAGGTGCCGCAGTTCAAGATCGGGCTGATCGTTGGAGTTGCAGACCAGCACTTCATAGCCATGCTTGATCGCCTCATCCTCAACGCCGCGCAGCGCCTCCACAAAGAATGGATTCGTAATATCCTGCACCACCAGACCAAGAATATTGGTCTTTCCGATCCGCAGCCCTCGCGCGCCTGCATGCGGAGAGAAGTTCATCGCCGTGATTGCCTTTTGAACAACAGCGGTTAGATCAGGGCCGACGATGCCCTTGTTATTGACTACTGCCGACACCGTGGAAATAGACACGCCGGCAAGCCGGGCCACATCGCGCATTGTGTAAGCATTTCGCTTAGTCATCTCAATTGCTTTCCCCAGCCTCGCCGAAATCTCCGGCTTATCATTGATCGCTATCTTCGAGAAGGCAGACAAATCCCGGTCAGCGGCTGGCAACTCGAAATCGGCTGGCGCCCAGGTCTCTTACAGAACCCGCTGCGAAACATCCGTGTCGAAACGAGCTGCCCAAATAATCCTATGAAAGGTCAATGACCGAACGGAATCTTGATTTTACTACATAAAATCGTTTCGACATCGTGGATGGTCAGCGTTGAGACGCTCGGCCCGCTTTCGCAGCCATTTGACGGAAGCGGCATTCCATTTCCAGGTCTCAACATGCTTTGGACAAAGAATCTGCAGTCACGTTTCGAAGATGATTGAGTTGCGATTCGCGGATGGAAGGTACGAGCGGTGAACATCGTTATTTGGCGGGGTGTCGCTGCACCTACGGGAACCTCTCGCTCCACGATTTCCGCGGACGGACGAACTCTAACGGGACTCTGGGACAGGATCGGCCCCGACGGTGAAACCGTCATCTGGATTATGACGTCGGAGTGGCAGTGACGTAAAATAGCTCGGACGGCGAGCTAGCGGAACTTTTCGACCCGAGCGCCCAGATCACTGTGGACAAGCAGCAATTCGCATCCCTCCTTCAGCCGTCATGCTTGGTCAAGAGCGCAGGAGCCTGGGAACTGAAAAGCTCGTTCATTCGCGCATTCAGATCGCGGCCGGCGCAGGAGTGCTCAAATCCATGAAGATCGAAAGAATCGTATCGGCTGGCCTGCGCGGCAGCACACCCGAGGGCGGGTGGGCAAACGAGATTAAACCAGGCGATTGCATTCATACCTTGGTGGCTGTCTACACAAATGAGGGTATTACTGGCTGGGGATCGGCGTTTACGAACGACACTTTGGTTCAAGGTTCCCTGAGAGTTCTTGAACCCTTGTTTCTGGGGGAGAATCCTCTGGAGCCGGAGCGAGTAAGCGAAAAGCTCCGTGCCAATACGTTTTGGATGGGGCGCGGCGGCTCCATCACCCACACGATCAGCGCGATCGATATAGCGATGTGGGACATTCTCGGAAAAACCACGGGGCAGCCGGTCGGCCGGCTTCTCGGTGGTCGTTACCGCAATCGCGTTCGGCCCTACGCTTCGCTGCTCATGGAGGAGCCGGAGCCACTGACTGCAAAGCTTCTGTCGATCAATGCGCAGGGATTTCGCGCCTTCAAAATCGGCTGGGGTCCATTCGGGCGGCACGATTTTGCCACAGATGAGGCGATCGTGCGGGCTGCGCGCGAAGCAGTGGGTGCGGATTCGCAGCTCATGGTCGATGCCGGCGCCAGCGATGCGTTTTGGCCCCAGGGATACAAGTGGGCGGTTCGCACTGCGAAGATGTTAGCCGAATACAACGTCTATTGGTTTGAGGAAGCACTGCCGCCCGACAATCTAACGGACTTCATACTTCTTCGCCAGACTTCGCCGGTTCCCATCTCGGGAGGCGAGGTGCTGACCCGGCGTCAGGCATTCGAGCCGTGGATTCGCGAGGGAGCTTTTGATATTGTGCAACCGGATGTGACCAAAGTTGGTGGAATCAGTGAAGAGCGGAGAATAGCATGGATGGCCGAGGACCACGGACTTCGCATGATCCCGCATGGATGGAACACCGCGCTTGGCCTGGCGGCCGATCTTCAGTTGGCATCTGCGATCCAAAGCACCGATCTGGTGGAATATCTGACTGACTCTCCGTTTATAGATGAAATTGTCCAAGATCGATGGAGATTGGACGGAGCGGGCATGCTGGAGATACCGGACAAACCGGGCCTGGGCATAACCATCAACCTCGATGCAGTCCAGCATTACACCGGCGTAACCTTCGACGCTTCCTGATCCAGCCCCGAAGTTTGGAGGCTCGTTGAAGAATAGGTAAGCACATCGCATGAACGGGCCACGCGGAGCGTTGATCTTCGATTACGACGGCGTGCTGGCCGATACCGAGCCACTCCACTGGAAATCGTGGGCGAAGATGCTGGCTGTTTATGGGATAGATTTCACCTGGAACGACTATGGGATTCATGGCCTTGGCGTAAGCGACGCTCAGATGTGCGTTTCGATACCGAAGGCGTGGCCTCATATCGATGCAACGGAACTCTTAAGCAGAAACGCAGAACGCAAACAACTGGTTTGTGCGTTGTCACTCGCAGAGTTACCAATTCCGGAAGAGACAATTGCACTCCTGGCGAGACTCAATGAGTATCGAATCGGATTGGTAACGAGCTCCGAAAGAGCATGTGTAGAGCCGGTGCTTCGCGCAGGCAAACTTTTCGAACGGTTCGATGCGCTCGTATTCGGTGAGGACGTAGCAAAGCCCAAGCCTTCTCCTGAACCGTACCTGCTGATCAGGCAGAGGCTCGGAATAAGTGCTGGAATCGTCTTCGAAGACTCCGATCACGGAGTCAGGAGCGCTCTGGCCGCAGGGTTGAAAGTCGTGAAAGTCGGCAACCCCCACGATCTCGCCAAGATCGTTTGCTGGTCAGTAAACCTGGCGCGAGTGTGACTTGCTCTTCGTCGCCAGTCCTGCACCCGGCGCGAAGCGGCTAGTTGGTGATCGTCAACCCACCGTCTACGATGATTGTTTGACCGGTGACATAGCTGCATTCGTCCGATGCCAGAAAGGCCGCTACCGCTGCAATCTCCTCCGGTTCGCCGGGCCTGGCCAGAGGAATCTTTCTTTTCCCGACATACCATTCCTGGAACACATCGGTCGTTGTCTCATCCACGCCGTTCACAATGGACATGGGGGTATGGATACATCCCGGCGCGATGGCGTTGGCCAGAATTCCGAACGGCGCCAGATCGACAGCGATTGCCCGCGTAAATGAAAAGATGGCGCCTTTCGATGCGGCATAGATGCTGACATGGGGCTCCGGCTGAACCGCCTCGGTGGACGCGATGTTCACAATACGGCCATAGCCTTGTTCCATCATCACCGGCGCAAGCAGGCGGCACATGTGAAACTGGGCCTCAAGATTGATGGCCATCACCCGGCGCCACTTTTCCAGGCCGGCCAAATCGATGCGGACGTAGTCCATGACGCCGGCGTTATTGATAAGCACATCGATCCGGCTGTGCTTGCCTCTGATCTTCTCAATGGCGCGTGCAATATCGGTCAAGGAAGCCAGATCTACTGGTTCCGCCTCAAACCGCGGCAAATGTGCGGACAAGGCGGCTAGCTCGTCCCGCTTGATGTCGAGGCCAATGACCGTGGCGCCCTCGCGGCTCAATCGCAAGGCGATTGCGGCGCCGATACCTTGTGCCGCCCCCGTGACAATTGCTACCCGGTCCTGAAATCGTTCTCCCATCGGATCCTCCGGTTCTTCATACCGCCGCGTCGATTATTCCATTGGCACACATCCTGCCAACTGCCGGCAGGCTTTGCCCGAGATCAACAAACGGCCAGCGAACTCTCCCCGTTCCGGATGCGATGACCGGCTACCGGGTTACTGGCTAACCTTGAGCATTCCTTTGAGCGGCAGATCCTGCGACGATCTCCCCACCATAATTTCGAAATCGCCGGGCACGACCTTCCAGTGCATGTCGATATCAAGCAACTGCAAGTCTTCGGGGGTCAGAGTGAGAGTCACGGTCTTCGTCTCCCCGGGTTTCAGAGCAACCTGTTCAAACCCGCGCAGTTGCCTGACCGGCAACGAGACGGGGGCAAAGGACTCGCGCAGATACAGTTGCACCGTCTCCGCGCCTTCTCGATTGCCGGCATTCCTCACATCGACACTTACATGCGCCTCGCCTCCCGGGCGTATCTCAGCCGGCTCGATGCGCAGATTGCCGTATTCATAATTCGTGTAGCTCTGGCCATAGCCAAAGGGATAGAGCGGCGTCGCAGGCATGTCGGCGTATCCCTCGGTATGGCTCCATCCCTCGTGCATCCAGTAAGCTTTGGAGGGTTTGTAGTTGTAGTATGCCGGCAACTGTCCCGAGTCGCGGGGTATGGTGATAGCCAGACGGCCACTGGGGTTGTAATCGCCAAAGAGGACATCGGCAACCGCTATTCCGCCGCGCTCGCCCGGCAACCAGGCCTCGACCAATGCAGGCACGTGTTCCGAGGTCCACGGCGTAGCAAGCGGCCGGCCGTTCACCAGGACGACGATGGTGGGGGTTCCAGTCTCGAAGACCGCGCGAACAAGATCTTCCTGCACGCCAGTGAGGTTAAGGCTGGCGACATCGTGGCCCTCTCCGTCGGTGGGGCGCTCCAGTTCCGCGCCTGGGTGAGTCTCGCGCTGGTTTTCTCCCACAACTACGATCGCTACTTCTGCATTCCTGGCGGCGCTGACAGCTTCAGCAAACCCGCCCGTGTCTCCTCCCAGTACATTGCATCCCTTCACGGTGGTAACTCTTGTCGCGGGGCCCAACTTGGTCTTGATTCCTTCGAGAATGGAGACAATATGTTCCGGGGTGGCAGCCGGGGAGTAATCGCCAATCTGATTCATCCGGTTATCCGCATTCGGGCCGATGACTGCCACTGATTTCAGGGTCTTCTTCAACGGCAGCAGGTTCTTTTCGTTCTTGAGCAGGACGATTCCCTCGCGCCCGGCGCGGAGTGCCAAATCCTGGTTCTGCTGAGAGTGCACAATGCGTTCTGCCCGGTCAACATCGACATAGGGGTTCTCAAAGAGGCCCAGGCGGAACTTCTGTCTCAGAACCCGGCGCACCGCGCGATCCACCAGCGCCGTCGGCACTCTTCCTTCATCAACGGATTCGATCAGGGGGCCCATATAGGCGGGTTCATAGGTGATGTCCAGGTCGACTCCGGCCTTAATCGCCAGCGCGCCTGCTTCCTTCTGGGTTGGAACGATGTGCTCATAAATCAGGCTCCCAAAGCCGCCACCTTCGCTTTCCACGATACCGTCAAAGCCAAGTTCCTGCCGGAGCACGTTGTTCATCCACTTTTCAGAGGCATGCGCAGGGATATCCTCGATCTCTGGATAGCCGGCCATCACGCCCAACGCTCCAGCCCGGATTACGGCCATCCACGGCAATAAATCGTTCTCGCGCAGTGAGCGTTCCGATAATTCGATCGCTCCGCGCTCCAGGCCGCTTGCGGGAGAACTCTGTGTGGGAAAATCGGTAAACACAGTGATCACCTTGTCCGGATCGGTGAGGTTGACGCCTTGAGCTCCATGCACGATCGCCTCACCGATACGCTGTTCGAGGTAGGGATCTTCGGTGTAGCCTTCCTCGTTTCGTCCCATGCGTGGATCGCGATCCAACTCCATCACCAGAGTGGACAGCATGTGGATCCCTACAGCCCGGGCCTCGGCCGCCGCCGCAGTGTAGACCGATTTCACCAGATCGAGATCGAAGGAACTGCCGATGGCCAGCCCTTCAGGAAAAATCGTCGCTCCCGGATACATCGCGCCATGCGTGCCCTCCTCGTCTTCGAGCAACGGGATCTTCAGGCGCGTTTGTGTGACGGCAATTCTTTGTAGATCATTGAAATACTGGGCCGCCACACGGGCATCTCCATCGTGCAGAATTTCGTTTGCGAGCGTGAAAAAGCCGCTTCCCGGCCCAATCTCCTGCGTGTAGGTCCCGGCCGCAAATCGCCGGGTTCCCTCGCGCTTGGCGGGAATGTCCTTGCCAAGCTCATCGACATACACGCATGGCAAATTGAGCTGCCCGATTTTTTCCTTGAGCGTCATGCGGCCCATCAAGTCATCAACACGCTCGTTGACCGAATGCTTCGAGTCAAGGTAGATGGGCAAATCACTGCCGGCCTGGGCCCACAGCGCAGAGCCAGCAACTGCAAGAGATGCCACGATGAGACAACGCACGACAACGTCTTTTTGAAATGCCATTTTCCCCCGCGGCCAAGCTGCAGACTTAGCGGTTCGGCATGCTGCAACACCTGGACCAAGTGACCTAACAATTGAAGCACATCGGAGGGATTACACCGCGGTTTCTACGCCCTTCAATCAGGAATTGCATGAGGCGGCTTCGGTAGAAACGGGCATGCATTGAATGTTCAGGGTCTTTCATTCAATGCTGCATTGCGAGCGAGAGCTCCATTCTTTATTTGAATCGCGAGCACTTGCAAACAGGCCGGAAGCGTCAGGCGAGAGACGCAACTGGCATGGCCCCGCAGAAAGCCTGAGCCTTGCCACGCCGTCTCTGCAATATGCAACTACGGAATTGACGTGGGATTCGACCATGTTGCAGAATACCCTCGTGAAGCAGATCCGGGAAACGATGAAGATTTTCATCGCGCAGTGCATGCGCAAAGAGCACGGCACAGAGTGCAAGAACCGGCTCGAACCAGATTGCGGGCAAGCACGCAGGCACGCCCCTCGCGTACGGGCGATGAAAGCTTGAAGAATCCACCGGCGGACGCCAATCCCACGGTCCTGCGCCTAAGGCGGTCCCTGACTCTCTGGGACCTTGTCCTCTACGGCATTATCGTCATTCAGCCCACAGCGCCCATGCCGGCCTATGGGGTCTTCAGCAACGCGGGGCAAGGCCACGTTGTCACCTCCATCCTGATCGCCATGATCGCCATGGTCTTTACGGCGATGAGCTATGGCCGCATGGCGCGGGTATATCCCAGCGCCGGTTCAGCCTATACCTATGTGGGCCGCGAGCTGCATCCATCGCTCGGTTATGTGACCGGCTGGAGCATGACCATGGACTACATTCTCAATCCATTGATCTGCACGATCTGGTCGGCCAAGGCGATGGCCGACCTGTTGAGCGGAACCCGATACCAGATCCCTTATCCGGGCTTGCTCTGGCCCGTGTTCTTTGCCGTGCTGTTCACGGTGCTGAACCTGCGCGGCGTCAAGTCGTCGGCTCGCATCAACGAGATCCTGTGCGCCATCATGGGCGCTGTTATCGTGGCCTACTTCTGGTGCACCATCCGTTACATCTTCCATTTGCCGCAATACCCCGAGGCGTATTTTCTGCGCCCCTTCTATAACCCCGAGACTTTCACCATCAACGGGGTGTTCCACGGCACATCGGTCGCGGTGCTCACCTACATCGGATTCGACGGCATTTCCACTCTGTCAGAAGAAGTGGAAAACCCTAAGCGCAACATCTTTCTGGCTACCGTTCTGGTCTGTGTCGTTACCGGGCTTCTGGCCGCGGCAGAGGTCTACGGCGCACAATTGCTCAGCCGCCAGTACATGTTTCCAGCCAGCGAGGTCGAGAACGCCTTCAGCCACGTTGCGGCGATTGCGGGCGGCCTGTGGCTCACCAGGATCATCAGCCTCACGCTGCTGATCGCCACCATAGGATCCGGCATCGGATCGCAACTGGGCGCGGCACGCCTGCTTTACGGCATGGGGCGCAGCAACGCAATTCCCATCAGGTTCTTTGGGGCTATCCATCCCAGAACCCGGGTTCCTGCCAACAACGTGATCTTTGTCGGCATGATCGCGCTCACAGGCGCCTTCCTCATCAGTTATGACAATGGGGCCGAGCTGCTGAACTTCGGCGCGCTGATCGCATTCATGGGCGTTAATCTCGCGTCGCTCACTCACTACTACATCCGGGGCGCGGACCGCAGCCTGTGGCAATTGATTCCGCCGGTGTTGGGCTTCCTGATTTGCTTATTCATCTGGATTCACCTGTCGAAACTGGCGATGATCGCGGGCTCCATCTGGATGCTTGCGGGGATTGCCTACGGGGCCTTCAAGACACGAGGCTTCCGGAGCGACTTAGTGAACTTCGATGTGCCCCCGGATGAAGCCTGACTGCGAGGAAATCCACGATTGCTAATCGCGGCTTGGTGTTATCGGCGGCGAATATGCGGCCATAGCTCCAAAGCTCGACGTTGCATAACTCCGACAGATCGAGTTCCGGGCGCCAAATTCTCGTCCAGGGTGTGAACGGCATGGTTGCGGCTTGAGCAATCGCATCTACTGGCCCGCTTCGCCGAACCCGCTATCTCGTCATGGCCGCAAGATGCGTGGCCACACCTTGACGAAGATCTTCTTCCGCGCGTTCTGTAAAAGGCGAAGTTGACGGTTCGTAGCCTCCGTCCCGGAAAGCCTGGCCGGTCGGCAAGTAACCGAGCCAGCCGTCCAGCAGTCCGAAGTAGAAGGTGAAGGGAAAGCGCGAGCGATCGCGCACGTCCATGGCGACCTGACAGAATAACTCGAGGGGAGCACCCCACAGCACGGCTTCGCGATTGATTTGCAGGAAGCGAACAGGTATCCGAACGAGAGTTACTCCCCCGGGAGCGGCGCGAACATACTCGCCAAGTTCAGGGGGCCATGCCAGGCCGGCGCGGAGCGGTGTCTCTATCGCCGCCACGCTCCCGGTCAGGACCACGTCGGAGGTCATTTCGACGATACGCTGATTGGCTTGAAGGATACGATCGCCAAGCAGAAGTCGAAACTCACCCAGATGGCCTGAAACGGGATCGGGGTAAACGCTGTAGATCGGCGCCAGGTCTCCCTCGGCGCCATTGATAAACAGCATGGGTACGCCCAGCTTCTCTTCCACGTACTGCGCCGCAACGCCGGGCGCGTCGCCACTTATCGCATGGTTGGGCGGCCCTAGGACGGTTCCGTGGATGGCGTAGTTCGCAATGAGACCGATCAAACCGCCGTTCAGGTTCTCGATCCGAATAAGGCCGATCTGGCGGTCCACAGGACCGTCGGGATTCAAGCCAAGGCTGACCTTGCCATCCACGTCTTTCCCCCGGCGATTGATATTTGCCGTCGAGAAGCCAAGTCCGAATCCAAGCCGCGCCGGCTGTAATTTCTCACGGGCCAGACGTAGACCCTCAATGAGTTTCGCCTCGACGAATTGCGTGTATTCGGGATTGGAATCTCCTTTTGCGGCCTGCTTATATCTCTCCGGCATAAATGCCGCTCCCACTCCTGGCGGTCCCGTTTCAGGAGCGGAATGCGTGTGTGTCACCGTCCACCAAAGGTTTTGCGGAGGTATCCCCACCTCGCGCTCGACGTCTTTCGCCACCTTGTCGTAGTATGCGGGCGAAATCAGGCATAAGTCGGTAGACACAAGATAGATGGTCGTTTTTCCATCGTCCAGCGCCGCGATACGGTGAAAGAGCCTGTCATGGATACTGTCAGACTGCCTGGCATCATATCCGAGCAACCATTGCGGACTGCCTGGAGTGATATCTACTTTGACCGCGGAGGCGCGGAATTCCGCGGCATAGCCAGACGCAGCCAACTTACAAAGGAGAAAAAGTACAAGTCCGATTCTTGGGATCATGCAGTTTGGCTCTCCCAGCCTGAGACCTGCCCCGGTATTGGTTCAGCTTGAAATGGAGATAGAACGGTCTCCGTGAGTGAGGGTTCCGTCCTGGAGGGCGGGAATTTTCAAGACATCAAGGTCTGCCGGTCCGATGAAGCTCCGGAAGCACGCAACCAACAAGCTCCAGCCAGCCAGTCATCGTTTCGGCAAGCGCACCAAGTTATCCCTCAGCAAGTTGCGTTCCCGCAGAGCCCGCTTCCGTTTCGCCCGGCAGGATCATTGTAGCTCCACTTGTTCCCCGCCAATATTCCATCCGGCCGAGACATTGAACAGACGTCCCGATGTCTTAACGGTGAAGAGTTCGTTGGGGCGTCCGATTCGTGCCAGCTGCAAAGGTATGAAAATAAAGGCAGACGTAATTTTGGCGAGGGACAGCAGCCCAGGACTGCTTCTTGCGCGTATTTTCGCATTTACATCAATTCCAGGGCGAGGCTCACATCAGCACCTGGCTTAACAGTATCGTCAGGAACTGCTCCCTGATGCTCCTAAGAAAGAGAAGAAACAGACCTGAGGTAAAGATTGAGAACTCGCCCGACCCCAATAGCAATCCAGCGTTGTTTGATCCGCCTGATAGTCGGCCGGATCAACTAAGTTGTGTTGTACGCAGAGAGATTCGAACTGCTCGTCAAGTCCATCGCGGATCTTCCGACCACCCTTCGTACGACCGCCGATCTCATCATCCTCAATGGCCGGACCCTTAAAGAGACAGGTCAGATTCTTGAAGTCTCTAGCGCCAGCGTGAAGTCACGGTTGACCAATGATCACCCTGCGCGATGCCCTTCCACGGTATGTAATGTCTCGAAAGCATGCGGTCTGCCTCTTTGAAGCTGGCCGAGCAAGCCAGTCGGCGCTTCCTCGATCTCTGCAAGGGGGTGGATTACGATCAAGCATCCACCGAAGACAAGGAACGAGGCAGATTTCATCTTAAGAATATCTTCCCTTCAAAATGGCTCAGCTCCAGCCGGGCCCATCAGATAGATGAGGAGGACCACAACGCGTGTTTGATGGAGTATTTACCTTACCCTGAATATCGCCGCGCACAACTGTTAGCGCTCGGATATGACCCCGAGAATCTGCCTGATCAAAGTTCGCTTCTGGGCGGATTGTCGTTGTTTACGGGCAAGGATGGCTATCTGAGCAAGAAGGCGGGCTGCTTGCCGGCTCAACTCTCGCTAACTCCGCAATTCACCCGAGATTGCTTTTGCCGCATCGTTCACTGCTGCTATGAGCCGTTCCTGATTGGTGAAGCGCATCTTCGGCATGGAGATGCTAATCGCCGCCACCGCCTCGCTACCCTTGGCGAAGATGGGGGCGCTTACACAGCACCCACCCAAGGCACTCTCCTCAAGATCCATAGCGTAGCCTTGCATTCGCACCAAATCGAGCTCCTTGCTCAAAGCAACTTCCTCGACAATGGTGCTTGGAGTGAACCGGGCAAGGCTGAAAGACCGCAAGAGTCTCTCGCGCCGCACATCGGGCTGATAAGCGGTAATGCACTTTCCCAGAGAACTGGCATGGGGGGGAATGAGATCCCCGATCACGTTGCCCATCGCCACGCGTTGTGGGCTGTCAATCACAGCCGCAACTTCAATGTGGTTATCGTGCAGACACGCGAGACTGATGGTTTCACGAAACTCCTGGCTAAGGTGCTTCATCCATGTTTGCGATGCTTCGACAACCTTGTTCACCATCTGGTTGAGCAGGAAGCCTGTGCCAGGCAATATGGAAAATCGTTCTCCATCGAGGCGTTGCACATAGGTCGCAATCTCCAAAGTGCGCAGAATGCGAAATGCGGAGCTCTTCGGCAACGTTGCCTGCCTTGAGATTTCGGCCAAAGACAGCGGCGTGCGGCTCTGCTGCAGCAGCTCGAGGATACGGAGCGCATTTCCGATGGTGCGGGAAAAATAGCGATCGGGCTTGCCCGCCGCGTGACTTATATTCGAAGCGGGCCTTTCATCCTTCATGGCCATTGGGAGTTCTCCCACCCAAATGAATCTCTGTCATCGCGCTCTCGGCAATCCTTCATGCGATGACGCTGTGCATGGGCATGCCACAGAGCTTGGTGCTCGAGAGGTTCACCGGTGAGAGCCTTCATCCCTTGCTTCGATGGATGAATCAGCCCTCGGTTTGGCGCATTGAGGCCGGCCGTTCGTGCCTCCTGATCGAGCCAGACCCTGAAACGGACTTCTGGCAGCAAACGCATTACGGATTCCGCGCCGACAATGGCCACTTCCTTTTTGCCGAGGTTGCCGGTGACTGCATCGCGACAGCAGAATTTCATTGCTTCCCTTCCCATCAATTCGATCAAGCCGGCTTGATGGCGCGCTTTTACACCGATTGCCGGATAAAGATCTCTATCGAATTTGAACCGGACGGTCCCATCCATCCTGGTTCGGTCGTGACAAATGCCGGCTTTTCCGACTGGGCCTTTCAGCAGTTTCCGTATGACCATCCGTATGACCATATGCAACCGGGTGACAGATTCTCTTACTGCCTGCGTCTGCGCCGGGAGGGCCGTGATTTTCTCGTCGTGCATGCGCCTGCCGAGGCTGGTCCCTGGACCATTATGCGCATTGCCCGGCTGGCTGCCGACCAGGAACGATGCTGCAAAATCGGCCTTTAGGCTTGTAGCCCCAGAGCAAGCGGGTGCCGAGTAGAGGTGGAATCCCTTCGCGTTGTTCAGACGTTAGACTCAATCGGTGCGCTTTCCGAATCGCACTTAAGTCTATCACTTGCCTATTCCATCTATTTTCTCGGTGAAACGTTGGCCCATATAACGAGTGACATACTTGTCCCTATCTCCAATAGGGACGCTCTATTGTTCCATATATAAAACGATGTTTTATTTATTGCATTAAGGTTCTACGTGTCGTACGATGAGTCGATTGGATGTTATGGCGTCACCGATGAACCTTTCCCTATCAGGTGTTTTTGCAGCCTTGTGCACACCGATTGACGACCTCGGCCGGCCGGATGTTGCCGCATTTGACCGAATCATCGAGTTCGTTATGGAGCGTGGTGTCGACGGCATCGTCGTCGGAGGAGCGACTGCGGAGTTTCCGCATTTTGACCTCGAGGACCGAGCCATTCTGTTCGCTCGCGCCGTTCAGAGAATGAGCGGGCGAGGACGCGTCATCGCATGCGTGGGGACGTCGTCGATTTTTTCTACGCTGCAACTGGCACGGAAGGCGTTCGACTCGGGCTGTGACGCATTGCTGTTGCCTATGCCTTACTACTTTCGTTACAGCCAGGAGGACCTGGCTTCCTTCTGTGAGACCGTCTGCGCTTCCGTCTCAGCCCCATTCCTGCTGTACAACCTTCCGTTATTTACGAATCCAATCCGAGTTTCCACCGCACTCGAACTACTTGCGACAATTCCAAATCTGGTCGGAATCAAGGATAGCAGTGGTGAGGTTGCCCATCTCGCACCGCTCGGCGCTGGACGAAAACAGTTGGGATTCTCGCTCTTCGTTGGCGACGACAGCCTTCTACTTGGCGCCCTGCAAGCTGGCTGGGACGGAGTTGTTTCAGGCATCGCCGGCTTCGCTCCAGAACTCGTCACAGCCGTGTATCGAAGCTATCGAGCTGGCGATGTAGAACCGGCTATTACCAGCCAAGCCATCCTGGATGAAGTGATTCAAAAGCTGGTGGCTCACCTGCCGATCCCGTGGGGGGTTCGTATCGGATTGGATGCACGCGGAATTGGAAACGGGCCGATGCATCTTCCGCTTTCACCGGCGCGTCAGCGGCAAATCCACGAGTTGCACGGTTGGCTCATGAATTGGGCAGAGACCCGGAGCCTCGAGATGAAACAGATCTGGAAAAACATCGCATAGTTGGGACTTCGCGAGCCATGAAATCGGGAGTTAATCAAGATGAAAGTAATTGGAGTTATACCGGCGCGCTATCATTCGACCAGATTGCCGGCCAAACCGCTGGCGGATATTCTCGGAAAGCCCATGGTGCAGCGAGTCTATGAGGCAGCGCAAAGAGCCAGGTCGCTCGACATGGTTGTCGTAGGCACGGATGATGAGCGCATTGCTGCGGTGGTAAGGGAATTCGGAGGGCGGGTGGTGATGACAAGTGCATCGCACGCATCGGGCACGGATCGCGTGGCGGAGGTTGCCGTCTCATTCGATGCCGACCTTGTGGTGAATATTCAGGGAGATGAACCACTGCTGGATCCAAAGATGATCGACGAGTGCGTTGAGGCACTCAAGGCTGCTTTACTTGAGGGAGACGCGGTTGGGCTTTCCACCGTGGTCAAGCAAGTGGGCGAACAGGGCTTTCATGACCCCAGCGTGGTTAAGGTGGTTCGCGATGCGCGGGGCCGGGCGCTCTATTTTTCGCGATCCTTGATTCCTTATCCCCGGAATCGGACGGAGACATTTGCAGTCTTCGAGCACGTCGGCCTCTATGCCTATACCGCGGAATGCCTGGCGCGGCTCTCGCAGTTGCCACCTGCACATTTGGAGCAACTGGAAGGGCTGGAGCAGCTGCGAGCTCTTGAAAATGGGATCCTTATTCAAACGGTGGAAACCAGGTGCCAGGGGGAACTTGTCTCCGTGGATACCAGGGAAGATTTGGAGAGGGTTCGCATGATCTTTGCCAAAGGGGTGAATTGATGAGGCCCTCCGACGATGCGATTGCGCAGCTTAGGGCGGCGCTTCCCTCTTCAACCCAGGAACATCTGAAGCAAGCCATTGCGCGGATCGTTTCAGCGAAACGTAAGGGTGGACGAGTAGTGGTCGTTACTGGGAGCGGGCCCAATCTCCACGAAGGAGTGACCACGCAAATCGCCGAATTGATCCGCCACGGTTTGGTGGACGGAGTGATAACGAGTTCCGCGGTCGTCGCTCATGAAATGGCTGGGACGCTGGATCGGGTCAAGCGCGTGCGCATCGATCCAGAAGAGAATTACGGTTGTCCTGCCCATCTGCTCCCACGCGGCAGGGTATTTGAGATCACGGCTCTCTCTGACGCCCAGCGGCTCGATATGGAGGGGGAAATTCCCGGGGGCGGTTGGGATCTCTATGACAGGCTTCAAAAGGCACCGGGCACACTTGTCATCAAAGCGGCAGGAAACATGGCGTGGCCTCTCGGTCTACGCACCGAACGCCTGGCCCAGGAGATTCGCAACGCGGCGAACCAGTACGGTGTTTCACTCGAGCACTTCGCAGGTCTCGGAGCGAGCCCGATGACCATGATCGGAGCCGGCGCCCGCAAAGGAGTTCCCGTACTGGTGTCGATTCCCCAACTTGTGGGCGGAGGAGCTGTTGGAATATCGATCGGAGACTCGATCTCGATTGCGCGCCGGTCCCGATCCATTGCGGAGATGCTCTCCGACGCGGACGTCATCATCGAGTCGGCGATCGCACTTTCCCAGGAGATTCATGACGGGCCTCTCGAGACTTATACCGGACACGGCATCTGGACGGGCTGGGACCGCCTCAAGACGTACAGTTTGGAGGGAAAGACGATTATACGAATTGATCTCGATCCAAACCTGGAGCGCGCCTGGGAGATGGAGCGACAGGATGCGAATGTGCAGGAAGCGATCGATAAGGGACTGCCAAAGACCAAGCGGACCGGGATGCCGTTTCGCATGGAGATGTCAGGATTCGCGCGTTTGGAAGGGAGCATTCCGGTCACAGGCGATATCGGAGCCATATGGCCGTTGATGGTCTGCGCAGTCGAAGAGGAACTCGGCATGCGGCTCGACTTTGTTTGTGCGCCTCAGGAGACCGACGACGGCAAGCGCATGCGCGATTGGATCGTAGAGGAAGTTGCCTACATTGACCGTCGAGGAATGTATGAGGCGGCCCAGCGAACATTAACAGGCTCACGCACGGCCAACTCGTCGATAGACGGATAACGAGTGGCGACTATGTCCAAGATTCAATTCAGCAAGCACTACAAATGGTATGTGGTGGGCATGCTATGGTGGATTGCTTTCTTCAATTATGCGGACCGACAATCTGTCTTTTCACTTTTTCCGCTACTTTCGCGGGAATTCAGCTTGAGCAACTTGCAACTGGGGCTCCTTGGATCGTCCTTTGCCTGGGTGTATGGACTGTCCAGTCCGCTTGTCGGCTTCTTCGTCGATCGCATCCAGCGCAAAGCCTCCATTCTTAGCGGGCTTCGTATCTGGAGCATTGTCTGCATGGCGACCGCAATTTCGCGGTCCTTCGGTTATCTGCTATTTTTCAGAGCGGCGGAGGGCCTTGGAGAGACTATCTACTTTCCAGCCTCGATGTCGCTAATCAGCGATTACCATGGCAAGGCGACCCGCTCACGCGCCATGGGCACGCACCAGACCAGCGTCTATGTCGGTACCATTGCGGGCGGATTCTTTGCCGGGCTCATCGGTCAACACTATGGCTGGCGGGCTTCCTTTGTCGTATTTGGCGCAGCCGGTATCCTGCTCAGCTTCGTTCTGAACAGACTGCTGTTTGAGCCGGTGCGCGGCGCGGCCGATCTGGCCGATCTTGGAACCGATATTGTGCCGGCGGGTGTAACGCATCGCATCACCATCTCCGAGTTTCTCAAGCTCATTGCTTCCAGGCCCACGCTTGCCCTTTGCATGGCGGGATTCATGTGCGAGAACTTCACCACGATGGTCTTGTTCACCTGGATGCCGATGCTGCTCTATCAGAAGTTCCACCTGAGCTTGGCCATGGCAGGCCTGACCGCAACCCTATATGTGCAAACAACCAGCATGATCGGGTCGCCGATCGGCGGATGGCTAGCCGACACACTGCGCAAGCGAATTCCTGGAGGGCGCATCCTCGTTCAGGCCATCGGCATTGGACTGGAGGCGCCATTCGCAGCATGGTGCGCCTTGACCGGATCGTTCGGTTGGCTGGTATTCAGTTTGCTTCTGTGGGGAATTTTCAAAGGATTCTACGAGGCGAATATCTTTGCCTCGGTCTTCGATGTTGTACCGCCTGAAGCGCGTGGGACCGCAACGGGCTTCATGAATATGATGGGCTGGCTCGCGGGCGGCGGCACAGCTCCGGTGGTGGTCGGATTGCTGGCGGACCGCATCGGGCTGAGCCACGCAGTTGCTGACACCGCCGCTTCCTATGTGGCTGCCAGCATCTTGCTTACCGCTGCAGCACTCATCTTTGCTCGCCGTGATACTCAATCCATGGAGGCGCTGCTCGCCTCTGAAGTATTGGCGGAAATCTGATTGACTGGAGGGGGAGATGCGCCGTCTGCTTTTGCTCGTGGTACTTGTTTCGGTCTGTTGTAACTGCTCCGTTCATGCGCAGGATCCGATCAGGATTGGAGACAGTGCCGGTCCAGTCGACCTGGTATCACCAGAAGGCTTGCACGTCACGATGAATAACTACAGCGAGCGTCGGGGAACTGCGGTGTTATTCTTGTCAACTCGCGACGAAGGCTCCATCGCAGAGGCCGGCCAAATCACTGCACTGAACGAGAGATTTCGGCATCACAGGATTCTGCTGACGGGGGTTTTTCCGGGGCGTGGCCTGACGGGTGCGGAGGTAAGGGCATTCTGCCAGGCGCACGGCTTCAATTTTCCGGTGTTCCTCGATCCCGAGAGCGCGGTGACAAGGTGGTTTGGGGCCCGTGTTACGCCGGAGGTTTTTCTCCTCAACAGAACGGGGCAACTTGCATACACAGGTACAGTGTCCGGCTTGGCGGCCGCTTTGCCTGCATTCGATTCAGGCACCGCGCTGCCCGCGTCCACCGCAGTTACTGGCACCCCCATCGGCGAAGATCTTCCCGCGCGGCCAATCGAAGATCCTTATGGCCATATACGGTTCTCTTCAGAATTGATTTTTGACGACATACCGGGGTATCCCGTTCATCACTGCTCATCGATTACTGTGGCTCCGAATGGTGACCTGCTTGTTACCTGGTACGGAGGAAGCTACGAATCCTCAGACGATCAGGTGCTTTTCATCTCCCGGCTCAAGAAGGGTACGTTGAATTGGTCAAAGCCAGAGATTCTGGTGAGGAGCCCAGGCATGCCGCCGGGAAACGCGGTGGTATTTACAACCCGCGACAACCGCATCTTGCTTGTATGGGGCAGGATGGAAGGCTCGCAGCCGATGTTGCGCGGCACCGGTTGGGATGCATGCAGCCTGTTTTTCAGATCATCATCGGACAATGGAGAGACTTGGACTGAAGACAAACCGTTTTTCCACGACACGCTTGGATGGCTGCCGCGCAACCTGCCGATTACCCTGGCCGACGGAACTCTGATCTTGCCGTTGAGTGACGAGCGCAACGGGCACGGTGTCGATCTTTCATTCTTCTTGGCTACAAAAGACAATGGCGTGAGCTGGACGCGAAGTGGCATCATGCGTGGAGGCGAACAGCCGACATTTATTCAACGCAGCGATGGTTCCTTGCTTGCTTATCTTCGGGTGCGGCCAAATATCGTTGCTTCGACGTCGACCGACGAGGGAAAGACGTGGACATCCCCGGCACCGACGCAGTGGAAAAACCCCGACTCTGGCATATCGATGACGCAACTGAAGAACGGTCATTTGCTCCTCGTCTTCAATGATCAGGACAATTCCCGCTCACCGCTTCACATTGCCCGTTCAACTGATGAAGGGCGCACTTGGAGCAAACCAATGGTGCTTGAAAGCAACCCCGGGGAATACTCTTATCCGTCGATCTTTCAGGATCAGGAGGGGAACATCCACATCATCTACACATTTCGGCGCTATTCGATCAAGCACGTCAAGATGAATGAGGACTGGTTTACTCATTTGGAGCGTCCGGACTGACGCTCTCACTCTTGCGAAGCCCCATTGGTTGGTCTTGCGCCCTTCGAGCTCTTGTGGAGGCAAGTATTGTGTCAGCAGTACCGAGATACTTTCAAACCATTCGAAGAATCTGCGTAGGCTCCCTCGTCTCTGGATGCGTCGCACTGTCTGGCGCCGCGGGCCTTGCTCAATCGTCTGAACCTCTCCCTGTCAGCGTGAACTGGAACGAGACACTCCTGGCCTTAAAGACCACGCCGACGTTGCAGGTTGTGGTGAACCCGATGCTGAGACGTGGTTCGCCGGTGCATGACGGCGCCTTTGCGGCACTGCGCTCGCTTGGCGCAGACTACGTTCGCTACGTGCCATGGTATCCATATCCCAAGCTGGTCGTCGCCGAACTCGAGGCCCCCACTGCCACAAAGACATCGTGGGACTTCAGCCTGATTGATCCCATGACTGAAGACTTCTTCGCCGCGACAAAAGGCCATACCACGATTCTGAATTTCAGTACGATTCCTGCATGGATGTTCAAAACGCCTGAGCCGGTTCCCTACCCCCCAGACCCGAACACCGTCGACGTGAATTACCGTGCAAGAACCGCACTGCGCGACCTAAGCCTACGCGAACTCACAGGCTATTATTCGCGCCTAGTAAGTTGGTATACGCAAGGCGGATTCACTGACGAGCTAGGGCTGCGCCACGAGTCCGGTCATCACTACAAGATCGATTACTGGGAAGTCTTCAACGAGATGGAGCATCACCCAACACCAAAGCAATATGCTGAGCAGTACGATGCTGTCGTCGAAGCCATCCGCAAGGTCTTTCCGGATACTAAATTTGTAGCGCTCGCAACGGGAGAGGCGGACGTCAAGATGTTTGAGTACTTCCTAGATCACTCACATCATCACGCCGGGATTCCACTGGACTTTATCACCTATCACTTTTATGCGCGGCCCACTCTGGAACAAACTTTGGATCATTGGCAGTACACGATGTTCGATCAGGCAGACGGTTTCGTGCTGGCGGTCAAATTCGTTGAGGCTATGCGCAAGCACCTCTCGCCGGAAACGAAAACGGCTCTCGACGAAGTTGGGACGATACTTCCTACCGACAACACGCCAGAAGACTCCAAAGAGCTGATTCCCGCCGCATATTGGAACTTGTCCGGAGCGGTGTATGCGTACGTATTCATGGAATCGGCCCAGCTGGGGATCGATGTTGTGAATGAGTCACAGCTCGTGGGCTATCCATCCCAGTTTCCCAGCACGTCAATGGTAGATTGGAAGGATGGATCTCCGAATGCCCGGTACCGCGTATTGCAGCTTCTGCACGACAACTTGTCGGCCGACGACAGGCTTGTGGATACAGATATGGATGACGCCACCGATGTGGCCGCGCAGGCATTCGTCTCCCGAGAAGAGAGAAAGCTGCTGCTAGTCAACAAGCGGAACTGGGCCATTGCAGTCGCGTTGCCTGGTGACTTCGCCACCGGCCGCGCAACAACTGTGGATGTTACAACCGGCGCGCAACCGCCCGTAACAAAGTCGTTTGAAGGGCCGCGCTACGTGCTGCAGCCCTTCGCTGTTTCTCTGCTGGTTGCAGCAAAGTGAGAATACTCTGCGCCCAGTGGTTCTTCATCATTTAAGGGAATCGATTCGCCGATGGAACTGGGGCTACCCGAAGGGGTCAAAGCCACGATCCTCTTTCCGCTAACCAGGCGTAGTGACAAGGTAGTGGTGAACGGAAGAACAGTGCTCTGAGAGTTAGTCGAGCACAGTCAACGCCCGGCTATAGTCATTGATCACGGCAACCATTATGAAATCGCGACACAAACAGACTGAACGAGGTCTTTCCATTCCAAAGTACCAAGGCTACTCTACATCGAAGCTCTTCTGCAAAGGGACATCGGCAGACGAGTCGCCAACACAGACGGTAAATTTGCCCGGATCTACCTTCCAACTGTGGGTATCTGTATCCCAGTAAGCCAACGATCGTCGATCGAGTATTACTTTGACATGGCGTGATTCGCCCGGGGAGAGCATGACACGTGAGAAGCCTTTCAGCTCCTTGACTGGCCGCGGAACCTTTGGAGATTGCTCGCCGACATAGACCTCGGCGACATCGGCTCCCGCGCGGGTGCCCGTATTCTTCACGTCAAAGCTCACCGTGACCGGTCCACCCGCAGAAGTCTTCCGGGGCGACACAGTCAGATTGCTGAATGCAAAGCTGGTATAGGACAAGCCAAAGCCGAAGGGGAAAAGGGGCTTGGTATCACTTTTGTCATAGTAGCGGTAACCGAGAAAGATACCCTCGGCGTAGCGCACATCCTTGCTGCCGGGCTGTTCGTAGTAATTTTTGTACGCCGGGTTGTCTTCGATCATTCGCTCCCAACTAATTGGCAATTTGCCTGAAGGATTCACGTCGCCGAAGAGGAGCTTGGTTAGCGCTGTGCCCGCCTCCTGACCGCCATACCAGGTTTGCAGCAAGGCAGGCACTTGGTCGAGCCAGTCCTTTGTGGCTACGCTACCACCTGCAGTGATGGTAACAATGGTGTGCGAATTGACTGCGGCTATGGCGCGGATCAACTGCTCTTGCGCGAAGGGAAGCCGGTAGGGGCGATCTGAAGCTTCTGCCTCCACGTTGCGCCGCGGATCAAAACCGACAGAGACTATGGCAACATCCGCCGACTTGGCAACACGAAGAGCCTCCTGGGTCACAACCTCGCCTTCAGGGATCACGCCCATCCCGACCGCTACCTGGGACGAGTCGGGCCAATAAAGGAACTGTACTTGGACGGGCTTTCCCGCCTCGAGAGTCACCTGCGCCGATAATGGATCGCGCACTCCGTATCTGTCTCGCTCAAAGAGTTGCTTGCCATCAACGATCAGCCGGAAGCGGTCTTTCCCGAAATAGATGCCCGCGGCGACAAAGTAGTAGGCGCCGGACTTCTTGGGGATGTAATATCCGCTCCATTCAATGCGCCGAGGAGTACGATCATCCACTCCCAACTCGTCTTGGGGCCAGTTGGCTATATGGTCGTCCCATCCGGAGAAGATTTTCCGGTTGGTGCCGATTGCGTATTCGACCCGCTGCAGGCGAGTATCTTTGCAGGACGGGTCCGTGCACCAATGCGTGCCGGAAAAGACCTCCTCCGGGCCTTTGACACCTGGATTCCAGAGGACTTTGACGTCTGGAGTTAGGCCGGTACTCAGACCTGCCAGGAAGCTGACGGGGGCAAATGCCGTCACTTCCGAGCTGCCACCGCCGCCGACATGAGCCGGATAGGCATCCGGCCCGAAAATCGCGATGGTGCGAACTTTCTTGCGGTCCAACGGCAGGAGATTTCCATTGTTCTTGAGAAGCACCATTCCTTCTTCTGCCGATTGAAGGGCAACAGTATCTGCGTCCTGGTTGAAAAGAGGAATCGTAGGATCGGCCAGCTCCCGGTCGAAGAAGCCAAATCGCATTGCTGTGAGAAGAATGTGGCGGACCTTTTCGTCGATGAGCTGTGGGGGGAGTTCGCCAGCGCGCATGGCGGGAATCAAAGTGGCAGCGTTCATGAACTCCCCCGACGGCATTTCAAGATCCAGGCCACTCTTGGCAGCGGCAATCCCGTCATGCGTCGCTCCCCAGTCCGACATCAGGATTCCTTTGAAACCCCAGTCCTTGCGAAGTACTTGATCGTCGAGCAAACTGTTCTGCGTTGTGTAGTCGCCGTTGAGCCGGTTATAGGAGTTCATGACGGCGCCGACCTGACCCTCCTTAATTGAAGCCTCAAAGGGCGGCAGATAGATCTCTCGAAGCGTGCGTTCATCGATGGTCGAGTTGACATATCCACGATCGTATTCGGAGTTATTTCCCGCAAAATGCTTGGCTACGGCGACCACGCCTTGGCTTTGCACCCCGTTAATATATCCAGCGGCAATCTGCCCGGCGAGATACGGATCTTCTCCGAAGTATTCGAAATTCCGGCCATTCATAGGTGCGCGGTAGATATTCATGCCGGGTCCCAACAGAAAATACACACCTCGGGCTCGTGCATCTCTACCCAGCATGGTTCCCACTCTCTGCGCCAGGGCCGTATCCCAGCAGGCCGCAAGGTTAATGCCCGCAGCAAAGGCGGTGGATGGGCCCCACGAACGCACTCCCATCGGTCCATCGGACATCTTGAGTGAAGGCAAACCGATCGCCGGTTCCGCCACTGTACTGATTGCTCCGTCTCCGCCAATGAGTCTGATCTTTTGCTCCATGGAAAGTTTGGCGATCATTGCGTCAACCCTATGTTCCATGGCAGGAGTGATTGCCTGTGGCGCCTGGGCGAGTGCGTTCGCTACGGCCAAACCCACCGTTGCCGCAAGCAGAATCACTGCAACCGAAGTAGAATTACTGTGCAAAAGCATCTTCATCATTCCGTTTTCCATTTTCTGCTAGGCACATTTTCAACGTGAGACCTGCTGCAAGAAGATGGCGCTCTCAGCTAGCGGCGGAGAGCGCCATGGTGAAGTGATCTGTTCCAGCTCCAGGCGCATTTGTAGAACGTGAAACGCCCTGTTTGCCTAATAGGTGAGCTTCAGTGCGAACTCCATGATGCGCGGGTCATGTGCGGTAATGATCTGCCCATAGGCACCGTCGCCAAGACCAGCGTCTACCTGGCTGAAGTTCGCCTTGTTAAAGACATTAAAGGCTTCTGCCCTGAATTGAATACCGAAGCGCTCCCCGACCGGGAAGGTCTTATACAGGGATGTGTTAACGGCAGTCTGGCTCGGTCCACGAATGTTTCCATTGCGCGCATCTCCGTAAAGCCCATTACCTGGCTCGACGAAGGCCGCGGTGTTGAACCACTCGCCCACCTTCCCAATACGTGAAGGCTTCGATACCTGATCTGGACGGTAATCCAGGCCAGCATTGCCGTTGTCATTCCAAGTGCTAACAGCGAAGCCACTTTGGAATAAGAATATGCCGCCAAAAGTCCAATTACCCAACGCAAGTTTTGCGGCCTCACTGCCGTCACGAAAGAACGGAATGGGATAGACCCAGGAAGTGGTGAAGTCATGTGTGAAATCGTAGTTAGGCGGTCCATATTCAGCTTTGAAATTCAAGGAGTTTTGGGCAGTGCAGCCAAAAGAAGAGCCATCATTTTCATCGTAGGAACCGCAGTCCGCAAGAGTCTTGCTCCACGTATAGCCTATGTTGACCTGCGTCCCGTGATCCTTGTAGACCAATCCAGTCTGCAACGCATTATAGTTTGAGGTTCCGTAGTCGGTTCCATGATCCGACATGCTGCTATAGCCCTGATAGGGTCGGGTGTAATCAGGCGATGAAGCTCCGGTGTTGATGCAAGGGTCGTAGTCATAGAGTGATAAAGGAGATTGGCCGGGAAGCAGACACCCTGAGACGCTAGGGCTAGAAACAGACAATGGCTGGTTCTCGTCAACGCCGCTACCCAGATGACGGCCCTGACTGCCAACATAGCCAACGCTAAACACTGTACTGCGTGCCAATTGGTGTTCGAGTGTCAGGCTATACGTTGAAACCATTGCCGGCGTAAAGTGTGCATCGTCCTGCTGCAGGCTCTGCGTTGTAGGCGCCTTCGCCACCCCCCCCGCAGTTCCATTGCTCAAAAGGCTATTTAGGATGTTGGCGCTGGGGTTATAAGGAGGGTTTGACCCCCACGCATTAAATATCTGCTGAAGGGGCCTCCGCGTGTATCCGATTCCATACCCACCGCGTACCGTGGTGGCTCCATCGCCTCTTAGATCATAGTTAAAGCCGACCCGTGGAGCGAAGTTCGTCTTTTTGGGGATGAAGAAGCCACTTGGAATGCCATTTTGTCCTGCGAAAACTAGGCCGTTCAATAAGTTGGCCGGCTGTCCTAAGCTATCGACAGGGACATTCGCGCTGTTAAGAACAAGACTGCCATCTACGTTCACCACGGGAGCCTGCGCAGCGTTGTAAAGCGCCGAACGGAAAGCTGTGACCTGATCTCCGCTCATCGAGTCGGAAGAATAGTAGATCCAACGCAAACCCAGATTGAGGCTCAAGCGGCGCTGTACCTTCCAATCGTCCTGCACATAGGCCTCTCCTTGCCTGAAGTGAGCATTTCCAATCAACTGGACTGATCCTTGGCTATATGTAGTATCGAGTCCTAAAAGATAATCTGCAGCAGCATCACCAGTATGGTTGCCAGAGAAGGAAAAGACCCCCTGAGGGATTCCATTACCAGTTTGTCGCTTGATGCCGAAGATATAAAGGGCACCGCCCTGAAGCACATGTTGTCCTTTGACCCAAGTTACGTCATCTCCCGCAATACCTTCGCCGTCAGAGGCCGTAACAGGGAGTTGGGAGATTCCCATACCTGCCCAGCCGTTTGATATCGAAATATTCGGTATACGGTTTAGGGGGTCAGAGGGAAGTGCCTGCTGAATAGTAACTCCAGTCGGCAGGGTACCGGTTGCATAGAGTCTTGGCTTGTCATACGCCTCGGCGAGAGAAAGCGAATTCAGCAGATTCGGCGTGAAGGAGGTGGATAGCCGAACCAGGGCGTTCAGACCTGTGGTGTAGTACTTTTCAGTCTGGGTTGGGGCAGGGTTGTTGCCAGCGTTGGGGAACCCTTTCTTCACCTCCTGGTATAAGACGCGTGCCATCAAAGAGTTCTTTTCATTGATGGCGTGATCGGCGCGGTACTGCCAGTTGGTCTGGGTTGTCGTTAGCGGGCCTTCATTGATGTAGTTGTTGAACCCTGCGGTCGGATTGTTTGGCAGAGGCCAATAGGCCTTCATCAGCGCCACAGCAACAGAGTCGAAGCAATTGGGATCGATTGACGTTGGGCCCGTAATGCAGTTCGTTTTCCCTTCGGAGGCCAGAAGCGCCTGGCTATGAGCATCCAATGCGAGGGAGCCAGAGAGGGTTGGGTCGGCGCTGAAGTCCCCATTGCGCATGGCCTGGGGGAAAACCGCGCCGGTCACGACTTGCCCGTCGCTTATGATCTGCCATTGATTTGAGGCGAAGAAGAACGTCTTCTTGCTATGATCGGTGTTGAAGATCTTTGGAATAACGACCGGGCCGCCAAACGTATAACCGAAGATATTCTGATGGAGTGCCGGTGAGGATGTTGAAAAATAGTTATTCGCATCGAAGTCATTGTTGCGCAAATACTCCCATGCCGTCCCGTGATAGGTCTTGGTCCCACTCTTTGTCTCCGTCATGACCTGGCCTGAGCCGGTGTACCCGTATTTGGCACTATAGTTGTCTTTGACAACACGCATCTCAGCGATCCCATCGACGGTCGGCTGGATGTCAACGTCGCCCATGCTGCCGATATTGAGACCGATCCCATCCACGGTATAGGCTTGGTATTCCTGCGAGCCACCATTGATGATGAGCGGAGTATTGGTGCTCACACCGCCTGTGCTCAGTGCATCGGCACCATTCAAGTTGGCAACGCCGGGAATCAGGCTCGCTAAGCTCAGGAAGTTCCTACCATTGAGCAGGATATCGTCGATCTGCTCAGCAGTAATCGTGCCGCTGCTTTCCGAGGTTTCAGTATTTACCTGTACGGCATCGGCAGTGACCGTTATCCCCGTGGACGTGCTACCGACCTTCAGCGTCACATTGTTTGCACGGCGCATACCCGGATCGATCTGCATATCCTTGGTAATGCTTTGTTCGAACCCCGCTTTCAATACGGTCACGGTATACTGCCCGGCAGTTAGCGACTCCAATGAGTAAAAGCCTTCACTTCCAGTAGTCACAGTGTTCGAGACATTTGTGCTTTGATTGGTGACGGTTACGGCTGCATCTGGGACCACCGCGCCCGTGGGATCCGTTACTACCCCACTGATAGCCCCGATATTGGTGTTTTGGGCGTACGTGCTGCTGGCGAGGGCCACAAGAACGATAGCAATCGCTATGCACAGGACCTGGCTAATGCGAAGTTTTTCCATTGGGTCTGGTCTCCTCAAAGAGCATTCATGTACCAGTGCTCGACTTATGGCATCGTTGCCACAATGTCGTTAATGGATACTACTAGAGCGCGCATTCTGTCAAGATGTTTTTAACTCTTCTTTGCGACAGACCAGGGAATCTCGCCCCAAATGCGAGAAAACACGGCCAATACTGGAGTTTGAGAAATTGCTTCAAGGGACCTTGCCACATCCAGAATGTTCGTGTACCATCGCTTGAATTATGGCAACGTTGCCATCGAGGTGCTCATCCAGGTTAGGCGCTTCGAACTTTGGTCGATCGCATTCATGGCCTTTTGCTCTTCTCGAACGGAGCGCAATCTTGCCATCGCAAGAGGGGGGCTGGCTTGAATCCTCGAATCGTCCAATCTTGGAGATTTGGCTTTCGGTTGCGGGTTGAACCCGGTTTAGTTCTGTTCGTAGCATCCAGGCCAAGAAACGATCTGAATGAAGCTTGCGGACCGCGGAGGTGAAATTCGGTCAAATGGCAAAGGAGAGAAGGAAGATGGCGTTGACCCGGCGTAAGGTTCTGAAGCTTCTGGCAGCGGGCGCTGCCATTCCAGCAATTGACTCGTTGTCTTTGGCCGCTGCGGGGATGCAAACCGGGAGCGCCCATACGGATGTGCCCCCCAATGCTCCGTACAAACAGGCACATCTTCCCATTGAGGAACGCGTCAAGGATCTGCTATCCCGCATGACCCTTGAAGAGAAGGCCCGGCAATTGGATATGTATGCAGGCGTCTTCCGTTCTGTGCATGAGTTCCATGATGACATCAATGCCCTGAAGAAGAACGGATTTAAACCGGAGCAGGCTCGACAACTTTGGGGAGACACCGGTGTTGGCGGTATCCATGACCTCTATCCCTCGCCGGAACTCTCCAATGCAATTCAGAAATGGGTTATTAAGAATACGCGGCTCGGGATTCCAGTCATGTTTATTGAAGAGGGGCTGCACGGATATCCAGGTGGAACAATCTTTCCCGCGCCGATCAATCTCGGGGCAACATTCAACCCTGAGATTGCGAGGAAAACTGGGGCGGCGATCGCAGCCGAAGCGCGGGCAAATGGTGTCGTGATGATCTTGGCACCGGTTTTGGATTTGGCGCGTGAACCGCGCTGGGGTAGGGTTGCGGAGAACCTGGGGGAGGACCCCTATCTGACCGGACAACTCGGACTGGCTTACGTCCAGGGGGCGCAAGGAGATTCGCTCAACACAGACCACACATTGGTCGCCGAGCCGAAGCATTTTGTCGGTCACGGTTCGCCGGAGAGCGGAAAGAATACCTCGCCCGTTCACATTGGAGAACGTGAGCTCCGCATGGTCATGCTGAAGTCGTTTGAGCCAGCGATCCGCGAGGGCCATGCGAAGGCGGTGATGGTCGGATACCACGAGATTGACGGCATTCCGATGACTGCTAGCCCGCTAATCTTAATTAAGATACTGCGCCACGAATGGGGCTTCCAGGGCTTTACCATCTCTGATCTGGGCGCTATCCGCCGGCTGAATGAAGATCACCGGGTTACATCATCGCCGAAAGAATCAGTTTGGCTTGCGCTCAACTCCGGCGTCGATATGCAGTTCTACGACTTTGATCACGACGTGTTTCAAGGCGCCATTATCAGTGGGATGCATGACGGCAAACTTTCGGCGGCGGCACTTGACCGCGCGGTCTCGGCGGTTCTCCGTGTCAAGTTTGAGCTAGGACTCTTCGATCGGCCAACTGTCGACCCAAGTCTTGACGCCAAGGTTCGCCGGTCGCAGGCTCACCTGGACCTCTCTTTGGAGTCAGCCCGCCAGTCGATGACGCTATTAAAGAACGAGGGTCGTCTCCTACCGCTTTCCAAGTCCCTGAAAAGGATCGCCGTGATCGGGCCGAACGCCGATGTCGCACGATATGGGGACTATGCAGATGAAGATGCAGGCGCGAAGATTAGCATGCTCCGCGGGATAACGGAAATTGTGCCGGGTGCCACAATTCTCTTCGACGAAGGCAAGGAAATACCCGCCGCGGTCGCCAAAGCCAAAGATGCAGAGGTCGTGATCCTTGGACTTGGAGAATGGACGGAAATTTCAGGAGAGGGCAAAGATCGTTCGAACCTCGACCTCCCCGGCAATCAGGAGGCTTTGCTGGAGGCCATAATAGCCACTGGAAATCCGGTCGTCCTTGTCTTGCAGAATGGGCGTCCATTGACCATCCCATGGGCGAGTCGCCACGTTCCGGCAATCCTCGAAGCCTGGTTCCCTGCAGAGTTCGGTGGAACTGCAATCGCAGAAACGCTCTTCGGAGACAACAACCCGGCGGGTCGTCTTGCCGTTTCCTTCCCGAAAACCGTCGGCCAACTCCCTGATTTTTACAACTATGACCCATCCAAAGAGGAGGAGTATGTCGACGGAGATATCAAGCCCCTTTACCCATTCGGTTTTGGACTGAGTTACACGACATTCGGCTATGACAACCTCGTAGTCAAGCCCCCGAAAGCACACAGCAAAGACGATATCGTCATCTCCGTCGACGTTCGCAACACCGGAACAGTCGCCGGAGACGAGGTGGTCCAGCTCTATGTGCGCGAACACGTGACAACGGTGGAGACTCCCGTCAAGTCATTGAAGGGATTTTCTCGTATTCATCTTGTCCCGGGGGAAGTTCGAACGGCTACGTTCCACTTGCCGCAAGATCAGCTTGCCGTCTGGAATGAATGGCAGCGCTGGGTAGTTGAACCAGGCGAAATCACTGTATGGGTAGGCGGCTCTTCTGACGCCACATTGAGTGCCGATCTTGTGCTGAAGGCGTAGTTCACGGCTCTCATGATTCATTTTGAGGTTCATCCGGAGAGATCCGAGAACCTCGGCCGGCCGAAACGGAGATCTTGGTCAACTCTTCTCCGTGACCAAATTACGCGTTGAAGCGCTAAGAATCAATTCTCTTTTGGAGGACGCTCATGTTATACGATGGCAACCTTCCCACGTCCGCGTCCGAATCTACGGATCAGTGGGGACGCGGGCTATTCGATCAAACAGGACCTCGCCGGAAAACTGGATCGGTTAATACGCAAAGCCGCGACGGCATCGCTCCACTAGTACACCGGTTTCTGCTGTGGTTTCTCCAGCCTTCGAAGATGGAGGTATGACTCTGTGAAAGAGACCTCAGAGAAGGTGCTTCTGCAAGGCACATATCGAAGCAGCGACTGGGATGGTCATGATGTAACCCGGCTGGAAAACGGACTGGTCGAATTGACTGTCCTCGCTAACGGCGGGCACCTGGCAGACTTCCGGTTCGCTGAGTCAAGTGTCGCTTTGTCGCGAAATGTGCTGTGGGAATCGCCGTGGAGGTATGAAAAGGCGAGCGAAAGGCGCCCCGAAGATCTGACACAGACTGCGGGATTTACCGGACACGCCCTTTGCCTTGACTATTTTGGCGCGCCATCGGCCACAGAAGCGGCAACTGGACTCACTTTGCATGGCGAAGCCTCAACCAAGCGCTGGGTTGTTACGACGCCTGAAAATCAGGAAGGAGCCGCGTGCCAGTGGAATGTCCGTTTGCCCATCGCCCATCTGGACTTCGAACGAAAGATCCAGCTCGGCAAGATGGAGAGCGTCGCCTACATCGAAGAGACAGTGAAGAATCAACGCGGCATCGATCACGTATGCGACTGGGTACAGCATGCGACGTTTGGGCCGCCGTTTGTGAATCAGAAGGAAGCGACCTTCGTTGCCTCGGCCGTGCATGGGCTCACCGCGCCGAGCGGCTACGGAGACGATTCCCTGGTGGCGAATGACGAGCAATTCAGCTGGCCATATGTACCTCTTCAGCAACCACAGAATGGCGTGGCCGATCTCCGGCAGCCGTTCGCAGTTCGTGGAAAGGGCGTTACTGCCGCGGTTCTGCTCGATCCTGGGCGTCAGGTGGAGTACATACTTGCCGTGAATGGGAAGTGGCGCATCGGCGTGGGATACTGTTTCCGCCGCGGAGATTTTCCATGGATGATGGTCTGGGAAGAAAATTGCGTGCGCACGGATCGGCCTTGGAATGGTACGACCCAGGCGCGGGGAATGGAATTTGGCACGACGCCCCTTCCCATAGGACGCGAGGAGACTTTACGTCGTGGACGACTGTTTGACACACCCAGTTGGTGTGTTATTCCGGGCAATGGAGCAAAGACGGCGCGGTATTTGATGTTCCTGTTCAAGCTACCTGATCGGGTAAGCTCAGTTCGTGGTGTCGAGGTTAATGGAGACGCACTCAACTTCTATGGAACAGATGCCCGACAGGCTTTTTCGATTCCGGCGCGTGGATGCGAGAGCTTTCTCTCAGCCGGCAGTCAATAGAGAACAAGCGGCCGCAAGCAATGCGCGCACGAGGATTTTTGAAGGTTGCTTAAGGAGCATTTCGTGAAACTTCCGGGTAAGTTCGTCGGCCTTTTGTGCTATGCGGTGCTTCTCGTTGATCTCCATGGTGTCACGGCGCAATCGGCTCCAGCGGAACCTTATCGCTTCTCCCCCAGGGGACGATCAGTTCTGGAGCGCCTAGGCGCGATCGAAATCATTCCGGCGACCCATTGGCAATACCATCTCGGCGATATTGAGAATGGCGAGCGCACTGACCTCAATAGCAATGGTTGGCAAACGGCTGAGCTTCCTTTCCAGGCACCGGACAAACCAATTTGGTTGCGCAGTTGGCTGACGGTGCCTCAGAATCTGGACGGCTATGACCTAAGCGGAGCCAGAGTGTGGTTCAAACTGTCACTTGCCAGTCAAGGCCCAGGGCCCGAATATGCGTATCAGGTTGTCTACTTCAACGGCATTCGCATCGCGGAGGGTCAGCATCTGGAGCGCCAACTGTTGTTTGAAAGCGCAAAGCCGGGACAGAAGGTACTCATTGCAGTAAAGCTGCTGGCAACTCAACTTGGGAAGAGCATAAACGGTGCGGAGTTGACGATCGATCCCACTGCAGCCAGGCCCGATCCAGACGACCTACGGACCGAACTGTTATCGGCCGCGGAAATACTTCCCGCAATCACCAAGGATCAAACAGAGCTGGGGACACAAGAAGAGGTTCTCGAGTCCACGGTCGAAGCCATCGACATTGCTGCGCTTGACACGAACAATCAGGCAGCCTTCGATGCCTCGCTTCTGAAAGCACAGGCCAACCTCGAACCGCTTCGGCCCACCCTAAAACATTACCTGATTCACATGACCGGGAATGCGCACATCGACGCAGCGTGGCTGTGGACATGGACAGAGACCGTGGATCAGGTCCATTTCACCTTTGCCAATGCGCTCCGGCTCATGAATGAATATCCTGATTACGCGTTCGCACAATCCGCGTCTCAGTATAGCGATTGGATGGAAACCAAGTTTCCTGGTACGTTTCACGATATCCAGGAGCGCGTCAAAGAGGGCCGTTGGGAGCTTGTGGGAGGCATGTGGATCGAGCCAGATTTGAACATGCCGGATGGTGAGTCGGAGGTGCGGCAGTTGCTCGTCGGCACCCGTTATCTTCACAGCAAATTCGGCGTCGACGTGCATGTTGGGTGGAACCCTGATTCGTTTGGCTATAACTGGCAGTTGCCGCAGGTGTACAAGAAGTCCGGGATCAGCTACTTCCTTACCCAGAAGATGGTGGAGAACGAGGTCAACCAGCTGCCACTGAAGTTGTTCTGGTGGCAGGCGCCGGACGGCAGTCGCGTGCTGACGTATATTCCGCACGACTACGTCTTGGAAATTGAACCCACGGAAATTGCCGGCGACCTTGCGCGTGCGGTGACATTGAATCCCGGTGAGAGCGAAATGCTGCACCTCTTCGGCCCCAGCTACGGCCGGCTCGCAATCGGGACGGCGCGAGAGGTCCTCGACAGCGGAGTACATTGGGAGCAATCAGAGAGAGTCTTTCCAAAAACGCAGTTCGGAACTGCTGAATCCTTCTTCACCGGCGCAGCTGCGAAGATCGCGTCCGATTCTCCGACATGGAATTACGGCATCGCGGCGAGAGGGGATCTTTCCTTGCCGGCGCCGGCTCCAGGCAAGATAACCGTTCCAACATGGAGCGATGAGTTGTATCTTGAGCATCACCGGGGCACGTACACGA
>PLSM01000020.1 GCA_003165075.1 Acidobacteriaceae bacterium | reverse complement strand
CATGGGCAGTCCTTCCACCAGGAGTGCCAGCTCAGATCCAAGGCGCTCCGATGGCACATAGACAGGAACATCGGGCGACATCAGGCATGCGACCTCCACGAGCCTATTGGCCTCATAGGACTGCACCCCGTGCGGATCTCGCTGCCGAAATACTTCGCGCCGGAGGACCCCTGCACCCCCGGGGACTAACGAGATCCAGTTTGGCCGATAGTCATCGCTCGCGTAGAATGTGTAACGGTTCTTCCGATAGAACTCGTACTCGTCGATCTCGCCGGTCGGTATGATGTACGCCTGTTCGCGCGTCGCGGAGCGAACCAGAGCGAATTTCCAGAACGCGAGGTCTTTGCCGCCTTCCAGCAAACACAGGGTGCATAGGTCCGCTGCGGGCAGCGCCAAGGTCGGCAGGTCTGGACCGCCAACTCCAATCGCAACGAAGCGCCCAACAGACTGTGTGAGAAGAATCAGGAAAATCTCGTTCACCCAAGGCTGTGCCGCATAGACGTGGTTAGCGACAATATCGAGCCGTGCGCTGAGCGCGTCGTTCAAGCCGGGCGTTTCCCAAAGCGCAAAAGGATTCTGTCGGTCGTAGCCCGACAACGAGTCCGTCACTGCAAGACAGTAGACGATCTTGTCCGTGTCGAGCGAAAGGAAACCGTCGTGAACGACTCTTGGGCGATCAAGCCAATCCGGTACGCGCAGGGGAATCGCGTCGCAGTTCACGTAACTCAGGTGTTCCCGTACGGCCTGCCAAGTTGCGCTGCCGAAACGGTCTGCAAGTTCGTCCGCCACGCCTCTATCCTGAGCGAGTGCGATGAGCGCATTGCGGAGCGCCGCCAACAATTCGGTCGGCGAGGCTACGACCACATCGGCCCCCGTTGCGAAGATGGGCTGCCGGGAGAGCAAGCCACTAATTTGGAAGTCTGCATCAAGTTGCAAGTCTTGCGCTGTCGCCGTCAAGGGCCGTAGGCAATCGAGCGGCAGACCAAAATTCCGCAGGAAAAGGTCGAATCCCGCGCGGCTGAATTGCACCGCGCCTTTCAGCCGCGTCAGCACCGTTCCATCCGGAACCACGATGTCTTCTTGGAAACGCGTTACGATCTGTGGGTTCCTAGTGATTCCTGCCGCAGTACAGATTCGTTCACTGAGCGCCAAGGCTCCGTGGATCAGCCGAGTCGCCATCCTCACGTATTCCCGATCGGGAAAGTTGTCACGGTGAAAGAACAGCGACTCCAGAATCCGTTTCAGGATGAACGTGGCATGCTCATTGATCCCAGGCAGAACTCTGTACGAGCCGCCATGAAAGGACATCTCCTCGCAGAAGACGCTGTCGAAGGGGTCCTCCGCGTGGGCAATCGTCCCCAATGCAGGCGAATTGCAGAGTTCACGAAGCAGGTGAGGTGCAACCTTACGAGATCGGTTGGATTGTACGCACGCGATACGGTACGCCAAGGCCTCAAGCCGAACGATACGCTCCGCATTCTCCGGCAAGAGCTGAAGTCCGGCAACGGCAGACAGAAGGTCAATGCGGTTGAAGCCGGAGACGGCCGCGTCCAAAGCGGCGAGATCGTTGATGGGTGGTCGCTTTGCGCACATGCGAAAAAGGTCCCTCTCCATCACCAGTACTCAGACTATATGAGCCGCAAGAGTGCAATCCTCATCACAGGGGCAGACTCAGCATACTCGAGGAAAGAGCTCACACTCGTCGATGGTACAAGTTACGCCGGCCAAACCATTCCATGTCAGCAGCAGTGAGACGAGCAGGTGCTCATAGGGCAACAACAGCAGTAGCGCTGCCTGAAAGGGACGACCTGGTAGCTCCACGAAGTTGCAATGTTGGTCCTGGGGATTACCTAACCGTATTGAACGACATAGTGGAGGCATAGCGTGAAGGAGTCTGGTGCTAGTGGACCTGAGAAGCAGATGGAGCATGATTCTTTGGATGCCAGAACTCCCGGCATTGACGCCGCTGTTCAAGCACTAGGGTCAGCATATCCATGGCTCTCAGAAGCATCTATAAAGAGAATTCTGGGCCTGCCGTTGGAGAGCGATTTAGGTATCCATATTCCCCAACGACTGAACAGTAATGACAGTGAGGCGTCTAAATGAAGGTCCCCTTGGTGTGCCACTGGCGCGAGGCATTTGGCGTGCGCGCCACCTTCGCTTTGTCTCTGCATTCCATTCAGGCAGAGTCTTTCAGAGACTCTCCTTACGACGCTTCTGACATGAAAATCTACAGTGAGGCGCACCGGCGAAACGTGAACCTGGTGAATATTATTGCGCGTTGGCCCCACCCAATATCCTGCGAGTTGCACATTCACAGTAAGCCATCTCTCATTCCCGAGATTCCTGGCCAGAATGTAATCTCCCTGGCCTGGCATGTGCAAGCACCGAATGAGGGGACTGCGAGTGAATGGGCTATCTCGGACGCACTTATGATTGAGCCTCTCCTGAAGTCCTTCTGGCCATTCGGAGAATGGGCTTATGCTGGTAGGGATCAGATCCAGGAGTGCCTTCGCCCATTCACTCCTCACTCGGCTCTTTCTGTCTGTCATCACAGAAAGCAGGTGTCTCCTGTACAGCCTTTTGTTCTCGAAAGAACCGCCATAGGGTATCGGGGCGCATCAACACCCGAATCACGCGCAGCGTCGGATATCGGCTTTGAATATTCGTTTCCATGGGTGCCCTCATTTGGTGAGGAGTTTCCCATGCTCCTGGAATCGTTGCTCAACTTGACGGCTCCCCGATGGATTGTCATTCGAATTGGGCATGATTCTACCGACTCGCGCCGACAGAGGACATTAAAGCGCCTAGAAGACACGATCATCGCATGTGAGCGCTTTCTGGCAAGAGCCGATTCTGGTCAAATTACATTGGCTGGCCAGGCTCAGGCTATTCTCGACGCTAGTCTGAGGCAATATGCCCGAATACAGGATAGTTCCGTTCTAGGCGCCGTTCTTGTTCTTTCTCCCGCTGATCAGGATCATGTCACCGCCAATCGATTAGGGCAGTGCATTACTGGAGATCATGGCCGTAGACAAGTGGAAAGTCTGTTCGAAGGGGGATATGCAGTGCGGGAAGTCGATCCGGAGCTGAGCGCTAAGCATTTTGAATTTTCTGCTGATGATCCATGGTCGGCCGAAGAGGCAGCGGGCGCCTTTCGAGTTCCACTTCTCGATGATCGCCGGAACCTTGGTCTGAGAGTACAGCGATGCAGAACTATTGCGCTGCAGACGGCCACTAATTCTGGCTCAGTATCAGGTACGCGATTAGGCATGAATGTGCATCGAGGCGTTTGTCGGCCAGTTGAGATTGAACTGAAAGATAGGCTGCACCATATGCTCTGTATCGGCGCAACGGGTGTGGGTAAGTCTACTATGCTGCTAAACTGCATGCTGCAGGATGCTAATGCAGGTCTTGGCTTCACCCTCATCGATCCGCCCGGTGAGCTAGCCGATGACCTTCTCGCAAGGTTTCCTAAAACACGGGCTGATGATTTGATTGTCATCGACTTAGAAGACCGAGACTACCCTGTTCCTATCAACCTGTTGGCCTGGAGAACCGTGGAAGAACGGGACTTAATCATCGATACGCTTTACACGACCCTCCTAAGTATCTACAAGTCACCCGACTTTTTCGGTCCAGTTTTTGAGCAGTACTTCCGGAGTGGCCTTAGGCTACTTATGGGAGATCGGCCTTGCCAAGGCGAGTTTGTGCCGACGCTTATCGAATTCCCGCAGGTACTCAGAAACAAGGAGTTCCGCAACCATTTGAAGCGTTTTCTGCAAGATGAGGAGGTAAGAGACATTGCTGACGAAGCCGATAGAATACAGATGGGCGAGAATACTTTGACAAATGTTGCGCCCTATATTACATCAAAATTTAACCGCTTCTTACAGGACTCGCATCTTCGACGCATCGTGGGTCATGGCTCACTCGCTCTGGATTTCCGACATGCAATGGATTCGGGGAAGATCATTGTAATGAAGCTGGCACAGGGTCGCTTCGGCAAGAACGCAACAGATATTCTCCTCGCCCAGCTCGTTGCGAGATTCAGGCTGGCGGCAATGGGAAGGGCCGATACTCCATCTGCGCAACGAAGACCCTACTTTTTATACATCGATGAATTTCAGGTTCTGGCAGATGCGAATATCGCTGACATGTTGTCGCAATGCCGTAAGTACTCATTAGGCCTCGTTCTAGTCAATCAGTATGTAAGCCAGCTTAGAGAGCGCGGCGTCCTTGACTCGGTTCTCGGGAACGTGGGTACTATTGCCGCGTTTCGTGTAGGCGCAGAAGATGCTCGGCTTCTGGAGAGTGTATTCTACCCACACCTCAAGGCTTGTGATCTGATCGAATCTCCGAACTGGAGTGGTTACATGCGTCTACACTCTTCCCGCGAGCCGCTGTCGCCTTTCAGTTTCAAAACACTTCGTCCTGACAGCACTTCCCCAGATCCCGAGTGGGGTAATTATCTGCGGGAATGTAGCCGGCGAAAGTGGGGGGTTCACCGGGAAGAAGTAGACAAAAGGATCGCGGCTAGGCGGAAGTTCATCTTCTCACTGAAAGACGCATCTTAGGAGTGGCAACTTTTGGAAAGAGTAGCGCATCATTGCGCTGACTCTCCCGAGGGCGTATCGGAATGATTGGTCTGCGTGCCCTCTTCTTTGCACTTTCGAACAAAGTCAACCCAGTACGCCCCGACGTAAGGCGCGAGTCGCTTGTACGCCTCCCCAAGCCCCGTAATTCGTTCGGATTCTATCCATGATGGATGGCATCTGGATAGTTCCTTGCTCACGCGCCCAGTACTCCTGAGGCAGCTATTGATAAACATAATCTCACGAATCGCATCGCCCCCAAACAGGCTGCCTACCCAAGGAAACTCTGATGACAGGTATTCAAGGTCGCACAACCTCTCAGGTTGTGCAATTTGGAATGTTGACGAGAGCACACGGATTCTTTCGCGCTCAATGACACTGTATAAGCCGATAACGTGCATCTCGCCGGCCAATTCAAGCAGTTCCTCGTCGTCTTTAACGTCTCCTTCTAAAACGCAAAGGTCCTTCCAAGCTTCATATGACTTTGCCTCTGAGTGTTTAGCTTCGAATTCAGTAACATGTTGTCGATCATGAGCGAATCTCTCATTCAATACACGAGACAGAACTCCGAATAATTTCTCAACTTGCGCTTGGGGCGGGAAGGCGTAGCCATGCGAGTGGCGATACCAATCAACATAATCAGCGGGTGTTGCTTCCTTTTCTCTTATCAACGATTCGATGTCGTGTTGATCGATGGTGTGTACAAGGTTGCCATTGGAGTCCACCGTCATTCCCAGCGACAGGCCGAGTTCTGCGAGAGCCCCGACGAGGTTCCGCAGATGCTTCCGCCTGAGCTGAAAGTTATTGATTAGTTGAATAGGCGTCAGTCGAACTAGATCATTGATGGTTTGTGCGCCGCCATTACGAAGCATGTTGTACGTCGCGACTGACAGTTCCAAAGTCTCAATTGGCTGATCGAGATCAGATTCTTGCATCATTCATGCCTCTTGGGCACATGACATCACGAGTCCAGGATTCCCTGAGATCCTACGCTACGTGAGACAGGAATTGTGCCCGGAGCAGGACCCGCTCAATGAATTTGCATGGGGCCACGGTCCTGCACGCAAAGTCAGATTGTGTCATCGTCTCACGATTTCACGCAGCGAATCTGTGAACCGTTCTCAAAGCTGTGCCGACAAAATAGAAGTATAGCTCAGACCAGTTCCAGCATCGACTGTAGCTGTGAGCCTTCCGTGCCTTAGGCGAGGCGGACAGGAGCGGTCACGCGGCGCAATTGCCCGATCAACCGAATAGAGCTTCGACCGAGATCAAAGTCAAAACCGTCATCGCGGTATAAGAACCCCTTCTCGTGCCATCCCTGAGTGAAAGGAGGCAGAAATGTCGAGGAGGAAGCGGAACAACCAAAGAATGGACGGCAGGCGACGGAAGCCCTCGCTACTGCGCCGGATCTTTACGAATCGCCGTGACCCCAATTCATCGTGGATCTTCCTGGGCGACGTAATCGCGAATGTTCGCGAGGAACTCCATTGCTTCTTCTTCCGGGTGCCACGTGGCTCCCGGCTCCTGTGGGACCGGAACGGCCGAATCCGGGGCCACGCCACAATTAGACGCTATTAAGGAGGACAAAATGCGCATGAGGTGCTCCGTTCATCAGGGTCCAATCCGCGGGCGGGTCCACTTTTGGAATCATCAAGCGATGTGTTCCAAGTGCTACGCGCGATTCACCAAGAATGTCCGTGTCATCCGCCCCTGGCCCGAAAAGACGCGATCCACGCAGCAACGCCAGGGATTGTGGGCGCGATTGCGCCGTCTGCTGGCGGGCTGACAGCCCGCTGGTACAACCACAGCCACTCAAGCCATTTCAGTACGGAAAGGAGAACCACCTATGAATTCAAATCAACTGCCAAGAACAGTCACCTACAACGGACGCACGCTGGTTGCTGCCGGACCCGGCAACTCGCCCCAAGGTGTCCTTTATTTCGACCCGAGCCAGCAGCGACTGCAAGAGTTCTTCATTGGAACGGTGAAGACATCCGGCGAGTTGTATGCGGTGGCATCAGTCGAAGGCAACCCGCGCCTGAATCGTGTTCGTATTGATCTCGGCGCGGTGGTCGGCGGGCTAAGAGTCAGCGTGGGCGACACGCTGCTCATCGGCGAGATTCACCAGCAGGGTGCAGGCATGAGCGCGGCATTGGTGCTCCTGTTGGCCCCGGCGGCGAAGCCAGCACCGAGGCCGGTACCGGCCGTCGCACTGGGACGCAGCACGGGCACGATCATCTTCACACGCGGCACCTGGGGGAAAATATCGAGCGACGCCGATGGCAGCGAGATCTTTGCTCACCAGGTGCAGTGGCGGCCAACTTTCCCCATGCAGGTTGGCCAACGCTGCAGCTTCGTCAAGGCACCGACCGACAAGGGTGTCGCCGCATTCGACATCCGTATCGCGGCCTGAATTCCAACCGGGAAGGCTCGCAAGGGCCTTCCCCCAACCTTCGCAGAAGGCATCAAATGAAGGTTCTTTTGTGCCTCCGTCTCGCACTGATCCCCCATCGCACACCACTCTTGTCCTGAACTTAGCCAGCTCACAACTGAAGTTTCTCTGCCATCAGCGGCGCACCATCAATATTCATACCCTGCCTTTGCGCAGTACGTGCGAAATGGTATGCAGTGGAGCCCACACGCCATATACAGATAAGCGGCACTGCCGCCAATCTGAAAGGAGAACGCGATGAGCGAACAGAAAGAAGGTAGCGTACAGTTCTCACCCGAGGACTTCCGCACTTGGAACGAAGCTGGCTTTGAGGAAGTGAGTGCCGCGTTGGTTGAAGCACGGAGGCGGTTCACTGAGTCCGACAGCCTTCGCGAGAAAGAGCTTGCACAGATGCGACTGGATTCGCTTGAGCAGCTCTACCGCTTGGCTTCACAGGTGGCCCGTGAACGATTTGAACGCGCGCGTGATGATGCCGCCGACCGGTTGCACGTGGTGGTGGAGAAACTGCAGGCCACGCCGGTGCCAGTTGTGACCGCCGACCGGATCTGGCAGAGGGTGAGCAGCGCCAGCGTGGCCTTCGCTGCCAAGCGCTTCAACCAAGTCATCACCGAGTTGGCCACTGTGGAAGCAGAAATCGTCCGGGAGCCGCGCCGCAGTCCGGCCTGCACTCCGTTGACGCCGGCAACGACCAGCGCCGCCCAACCGGAACTTCCCGTCAACAGCAACAGCCTGCTGGGCCTGGCCGCACAGCACGAACAGAGCGGGCGGCGCGGCGTTGCATGCAGGCTTTACCTCAGGGCACTTGTCCAGTCCGCGTCCAACACCGCCGACCAACGCTAACCGTGGAGGCCCGGCTGGCGCCGATGTTGAGGCCGGGCCTACCTACTTTCAGGAGGGAGCTTCGTTTTATGCCAAAGTCAATGAGCATTAATCATTCAACCCAACCCGATGGCCCGCTCCCCTGGGGCCTGCAGCAGGAAGAGCTATTGCGACGTGGGCTCGCCGCCGATCCAGAACTGGTGGTAATCACCTCAACAGCTCTTGACCGTGTTTTCAAGGCCGATCTGGTGTTGCGTGACAAGCTTCACGACGAACTGCCCGCAGTGGCAGTGCAGGTGACCACGCGGCGCGACGCCCCGGATAAGGTGCAACGCACGTTCAACCGGTTGAGGACCACGCGAGCATTCGCACGAGCTATCTACCTAATCCTCACGGTCTCTGCCAGCCGGCCTGAAATCTTTCCGGTGCTGGCAAGACTACTGCGCCAGGTTGCCGCCCACGATGTCGAAGGAATGTTTGTAGTCCAGATTGAGGAGGCCGGCGGCCAGATTCGTACCCGGATGATGCAGACCATGCTGTTCAACGTGCCGCTCACTAGCACGCCGCCGGCCGCGAGCTGCACGGTGAACGCTCTAAACAACGAGCGCTCGGGCTCTCGTCTCTTCGCCCTGCAGCCGAGATGGAGGAAATCATGCGTAGCTGGATTCTGAGCACGTTCCTGTTGTTGTCGCTGGTTCGGGCCATTGGCCAGAAGCCAGCGGAGTCACCAACGCCGCAGCCGGCGCCCGCGCAAGTGGCGGACGACGGCTGCGCCAACATCACGACGGTCATTCAAGCGGAGCCCGGTGATACATTCATTTCGCTGTTCGGCAACAACTGGGAGGCTGTAGCGGCCTGCAACCGCTTTACGGCTGTCCGCGACGGCCAAATGATGACGTCGCCCGACCTCCTGGTGGCCGGCTCGTGGATCCGTATCCCCTCCGGCACGCCGCTGACGCCTGCAGCCGCCGCCCGCGCGGGCGCACTGGAACAGCGGAGGCTTGCTCTCCTCGATCGCCTCAACCGGCTGCCGGTCGAAGGGCTGGACGTCGACAGCCGAGGACTGGCCGAGCGCTGCCGTGCACTGCTGAACGACAATATCCGCTTTGCGCCCGACGAGCAGTTTGCTTCTCGCGAGCTTACATATCTCGAGGAATTGGCTGCTCGCCCGGCACGGGAGACACCAAGTGAGTGGTTAATGCCGGTGGTCGTCGCGGTCTGCGGCATGCTTCTACTAGTGCTGGCTGTTGTTGTCGTGAAGAAGCGTCGGCCGGCAAGCGCGTTGCTTCAGCATCGGCAAGCCCGGGCACAGGCAGAGCTCGCCAGAGTTTGCGCGCGCGCGGGCATCCGCTTTGGCCCATAGTCTGCACACCTCAAAACCCGAAGGTGGGATGGTATGGCTCGGCTTGCCCGAGCCATTCATCTTTGAGGAGGGAATATGGCCAATCTGCCTGTACTCGTGAAGCCTGCATCGAGCCTGTCCACCACTACGCTCATCTCGGCCCTATGGAACGAGCCGAACTGGGACGCACAAGTGGAGATCGCTCGTCAGCTGGAGACCCGTGACGATGCATTCAACCTCAACCCGCTGTTTGAGTTTCTGCTCGATGGTAACCAGAAGCGCATGGTGCAGCGCGCGGTAGCGCGCTGCACCGCCAAGTTAGGGTTGGCGCAAGCGCTCAAGCAGATGGAACTGCGGGTGCTTGATCCCGCTGTTGACGACGCGCAGAAACTGCTCGCCCTGCGGGCGCTGGCCGATATGGCGCGTCCCGACAAGACCCTGCCGCTGCTGGCACGCCTCTCCACTCTGCGCGGCCTTTCAATGGCAGCGCGCCAGGGGGCCTTCTTCCGTCTGGGTCAAAGTGGCAGCCTGCAAGCGTTGCCCCTGCTGTTGCACCGCGTGAATTCTCGCGATCCACAAACGGCGGCGATGGCGCGCCAAGCACTGGCTACGTGCCTTGAGCTGACCGGCGGCACGCATGGGGCAATCCAGGGTCTGCTGCGCAAGTCGATTCAGCTAGCCGCACGCGGTCAGCGCGGTGCGGCAGGGGCCGAACTTGCGGCAGCTCTGCGCTTGTCAGTCAACGACCAGCGCAACAAAGGGAACGTCGGCCGCCAGTTGTGCCAACTGCTTGCAGCGTAACTGTGCTGGCCGCTGGTACAAGCGGCCGGCCCCACGCCATTACCGGTTGAAAGGAGAAAATGATGCCCAACAGCACGACCCTCACCCCCGAACAACTGCGATTCCACTCCGGCCCGTTCTGGGAGCAACTCCAGCGCAAGGCCGATGACCTCACCCACGCTTTCGGCGGCCGTAACCTGACCGAAACCGAGCGCGTTGACTTCATCGAGCAGTCCAGCTATCTGCGGGGCGGCATCGATGCCACTCAGGAACTGGTCTCTCAGTTTCGGCTGCGCCATCGCGAATGGCTTGAGCGTTCGCTGGCCAACCTGGTGTCATCGATGCACCGCGCGGAGAGCCTCTCCACGGCTTCCGCCGAGGATCTCGCTGATCTGCAGAAGGAAGCGTTGGCGATCGTAGGTCTTCTGGATGCAGGCAACCAGGAGCAGGCCGACCTGCGTATCCGTGGGATGGAGACTCAGGTCGAACAGCTCATCACTCTCGGCATTCAACGGGACGTGGAAGGGCGCCTCAACCGCCTTCACGCCCTGCTGGAAACCGCCGCCTGAAGCGGATGCAGGGGGCGGAGAACTCGCCGCCCCCGCGTACGCTTTCGACAACGCGCAACAAGGAGGATCAACATGAGGGTACCCCGCGCAATCCGCAGGAAGATTCAGAGCCTGCAGAGCCGTATCCGCCAGTCACAACGCGACAGCTCCTGGTCCGGCAGCACTACCCGTCATGCCCGACGTATGCAGCGGCGCTTGGCACGAGTACGCTCGATGGCGTGGCGGATCGTGCAGTTTTAGCTCCCCCACTCTATTTCAACCCACAACGCGTTCACCCGAACCCAACCGCAGGCGGACGGAATTCATTTCGTCCGCCTGCCCCAACCATTTCTGAGAGAAAGAACCTATCATTCCCATGCTGAAACCACGCACTGCATCCGTTCCGGGCCCTGCTCCGCTCTGTCGCTACCTGCACCGTCTCGACGCCGCCACTCTTCATCGCCTATTGCTCATGGGCTCATCGGGCGCCCTGCTGTGGGAACACGCCCGTGAATGTGCGGACTGCAGGCTGCTCTTCATTGGTTTGCAGGCCGACGCCCAGGTCGATAGTGCGGTTGCGGCCTACTTCCTAGAGACGAACGATGGTCCCGACCAGCTATTGGCCGCCGATGGTTGCCGCCAGGGCCTCGCCTTCTGTCGCGTAAGCAGTCGGCCGAACGTACTGAAACTCGTCCGTGATCACGGTCCGAACGCAGGTGATCGCAGGCCAGCCGCGATCTTCAGGCTGCGCCTCACCATCGATGCCGGCCGGGAGACTCTGCAAGGAGAGATACCCGCTGGTGTCGTGATGGTGTTGTTGAAGGACAGGCGCTACGCCTCGAACGGAACTGGGGGCTACTCATGTCCCTGCCGCAGTTCGATTGCGCGGGGCCCCAGACGCTGACCCCGCACGTATCGTTTCGTTAGGCAGCGCGTCTGTTCCTCTTGCTCCATTCAGAAAAGGCCCTTTCCTTCCGATTCATGGTCATTCGAGAGGCAGGGCGACGATGGCCACTCAGGCTCTCTGCCATTGCAATCGACTGGTCGATGGTCTCTCCGAACGCGCCGCGACGAAGCATGTAGTAGGGAAAGAAGACCTTCAATGCATCGTTCATCTCAGTGAAAGACGCATACTCGTTGGCTGCTTTCCAAAGCGCCGTCTGGTACTGTGCCTCTTCTTCGACTTCTGAGACCGCGTCGAAGGCATCCCGCACGTGTTCAGACCCACCGCATTCAATGGCTCCACCACATTTGGCATCGTACAGAAGAACTTGTCCAGGCGCGGCTGCCCACCGGGCCTTATGGCCCCAGTCATGTCTTCGCTCGCCTCCAGCACAGTTGCCAGAGGTTTGCGCGAGGTAGTTGCATAGTTCAAGCGCCCAGGAGGCCACATCGCCACTAGGCCCCGCGGAGCAGAAGCTCTTGCGAAGCTCTGCGTCGGCGTCGCGCCCTTCCGCTTCAACGCGTTCGTATGCGCCCTTCAGGTTGCTGCAGATCCACGGCAGATTCTTCAACCTGCCGAGCAAAGCCAGAGTTATTGTGTACTGGACTCCATCCTCGACACCAAATTCCGGATTCACCGTCTTGAAGCGGCATCTCGAATCGGTCATCTTCTTGAGCCGGTGCGTTAGCTCATTGCCATGGCGGTTGAGAACAACGTCAGCAAAAAAGTCCAGGCCGGCACTGTGACATTCACGTTGAACTGCTGATTCAGGAACTTGATCCTGACTCTTGGTCAATATCGGCTTGCATCGTATACTCGTTCGCATCGAGTCTCCTTTTTGGGGGCGGTTAGATCGATCCCCCATGCCTAACTGTGGCAAGGACTCAATGAACGGTGTAACTTATGTTCTCGCCTGAATATTAGTCTTAGATTTCGCTTCAGTATCCGTGTATAGAATCGCAGAGACAAAGTTGGACCTTGCGTTTTTGGCTTGGGATTTTGCCCATCGATTTAGGGCAAAATCTCAGGCCATAACAATCCTTGTGCCAACCTTCCGAAGGTTCGCTATGCTAGGCCGTATATGGAGAAACGATCATGAGCATGCCCGACACTCCGCCAAGACCGATCAACTCAGCGCTCCTGATTCCAATTGGAATTGCCCTCAATCTTGCTATTGGAACGGTGGTTCACATTCTTAAGCTCCCGATCTTTCTAGACGCGATCGGGACCATCATAGTGACATTGCTAGCGGGAGTAAGGGCCGGAATCATTACAGGAGTACTTAGCTTTGTCCTAGCCGGAGCGCTTGTGAATCCGTCTTATCCGTGGTTCTCGGGTACTCAGGTCGTCATCGCGCTGTTCACGCACACTGTAGCGAAGAGAGGCGGTTATCGACGCCTCTTTCCCCGTATTGCTTTTGGACTTCTGCTTGGAGTTGCGACAGGCTTGGCATCCGCACCTGTAATCGTCTATCTATTTGGAGGCATCAGCGGAAGCGGTGCCTCTCTAATCGCTGCATACTTGATTGCGACAGGTAAGAAGGTGTTAGAAGCTGTGCTTCTGTCCGGTCTGGCAGCGGAGCCGTTGGACAAAATGCTTCAAACACTTCTTGCCTATGCGTTATTACGTGGGATCCCAGCAGACATCCTGGCTCGGTTTGATCGTACTCTTCTAGAAAGAAACGGCTTGCTAAAATGATCTCGTCGCCACAAGTCCGCTTAATCTCCGGCCTCCTGATTGTCAGCGGCCTACTCTTGACACGTCAAGTGTTGATGCTTTCCGCAGCGTGTGTTGGACTGATAGCGTACTTGCTCATTGCGGGCCATTTCGCGACATTGCGACGCAATCTTCTAGCCATAGCTCCAATAGCCGTAATACTTTTCGCAGTTCATTATCTCTCGAGTTATACTTCCACAATTCAGTCGAATCCACCGACACAAACCCTTTTGCGTCTCTTTGGAATAATGTTGACATTCAGTTATATGGCGACTATGTTTCTGGGCTACGATTCCTTGGACCGGTTCGTTCAATTGGGATTGAGAGGCGAACATCTAGTAATCGCTATTTCGGCGACGTCTACTCTACCGCTGATGCAAACCACTGCTGTGCAAATCATTGATGCCAGATTTGCGGCTGGACTTGTTAGGAGTCGCTCGATCTTTTCAACAGCGACTCAGTTGCCATACATCCTGCGCCCCCTCCTTACACAAGCCTTGAGATTGGCAATCGCAAGATCGGATACGTGGCACCAACGTGGCATGATGCAGAGACTGGAAAGCAATCTTTCCCCGGTTCGTATGGAACACAGACTCCACCCCGTCGAATTGGTCGCGATTCTTCTGCCTTTAGCTTGGGTCACTCTGATCGTCGGAAGAGAGTTCTTATGAGTAAGCCGTCGTCGCTGCCATCCTTACACGCAGATCCTGCAAAAGCCGGCATACTCTATGTGGGGCCGAATTTTAGCGGGCGCTCTGCGCGATTGCTTGCCAAAGCACAAGCAACTAATGGACGGGGCTTCTTCATCGCGCCAGATATTACATCGGCCTTCTCGGGATTTGCTTCAACGCTCAATGCTGAACTCGAATCCTTCTCCCAGTCTCACAACACCAAGGAAGATGCTACCGCCTTTCTCGATCGATTAGGTATGAAGAGTATTCTTTTCAGAAATCCCCTCACACTATCAGGGGGTGAGCAAGCAGTTGCGGCGTTAGCTGTCGCAATTGGTAGTGGTGCCGAAGTAGTTGCAGCGGATTGTTGCTTTGAACAGTTAGATGTTAACCTACGGTCAATCGTCGTTCAGTGCTTTCAGTCTTGCTGCGCTGCCGCACTGGCTTATGCGGACAATCGGGCAGATGAACATTTGCTTCCGGACTCAGTAGAGTCCACTGAGCTACCACCCTCAAATGAAACAGTCGCTGCCACTCTGGATTCTTCTGTGATCCTCGATAGAAACTCAGAAAGCAGCATAATCGAAATGAGGAATGTCAGGGCGTCTTACCGCTCGAATGACGTCTTTACGTTATCAGTACCATTCTTAAGCCTTCAGCCAGGCACCGTTTATCAGCTCGCAGGACCGAACGGTGCGGGTAAAACAACACTCTGCCGGGTACTTGTCGGCCTCTTGCGAACCGCGGACGGTTCTATCCTCGTGGATGGCAAGGAGATCAATTCGTGGCGACACCCAAGCAGAGTTGCGGCTCTCTGCTTTCAGAATCCTGATCATCAGCTTTTTGCTAATACAGTGGAATCCGAGCTTCTGTCCAGGGGCATCGGCTCCCATAAACTTGAATCGATAATGAGGGCATTCGGGGTTGCTTCTCCCCGCCAAACTCACCCAGGTTCATTGCCGTTCGTTCTCCGGAAGCGCTTGTCTCTCGCGGCTACGTTCTCAACAAGCCGTGGGTGGTACATTCTGGACGAGCCTACAATCGGTCAAGACAGCGACAGCATCGCAGCTCTGGCGGCCAGTATAAGGGCGTTGACCGTATCGGGATGTGGTATTATCGTAATTTCACATTCTAAACGGTTTACACGGATGTTGGATGCTCACCAGATCGTCTTGAGAGGTGGTGTTTGCGATGGCGGCTAGCTTAGCAGAATCGTCGGCGCATAAGAAGCTTTCTTGGCGGGAAGCACTTGATCTGGTTAAGGACCTTCCTGATTCTGATGCCCACAAGTTGCTTTCGATGTCAGCAGGCCTCATCAGCAAGACGGAACTGTCCAAAAGACCTTTTCTGCAACTCTCTTATCAATACGGCGAGCGCATCGTTGACAAAGGGGACTGACCTTGCCCGCAGAATGCGT
>PLSM01000153.1 GCA_003165075.1 Acidobacteriaceae bacterium | reverse complement strand
ATTCCTACCGCGTCCACCAATAAATCAACAACTTAGCTTGGTTCGCGCTCTGCTTGCGCTCCATTGCTTAGGGGTGCAAGCTCAGCGACTCTCAAGCTCGCTGTGCTCATCTCATCCGTGATTACATCACCGTACGTCCCTTGCGAAATCCGATTCTTCGGGAGCGACCGGTGATCCCGTCTGAAACACACCCCCCTTCTAGGAACACATCTCCTGTACGTCTTTCCCTATTTACCTTCCATCTCCGAGACCATGTCCAACGCGTTCTGGATAAGAACCTCCCCCGTCATTTCGCCCAAAGAAGCCCCGGAGACATACTCATAGCGCGGAAAGCTCATGAAATCTACCTTGGTCAATATGTATCCGAAGGCGTCGTTCGTCAATCCGAAGAGCAGATTGTGTTCCCCCTTCATCTTCCGTTTCAGGTAAAAGCCTATATTGGGCAGCGCTTCGCCAGGAATCGTCAGGATTTCGGCATTTCCCAACTTGACCAAGTTGATCTGCGTAGTCACGCTCCGGTCCGCACCATGCGGGTAATTCAACGGCGAGTACTCGACCACCTGCCACATCTCCGGGGAATCCACTTGAAACTTCACCCTTCTCGATCGCACCACTAGCGCCGGGTTGCGCTGCCACGCGGCTCCATTCACGATGCGCAGAGATTCGCTCGCAAGCAGTTTTCCGATCCGCTCGCACTCGTTCCACGAGGACAGGTCCTCCCAATAGGCCCGTACCGGGTCCTTAGGCCGGTTCAGGAGGCGGTTGTCGGCAGTCACCATGCCCCCTTGTGCGCTGTTCATGAAGACCGCGACCCCTCCGGTCTGGCTCTCGACGAGATCGCACAGCGGACCAACCAAATCGGGACTCATGATTCCGTGCTCAGCCCCCATGATCTCCGGATGAATCGCGTAGTTCACTAAAGTGCCAATCGTCTTGCCATCTGCCAGGCTGCGCGCCTGCAGCACGCCCACCCGCCGGTCATATAGATCCGGCGCGTAATAGTTGTAGGCAATCCGCCCCTCAGCAATCCCGCTCGCCACGCGCAATTCGGCGGGTTGCATATGGTCCAAAGCATCGTTAATCGCCGCAGCTGCCTGTTTGGCGACGAAGTACATATACTCCAGCGATCCCGAGTGTCCTCCTTTGCCATCAGGCAGGGCATAGGCGTCTGGAGCACTGTGCGTGTGAGTCGACCCGATCAGAATATGATCTGCAGGGATCCTTGGCACCAGCGCACGCGAACGATCCCCCAGCACTCCCGGAAAGCCGATCAGGTCGAGGCCTACGACGGCCAGCGTTTCATTGCCTGACCGGAAAACCATCGCGCGGGCCATCAACTTGCCTTGTTTACCTTTGGCCGGGCTGGTCGGCCCCATTCCCCCTGTGAGTGGTAGCAACGTATCGGGGGTAATGTTCCGTCGAGCTGCGCCCACTTCGAATGCTGGGCGGGTTTGGGCGCTCACTTGAACCGTCAAAGCAGCCATAACAAAAAGAAAAGAACAGATTCGAATTTGTAGACGGCGACTCAGCATCGCTTCTTTCCTCCCGATCGGAACAATCGTGTGGTTAGCAAGTGCGGAAGAAGTCCTTCGCGCAAGCAGCAACGGGCGCAAGCAAAATTGGCCCTGTCTTTCACACAGGCAAGGCAAACACATTGCCGTGCCCTCGAATACAAAAACAGGTGCTTACACACAGAAATACAAGATTAACAACCTCGGCTCGATCGCGTGGGTCATGATTCTGAAACAAGGATGATCGAACAAACCGGGAAACCATGCCCTTCCACGGGATCGACAGGATGGCCCTTTCGCACCGAGAAGCCGAAGGAAGAGGTCGCAACCGTGATGGCTTCTTCCACTTTCTGTTTGGCTGGCCATCAGGTTAGATTGGCGGAAATTCTCTGATCGCTGCTTGCGATGAGAACGATTTCATGGTCTTGCATCGGCAGTCTCCTGTGCTTCCGCACTATCGAGGATTTACCAAGGTACCTACACCCAGAATCCGCATCGGCAGCTTCTAAAGACCGTAGTAATCGCGAAGCGCCGCCCCGCAAGTAGCGTGCATACAGGTGACGGCGGTTCCTCCGAAATCTATTGGGATACAGTCCGGTTGTTTGTGATTGAGCGTCGCGATGAGTCGCTCACGACTCGTCGTCCTAATTCCTGAAGTGATCATTTCGTTCACTCCCTTGCTTTCTGCTCTGCGATTTTCGTGCCTGGATATGCAGGCAGTTGTAATCGTCGGAACTTCAAAGTTTGACAATGGTCAACATGACAAATCGCTAAGCTATTGATCGCAAGGATGTTGTTGAGGGCGACCATCTGCTTTAACCCTTCGTGTGCGAACAACGGATGAGCATAGTTCGGCATGGCATGTATCCGTCGTTTTTCAAGCTCACCTAGTTTCGCCCGACTTCTGATCGTGCCAGAAGACCAACCCGCGATTTTTATATGAGATGCGTATGGTGTCAATCGAGTAAGGAGTGACGGAAAGAGCGACCCGATTTCCGATCACCGGAAGTGGGTCCCCTTCTGGCTTCTCCATCAGGTTGGTCCGCACCGCCCCCGTTGCTCCGGCAGGAAGCGTTATTTGTGCTGTCGTCCACTTTCCGGCCGTTTCATAGAAGCGCAGGATCAAGTCATCGCCGTCTTCGCTTCGCTTCATGGCTGTCAGCACAAGATTGTTCGGCTCGATGCGGAGAAATGAATAGGAAGGCGGCAGTTCGCCGGTGTGCGACTCGACCTGGAATACACTGAGCAGGTAGTTGAAGTCGTAACCGTGGCGCATCGTGAGAGCCTCCCGCCAAGTGCCTGCATGCGGGTAAAGAGAGTATGTGAAGTGTTGAGGCCCGCGGTCCGCATCGGGGTCCGGGTCCGTGGGTGAGCGCAACAGGGTTAGTCGCAGGACATTGTCCTTGGCGTCATAGCCATACTTGGAGTTGTTGATCAGGGAGAATCCATGCGAACTGTCACCCAAATCAGCCCAACGAATAGCCGGGACCTCAAATTTCGCGGCTTCGATGCTATTGCTTCGCGTTGTTGGACGCTCAATGCTTCCGTAAGGAATTTCATACGTGGCCATCGGGCCTGCTGCGGCAAGGGGGAACGCCGCCTTCAACAGAATATGCGTCTCATGCCAGTCGATGTCGTTGACGATATCCACGCGCGGCATGCCGGCGTAGAAGACGATCTGCTGAACAAACTTTGAATTGCTCCAATGACGTGTTACGCGAATGATGCTGCGCAGCGGGCCCTTCTCAACCAATTCCACTGAGTCGGCTTGAGTCAGCGCAGTGAAGTGATCCAAAGTCCCTGGGTCAATATTCCATGCGTCGTATTCTGCCGGCTTGTCGGCGAAGGCCTCCAGTTCATTTCCGCAACCGCCCTTTGCAACCGATTCGAAGTTCGTCCTTTTGTCGAAGAGACTGACAATGCAGCCAGTTGAGGGATCCACGCGGACCCGTAGCAGATCGTTCTCAAGCGTTGTCGAGGACACACGTAAATCACTTCCTAGAGGTCGGGTTTCGGGAACAACACGTAGCACCTTGTAACCGAGCGACGGAACATTCTTAGCCTGAATCAGCAGGTGATAGGTATGCGTGGTGTCGTCAGTGGATAGTATCTGCGTGGGCAGCGTTGCGCCATCGGTGTCAAGCGCGCTTACGCTGCCTTTGGTGCCGAAAGGCATCTGCACTGTGGCTTCCACTAAATCCGTGCGAGCCCAGCCGAGAGGATTCCAAACCACCAAGGGTACCCCCGAGGAGGCGTGCGTGTTAATGTGGCGATCGATCTGACCAAGAGCGGCCTGTGTTGCAGCATCCGATATCCGGTGAACCTCATCGTAGTCGTGCTGTGCATCCTTGTAGATGACCGCAATTCCGGATCCGGCTGCGAGGTCGTGAAACTGATTGAAGAGGACCTTCTTCCACGCCTCTGTCAGCTGTCGTTCCGGGTAACTCTCCCCTCCGAGCCAGGCCAGGGACGAGTATTTCTCCGCATTCAGCATCCACTCCTCACTGTTGCGCATGTTCGCCTTGTGTTGCGCCTGAGTGGTGTAAACGCCGCGATGGTACTCGAGATAAAGCTCGTCGTCCCAAACGGGGAGGCTTATCTTTTCTGCAGGAGGCTGCGGAAGCTGAGTCTTTCCTGTCGCAAGTGTCTTGTAGTTCCACACAGGTGCGTGCTCGGTATCGACCCGACGCGCCATTTCATCGAAGAAGGCCCCGGCAGTATCGAATTTCAGTTCCGGAACGACCATGTTGGGCTGCATCCAATGCATGCCGCTGTCCAAGATGTCCCGGGTCGGACCTCCGCCATGATCGCCAATCCCGTAGAGATGGAGCATATCCATGGCGCCGGGGTTCAACTGAACCGCATCAGCAAGATCGTCGGCGATTCGCTCCGGTTCAAGATGGTTGCCGTAGCCATTTGGAAAGTAGGTAAGCACACGGCTGCCATCCGGCGCCTGCCACCAGAAGAGTTTCAGAGGAAGCTGGTTTGTTTCATTCCAGTGCATCTTGTGTGTAACGAAGTAGTCGATTCCAGCTTTCTTATAGATCTGCGGCAGTTGCCAGTTAAACCCAAATGAATCGGGGTTCCAACCAATCCGCACATCTACTCCGAATTTTTCCTGAAAATAGCGTTTCCCGACAAGAAGCTGTCGTACTTGCGATTCGCCGTCGGGGAGATTCAGATCCGGCTCCACCCACATTCCGCCTACTAATTCCCAGCGGCCCTGTTTCACGCGTTTTTCAGTCCCTTGGAAGACCTCGGGATATTTCTGTTCCATCCACTCGCTGTACAGTGCGGCCGACTGGGTAAATGTGTACCCAGGATACTCATTCATCAACTGCAGCGCTGTGCCGAACGTTCGATTCACGACGTCGACAGTCTCCGTCCACGGCCACATCCACGCTGCATCTATATGGGCGTTGCCAGCCAGATGAGCAGTGTAGCGGCGCAATATGGGTTGCAAGGCCATCAGGCGAGCCTGCGCAGCTCTGAGGGAAGTGTCGAAGGCCTTCTGATCTCCGGCAGCCAGGCTGGGAAGGTCTACTGTCTGTGCGGCTGCCTCCAACGTCTTCTCCTGTTGAGCCAGTTCAGCCTGATCCTGGGTGATTGTCGGCAGGATTACCGCTGCCGACATCAGCTCTTTCAAGATGTCTCCTGGATTTGGGCGGTCAGCGACGAATGCTATACGAAGTTTTGCCTCCCGGTAGCGCTTCATATTCTTTGTTGCCAACAGTTTCACAGCCACGAAGACCCTTTGTCCTGGTCTGGCATCGTCGAAGAGCAAGAGGTCTTCCAAGTTTGTGCCCATCGCTACCCGGGCACCGTTGAAGTACACGATCTCCGAGATCAACTCGTTGGCGGCAACATCCATGGTTAACCAGATGTGGGTGCCAGTGAGGTCATACCCGTTGAGTGTTCGAGGTACCTCGATCCACCGCCGCAGCCAAATCGCATCTCTCGACGTGTCGGTCTCTGGAGCCATGGCTTTCCAGTCGCCATCATCGAATTCCGGACGCTCACCGTGCGGGATATCTCCGAGGTGATACTGCCATTCCCGCGCTGGCAAAGTCTGCAAGCTGACGAGCCGCTCAATCGTGGTCCGTGAAGGCAGCGAGAACTTGTATGCATAACTCGGCTCATCTTGCGCGTAGGCCGAACAACAGGCTGGCACCGTCAGGAGGAGAACCACAATCAGGCGCAGCCAAAGCTTGCGAGAAGAACGGGTCGCTGCGCAGAGTTCAGCATGCGATAAGTGGTTCAATCGGTCGAGAGTCATCTAGGCATCTCCTGCATGGAAAGCGATTAACCAGAAGCAGTTATACGTGGTGCGAAAGCGAGGATGAAGTCGCCCGCGGAACGTCTCAGATTATAGGGGAGATCCGTCAATTGTGGCAACGTTACCACCATTATCGATAATCACCGCACACGGGGAAGGCTTGTATCGTTCTCCAATTCTGGCGGGATTCTGCAACTCCACGGCTATCTAAAATGCTACATAAAGCTACTTTTACGAATAAGTTACGCGCGCTTGCATGGTGGCATGTCTACACCGCAACGGTCCCCTTAAGGCTTTGAGCGAGCCTTCGTCGGATTGAAGAGTTCAAAATCTTTTCTCGCACAAATGTCAATAATATTGGTATCCTTGCCACAACCGACGGCTGAGCCAGAAATGCCCGCAAGATATTTCGCCAACGAGAGGACACGGCCGAGCTCGGGACGCTGTTAGAGAATCTTGTTTCGATGGAAGGAGATCAATGGCCATTGCGTTAACCGAGCCCTCCTGGCTGGAGCTTGCGATCGCTCCTCTAGCGCAGGTGAAAGCGGCAGTTTTCGGCGATTTCTGCCTGGACGCCTATTGGATGTTTGAGACAGCGAACATCGAGTTGTCTGTTGAGACCGGCCTGCCGGTCAGGCGTGTCCATGCGCAGCAGTACAGTCTGGGAGGAGCCGGAAACGTTGTGGCTAATCTTGTGGACTTGGGCGTGGGAAGAGTCCAGGCGATAGGAGTCGTGGGGACTGACCTTTTCGGCGGGCAGCTGTTGCGTCTCCTGGAAGACCGGGGCATCAAAACTCACGATAGCATGGTGGTTGATCCGGCATGGCAAACCATGGTCTACGCCAAGCCGTGTGCGGACGGCATCGAGCAGAATCGAATAGATTTTGGAGCGTACAATGCATTGAGCGATAAGACGATCGACGCGCTGATTGGGGCGCTTGACGAGGCTGCGTCGGATAGCGATGTCGTTATTCTGAACCAACAAGTCCCGTCAGGTGTGAGTGATCAACGAGTCATTGAGCGGATCAACGCAATTATTGCTCATTTCGCGCGGACACACTTTGTCGTCGATGCGCGGCACCGTCCCAACCTCTATCGCGGCGCGGTCTTGAAACTGAATGTACAAGAAGCAGGGCGATTTCTCGGCATTCCGCCGGACACACGATTCTCGGCAGAAGCGGTTCGAAATCTCGCCCGTAGAATCTCCCAAAAAACTGACAAGCCGGTTTTTCTGACTCGCGGAGAACATGGTATTGTCGCGGCCGACGGAGAAAATGTTTATGAGACCCCGGGGATTCAGGTGCTGGAGGATATCGATCCAGTAGGAGCAGGGGATACGGCAGTCGCCGCGCTTGCGGCTGTGCTTGGGGCGAATCAGCCTCCCTCTGTAGCCGCACAACTCGCGAACATAGCAGCGACGATTACCGTGCGGAAGCTCAGGACAACTGGTACGGCGACGCCCGAGGAAATCCTTGCCGTGGGACCGGAACCGGATTACATCTTTGAGGCGGAGTTGGCGGAGGCACCCCACCTCGCCAGATACCTGGAGGGTACCGAGATCGAATTGATCGGCGATCTTCCCGGAAACCTGCAGATTGAGCATTGCATTTTCGATCATGATGGCACTCTTTCCACCTTGCGCGAAGGCTGGGAAAAGATCATGGAACCAATGATGGTGAGGGAAATCCTCGGACCGATTTATGCCACAGCGGCAGCCTCACTCTTCGTCGAAACCACCGAGAAGGTTCGACGCTTCATCGACCGCACGACCGGTATCCAGACCCTGGTCCAGATGAAGGGACTGGTTGATTTGGTTAGTCAGGCTGGCTATGTGGGGAAGAACGAGATACTTGATGAACACGAGTACAAGCAGATCTTCAATCGGGAACTCATGCAGATGGTTCAGAGGCGCATTGACAGGTTGGGTTGCGGCGAACTGGATTCAACCGACTTCCAAATCAAAAATGCGAGGGCGCTGCTGGAGGAGTTACATAAGCGCGGAGTCAAACTTTACCTTGCGAGTGGAACGGACGAAGAGGATGTAATTGCGGAAGCCAAAGCAATGGGGTATGCGGATTTGTTTGAAGGCAGAATCTTTGGCGCTGTTGGCGATATCAAAACGGAAGCAAAGAGGATGGTTCTGGAGCGAATCATGCGCGACTACACACTCGCAGGTCATCAGTTCGCAACCTTTGGAGATGGCCCGGTAGAAATCAGGGAGACCCGGAAACGCGGGGGATTCTGTATTGGCGTCGCAAGCGATGAGTTAAGGCGATTCGGTTGGAATTTGGTCAAGCGCACCCGCTTGATCCGCGCGGGGGCGTCCGTTGTCGTCCCTGACTATAGCCAGCTTACCGCCTTATTGAAGGTGTTGAACTTTGCATAGCAGGCCTTGAAGAATATGGCTCGCGTGGTGGATGAGGGCACAATGGAATTTGGCAATCCGAAGATTTTATCGGTGGAGGAAGTTCGCGCCGAGCGAGACAGACTCGTTGAACAGGGAAAACGCCTCGTCTTCACGAACGGATGTTTTGATATTTTGCATCGAGGGCACGTTTCATATCTCACATTTGCGCGCAACCAAGGAGATGCTCTGGTGGTGGCGGTGAATACGGACGCATCTGTAAAGCTCAATAAAGGAGACGACCGCCCAATCAATTCACAGGAGGACCGGGCGTATGTGCTCGCCTCGCTCCGAGCCGTCGACTTTGTTCTCCTGTTCGGCGATGAGGAGCCGAAGAACATCATCGCGCAGATCTTGCCACAGGTATTGGTAAAGGGCAGGGACTGGGCTCATTATGTGAGCGGCCGCGAAGTGGTCGAAGAGAACGGCGGCAGAGTGGTTCTGGCGGACATGGTCGAAGGGCGGTCCACGACCAACACCATTGAAAGGATTTTGAGGGCTTACGGAAGAGCTGGGGGTGCGCGTGGATAAGCGAACCGTCGTAACCGGCGCATCTGGCTTTATCGGGCGAAACCTTGTGGCTGAACTCAATGCCCGAGGTTACGATAAACTGCTCCTGGTCGACACCCTGGGCTCGGATGACAAGTGGCACAATCTTGTCGGCTTGGACTTTGAGGATATTCTGGGTCCGGCTGTATTCCTGAATTGCCTGCAGACTGGAAAGCTCGCCGACCTGGATGCCATCGTTCATCTCGGCGCCTGCAGTTCGACGACGGAGCGCGACGCTGACTTTCTCTTACACAATAATTATCAATATACCCGGGCGTTGTGTGATTGGAGCTTGCAGAACGATACTCGCTTTGTCTATGCATCGAGCGCCGCTACTTATGGCGATGGAAATCAAGGATATAGTGATGATACACGACTGACAGCCTTATGCCCGCTCAACATGTACGGATATTCCAAGCACATGTTTGACTTATGGGCAGAAAAGCATGGACACTTCGACCTTATCGTCGGGTTGAAGTACTTCAATGTCTTTGGACCTTATGAAGACCACAAGGGCGATATGCGTTCAATGGTCAACAAGGCCTATTCGCAAATCAAAGACACGGGCAAGGTACAGTTGTTCAAATCTTACATTCCCGACTTTGCGGATGGCGAGCAGATGCGTGACTTTATCTATGTAAAGGATGCCGTGGCTGTGACTCTCTATTTCCTGGAACAGCGCGAGGTCGGCGGCCTGTTCAACTGCGGAACCGGCCAGGCGAGAAGCTGGAAGGATCTAATGCATGCTGTTTTCGATGCGATGGGAGTAGCCCCGAGGATTGAATTTATCGACATGCCGGAGACTCTCCGCGGCAAGTACCAGTACTTTACCCAGGCGGATATGAAGAAGCTCCGCAGCGTGGGGTATGCCGCGCCATTCACTTCGCTCGAAGACGCCGTGCGCGACTATGTGACTTTCCTGGCGGGGCGGGATGGCGCGCAATGATCATGACCTACGATCCAAGGAGAAGGGAATCCGTATGAATGAGGTGGTCAGCGAGAATGTCTCCTGCGCAATAGCCATGCTAAGAGAGGTGGCTGGTTTAGAGGCGCAAATGTCGGCTGCGGCTTCATTGATTTCGACAGCCCTGCTGTGCGGGCACAAACTGCTGGCCTGCGGCAACGGAGGAAGCGCTGCGGATGCATCGCACTTGACCACAGAGTTTGTGAGCCGATTCAAAGAGGACCGGCGCCCCTACCCAGCGATTTCTCTGGCGGCCAACGGCGGCGACCTGACGGCGATCGGGAATGATTACGCATTCGAAGAACTCTTTTCCAGGCAAGTTCGTGCATTCGGGGCTTCGGGGGATGTGCTCGCCGCCTTTACAACGAGCGGCCGCAGTGAAAATGTTCGCCGCGCCCTGATAGCAGCAAAGGAATTGAGTGTAAAGACCATCGCATTCCTGGGCCGGGATGGAGGGCAATGCACGGGGCTCGCCGATATCGAATTGCTTGTGCTTAGTGACGTGACAGCACGTATCCAGGAGGGCCATAAATTCATGTTGCACACGATTTGCGAGATGGTGGAATTGCAGTTGCGCTGAAAGAATCACGCTGACATTTCAATATGCTCCATTGACATCGAAGCGCCACCAAGGCATGCAATCAAGCAGGACAACGCCCTCAGGAAGAAAGGCGGGTGTTTATGAGGGTAAGCCGCGCAACAGCGCCATCTCAGTGGCTCTGCTGTCTTGAAGAATACGATTCACTATGATGGATGACGAGATCGTTGTCTCTACCAGTGGGGATTGAGAAAGAAGCGCATGGGGGTGACGGCAGTGCCGATTGATTTAGCAGATACAACAGGGAAGAGCGAACCGCGGCGGACAAGTCAGTTGCTCTGGGTGATGTTTGCGTCCTACTTTGCGTTCGGGAGCATTCTGAACGTAGTCGGCGTGATCATTCCAATCGTAATAAGGCAATATCAGCTAAGCCTCTTTGCGGGCGGCCTTCTCGCGTTCGCGCAGCAGAGACGGGAAGGGGAGCATTTGCTGCCGTAGCCAAGATGCACGAGGTTGCTTTACTATTTCCAGTCCAAGCGGTCCGAGACGTCGCTGCAATCTATCGGGACAAGGGCTTGTGACCGCATCATTGTGAGGAGTATGACAGAGATAACACGTCGCCAATTTCTAGGTGGTTCAGCCGCTCTTTTTGCACAACGGCACCTGCCCTCAGTCCCCAGCGTGCCTGGCTCGCTAATGTTTTCCCATTTGAAATGCGAATACGCTGAAAACCCTTTAGGCATTGACATCAGGCGTCCAAGACTGAGTTGGGTGCTTGAATCGACACATCGCGCTGCGAGTCAGACGGGCTACCAGGTGTTGGTATCGAGTGGCACTGAAATGCTGCTGGCGAACAAAGGCGACCTTTGGGATTCGGGACGAGTTATGAGCGCTGACTCATCTCAAATTGTCTATAACGGCTTGGAGCCGCGGTCCCGTCAGTACTGTTGCTGGAAAGTACGCATCTGGGATGGAAACGGCGTTCCTTCGGATTGGAGCTATGCTGCCCAGTGGGAAATGGCCCTGCTCGATCCTGCTGACTGGCAGGCAAAATGGATAGGAACTCCCGCGTTCGACCCGGAAAGCCGGACATACACGCCACCGTCTCCTTTCTTTCGCAAAGTGTTTGAAGTTCCGAAGACAGTGTCTTCAGCGCGGGTTTATGTCTGCGGCTTGGGGTTCTATGAGCTCTATATCAATGGCGCGAAGGTTGGCGACCATGTTCTGTCGCCCAACCAGACCAACTACGATCTCAGAGATCTTGATCAGCTTGCCTATCCCTTTGATGACAAGACGGCACAGCGGGTCGATTACCTTACGTTTGATGTTACTAACTCCCTGATTGCCGGCAAGAATGCAATTGGAGCAATTCTTGGGAATGGATGGTATAACCAGCGTGATCGCCTTGCTGAAGGCGATATGTGGTACGGATCGCCGAGACTGATTGTTCAGCTTGAGATCAAGTTCGCGGATGGAACTCGTCAGGCGTTATGGAGCGATGAGACGTGGAGTGTCTCGGATGCTGGACCGATCATCCACAACGGCCTCTTTACCGGCGAGCGTTACGATGCCAGGCTGGAGATGGATAGCTGGTCGTCCCCTGGGTTCGATGCAGCAACATGGCTTCCGGCGATACTCATGCCAGCTCCCTCCGGCCGCCTTACGGCGCAATATTCCTTGCCGGATCGCGTTGTCGGAACGATTGCGTCCGTCACATCCATCCTGGAGGCGCCGGAAGTTACTCGTTTTGATTTCGGACAAAACCTCGCTGGCTGGGCCCGGATCAGGGTTGAAGGTGCCAGGGGCACAAGCGTGCCAATGCAGTTTGCTGAGGACAACGACCGCGCATACGCGCAGTCGGACTGTTACGTACTAAAGGGCGGGGGCGAAGAAATCTATGAGCCGCGCTTCACCTGGCACGGCTTCAGGTTCATGGATGTGGTGGGAACCTCTGAGCTGAGGAACCGTATACGTGTGGAAGCCCGCGTTGTCCACACAGATGTTGAAGATACTGGTACGTTTCAATGCTCGAATGAATTATTCAATCGGATTCTGCATAACTGCCGATGGAGCCAGCACAGTAACATGCACTGCGGCGTTCCAAGTGACTGCCCTCACCGCGAACGGGTGGGATACACAGGTGATTGGGGACATGTCAGCGCCGAAGCTGCAATCTTCAACTTCGATATGTCGCGCTTCTATACGAAATGGATCAATGACATCAGCGATGCACAGAACTTCGATACGGGGTATGTCCCGCATAGCGCTCCCTACGAGGGCGGCGGCGGCGGTCCTCCTTGGGGTTCGGCATTCGTGACTCTGCCTTGGCTCCTGCATTTGTATTACGCAGACCGGCGCGTGATGGAAGAACATTACACCGGAATGAAACGCTGGGTTGAGTACCTAAAGACAAGAACCGACAAAGATGGAATCGTGGTTCGAGAAGAGCCCGGAGACTGGGACCTTGGCGAGTGGGCAACTCCAACTCGGATTGAAATTCCGCCGGCCCTGGTCAGTACCTGCTACTACGCGCATGTTGCTCAACTGATGGCGAAGTGTGCGGGCCTGTTGGGGAAGGACGCGGATATTGCTTACTTCAAGAGCTTGGCGGATGCGGCAGCAACAGCAGTCAATCAAAGGTTCTTTGATGAGAAGCGCGGGCAGTACTGGGAAGGGCGGCAAGGCGCGAATGTATTTCCTCTGGCTTTTGGCCTGGTTCCGCCAGAACATAGGAAGGCCGTCTTTGACCGACTGGTGGAGATCATTGTCAATGACAATCACAGTCATTTCGATACAGGCATCTTTGCCACACGCCTGGTTCTGGGCGTTTTGACAGCGGGCGGATGGGGAGACCTGGCATATGACATGATGAATCAACAGACGCAGCCAAGTTTCGGCTGGCAGATCGCGCAGGGAGCTACGACCCTTTGGGAAAACTGGAACGGAGAGAGTTCGCACAACCATGCCATGTTTGGAGGCGTGTGCCAATGGTTCTACCAGGCTCTAGCTGGCATCAACCCTGATCCTGAAGTTCCTGGATTCAGGCATATTGTGATTCGACCGTATCCACTGGGCAATCTCTCTCACGCGGAAGCCAGATACCGCTCCGTACATGGTGAAATCGGCAGTTCCTGGGTGAAGAACGAAGAGGGATTCCATTTGAACCTGACGATTCCAGGCAATTGTACGGCCACCGTCATTTTGCCAAGCACAAGTGGATCGAGGATTTATGAATCCGGGCTGCCCGTTGCCAAGGCGGCGGGCGTAAGCCCACTGGGACTGCGCGAGGGGTGCGTTGCATTTCGGATTGAATCCGGTAGTTACAGATTCTCAGCCGTGTAGCGCTACATCATGCGAAGATCGTGGACGAAATCAAGCGGCAGTCAATTCAAGTCTGGCTGCCGGCAGTTCTAGGTGCGGCGGTAGCATATTTCGTTTCTTGACAGTGTTTGTCATGGAGGCCATGGTGTATTCTACTGATCTAAATAAATGAAGAAAACTCCGCATGCCACGTTGGCTGATGTCGCACGTGAAGCACGTGTAGGAACAAGTACCGTCTCGCGGGTTATCAGAGGCGGAGCCCGAGTTAGCCCGGATACATTGGAGCGCGTCCGCGCCGTCATTAGGAAACTTGACTATCAGCCGAACGACGCGGCACGGATACTAAAAGGCGAGCGGACAAAGACAATCGGCCTGATTGTTCCGAGTGTCGCAGACCCATTCTTTGCCATTTGCGCAGAAGCTGCCCAGGAAACCTCGCGATCGCACGGCTTTCTCCTGATTGTGACATGCTCAAACAACGATCCTCGGGTCGAGCTGGAGAACCTCAACAAGCTGGTTCAACGCCGGGTTGACGGGCTCCTGCTTGCTCCGGCAGCCTCCCGCAACGAGGAACTGGTTCAAATACTCAACAGGGCATCGATACCGGTAGTCAGCTTCGACCGCCCCATCCATGATTCCTTAATCCCGAGTGTTGTTAGCACCAACTTTAAAGGGGCTAAAGAAGCAACACGGCACCTGATATCTCACGGTTACAAACGCATCGTTTGTCTGGGGATGAAAGGCGAGGATTCTCTTTATACGAATAAGGAACGAATCCGCGGATATCGTACGGCAATGCAAGAGGCAAATCTGCCGCCAAAGGTCGACGTGTCCATTAACAACTACGAGTCGGCGGAGCTAGCACTGAAAGCATATCTCTATGGAGTCAATCCGCCAGATGCTATCTTTGCTATCAGGAACCTTTTAACCATCTATATATTTGAAGCTCTGCATAAGTTGCGGGTAAGGATCCCGAAGAAGGTGGCTCTGGTAGGCTTTGACGACTTTCAGCTAGCCTCGACGGTTAACCCCAGCATCACGGTCGTAAAGCAAGAGATGGAACTGATGGGGAAGATGGCGGCGGAATTGCTCTTTGAGCAATTGACACTCAAACATCAAAGCTCGTCCAAGATGACGAATGGGGCCGACAGTTCAGGTGTTCGGTGGCTGGAGACTGAACTGATTGTTCGCGAGTCCTGTGGCTGCCGGTCAAATAGCAGTTTCAATTCACCACGGAAATAGTCAATCGATGCTTGAGGCGCTTCGCTTCGAGTCGTTGGACGCCATTCATTCCTCGATTGGCAAAACGAGTCCTCATTCCATCTCCCTCTCAGTTCATACTTCGCGCCGTAACCGCGCCATAGTCGATTCGAATTGTATTGAT
>PLSM01000073.1:478-2839 GCA_003165075.1 Acidobacteriaceae bacterium | reverse complement strand
ATGGGAATGGCAAGCGTTGCAGAGCTTCCAAAACCAAACAGCCCAACTCGGTCACCCGGCTGAACACCGGCGACACGCAGGCTTCGAAATCCAATGATCCCCGCACAGAGAAGCGGCGCCAAATGCGTCGCATCGAGCTCATCCGGTAATGGGTAGACAAAATCCGCGCGCGCCAGCGCAAATTCCGCGTAACCGCCATCAACCGTATACCCGGTAAAGGTTGGCTGATCACAGAGGTTCTCCATCCCCCGCTTGCAGTAGAGGCAGGTGCCGTCAGTACCGCCCATCCACGATACGCCGATCCGCATTCCCAGCGGTAGTAGGTCAGTGGCCCCTTCAACGATCTCTCCGACAATTTGGTGGCCAGGTATCAATCGCTGTCGAAGCGGAGTCAGGTCACCTTCAACAATATGCAAATCTGTCCGGCATACGCCGCAGGCAACCACGCGCAACAGAACATGACCTGGCGTGATCTGCGGTCGAGGAACTTCCTCAATGCTGAGAAACCTTCCCGGAGATGTTGCCTTTCCATTGAATACAGCAGCTTGCATCGTGACCCTCCTGCCTATGATTGTCTGTAATGAATAGAATTCTTTGCATATGCGCAGGCATTCATCGCTCCTATAAAACGAGTTTCCCATCTTTTGCCCTCAACCTGCTGAGCAATGCGATACGTTGCAAGCGGGCCTGAGTGCGACCACTGCGGACGACCAACACACCGCCGAGCCGATCAATAGAGATGAGCCATGCGCACGCTCCTGCAATCAACCTTGTTGTCTGAGTCCTACTGGCACAGTTGTTTCAATGGAACAACAGGGAAGTTCGCCAATGATCACGACACATGGCTTTGCCGTCCAGTCTGCCACCTCACCCCCCGCCCCATTTGATATTGAGATAACCAGCTTCGGCAAGATCGAAGAGGCCTGGAAACGAGTGATCAAAAGCGATGTGAAGTACTGCTTTGTGCTGGATCTGAAGACACTCAAAAGTTAGCAATTCCAGGGGATCGAAACGGACAACTAAATGGAGATGCTAACATGAGCAATTTAGAAAATCGACAAATCGTTCTCGCTTCCAGGCCAACCGGAGCGCCTACTCTCAACAACTTCAGAACCGAGACGCAATCCGTCCCCGTTCCAGCCCAAGGCGAGATGCTTCTGCCCCCCGCCTGTCGCCCATCCGCTCGCTGGCCTCCTTCCGCCCTGTCATCGAGGAGTTCTGCGAACACCCGGCGCCAGAAAACTACCGCGAAGACTTCTGCCTCAAACTACGCCAAGCTGCCAAAGCCATGCCGGCCGATGGCCGGAAAAAATACGCTTTCTGATGGCCGTTAAAAGAGGCGTCAAGTCGAACCAAAAGTGGTTTGGCACCCTCCTGCAATCCGCACGCGACCCATGGAAAACTGAAATCTCCGGGCATTTCGTCATCGGGAGGTTACGGGGTTGCCCCCTTCCGCCGCTACATCGGCATCGACTACTCCGGTGCGGTGACGCCCGAATCCAGTTGCAAGGGGCTCCGGGTGTATGCCGCCGAGGTCTCCGGCACACCGAAACCGGTTCCGCCGCCCAGCCATGGTGGTATTGGACGCGCCGAGGTCTCGCCGAGTGGCTCTGCCCAGAACTAGGGGCGGACAGCCCGACCCTGGTCGGCATCGACCACGGCTTCTCATTCCCCATCGCCTACTTCGACCGGCATCGCCTTCCCCGAGACTGGCCAGGCTTCCTGGTTGATTTACGCCCTTGCGCCCTTCGAGGCCGCAGGAGCATTATTCTTGCCATGCAGGAAGTACTCTCAAAAACAGCCGAACCAGAGGCCCCGCTAGAAGGGTAAGAATTCTACGAGTTGAGCCTGCGCGATGAAGCCAAGGGGATACTGAAGCGATTGCAAGCCACCGGGTACGGCGAGTTTTCTGATGGGCAGTTACTCCCCCTGCAGTGCCGAGTACTGGTATGGCGGACATGGATTGTAAAGCAACTGGTTTACGGAACTGAGTAGCAGGCAACAAAAAGCATGGAGGACAGATATGCGACTCGCTCACCCAGTACTGATGCATATCGATTTGATTCAGACCGCGACGGAAAAGCGCAGCGGAGGCTTCACTGCCACGCTGCTCCATCTGGGCGCGTTCGGGTTGTTTTTCTTTGGCATTCTGGACAGTCTTCCGTTACCGATATTCGCTGGCTCCGATATTCTGATGGCCATCCTCGCCGCGAGTCATCGCAATCCGTTGTACGAGTATGTAGCCATTGCGACAGCAGGTTCACTGATTGGAGCGTATGTTACGCTCAGGGTGTCACGCCAAGCAGGTATTGCATATTTGCGTAGCAAGTTCGGAAGTAATTGGGTGCGAACCATCTTAAG
>PLSM01000073.1:0-385 GCA_003165075.1 Acidobacteriaceae bacterium | reverse complement strand
ATCATTGCTGGTGTAATCGCCATCGGGATTGTGATCAAGAAGCGACTAGAGACCACCCCCCAGCACCGATTGAAATAAACGACTGGAAAGCTCTTCCCTCGCCGATTGAAACGGAGGCAATCATGGTGGACATGACGGTAGCAGATGGGAAACTGATCCTGGATGTGCGGGGAGCCGACAAGCTTTGGGCGTTGAAAAGTTCACTCGAAATTCCGCTGGAACACATTGCGGCAATTCGGGCAGACCAGAGCGGCTCTCTGGAGAGCTTTTCAATCCGCCGCTGACGCCCGAGGAGCGTGACGTTGCCGCCGTCGAAGGTCGGATTCTCGGGGCCGTGGAACGGCATATTCGCAGGACGAAGCAGGACACGCTGGAATTGCTGAGG
>PLSM01000145.1 GCA_003165075.1 Acidobacteriaceae bacterium | reverse complement strand
TATCTACAACTGTAGTACTAGGCGTACTGGCTCTGGCGATCGACGTGGGCGTTCTGTTCCGCGCCAAAAGAAATGTGCAAATTGCCGCCGACGCAGCCGCGTTTGCCGGGGCGCTGGATTACTACTACAACGCTTCAAATGCGACCGCCATATCGAGGGGTACAGCATCTGGGGTGGCCAACGGAGTTACGACGTCCCAGATCACTGTCAACTCGCCGCCGACCTACGGGCCCAATGCCGGAAAGGCGGGCTTCGTTGAGGCCATCGTCATCCAGCCGAATAACACTCTTTTCATGGGATATTTGTCCGGTATTTCTTCCATCAACGTGACCGCCCGGGCAGTGGCCGGCGCTCCAGGTGCCAGTCAGGCCTGCATCTATATCTCGAATCCTACAGCCAGCAGCGCCCTCGACCTGCAAGGGGCTTATGACATCGAAGCGCCCGGTTGTGGCGTTTATGTGAACTCCAATTCCGGAAGTGCGGTCAATGTCACAGGCAATGGCGGTACGCTCAATGCTGGTAGCTTTGACATCGTGGGCGGCCTCACAGGCCATCAAACAAATCCGACGGCTCCCAGCACTTACTCTGCGCCGCAAAGCGACCCCTTTGGAGGTCTCTCTGGGCCGAACCCGGCCACGGACTGCACTGGAGCCAATACGGTTTCGGTAGCCACGGTCAAGACAACGACCGCTATACCTGTGTCCAACGGCATCACTTGCTTCAGCAGTACCAATGTCACTCTATCCGGTGGGTTAGCCCTGCCTGGGGGAGCGATCTATGTATTTGAAAACGGCGTAACGGTCGGCGGCACCATGTCGGTCGGAAATTCTTCAAGCGGCGCAACTATGGATGTGTACAGTGGTACTTTTAACCAGGGAAACTCGGTTTTGAGTATTTACGCGCCGACTTCAGGTACGTATAACGGAATTGCCCTCATGCAGCCGGTGACGAATACCAATGAATTGCAGGTCCAGTTTGGCAGTGGCAACCAGACGCTCGACGGGTTCATCTATGCGCCGGGTGCGGAGGTTTATCTCCAGGACCACGGTGGAGGCATCACAGCCACTGGGATCGTTGCCAATACCATGTTCGATAAGGCCTCAACCATTACGATTCCCAGTTACAGCGTTGCGCATCCGATCACGACGCCACTCAAGAAGGTGACTCTGGTTGAGTAATAAGGAGACCGTGATGGCTAAACGAACCAAACAGCATTGCGGCAGTGAGGCCGGATCAGCCCTGGTGGAGCTTGCGCTGATGATGCCGATCATGATGTTTCTACTGGTGGCAGTGCTTGAATTTGCCCGGGTCGCATATGCGGCTATTGAGGTTTCAAACGCAGCCAAGGCAGCGGTCCAATATGGCGCTTCGAGCATAGGCGCGTCTGCGGACGCAACTGGAATGCTGAATGCAGCAACGTCTGATGCGGAAGACTTGCAGACTACTGCAGCCGGGGGAACCAGCCTGATCAGCTTCCCCACCGCGCCGGTGGTCACAGGCATCTGTTCCGACGGAAGTGCATGCACCGGCACCGGCAACACTTGCTTGAATACGGATTGCTCAAGCTCTCAAATTGAGTCGATCCTGACGGTGACGACGCAGGCAACCATCAGTTCACCGTTCAAGCTGCCGGGGATATCCAGCGCATACACGTTGAACGGCCGGGCACAGCAGAAGGTGGCGAACCAATGAACAGGATGGCTGGAACACCGCCGGAAACGAAGCGAATTGTCCGGAGCTGCGGATTCTTCCGCTGCCTTGGGACTTTGCGGCAAGGTGGCCGCAGAAATGCGCAGGACGACGAGGGCGCGGCTCTTGTGGAAATGGCAATCGTCTCCGGCCTCCTGCTGTTCATGATCTTCGGCATCGTGGAGGTATCCATTGGTCTCTACACCTACCACTACCTCTCCGATGCCGCTCGTGATGGCGGCCGGTGGGCCATGGTCCGCGGCTTCAACTCCTGCACGAACACGCCGTCACTGGCTACGAACGCTGCCGAAGGTACTTATACCTGCCCGGGCGGGGCAACGTCAGCCGATATTTCCGCGCATGTGAAGAGTCTCGGATTTTGGGCAAATGATCCGAGGATGACCGTGACCGCTACATGGTACACACCATCCTCGGGCACACCGGTTAGCTGGTCGCTGTGTTCTACAGCCCCTTGCAACCAGCCTGGCTACCTGGTCAAAGTGCAGGTGCAGTATAATCTCCCGCTTATCGTCCCCTGGTGGCCCAATGGCGGTAAGGTGGCAATCCAAAGCAACTCGGAGATAGTGATTTCACAGTAGTATCTCTTCAGAAAAAAAGCTCACCTCCTCGCAGCCCAGAGGCATCTTCCGCTGGGCTGTACGCGTCTGCTCAGATGCGGGGAGGGAGTGCTCTCTCAGTTCTGTCCGGAATCCAGCAAGGCCGAATACCGCACTTGGTCCAGGGATATTCTGCCCTGCGAACCTTGGGAACAGCTGCCCTTTTGCATAGAATTCTGTGCGCGCGGCGCATAATGGGATTTGAGTTAAACGCTCATCGGTCCCGGCGCTGCTCACAGGCAGGCGCGAAGTGGCTTGTCTTCTTGAATTTGGGATGGAAACTGCCTCGGCACGCCGAAACAGCAGCCTAACTCTTTTAATATCTATATTCTGCGGAGAACTCCTGCGGAATCAATATTTTGCGGCGCTACCCATACAGTAAACTAATGAAAATAGAGAATTTACCTCCAGAATAGGGGGGAGGGGGGTGGGGCTACTCATCGGTCAACCGGCGACTGTCGCGGTGCCGCTCGGCGTACTCCCCGGCAAGGAAAAGGCACCTGGATAGGATTGCACTCGAGGTACAGCGATCATGGAACCGCTGTAAAAGGATCAGAGAGTCTGTTACTGAAATAGAACAAAAGGCACCCGCAATTTGCTTGTCATGGAGAAGATAACTTTCGTAATAGATTGGTAACCATATTTTCATACCATTCCCATCTGGCATTGGGTACATCAGGTTAGGTCCATGGAGTACCGCAGGAGATTCTCCCCCAAATTCCCTGCCTTACGCGGACGTTCCACTTACAGGGCAGCGGATCGGTCGCAGCGCCCAACTGCGTTGTCTATGTGAACTCAAGCGACCCCGCTGCGGCGAAATTTACCGGCAATCCCAGCTACACAGGCCCCGACTTTCAAGTCAACGGAGGCGCTTCAGGCCACACCGGCAATATCGAGGGCTTTGCCCAGAATGTTGCCCCGTCTAGCCCTCCGATGAGCACAACTCTCACGGGGCCAGTCCCGCCGGGCGGCTGCAGCGTGACGAGCGCGCTGACTTCAGTGACCACTGCCAATCAAGCGGCTGTGCGGGGATCGTCCTCGATTCCCGTGGTTTGCTTCAGCAAGGCTGTGACATTGAACTCCGGGGTCAGCCTGCCCGACGCGGCGAATGGAGTGGTCTATGTGTTTGAGAACGGCGTCACCATCCCCACGGGCGCCATTGTAAATATGGGAACGGCGACGTACACACCGCCCTCAGGCAGCGCCACTGAAGGCACATACACAAACACTCAAGGCGCAGTCATGGATTTGTACGGGGGCACGCTGAGCCAGGGATCCGGCCAGTTATATTTGAGCATTTACGCACCCACGGCAGGTATCTACAACTCGATTGCCATCATGCAACCGTCGACAAACACAACAACCCCCCTGCAGGTGCAGTTTGGCAGCAACAACGAGTACCTCGATGGGATCATCTACGCGCCCGGCGTCGAGGTCTACCTGCAGGACAATGGCGGAGACGTGACAACCTCCGGCGTGATCGCGAACACCATGTACGTCAAGTCTTCATCCTTGAATGTTCCCGGTTATAGCGCGGCCAACCAGGGCACGACCCCGTTCAGGGTCCTGACCATGGTGGAGTGAGGGAAGACCGGGGAAGGACAAATCTAGGCGTACGGAGGCTGAATTCGCAGTCGAGGCTGCTATAGCCCTGCGGTAAACAAGCTCCCCAAAAAGCACACCAGGGGCACCCCCTTTCTCTCCGGGGTGTCCCTTGGTTGCGTCTGGGCACAAAGCCTGCACGATTCCCACATATCGCTGCGGCAATTCACACCCCTTTCCCAGGGCAAGATCGGCCTACACTCGAAGGTATGGCCACCATTCCTGATCTGACCCTCGACGCTGGGCTGCCCGCGAACGTCGATGCCGAGAAGACCATTCTGGGCGCCATCCTGCTGGACAACGCAGCCCACTCCGAGGCGGCTGAAAAGCTGGATGCGGACGACTTTTCGCTGGACTCGCACCGCCGTATCTTCCTGCGCATGAGCGAGCTGATGAACTCGCAGCACGCGGTGGACATTGTGACCCTGGCCAACGAGCTAGCCAGGCAAAAGGAGATTGAGGCGGTGGGCGGTGTGGCTTACCTGGCCTCGCTCACTGAGGGTTTGCCGCTGCGGCCGGTCATAGAGGAATACATCCGCATCGTCAAGGACAAGAGCCTACTGCGCAAACTGATGCTGATCTGTTCGGCGGCCATCGCTCGTGCTGCCGACCAGAGCGAGACGGCGCTTGAAGTGTTGGGTGCGGCCGAATCCCAGTTGCTTGAAGTGAGCGAAAAGGGCATCACGCACGGACTTCAGCCCCTGGACCAGATCGTCCAGAACTCCTTTGGCACCATCGACAACCTCTACAAGCAGGGCCGTGAGGTAACGGGACTGGCTACGGGCTTTAAGGAGCTGGACCGCATGACCAGCGGCCTGCAGAAGGGCGAGCTGATCATTATTGCGGCCCGGCCCTCCATGGGAAAGACTGCGCTGGCGATCAACATCGCGGAGAATGCGGCCATCGAAAGCAAGGCGACAGTGGCGGTTTTCAGCCTTGAGATGAGCAAGGAGGCACTGCTGCGCCGCATGCTGGCCTCGCAGGCCTGGGTGGACCAGCGCAAGCTGCAGACCGGCTTTCTGGGGCGCGAGGATCAGGAAAAGCTGCAGAATGCGCTGGGGCGACTGGTGGAGTCGCGGCTGTTTATTGACGACTCCGCGGGCATCTCGCTGGCCGAGATGCGGGCCAAGGCGCGGCGGCTCCGGCAGAACGCTGCCGGGCTGGACCTGGTGGTGGTGGATTATCTGCAGTTGATGTCGGCCACGCTGCCCTCGGCCGGCGGCAAACGCTACGAAAACCGAACCCAGGAAGTCTCGGCCATTAGCCGCGGCCTGAAAGCCTTGGCGAAAGAACTGGATGTGCCGGTAGTGGCCCTGTCGCAGCTCTCCCGCGCGAGCGAGCGCCGCGGAGACGATAAGCGACCCATTCTTAGCGATTTGCGCGAGTCTGGCTCGATTGAGCAGGATGCCGACGTGGTGGCCTTCATCCATCGCGAGGCCTACTACGACCGCAGCGAAGAGATGTCGGAAGCTGACAAGGCCAAGTCGGAGATCATCCTGGCCAAGCAGCGCAACGGCCCCACCGGCGTCGTCCACCTGAACTTCGCTTCGAGGTTCACCAGCTTCAAGGATCCTGACGACGCGCATGAACTCTAAGAGCCTGTCAAAGAACTCGAAGGCAGCGTCCGCGCGGGACAACGGGCCGACATCGGGGGAGCGGCGGGCAACATGGCGACGGTCGCCGGTGTATACCGATGAGTAACCCTACCCCCTCCCCCCTATTCTGTAAGTAAATTCTTTCTTTTCATGCATTTAGAGCGGGGGTTGCGCTGCAAAATATTGATTCCGCAAGAGTTCTCTGCAGAATATAGACGTTAAAGAGGTTAGGCCGCATTTTCGGAGCGTGGTCGATTGTTTGCCGCCCAAATTCAGGAAGGCAAGCACCCTTCTGCGCCTGTCCGTGCGCAGCTTCAGGGCGTGTGGGTCGACTGGTGATGCTTCCCCGTCTTGCCCTCGACCTATCGATACTCCACTCAAATTCGATTATGCGCCGCGCGCACATAATTCAATGCAAAAGGGCAGCCGTTCTCCGGGTTCGCGGGAGAGAATATTCTTGGACCAAGTGCAGTCTCCCGGCTCGCTGGTTTCCGGATTGGTTCTAATATCCTTCTGCTGCCTCAACCCAGCTCGCCAACCCGCTGGGCGCTAACATCATTTCATGGCGTCAATCCCCACATCTCATGACCAAATCCTTCGCGGCATCCACGTCATCGACGGCGGCCTGGCCTCTGAACTCGAATATCTCGGTGCGCACATCGACGGCCCGCTATGGTCCGCACACGTACTCGAAGACGAGCCTGAAAAAGTCGCCGCCGTTCATCGCGCCTACGTTCAGGCAGGCTCGCAGTGCATCGCCACCTGCAGCTACCAAGTCTCGCGGACGGGCTACGCGGAGGTTGGCCTCGCGCCGGAGCGTGCCGATGCCGCTCTGCTCCGTTCCGTCACGCTGGCCCGTTCCGTGGTCGCCGAGTTTCCTGACCGTCGTATTCTCGTTGCCGGATCGCTCGGCCCCTACGGCGCGGCTCTCCACAACGGCGCCGAGTACACCGGCGACTACGACTGCTCGTTTGCCGATCTTGTCCGCTTCCATCGCGAGCGCATCGAAGTGTTCGCTACCGCCTCAGGCCCCCAAGCTCCCGATCTGCTGGCTTTCGAGACCTTCCCCTCGCTTGAAGAAGTCCGTGCCGTTGGCGAAGCCCTCGCTCCCTGGCCCGCGCTCTCGGCATGGTTCAGCTTCTCCTGCCGCGACGCGAAACATGTCTCTCACGGCGAGTCCCTTGCCGATTGTGCCGCCCTGGTCGCCGCTCTGCCCCAAACCGTCGCCATCGGCGTCAACTGCATCCCACCCCGCCAGGTCCCATCGCTTATTGCTGAACTGCGCTCGGCCTCAACCAAACCCGTGGTTGTCTATCCCAACTCCGGTGAAGGGTGGGACGCCCAGGCCCGCTGCTGGACAGGCTGCAGCGATCCGGCTGAATTTGGATCGATGGCTGCGTCGTGGTTTGCTGCCGGTGCGCAGATCGTAGGGGGGTGCTGCCGCACGCGTCCCGCCCATATTCGCCAAGTCTCCAAAGCCGCCCAAGCCGCTGTTCTGCCGTTGGCCTGACTCTATTTGCTGCTGAGCACCTGCCTGGCAATCGTGGCCAGTTGCATATTCGAAGTGCCCTCGTAGATCTTGCCTACTTTAGCGTCGCGATAGTACTTCTCGGCCGGGTAGTCGCGCACAAAGCCGTTCCCGCCGAAAACCTCCACGCACTGGCTGGCCACCCGCTCTGCCACCTCTGAAGCGAACAGCTTGGCCATCGCCGCCTCCTGTACAAACGGCTGTCCGGCGTCTTTCAATCGCGCTGCGTTGTAGACCATCAGCCGAACTGCTTCGATTTCCATGGCCATCCGGGCCAGCGCAAACTCCACCGCCTGAAACTCCACGATCGGTTTGCCGAACTGGCGCCTCTCTCTTGCGTAGCGAACCGCGTGCCCCCACGCGCCTTCCGCCAATCCCAGCATCTGCGCGCCAATCCCGATGCGCCCTTCGTTCAACGTCTCAATCGCGATTTTGTAGCCCTTGCCCGGCTCACCCAACAGGTTCTCTGCCGCTACCTCGCAGTTGTCCAAAGTCAGCTCACACGTGCTGCTGGCGCGGATGCCCAATTTGTCTTCTTTGCGGCCTACGGTAAGCCCCGGAGTGCCTTTCTCCACCAGGAATGCTGTGATGCCGCGGTAACCGGCTCCCGGGTCCAGCGTGGCGAACACCAGAAACAGCTCCGCCTCGCGAGCGTTTGAGATCCACAGCTTCCTTCCGTTCAGCCGGTAGCCGCCCTCCACCTCATCAGCCCGTGTCTGCAGAGAGAACGCGTCGGAGCCCGAACCGGCCTCGCTCAACGCATAGGCTCCCACTGTGTCTGCCGCCAGCCGTGGCAACCAGCGCCGCTGTTGCGACTCATTACCCCAGCGGCGTATCGCATTGATGGTCAGCGTATTGTGCACATCCACCAGCACGGCCACGGAAGGGTCCACGGTGGAGATGGCCTCAATGGCCAGCACCGCATCGAAAAAGCTGCCTCCTGCGCCACCCAGTTCCTCAGGAATCTCAATTCCCATCAGCCCCAGCGCGAACAGCCGCTCAACCAGCCCTGCCGCAAACTTCTGCTCCTCATCCATCGCGCGCGTCATCGGCGCAATCGTCTCCTCAGCGAACTGCCGCACTGTTGCGAAGAAGAGGTTCTCCTCCTCAGAGAGTTGTGTCAGCGGGCCATGCATGCCACCGTGTTTGGTCAAGGGGGAATCGTGCCTCCGGTTTCGCAGTGTATCAAACCCTATTGCGAATGGTTCTTCAGCCAGTCCAGGGGCCGGACCGATTGCAGTTCCTTCAAGCAGGGTCCGGCGCCACGTACAGGTCCACATAGTCGTTCACGGGCGTCGAATCGAGTCGTGCACTATCGAGTGAAGCCTCGAGAATCCGTCTCTGCTGTTCTTCCCCAAAGCGTCTGCCCAAGTTCACTTTGAACTTCTCCAGCAGCAGCGGCATGCCTTCTTCGCGGCGGCGGCGATGTCCAATGGGGTATTCCACCGTCTCCTCCATCGCTGTTCCGTCGTTCAACTCCACGCGCAATGAGTTCGCGATCGAGCGCTTCAGCGGGTCGTGGTAATCCGCGCTGAAAGCCGGCTCTTCCACACACTCCACCTTGGCGCGCAGAGCGTCGATACACGGGTCCGCGGCCAAATCGTCTTCGTAGTCGGCAGCCGTAAGCCTTCCAAAGAGCAGCGGGATCGCGATCATGTATTGCACACAATGGTCGCGGTCCGCGGGGTTCTCAAGCGGCCCCTTTTTGTCGATGATGCGCAGGCAAGCTTCGTGCGTGCGCAGCTTAATCCGGTGAATGTCCGCCGCGGTTTTACCTGCCTGGCACAGCCGCGTGCGCAACGTCATCGCTGCCTCCACCGCCGTCTGCGCGTGAAACTCCGCCGGATAACTGATCTTGAACAGCACGTTCTCCATCACGTAGGAGCCGTAGGGCCGCTGGAACTTCAACTCGCGGCCTCTGAACGAAACGTCATAGAAGCCCCACGTCTTCGCGCTCAGCGCCGAGGGATAGCCCATCTCGCCTGCGCGCGCCATCAGAGCCAGCCGCACTGCCCTGCTCGTTGCATCGCCTGCGGCCCAACTCTTGCGGCTGCCGGTGTTGGGTGCATGGCGATAGGTGCGCAGGCTTTGCCCGTCAACCCATGCCAGCGACAGCGCGGCGATGGTCTGCTCGCGGCTCAATCCCAGCAACTGGCTCACCACCGCAGTCGAAGCCACCTTCACCAGCACCACGTGATCCAGCCCCACCTTGTTGAACGAGTTCTCCAGGGCGATGCATCCTTGTATCTCGTGGGCCTTGATCATCGCCGTCAGGACATCGCGCATGACCAAAGGAGGTCTGCCGTCTGCAAGACCCGTGCGCGAAAGCCAGTCCGCGACGGCCAGGATTCCGCCCAGGTTGTCTGAAGGGTGCCCCCACTCCGCGGCCAACCATGTGTCGTTAAAGTCCAGCCATCGAATCATGGCGCCAATGTTGAATGCCGCTTGTACCGGATCGAGCTGATAGCCAGTTCCGGGCACACGCGCTCCATTGGGAACCACAGTTCCCGGCACAATCGGCCCCAGCAGTTTGGTGCATGCCGGATACTCCAGCGCTTCCAGCCCGCAACCCAGCGTATCCATCAGGCAGGATCGCGCGGTGCTGTATGCCAGATCGCTTTTTATCTTGTAGCTCAGCGCATAATGGGCAATGTCGGTTAAGACCTTGTCCGGCGCCGGTCGATCATTGCTTATATGCGACGACAAGCTCTCTCCTTCTTCAAACCCGCCTGAACTATCCCCGTTCTCTAATTGGCTCAAATCTCAAATTCTCCGGACCGGTGTAGTTGGCCGAGGGCCGAATGATCTTGCCATCCCGTCGTTGCTCGATTACGTGCGCACACCAGCCCGCGGTTCGCGCCATCACAAAGAGCGGCGTAAACAGGTCAATGGGGATGCTCATCAGGTGGTAAGCCACTGCGCTGTACCAGTCGAGGTTGGGGAACATGCGCTTGGCGTCTTTCATCACGTTTTCGATGCGTTCAGCGATCGAGAACAGGCGCAGCCCTTCGCCGTCAACCGCCAGTCCGCGCGCAACCTCTTTCACTATGTCGCTGCGGGGGTCGCTGATGGTGTACACCGGGTGACCGAAGCCGATAATGACCTCGCGGTTGGCCACCCTCCAGCGAATATCTGCCTCGGCCTCATCGGCTGTGGCGTAGCGTGTCTGAATCTTCAACGCCACCTCGTTGGCGCCGCCGTGCTTAGGCCCCTTCAGCGCGCCAATCGCACCCGCAATGCACGAGTAAAGATCCGAGCCGGTTCCGGCAACTACCCGCGCCGTAAACGTCGATGCGTTGAACTCGTGCTCCGCATACAGAATCAGCGATGTTTGCATTGCTGCGGTCCATTCCGGGCTTGGACTCGTTCCGTGGAGCAGGTTTAGAAAATGCTCTGCGATGGTCTCGTTGCCGGGCTCAACATCGATCCGATTTCCGTTGCCCGCGAAGTGATGCCAGTAGAGAAGCATTGAAGCGAGCGACGCCAACAGCGCATCCGCAATGTCGCGCTCTCCCGCGTCGCCGTGATCTGCGCCCTCTGGCCGCACGCAGCCCAGCACCGAAACTCCGGTGCGCAGCACGTCCATCGGATGCGTCGTCCGCGGCAGCAGTTCCAACGCCTGTTTCACTTCCGCAGGCAGCCCGCGCAGGCTCCGTAAGCGCGCTTTATAGGCGGCCAGGTCTGCCGCGTTGGGCAGCTTGCCATGCACCAGCAGGTGGGCTACTTCCTCAAACTCGCAGTGCGCGGCCAGGTCCTTGATGTCGTATCCGCGATAGTGCAGGTCGTTGCCGCTATGCCCCACCGTGCAGATCGCCGTGTTGCCTGCCGCCGTACCCGACAGGGCCACGGACTTCTTGGGTTTGAAGTGTGCCAGCGCCGGGTTGGTTTCCTCACTGCTCATCGACTTCCTCCGGGGAACATCAAGCACTTAAATGCTGTTCGAGAATGCCTAGCCGTCGCCCTTGCCCTTCGCAAACAGGTCGTCGAGCTTCTTCTCATACGCGTGGTAGTCCAAATAGCGATAGAGATCGGCGCGCGTCTGCATCAGCGGCACTACGCTCTTCTGGGTTCCCTCGGCGCGAATCGTCTCATACACTTTCAACGCCGCTGCATTCATGGCCCGGTAAGCCGCGCAGCAATAGAGAATAATATCCACGCCCGCTGCCGCTAGCTCGTCGCGCGAGAACAGCGGCGTTTGGCCGAACTCAGTAATGTTGGCCAGAATGGGCACACCGACTGCTTTGCGGAATTCGGTGTACATCGCGGCTTCCGTCACTGCCTCGGCAAAGATCATGTCCGCGCCCGCGGCAACGTATGCCTGTGCCCGCCGGATGGCGGCATCCAGTCCCTCGTTCGCCAGCGCGTCGGTCCGCGCCATAATCACCAACCGCTCGTCGCTGCGCGCGTCCACCGCGGCCTTGATGCGGTCCACCATTTCTTCAGCCGCCACCAACTCCTTGCCCGGCCGATGGCCGCACCGCTTGGCGCTCACCTGGTCCTCGATGTGCACCGCCGCAGCACCCGCCTTGAACATGGAGCGGATGGTGCGCGCAATGTTGAATGCGCCGCCCCACCCAGTGTCGATATCCACCAGCAGCGGCAGAGCGGTAGCGTCGGTAATGCGCCGCACATCCGTCAGCACATCTTCCATGGTGCTGATTCCCAGGTCCGGCATGGCCAGCGAGTTCGCAGCCACGCCGCCTCCGGAGAGATACAGTGCCCGGAATCCTGTTGCCTCGGCCAGCCGCGCAGTGTAAGCGTTGATGGCGCCTGCCACCTGAAGCGGCTTCTCTTCCAGCATGGCAGCGCGAAACCGCTCCCCCGGCGAAAGGCGATTTGTATGATCCGTCACGTCTCTTCCTTGCGCCGCATCATAACAGGCTCATCGCTGCTTTCCGAAGAGAGGTGCGCGGTGCGACAATCTTCGCGTCGGGACCAACCTGCTTTCGTTGCGGTCCTCGCCGGAGGAGAAACTAGCCATGAAGCGTCTCATCGTTTGTACGGGCCTTCTGTTTGTCGCCACCGCTGTCTTTGCCCAACAAAAGCCACCCGCCAGCCCGCCGGCCAAAGTGTCGGCAACCGTTGGCGGCAAGACCATCACCATCAGCTATTCCTCGCCGGCTGTCAAAGGTCGCGCCGGGCAGATCTTCACCAAAGATGGACTCATCAGCCACAATCCCCATTACCCCGTATGGCGGGCGGGCGCCAATTCTGCCACTGCTCTGCATACCGAGGCCGACATCAAGATCGGCGATCTCGCGGTGCCCAAGGGCGACTACACGCTCTTCGTCGACATTTCCGACCCCGATAACTGGGTGCTGATCGTCAGCAAGAAAACTGGCGAGTGGGGTCTCGCGTACGATCCGACGCAAGACCTTGGCAAAGTGAAAATGAAGATGAGCAAACCACCGGCCCTGGTCGAAGACTTGAAATACACCATTGCTGACATGGGCGGCGGCAACGGTAGAATCACCCTGGCATGGGAGAACCATTCCGCGTCTGTCCCCGTGCAATGAGGTCTAGTTCACGATAGGTCAGCGGGTCGCGGGGCGGCGTTTTGCATGGAATTGCCGCCCTGCACGTACAATGGACATAGTGCACATTTTTCGCCGAAGGGGTGAAAAGCCTTGCCGTTGTATGCCTATCGCTGTACGCAGTGTGGTCATCGTTTTGAAAAGATCCAGCACTTCTCGGCCGAGCCGGAGAAGGTGTGTCCCAAGTGTCATGGTGTTCTTGAGCGTCCGCTCACCGCGCCCGCACTCCGTTTCAAGGGCGCCGGCTGGTATGTAAACGACTACGCCGCCAAGAACCCAAGTACATCAGATAATGGTTCTTCCGACGCGGCATCTTCGTCGGGCACAGACGCTAAACCAGCCACCACAGAGTCTGCCGCCAAGCCCGCCTCGACAGGATCTACACCTAGCTCTGCTCCGCCGGCCGCTTCAACCTAGTCTCCGCAGCCCGCCAACCAGGCGCGCCTCGCGGCCCAGGTTCTCTCGAAACGCTAAGATAGTTCGTGGGTATGTCTCTGCTCGATCCCATCCCGTCGCCTGTTGCGCACGCCGATTTCGCGGCCCTCGAGTGGGAGCCGCTCCTCGTGCTGATCGCTGGATTTGCCGCATCGCCCGTCGGCCGCGATGCAATCCTCTCCCTCCGTCCCTCCACTGATGAGGAGTGGATCTCACGCCAGCATCTGCTCGCCGGCGAGGTCCGTCTTCTGCTTGAGGAACAGATTTCCATCCCTCTCGGCGGCCTCTTCGACCCCACCCAGCATGTCGCCAAGGCGCAGATTCCCGGTGCTGCCCTCGAAGCCGCCGAACTCCAGGCCGTTGCCCGATTGGCCAACGATGTAGCCTCCTGGCAGGCTCTACTCCAGTCCCCCCCGGCGCGCCTGGTGGGCAGGCTGCCCGGACTCTCCGCACTCTCGTCTGAACAATCCGGGGCCCCCAACGACAGGTCTTCGTCGTTGGGGTGGAGGAGTCTTCGCCCGCTCGCCGAGTCCATCGAACGCAAGATTCAGCCCGACGGCTCGCTCGCCGACGATGCCTCTCCCGAATTGGGCCGTATCCGCCGCGATCAGGAGCGTCAGCAGCGCCTCATCGAAGAGAGCCTGCGCGCCGCCCTGCGCAAACTCTCCAGCGACGGCGCCACTCAGGAAGACCTCATCACCATCCGCGGAGACCGCTTCGTCATTCCCGTTCGCAGCGAACTTAAGCGGCGCGTCTCCGGCGTAGTTCATGGCGCCAGTTCCTCAGGACAAACGGTTTACGTCGAGCCTCTTGAAACCATCGAACAGAACAACGAGTTGGTCCGCCTCATCGAAGAAGAGCAGGCCGAGATTCATCGCATCTTTGTGGCTCTCACCCGCCAGGTCGGCGGCTACGCCCATGCACTTGCTGAAGGTGCGCGTGTTCTGGCACTGGTCGACAGCCTGCAGGCTCGCGCCCGCTTTGCCCGCGATTACGATTGCGTTGCCCCGGCCATCACCCCCGATCAGTTGCTCCTCGAAGCCGCGCGTCATCCGCTGCTCGAAAAGCATATGCGCACCACAGGCGGCCATGTAGTTCCGCTTAGCCTGGAACTTACCGGCGACACCCGCCAACTCATCATCAGCGGCCCCAACACAGGCGGCAAGACCGTCACCCTCAAAACCGCGGCCCTGCTGGCGATGATGGCCCAAGCCGGTTTGCCTGTGCCCGCCGCTGCGGCCGGCTTTCCCATCTTCACCGCGTTTTTGGCCGACATCGGCGACGCCCAGTCCATTGAAGCGGAGCTCTCCACTTTTTCAGCGCACATCCTCAACCTCGACCGTCTTTCACGCCTCGCAGACAGCCATGCATTCGTGCTGCTCGACGAGTTGGGCTCAGCTACGGATCCGGAGGAGGGCTCGGCACTGGCCGTCGCAGTTGCAGCGCACTTTCTTGCCGCTGGCGCGTGGTCGCTCATCTCTACCCATCACACCTCGCTCAAGGTATACGCCGCCAATACTCCGGGGGTGTTGAACGCCGCTGCCGGTGTGGATGAGATCACTCTTGTTCCCAACTATCAACTGCGCCTGGGTGTCCCCGGCGCATCGGCCGGCATCCAAACCGCCGAGCGTCTCGGCCTCAACGCCGGCATCATCGCCGCCGCCCGCCAGCGCCTCGGATCGCAGCAGGTCGATATCGCCCGCTTTCTCGACCGCCTCCACAACGAACTCACACAACTCGAAGAGGACCGCAAGGCAACTCGTCAAGAGCAGTACGAATTAAACCAGGAAAAGAAGAGACTCGCTCGCGAAGGTGACACGGACCTGCGCAACCGCACCCGCGAATTGGAAACGAAACTTGCCTCGCTGCTCAAGGATTTCGAGTTCCAGATGCGCGAGACGGTGCGCGCCATCGAGGATCGCGCCGCGCAGCAAAAGCTTTCCAAGGAGGCCGAACGCCGCATCCAGCGCCTGCGCCGCGAGTTCCAGGAGAGTTTCAACCAGACGATCGTTGCTCACCGCACCGGCGCCGACCAGGGCGATGCCAACGCCCAGCCACATGTCGTGAAGCACGTCTCCGCCGGCGACCAGGTCCGCCTCAAGTCGATGAACAAGGTTGCCACCGTGCAGCGCGAAGTGGAGAAGGATCTCTTCGAAGTCGCCCTTGGTCCCATCAAGATGCGCGTCAAACGCGACGACATCGCGGAGGTTGTGCGCGCGGCAGGCTCCCCATCGACTGAACTCTCTGGTGAACGGGCCGATCCGCTTGGCGCGGCCCGCAAGCAAAAGAATGTCCACGTCACCGTGACCAGCGCCAACACCGATGACATGCGTATGGAAATCAACCTTATTGGCCGCACCGTGGACGAAGCCACTGAGGAACTGGAAAAGTATCTCGACCGCGCCTTCCTTGCCGGCCTGCCCCGTGTCCGCATCATTCACGGCCACGGTGCCGGTGTCCTCCGCCGTGGCGTCCGCGAATTTCTGAAAGGCCACCCCCACGTGGCCACCCTCGCCGAAGCCCCTCAAAACGAAGGCGGCCAGGGTGCTACCCTTGTGGAACTGCGACAGTAAGTACGCCCATTAATCGACATTTCCTCGGATCGCAATTTCACATGCTTTTGCCCGCTTGGCAGCGTAAATTCTTTTTGGGAGGTCCCGATGCGGAAACTGAGCTTGATCATGGTGTTGTGTCTCGCCTGCGGCAGTTTGGCGGCGCAGGCGAAGAGTGTTTACGACTTTACGATGAGGTCAATCGACGGGCAGCAGGTGCGCCTGAAAAGTTACAAAGGAAAGGTCGTATTGTTGGTGAACGTGGCCAGTAAATGCGGATTCACTCCGCAGTATGCGGGCCTGGAAGCGCTCTACGAGAAGTACAAGGATCGCGGACTGGTCATCGTCGGCATCCCGGCCAATAACTTTGCCTCTCAGGAGCCGGGCACCAATGAAGAGATCAAGAAGTTCTGCAGCACCAAATACAACGTTACATTCCCGATGATGGCCAAGGTGTCGGTACTGGGCCAAGATCAGACGCCTCTCTATGCGTTTCTGACAGATAAGTCGGTGAATCCGCAGATCGGCGGCGACATCAAGTGGAATTTCACCAAGTTTATCTTTGATCGCAAGGGTAAGCCGGTGGCGCGCTTTGAACCCGCTGTCACGCCGGACTCGCCCCAGGTAACCGCGGCAATCGAAGGTGCGCTCGGTCAGTAAATTGGCCTCGGGGTGTGCCCGCGCGAACCGTTCATGTGCAAGCGGCCGCTACCGGGATACTGCTGCAGTATCGGCGGCGTCGTGGCAGGAGACGGTGCGCACTCCGGCATTGCCGGATGTGATGCGCTTCTCTGAGCCGTTGCTGGTTATGTGCGCACTCTCCATTTCGTTCAGCAGTTTTACCAGGCGGGCAAAGCCTTGTTCGCGAGCGGACTTGTTGGCTGCCACGGTGTTGCCTGGGTCCTCGCCGGCGCGCATGAAGCCGTGGCCGGCACCCTCGTACGTCACGGGCTCGTATTTCTTGCCCGCAGCCTTCATGGCTGTCACGGTATCGGGAACGGTCGCTCCAATGCGCGCGTCGTTACCCGCGTAGAAGCCATAGACGGGAGCGGTGATGGCAGAAACGTCGGCGGGTCCTGGACCATAGAAGACGAACGCGGCGGACAGGTCCTTGCGGTGGGCCGCAAAGGCGAGAGACTTGCCTCCGCCCCAACAGAAGCCGACGACCGCAATTTTTCCGTCGCCGGCAGGCAGTTGCTTGCCATAGTCGGCGGCCGCGTCCAGATCGGCATTCACCACCTCCGGGTCCAGGCCGGAGACGGCTTTGACGGTTGCATCCTGGCTGGGAAACTCGCTGGAACCGCCCCCGTTTGGGCCGAAGCCGGTCAACAGGTCGGGAGCAATGACGATGAAGCCCTGCGCGGCCAACTCGTCGGCCATCTCCTTGGCCCAGTCGCTGAGCCCAAAGATTTCGTGAATGAGAATCACCACCGGAGCCTTGGTCTTGATCTCGGGGTAAACCACGAAGGCCTGAACCGTGCGGCTTCCATGCTTGAGCGGGACATATTCACGGTGGCGCGGCGAGGCTTCCAGACGGGCTTTGGCCCAATCCTGCGCATGGAGGGGAAGCAGGGCCGGCAGGACAAACGAAATGGCGGCGAGGAGTTTGAAAGCGGGAATCGTCGTCAACTTCATGGCGCCAAGTCTAGCTTTGCTCAAGAGCAGGTTGCAAGCGCTGTTTTTCCCGGGTTGAACCAGGCTTCTGACCGCTTGACGTCGTACCAAAATGGGTGGGAAGGATACGCTCCATTCCCACCCTGCCGAAACTGCACCTTCCCGCGCGTCTCACGAGCGCGGGCTGGCCGAAGGCGTCTGCCCTACCGCGGGTGGTTACGCCATCGCTTCGCGCCCCATCGGCTCAAACAGCAACTGGTTCGAGTTGCGGTCCACGTCGATGCGCACATGCGAGCCGTGCAGCACCTCGCCGTCAAGAATCTTCAAGGCCAGCGGATCCTGCACCATACGCTGCAGTGCCCGTTTCATCGGCCGCGCCCCGTATGCCGCATCCGTGCCCGCAGCCAGTATCAGTTGCCGCGCAGGTTCGGTCAGCTCCAGAGAAATCTGCCGCTCCTCCAGCAGCTTGCGCACCTCGTTCAGTCTCAGTTCCAGAATCTGTGCCAGTTGCGCATGCCCCAGCGGATGGAAGATGACCATGTCGTCCACACGGTTCAAAAACTCCGGCCGGAAGTGCTCGCGCAGCACCCGCATCACACTCTCGCGCGCCATCTCAAAGTCGTGCTCTGTCTTGGCCACATCGCCGCTCAGCAGCGCCGCGCCCAGGTTTGACGTCATGATGAGCACAGTATTCTTGAAACTCACCGTACGGCCCTTGGCATCGGTCAGCCGCCCGTCGTCCATCACCTGCAGCAGGATGTTGAAGACATCCGGGTGCGCCTTCTCGATCTCGTCGAACAAGATCACCGCATACGGTCTGCGCCGCACGGCTTCAGTCAGTTGGCCGCCCTCGTCATAACCTACATATCCTGGCGGCGCGCCGATCAGCCGCGCCACAGCGTGCTTCTCCATGTACTCGCTCATGTCGATGCGCACCATGGCCTGCTCATCGTCAAACAGGAACTCAGCCAGTGCGCGCGCCGTCTCGGTCTTTCCCACACCTGTCGGCCCTAGAAAAATAAACGATCCAATCGGCCGTCGTGGATCGCTCAATCCAGCACGCGAGCGCCGAATCGCATTGGCCACAACGGTCAGCGCTGCATCCTGGCCGATGACCCTCTCGCGCAGGCGCTGCTCCATCTCTACCAGCTTCTTCACTTCGCCTTCGAGCATTCGTGCCACGGGAATCCCCGTCCACTTGCTCACGATTTTGGCGATGTCTTCCTCGTCCACTTCCTCTTTGAGCATCCGCGCCACGCCTGAGTTTCCGTCCTGCACGGCATTCAGCTTCTTAAGCTCCGCCTCCAGCTTGGGCAGTTCGCCATACTGGATCTGCGCGGCCCGGTCGAGCTGGCCCTTACGAGTCTGGTCCTCGGCCTCGAAGCGCAGCGCTTCGATTCGCTTCTTCAATTCGCTGATGCGGTTGATGGCCTCCCTCTCCCTCGTCCAGCGCGCACGCAGTGCGGTGATCTGCTCTCGCAGCGTGGCCACTTCGCGTTCCACTGCTTCCATTCGCTCACGGCTGTTGGGGTCGGTCTCACGCTTCAATGCGGCGCGCTCAATCTCCAGCGATGTCGCTGCCCGCTCCAACTGGTCGACCTCCGTCGGCACCGAGCCAATCTGAATCGCCAGCGACGCAGCCGCCTCATCCACCAGGTCGATCGCCTTGTCAGGCAGAAAACGGTCGCTGATGTAGCGGTGCGACAGCGTCGCCGCGGCCACGATCGCTGCGTCTTTGATGCGCACGTTATGGTGCGCCTCATAGCGATCCTTGAGGCCGCGCAGAATGGCGATCGTATCCTCCACGTTCGGTTCGCCCACGTAAACAATCTGGAAACGACGCTCCAGCGCCGCATCCTTCTCAATGTATTTGCGGTACTCGTTCAGCGTGGTNNGTGTGCAGCTCGTCGATGAACAGAACGATCTCACCGTTCGACTCTTCGATTTCCTTCAGCACTGCCTTCAGGCGCTCCTCGAACTCGCCGCGATACTTGGCCCCCGCCAGCATCGCGCCCAGATCCAGCGAGATGACCCGCTTGTCGCGCAGGCTCTCCGGCACGTCGCCTGAAGCAATGCGCCGCGCAAGCCCCTCGACGATGGCTGTCTTGCCCACTCCGGGCTCGCCGATCAGCACAGGGTTGTTCTTGGTGCGCCGGCTCAGCACCTGGATCACGCGCCGAATCTCCTCATCGCGCCCGATCACCGGGTCCAGCTTGCCTCGCCGCGCCAAGTCCGTCAGGTCCTTGGCATATTTTTCAAGGGCCTGGAACTTGCCTTCTGGGTTCTGGTCCGTCACCCGCTGGGAGCCGCGCACCGCCGTCAACGCTTGCAGAATCGCGTCGTGCGTTGCGCCCAGCGCCACCAGCGCATCCCGTGCCGGGTCGCCCTTCAGGTGCGCGGCGCCCAGCAGCAGATGCTCTGTCGAGACGTACTCGTCTTTGAAGTTCGCCGCCTCGCGAAACGCCTGGTCCATCAGCTTGGTCAGCGTTTGACTCGCGCTGGGCTGCGCCGCCGCGCCCGCCACTCGAGGCAATTTCTCCTCGATCTGGTGCAGGTCGCTCTCCAGCCGTTCGGTGGGCACACCGATCTTGTCCAACACCGAGGGAATTACACCCTCGCGGTCCTCAATCAGCGCCAACAGCAGGTGCACGGGCTGGATCTCCGGGTTGCCCAGTTCCGCAGCCTGTTCCTGTGCCTGCTGCATCGCCTGCTGCGACTTTACGGTCAGTTTCTCCCAACGAATTGCCATAAACACTCCAGTTGTCAGTGATCAGCCTTCAGTTTGATTCGCCAAGCAAAGGCAGGACTGCACCAAGAACAAGGCCGTACAAGTGCCCAATCACAGTTAGATAATGAGATGTGAGATGTAGCGCTTGCGTCGATTACTCAATTGCTCCAAACCCCGAATTTGCATATTCAGTAAGCAAGTGTCAATGCGCTAAAGCCGAGAGGGAATCGAGGCTCCCTCCCGGCTGAAATGCTTGACCACTGATCACTGACGGCTGCTGTTACGCCGCAATGTTGATCTTGATTTGCTTGGGCTGGGCNNCGCCGCTCGATGCGATGAAAGTTCTCCTCCTTCTCCTCTTTCTCGAATTTGCGTTCGCCTTTTACGGTCAGGGTGTGATTTTCGACGCGGACGTCCAGGTCCTTCTCTTCGATGCCCGGCACTTCCAGCTTCAATACAACCTTCTCTGGGTCTTCATAGATATCGACCGCAGGGACAAAGCTAGCAGTCGTCAAGGGGTTCTCGCTGTCGTTCAGATCGCGGAAAAGAGAGTTCATGCGACTCTGCAGTGCTACAACTTCACGGAACGGGTCCCAACGAGTGATTGCCATATTGTTTTCCTCCAGATGGATTCGTGATGGGGCGGGAGGTGAATCCCGGCCACTCAATCAATCTGATAGAAATATAGCACAAACGATTCATATAATATGAGTAAATTACACTCATATATTACGAGTTCTCTTATTATTTCATTTTCAATAGGTTACGCTGGGACTTCCTCTCACTCGCTGCCGCGGGTGCCCTCGAAGCCGACGCCCTGGCCCAAATTCGGCCCCTGGAATCGGATCGCTCCATATGGAAATCCGATTGACCGGCAAGACTTTGACGATAGAGGGTTTACAGACTTTGGAGAGCTTCCTATGGCCCCTTCCAACTGGAGCGCATTCAGAATGTCGACGCCGCCTTCGCTCGTGGCGATGGACGGGCTGCCCTCGCCGGGAGGGATTTGGCAATCATATGATCCGCCATCCTCTGGAGCTAGTCAGCCGCAACCTCGAAGCTCACCCTCAGGCCTGCGCCAGATGCGGCGCGGAGAGCTTCGAGGTGGATTGCTGGCCGCTGCCGAGCCGGGTCAGTGTGAGTACGGTAATATCGTCGTCCTGGCCAAAATCCACGGCGGTCGCGCTGGCCTTGGCCGCATCGGGATGGGTGGCGAACAACGCGTCCAGGCGCTCGAAGCTGAAGATTTCGCCGTTGGCGCTCCGTGCTTCCAGCAAGCCATCGGTATACAGGGCGAAGTGGTCGCCTTCGCGAAGGGCGATTGTCATCTCCTCATAGCTGGCTTCGGGCATGATGCCCAGGGGCAGCGCCCCCGGCAGTTTCACTTCCTGCTTGTTCAGGAATGGCGCCGGATGGCCAGCGCTGGCCATCACGCAGCTGCCGTCCGCGCTCACTCGGAGTGCCAGGCAGGTGGCAAAACCACCTTGCAGCCGCCCAAACAGCCGCTGGTTCAACTCCGCAAGGACCTCTGCCGGGCTGGGCGCAAACCGGGCCAGTGTGCGTACCGCTCCCACAATCAACGATACCGTCATCGCGGCCCTCAGTCCCTTGCCGCTTACGTCGCCCAACAGGATAAGCGTGGAGCCGGCGAACTCCCCGTCCAGAGGAATGATCTGGAAGAAGTCTCCGCCCACTTCCTGGGCCGGCTTGTAAGCGCTGGTCATGGCGAAGCCGGGCAGCGCCGGAAGATTTTCCGGGATGAGCACCTGTTGCAGTTCGCGAGCGCTCTTGAACTCCTCTTCCAGCGTGCTTTGCCGCCGGCTCGACTCCTGCAAATAGCGGTAAACCGCATAGATGATCGCCAGCAGCAGCAATGTGTTGGCGATGGTCTGTGCGGTGAAGACGTTTCCGTTGACGGTAAAGATCGGTGCGCCGATTTTTTCCCCGAGGGTCCAGTGGGTATAACGGCTGCCTTGCTGCACCGCGATGCGGACTACGGAAATCATCTCCGCGATGACGGCTGTGATGGCCACCAGCCAACGCGCCGGGTCCAGGCGCTTGCGCAGGGCGCGAGCAACCAGCACCAGTGGAAATGCCTCGGCCAGCGTGAACACTACGGTCAGCGCCGCGTCGGCCAGTTGTACCCAGGGCGCAAACAAGGGGTTGCTCCAGTCACACGCTGAAAGGGCTCCGTCCAGTGAAGTGGAAATGATGCTTACAATCGCCAGCGTGCGCGTAAAGTGTGCCAGGCGGTTATTTTCATGAAGGTCGAGCAGATAGAGCAGCAGGAACCATAATCCAATGTCCTGCATACTCAACACCGGCTGCAGCCAGCCAAGGGCAGCATCGTAGGACCAGGGAAGCCGCAGCCCAGTCAGTACCAGCGCCAACAAGGGCCCAAGCGAGAACACGGTCATCCAAAGCAGAACCCGCTGGGCACGGTTGCGCAACCAGGCCAGCAGACTCAGCAACATCACCAGCCCGTACAGCGCCTGCAGCCCGAAGTAATACTGCCGGCTGCGCAGCCACATGTAATCCAACTGGTCTTTGAGGGACGCGATCGCGCTGGGAGCACCCACCACGGGCGCCGCATAGAGTCCACCCAACTGGTCGGAGTCGAAGGAGTTGAGGGGGCCTTTCCAAACCCGAAGGGCCAACACCCCGTCGCGGACCGGCCCCAGGCCAAAGGTCTGCGCAGGCTCGGAGAAGTAAAAGAAAGGGTGTGGGGGCAGGGTGCCGTTATGTCCGACAAGCGTGCCGTTCCAATAGATTTCGTATGCATCATCAATGTGCCGGATCAGCAAGGCGAAGTCCCGGTCAGCGCCGGGAGCGGGAGCCAGGTGAATGTGTTTCCGGTACCATGCAAAGCCAGTATAGGCAGGATGGCCCTGGGCGCCCCAGGTTTTGTCTGGGCTGATCTGCTCCCAATCGTCGATTCCGGTGGCGTCGCTGGTCTGCACCAGGGCCCACGCCGGGTTGTCGCCCACGTGGAACTGCCAAGGACTGTCGAGGGTTGCTGTTCCTTTGCCCAGCCCGTCCACGTGAAGCACGGGAGCTACGGCCTGCGCCGGGCAGGGTGACGTAGAGCCAATCAAAGCACAAAAAACCAACCCAGCAAGAAGCGGGAAGCGAAGGGAAAGCCGTGACATGTGAAGAGGATACTCGGTTGTATCTGTGGACGATAGCGCTATTTTTCTGGGTATCTGAAGGGCTAACCCGCAGCATTAGAGCCTGCTCGACCACCTGCGCCAGTACAATCGAAAGCGCATGATTGACCCATCCAACAGCCCCTGGTTCAGCTTCGCTTCAATTGATTGGCACTGGATTTGGCTTACCGTGGCAGCATTTTTGGGCGGTTTGCTCAACGCCGTGGCCGGGGGCGGCTCTTTCCTGCTTTTTCCCGCCATGCTGAACATGAAGATCCTGCCCATCCAGGCCAACGCCACAAATACCGTGGCCCTGTGGCCGGGCCAGTTGACCTCCGTTGCAGCCTACCGCCGCGACATCCGCAGGAATCTTCGCCTCGCACTGCCCATGGGGCTGGCAGGACTGTTAGGCGGAACGGCCGGCGCCCTGGTGCTGCTCAATACGCCGCAGATGACTTTTCTGCACCTGGTACCGTGGCTGCTCCTTATCGCCGCCCTTATCTTTGCCTTGAGCGGTCCGGTTTCTCGCTGGCTTCAGCGCGTCAGCCTCGCCCGTCGCCACGGCGCCGCTGCCCAGGCTCGTCCGCCACGTCGCCTTGCCGTCTTCCTCGCCACCATCGTTGTCTGTTTCTATATCGGCTACTTCGGCGCCGGCGCGGGCTTTCTGCTCATCACCCTGTTGTCGCTCTTCGGCTTTCAGGACCTCAACGAGATCAACGCCCTCAAGGTGGTTTCTACCACCCTCGCCAATGGCATCGCCTTTGTACTTTTTGTTTTCAACGGTCAGGTGGTCTGGCGCTATTGTCTGGTGGCCATGCTCACCTGCGCCGTGGGAGGCTATACCTCCGCCAGCCTTTCCCGCCGCATCCCGCAGCCTGTTCTTCGCGGCCTGGTGGTCTTCATCGGCCTTTCCATGGCGGCATGGTTCTTCTGGAAGACTTCCTGAGGGCAGGGAACCGGGATCAATCTTCAACTCCCCGCGATTGACAGAGGCAGCTCCAACTGTCAGTTGTCCTCTGCCAGATGACAGCTAGAATAGAGTCATGAGCCACGAAGGCATTCGCTACGTCCGCAAGGACGAGGAAGCGCGCGAGAACGAGGCCAACCGCCCCTTGCCCCGCATCGCGGTCACTCCGCAGAAGGTGAGGGTCCTGCTCACTGAGGGCAAAGGCGTGGAGATCGACTGGGTCGACGGTCACCGCAGCGCCTGGAGTTTTGCCTGGTTGCGCGATGCCTGCCCCTGCGCCACCTGCGTCGAAGAGCGCAAGGCTGACGGCCGCAAGCCCGGTCAGCCCAAGGCCAAGCTCGCTGCCGTCCTGCCCATGTACACCGCGCCCGCCAAGCCGGCCACTGCCCATGCCGTGGGCCGTTATGCTCTCCAATTCAACTGGCTCGATGGCCATTCCGGCGGCATCTACTCCTGGGACTATCTGCGCCGCAGTTGCCAGTGCCCCGAGTGCACATTTGTCGCCACCGAAACCGAAGGCATGCCCAATTAAGTCTCTAACAGCTTGATGCTATCGCGATGCGGGAGTGCCCCATCCTCGCGACCGAATTTGATTCTGCAGTTTTATCGCGGCAACAGTGGGAAGGCACGCCGCAAAAAGGCCATCCGGTCAAAGGATCCGTCGCCGCGTTCCGCACTTCATGATATGTGCCTTGACAGATATGATTCTGCAAGAATATATTCGCTTTGGCATATACGAGAAAGGGATCTCATGGAAACTACCGCTCAAGTTCAAGACGAAGTCAGGCAGAAGTACGGCAGCGCCGCGCGCGCCGTGGCGCAGACCGGCAGTGTGCAAGCATGTTGTGATCCGGGCCTCCGCTGCTGCGACCCCATCACCACCAACCTCTACAGTGCCGACGAGAAGGGGCTGATCCCCGAGAAGGCCGTTCTGGCGTCCCTGGGGTGTGGCAATCCCACTGCACTTATCGAGTTGAAGCCGGGTGAAGTGGTGCTCGATCTCGGTTCCGGCGGAGGCATCGACGTGCTGCTTTCAGCGCGTCGTGTCGGTGTCTCCGGCAAAGCCTACGGGCTCGATATGACCGACGAAATGCTGGCCCTCGCCCGCGAAAACCAGCGCCAGGCAGGCCTTGAAAACGTCGAATTTCTCAAAGGTGAAATTGAGAACATTCCTCTGCCCGACAACTCCGTGGACGTGGTGATTTCAAACTGCGTCATCAATCTTTCCGCGGACAAGGACCGCGTTCTACGCGAGACCTTTCGGGTCCTCAAGCCGGGTGGCCGGTTGGCGGTGTCAGACGTAGTGGTGCGCGGCAGCGTTCCCGAATCGGTGCGGCAGAGCATGTTGCTCTGGGTAGGTTGTATCGCCGGTGCGCTCGAGGAGCAGGACTATCGATCCAAATTGATCGCCGCCGGATTTACTGCGGTGACCATGGAACCGACGCGGACCTACAATATCGAAGATGCCCGACAATTCCTGAGCCAGGCTGGAATTGATGTCGATGCGATTGCCGCACAAGTGGAGGATAAATTCCACAGCGCCTTCATTCGCGCCACCAAGCCAGAGGCTTCGTGCTGCCAGCCCGGTTGTTGTGCCCGGTAAGATCATTTCGGAATTGCTGTAGACCGAAAGCACGAACTTGGGTGGCTTCTACAAGAAGAAGCCACCTTTCACTGCTCTCAAGAAGTCTGACTGTATTCCGAAGAATCTGTTGGCCATAACCATCAAACGCTGATCACGATGACGAATCACCGCGATGTGCTGCCCCGTGCACAGGAGGCTCTGCCCGCTCCTGACGCCACCAGGTTGCCCTAGCCGCCGATCTCCTCTGCCATCGGCAGACAGCGTTGATTAGTGGGTCGCCAGTGCGCCCATGGCAGCCGCGATCTGGCCGGCGTCCAGCGTAAGCGGGCTTTGCAATACCATCTGGAACTGCCATCCGTTGTCGAACAGCACATAGTCAGGGTTGCCATGGTGATGCGACAGGGCTAGTGCCGTCAGCAAGACAGCTACTCCTCCGCCGACGGCGATACCGGCCACCATTGCGGGAGAGGGTCCGACCGAGGGCAACGGGGGCAGAGTCGGTGTTGTCTGCCCAGCCCCACCGAGTCCAGCCGCGCCGAAGCCCTCACCCGCAAAACCCGCACCCAGGTAAGGCGCCCCGTCTGCGGCGTCGGCAATCTGGTAGGTGGTCCGGCTTTCCGTCTCGGGAAGAATGACCATGGCGTCGGTGTTCACCGCATTTAGCGCTACGGAGTATCCGTTGGCAAACAGAAGCTTGGTGAAGTGAAGCTGCACACTTGCCATGTGGGTTTTGGGCGCCCTTGCCGTCACCGCATTCACCACACCTTCCACATAGGTGCCGGGAGGAATTGCCAGCTGTGTTCCCACGGTCACCGGGAAGGCAACCACCGCGCGGACTGCATCGCCAGGCTTGGTGGATTTGCTTTTCACGGAGCTCACCAGCGTGAGCGCCACCGTCGTTCCTTCCGCGACAGTAATCACACCCGACGGAGCAACCGGCACGGCCGCCGGCGGAGTCACCATCGGGTTTTGGGCGCCGCACATTTGGGCAATCAGAAACACTGCAATCAATCGAAATCGCATCGGGGTCATTCCTTCCCGGGGCTGACCGGAGCCTATCCAAACAGGGTCAATTGCTCTTCGCCGGGACGGAGTTCTGGCTCGGCATCTGGTTGATGGTGACGGGAACGCTGGAGATCACGATCGGTGCTGCCGGACAGACTGAGCCGGGCGTCCCGGGCGTACCAGGTGTTCCCGGTATCACTGTATCCGGAGTGGCCGGCGTTCCGGGAATGGTGATGTCCGGCATCCCCGGCCCTCCCGGGATCGTGGTGCTGGGCGTTCCAGGGGACCCTGGGATCACCGTATCCGAAGTGCCGGGGCTGCCGGGATAGCCCGGCGTAGGACGGCAAAGGGTAGCCGACTTGAATTTGCCCGGCTCCGGCGCACGGCTGAGCGGGATAGCAGTCGCCACCTGTCTCGCGTCCACACCCAGCGGTGCCCCCAGTGTCATCTCGATTTGCGCGCCATTGTCCAGCAGAAGGTCGTTCGACAGGTTAGCTTCCACAGTAACCTTGGCTGCCGTGGCCCTGAGACTTGCATTTGCTGCCCCGGTATCTGCCATTCCGGTAAGTGTTGCGTCTTGCCCGGTCGTGCCAAAGGCTTCCGCCGCCAAATCGGGAAGCGCAATGGTATATCCGTTGGCAAAGATGATCTTGGTAAAGAGGATCTGCAACTCGGCGCGACCTAACTTTCGCGTGGGCCGCGCAACGGCTTCGATCTTGCCTTCTACGTAAGTTCCCGCCGGGATCGCGATACGATTGCCTGTGGTCACTGGGAAGTTCGTCTGTGCGTAGAGCGGGTCGCCCGGCTTTGCTGTTTTGGCCCACACAGGCCCGATCACGGCCAGCTCCACCTTCGTTCCCGCGTCCAGCACCACGGCCTTTTCCGCGCCTTTGGCTGCAGCCGGCTGCATTTCAGACTGCGATTGAGCGCCCCATGCCAGCCCCGCTGCGTAGATCAGAACGACACCCCAAGCCAACCTTGCCAGGCGCATCATTTCGCCGCCTCCGCTTGCTGCAGCATCTGTCTCCACAGACGCCGCGCAGCAGGGCATTGTTTCAAGTCGAGAAACCGCATGCCCGCCTCACCCACAATGCGCGCATCCCCTCGATTGCAATTTGCAATCAAGCCGTGCTTTGCTCGCCTGGCAACTGCCCCTGCTTCAACTTTTTACGAGCGTGCGTTGCATTGCATGGTAGATTGGGAGCGCAGGAGGCTCGCGTGACTCTCAAGCAGTTCTTGGGCAAGCAATTTATTGACGTCATTCAATGGACCGAAGCGGAAGACGGATTGCTCGCCTACCGCTATCCCATGCTCGATATGGAGATTCAGAACGGCGGACAGCTCACGGTGCGCGAGTCGCAGATGGCCGCCTTTGTCAACGAAGGCAAGATCGCCGACATCTTTGGCCCCGGCTTGCACACGCTCATCACCCGCAACCTGCCCCTGCTCACCGATCTCAAAAATTGGGATAAGGAATTCGAGTCACCCTTCAAGTCGGACGTCTACTTTTTCTCCACCCGCCTGCAGATCGATCAAAAGTGGGGCACGGCAACACCCATCACCATTCGTGACAAGGAATTCGGCGCGGTGCGCCTGCGCGGCTACGGCATCTACTCTTATCGCATCTCTGACCCGCGCACCTTCTTTCTCCAAATCAGCGGAACTCGTGAAACCTATTACGTCTCCGACCTGGAAGGGCAGTTGCGCGAAACCATTGTGGCGCGGATGACTGACATCTTTGCCAACAGCGCGGTCTCCTTTCTGGATATGGCGGCCAACCAGGCTGCCCTGGGGCTAAAGATCGCTGACCAGGTGAAGCCCGCATTTGCAGCCCTGGGGCTCGACCTGACCCAATTCGTAGTGGAAAGTATCTCCCTGCCCGACGAGCTCCAAAAAGTGATGGACCAGCGCATCGGCGTCAGCATGGCCGGAGACCTGGGCCGCTATACCCAGTTCGAAGTTGCACAGGCGTTGCCGGTCGCAGCGGCCAACAGCGGCGGAGCGGCGGGCATGGGAGTCGGATTGGGTGCCGGCGTCGCCATGGGCCAGACCATCGTGGAAAACGTCAGGCCGGAAAGCGTAAGACAATCCGGCGCGCCCGCCGCTTCTGTCGCTGCCGGCGCAAAGTTCTGTATCGAATGCGGAAAGCAGATTCCGGGCGGCGCAAAGTTTTGCCCGGATTGTGGGAAAGCCCAATGAACTGCCCATCATGTGGCGCGCAAATGCGCCTTGAAGCCGACAAGGATTGCTTTACCTGCGAGTATTGCCGCAGCATTTTCTTCCCGGAAAAGGATGCTGAAGGCGTAAGCGTGCTGCAGGCGGAGTCGGACCAGAACTGCCCCATCTGTGCTGTTCCCCTGGCCCTCGCCGCGCTGGCCAAGATAAGAATTCGCTACTGCATACACTGCCGCGGCGTGCTCATTCCGATGGACGCGTTTATGCCTCTGGTGGAAGAGTTGCGCGCCGGATCGCCGGGCTCGCTGGTTCCTCCAGCACCCGATCCCAACCAGTTGCACCGCCGAATTGCCTGTCCTCAATGTCACCAGCCCATGGACACCCATTTCTACGCCGGCCCGGGCAACGTGGTGATTGACGACTGCTCTACGTGCCTGCTCAATTGGCTCGATCACGGAGAACTGATGCGCATCGTCCGCGCACCAGACCATACCTATACCGGCGAAGAGGAAATGGTCTAGAGGTTCAAGTCCGCGGGCACCCCAGATTCGCTGCCCTGTTCCGGCAACTGTGTGAGGCACGCACCAGCCGCGGACTGCGCCTTGTTGCGCAGTTTTTCCAGTTCTTCCACCAATTCCAGCAGTTGTTCGCGCTTTCGGGCGCTCAGGTCGAGGAAGCGAATACCCACCCGATACTTGCTGTCCGTCCACTGAGTTACGCCGGAAAGCCGGAAGGCAACGCCCAGCATTTCGAACGCCACCTCGACTCGCACCAGCGCCCCGGCCAGAAAGCGCTCAGCGGTGCGTATCCGGCACCCTCCCAGGCTCAGTTCCGTGATTCGGCCCAACACCGTCGTGCTTTGATGAACCAGCAGCATTGAGGCGAGTTCATCCACCAAATAGCGCGGATGCGCCCGGCGTTTCGAATGTAGTCTCGAGGGCCTTTCGGCGTTGTCTTCCAGGCTCATGGCACTCCCCGCCTCGGCGCGGGGTCGCGCTCAGTGCCCCCCGCCCAGTTCCCAAGGGCGCGCTGGCGCGGAGGTCACGGCCTCCCGGCCTTCTAGACGGTCATACTCGTACACGTCGCTGGTGGTGCCCAGCGACTCGTTATAAAGGCTCACATCGCCGAGCAGCAACTTCAACTCTTCGGTGAACTCATGAATGGCATGCAATTGACTGGCCGATGCCGGCAATTCATATTGGGAGGTCTTAAGAAACTTCTGATAGCCACGGTCCAACAGCCGCGCTACTTCGCCCTTTACCAGCGCTCCCGGATGTATCGCAAAGGCTAAGGGCGCATCCTTCTGCGGGCCAGGCACCAGAACCGCCCCCGCTCCGTGCTTGCTTACTACCACACCCCCGGCGACCCCGGCGTAAGGCGCAACATCAAACGAGTGGGCGCGGAGTGTATCCAGCACCTGATCGAAACTTGGAGTGCGGGTCTTTTTGCTCATGGTCGGTTCCTGATCTGCGAGAATAGTCGCTGCAGGGTTTGCGGATTCTTCCCCATCTCCAATCTCGCACACCGGGACGGCGGCCTGCAATTTTGCCATGAAAACCACGGCTCCACAAACCGAACTCGGCTCGTCCGTTCCGCAACGCATCGGCTCCACGCCGCTCGTTCGCCTGGACCAGGTGGTCCGTGGTCTGCGCGGCGTAACCGTGTTGGGCAAGGCGGAGTGGGCCAATCCCGGCGGAAGCGTCAAGGACCGCGCCGCCGCGGCCATGGTGCGCGACGCCAAAGCGCGCGGCCTGCTGGTGCCAGGCAAGACACTGCTTGACGCCACCAGCGGCAACACCGGCATTGCCCTGGCCATGCTCGGCGCGGCGCTGGGCTTTCCAGTTCAACTGGCCATGCCCGCCAACGTATCCCTGGAGCGGAAGCGCATTCTGCACGCCTACGGCGCGCAAGTGGAGTGGACTGAGCCAGACCAGGGTTCTGACGGAGCCATTCGCCGCGCGCGGGAAATGGCCGGCAACGACCCGCAGCGCTTTTGCTACGTCGATCAGTACTCCAACGATGCCAACTGGCTGGCCCACTATCACTCCACCGGGCCGGAGATTCTCGCCCAGACTTCCGGACAGGTGACCCACTTTGTGGTCGGCTTGGGCACCAGCGGCACCTTCATGGGCACGACCCGGCGCCTCAAGGAATACAATCCCGCCATCCGGGCCATCGCCATGCAGCCCGACTCGCCTTTCCACGGCCTGGAAGGCCTCAAGCATATGCATTCCTCGATTGTTCCCGCCATCTACAACCCTCACCTGGCCGACCGCGAGATGGAAGTCGAGACTGAAGCGGCCTACGCCATGGCCAAACAACTGGCCCGCGAGGAGGGCCTGCTGGTGGGCATCTCCGCGGCGGCGGCTGTGGTCGCTTGCCGTAGGATCGCTGAAGAGGAAGCGGCTGCCGGGCGCGACGCCCTCATCGTCACTGTGCTGCCGGATGCCGCGGACAAATACCTCAGTGAGCGTTTCTGGGAGGAGGCGTGAGCGTTCTTCGCCTGCCACGGGCTGTCTACGATGGCCTGCGCGCCCACGGCCAGGAGACCTGGCCTCACGAGTGCTGCGGAGCGCTGCTGGGCCTGCCCGGTCCGGAAGGCTGGCGGGTGGAAGCGGCCATCCCGGCGGGCAACATCCGCACCGATTCGGCCCACAACCGCTATCAGATTGCGCCCGTTGAACTGGTAAGGATCGAGCGCGCTGCACGCAGCCGTGGGCTTCAGATTGCCGGCTTCTACCACTCTCACCCCGACCATCCCGCCCACTGGTCCGCCACCGATCTCGCCGAAGCCCATTGGCTTGGCTGTTCCTACGTCATCACCGAAGTTGCCCAGGGCCGCGCCGCCGCCACCAATTCCTTCCTGCTTGCCGGCGCTACCGAAGAGGAAAAACGCTTCGAGCAGGAGACCATTCTGATCGACGACGCCATCGCCTCAATGGAAAGTTGATTCCCGCCCCCCCGCGCAAATTGCGAGTGATTGCTCGTCATCAGTGCTTGCAGCAGAATCACCTTTAGTCCAACAACCGCTCAGCATACTATCGGCCGATCTGGAGCGCGCGGGAATTGCAGACGGCGGTCTGCTGGATTCAGTGGACTCGGCGGTGTACACCTACGACGATGAACTCAGCTACAAGCCGCATCCTGACCATTGCACCACAAAATCGCAGGTGCGACCACATCTTATAGATCCATTGAAATCCTGCACATCGCGGTTGCGAATCCGGTCTGAGGGCTTTTTATCGGCCCATGCCAGCATTCCCTTCATCCAATCGGCGCCCTGCGTCATCTTATGTATATCTGTTGAAGGAACAGGCACATGACTATCTTCATCCCCACGCCGCTACGCCCATTCGCAAACGGCCAGGATTCCATCGAAGTCACAGCGCCCACCGTCGCCGAAGCTCTCGGAGAGTTGACCCGGGCACACCCAGGCTTGCGCAAGCACCTGTTCACCGGCGAGGGAAAATTGCGCGCTTTTGTTAATCTGTATTTGAACGACGAGGATGTGCGCTACCTCCCCGCGAAGGAGGAAACGCCCGTTACGGCCACCGACACGCTCTCCATCATTCCCTCGATCGCAGGGGGCTATTCGGAGCTGGCCGTTCCGGCGGACTTGCCTTCGACGCATGACATCTAAGTCAACCGTTGTGCATCGAGATCACGAGAATTGAGCTGTTCTAATATGGCAACCACTATCGAACCCGTCTCTCTCCCTGAACTGACGACCGATGAACTGTCGAGGTACTCGCGGCACCTGATTTTGCCTGAGGTGGGCATGGAGGGCCAGCGCAAATTGAAAGCGGCGCGCGTGCTTTGTGTGGGCACCGGCGGGCTCGGCTCGCCCCTGGCTTTCTACCTGGCCGCGGCGGGCATCGGCACCCTGGGCCTGGTGGACTTTGACGTGGTGGACGCCAGCAACCTGCAGCGCCAGATCATTCACTCCACCAAGGACATCGGCCGCAAGAAGCTGGACTCGGCCGAAGAAAAACTCAAGGCCCTCAATCCCGCGCTTAACGTGGTGAAGCACGAGACCATGCTGACCAGCGCCAACGCCATCGAAATTTTGAAGGACTACGACATCGTCGCCGACGGCACGGACAACTTCCCCACCCGCTACCTGGTCAACGATGCCTGCGTGCTGCTGGGCAAGCCAAACGTCTATGGCTCCATTTTCAGGTTTGAGGGCCAGGCGAGCGTGTTTGCCACCGAGGAGGGTCCGTGCTACCGCTGCCTCTATCCCGAACCGCCGCCGCCGGGCCTGGTGCCCAGTTGCGCCGAGGGTGGAGTGCTGGGAATTCTTCCGGGACTGGTGGGCGTCATCCAGGCCACTGAAGTCATCAAGCTTATCCTGGGCAAGGGCACTTCACTGGCCGGCCGCCTGCTGCTGGTCGACGCACTCAACATGCGCTTCCGCGAACTCAAGCTGCGCAAGAATCCTGAATGCCCGGTTTGCGGCGACAATCCCACGGTCACCGAACTCATCGACTACCAGCAGTTTTGCGGCATTGCGCCAGAGACCCCCCAGGAGGCAAGCGTGAAGAACGGCATTCCCCAACTCAGCGTGAAGGAACTGAAGAAGCGGATCGATGCGGGCGAAGAGGTCTTCATCCTCGATGTTCGTGAACCCTATGAGTACCAGATCGCCAACATTGGTGGGACGCTGATTCCGCAGAACGACGTGCCGCAGCGCCTGGCCGAGATCGACCGCGACCGCGAAATCGTGGTGCAGTGCCGCAGCGGCGCGCGCTCCCAGCGCATCGCCGAGTTCCTCAAGCAGTCCGGTTATCCCCGCGTCGTCAATCTCGCCGGCGGCATTCTCGCCTGGAGCGACGAGATCGACCCCAAGGTGCAGAAGTACTAGTGTGGTGTCCCCGAAGATCATTGCGTAAGTTGAGGTCCCGAACCGCAGGTCCGCTTCGTCAGGGCAAGCTTTCGACTGCGATTGGCGCAAAATGAGCGCCAGTCTCCGCCGGAATGCATTTTTCTGCGGCCTGTGAAGACGGGACGGTTTTGTGGCGCTGCGGGCGCACTGCTTTGTCCACGGCGGCGCAGATACCGGGCGGCGCAAATGTGTGCATAGAGATATAGCGATTCCTGAGAGAATTGGACAAAAGGGCCATTTTGAGGGTGTTTACAGCGAAAAACCTGTAGCCTGCGCTCCGTAAGTTAGTCGATCCTGAAAAAGTGAT
>PLSM01000058.1 GCA_003165075.1 Acidobacteriaceae bacterium | reverse complement strand
AATGGATTCGCCGTCTTCTGGCAGAGGAATACAATCCTGTTCAAACCTTCCATCGCATTGTTCGCGTGGATGGTCATCGATCCGCCTGGGTGACCCGTGTTCCACGCTTCCATCGCGGTCAACGCTTCGGTCCCGCGGACCTCGCCAACCAATATCCGGTGTGGCTTCATGCGCAGGCAGGAACGAATCAGATCGTCCATCGGAACCGCCTTGCAGNNTGCAGGCGGTGAGCTGCACATAGTTCTCGATGGCCACCCTCAACTCGGGCAAATCTTCGAGAATCAGCACTCGGTCATGCGGAGTCCGTTCCGCAATCCCCTGATTCAACGCATCGAGGAGCGTGGTCTTGCCGGACCCGGTGCCACCGACAACCAGGATGTTCTTGTGGTGCTCGATGGCAGTAAAAAGCACATCGACGTGATTCTTCGCGCTGTGAAGCGCCTGCTCGAACGGGTCGATGCTCTGGAGGCCGTTCATCGGATCGTCCTTATTGGTCAGGATTCCGCTCGCGGCGTAATCGTACAGACTGGGCTTTTTCTCGCCCTTCTTGCGGAAAGACAAAGACGCTGTCCCTATCGGGACCACGGGCGCAACCAGAGCTTCCACGCGGCAATTCAGATAGGGAACATTCCCGCTGACGACCGGGCTGTTGTAGGTCGCCACCAACCCGAACCCTTCCGCGATACTCATTGTGGCCCCAACGGCTCGTAGCGGCGGGATCTCTGTCAACACTTCAAACGGTCTGCCCTGCCGCATGATCCAAACCCGCCCGTCCGGATTCACAACCACGTCCTCGGCCGTCCGGTCCCGCATCAGCGCGTCTACGATGTCCGGACCCAGTTCGGTCATCAGCTTATGACGCTTACGGAAATCGCTCTCGCTTTCAGAGTCGAGCCGTGCAGTCTCCAGATTCTCCGCCTTCGCCGCCATCACGCTGTCTCCCGGACACAGTGCAAGTCCGCTACTGGAACCATACCACAATAATACATAAAATAAAGCATACAGAGAAGAAATGTAATAAACGTGATACTCTGTTTCCAGAATTTCTCGGGGCTGCGCGCCCGGCAAGCTGGGCGCTGGCTCAAGATGCGTGACTTTCGTACCAGGAAGGAGAGCCGAATGCTGCCGATCGCACTCAAGGCCGTTCAACTGCAACTGAGGGCAATGGACGCCCAACGCTACGAGTTGGGTGTCCGGGTTCCCCCGGAAAAATCAGACGATGGCAAATCGCACATGAAACTGCGCAACGGCCAAGACGACAGTGGCCTTACTATCGGAGAAGTCTTCGACAAGCTCGATTGGTGCGCCGCCGAGAATGCCAGCGGTCACCACATCTATATCCGGCCCTCAGGGCCGAGCCAGCTTACCCTGATCGACGATCTGACCCGCAAAAGCCTCGACACTCTCCTCGATACCGGGTACACCCCGGCCTGCGTCGTCGAAACCTCCCCTGGCAACCTCCAGGCCTGGCTCAAACACTCCTGGACCCTCACGAACGAGGAAGGCACCATCGTCGCCAAGATCCTAGCGGAAAGATTCGGAGGAGACCCCAACTCAGCCGACTGGCGGCACTTCGGCCGCCTCGCCGGCTTTACTAACCCAAAACCTGAGTACAGACTCCCCAATGGGCTCTTTCCCTATTCGCAACTCAAATTCGCCCTGTCCAATGGCGTCATCTATGAGAAAACCCATGAGGTGCTCTCTGAGGTCGAGGACCGGCTTCTCGAACAACTGTTGGAAGTTCGAAAGTCAACTGCGGCACGCATCGGCTACCAGAAATATCCCCGCCCGGCTTCGGAACTCCTCGATTACTCCCACTTTGCCAATCTCTTTTCCGCTCAAGGCGAACGGCACAAAGCAGACCTTTCCTATGCCACCTATTCCCTCCAACGAGGCATACCCGAGTTCGAGATTCGCGATACCATCCGCACCCATGCCTCTACCTCCGCCTTCGTCAACCGCTCCCAAAGAGATCAAGACGCATATATCGATCGCACCGTAAAAAAAGCACTCAAGCAGAACGGCTTTTCCCTCCCAACTCAGCCCACCTTCCAATCCGCACAACTCTGCCGCTAATCGTTCCCGCCTATCCGCGGGGAGGGGCGCCTCGGCGTCCCTCCCTCGCTTCGACCCCTCCAGGTTCTCCGCGACCCACCCCAGCGGGGTGAAAGCCCCGCAACACCCCCACACACGCTTCAAAAGAAATGCGCTCGGACGAGCGATTCCATTCCGCACAGCGAGAAAAAGCGTAACCGTCGCGCGGCTCGGGCCTGAGAAAAAAGGACGCGGAGAAGGGGCTGTCTGGAGGCTTTAATTGGGCCTACGGATATGTATTTATTGCAATGCGAATTGTTACTAAAGAATAGAAAGTAAACGAGTTATGCGTTTACAATGACAGCATATATGTATTATTATTGAGATGTAAGGTCAAGCAATACAGGGAGAAAGCACGACATGCAAAACGACAAATCAAAGGCCCTTATCGACTCCATTACCGACAGTATCAACACCCTTGCCACCATGACCGACGCAACCGCGAAATCGGATTTGTTCAAGACTTGGCTGCGGGCCGTATCCCGGTTTCATCACTACTCCTTCAATAACCAATTGCTGGTTCTCCTTCAACGGCCCCAGGCCGAGCGGGTTGCCGGTTTTCATACGTGGAAGTCTCTTGGCCGCAACGTCAAGAAGGGTGCAAAGGGAATCGCGATCCTTGCCCCGTGCGTGCGCAAGCTGACCGCCAAGGAAGCCGCGCAACGCCGGGCAGCCGAGAGGGTTTCCGCGATGAAGCTGTGCGGATTCCGCGTAACCCACGTCTTCGACATCGCCGACACCGAAGGCAAGGACATTCCCGAGCTTGAATACCGCGCCGAGGCTGGAGGCGAAACTCTTCTGCCCCGCCTTGAAGCCGCAGCCGCCGCCATGAATATCGTGCTGGAGTATCGCGAGGAGACGGGTTCCGCGAACGGCTGGAGCGAGGGCGGGAAGGTCGTTGTCAACGCGACACTCTCCACCACCGCGAAGTGCGGCACGCTGGCCCACGAACTGGCGCACGAGTTTTTGCACCAGCGCGGACTCAAGGGAGACAAGACCAAGGAGCAGCGCGAACTGGAGGCCGAGGNNCTTTGCCGTCCTTGCCCACTTCGGCATCGAGCAGCACTCCGACCGCTATCTGGCCAGTTGGGACGCCACCGCCGAGAGCATCACCGCTTCTCTTCACACCATCCGCGATGCCGTTCACCACAT
>PLSM01000069.1 GCA_003165075.1 Acidobacteriaceae bacterium | reverse complement strand
GGCTCCTCAGGTAGGACTCGAATCAACATTCAAATGCAGTGTCAACAACATGCAGGTCAGCGGATGACATCTTAGACCATGCAAAGCAGCCTAAAACCGATAAACAGAGCGCGGATAGAGCGCATTTTCGCCACCTTTCTGTTGTAGGATTCCCGCCCATTTTTGCAGTTGGTTCAACTCAGGGGACGGGTGATCTTGCCTCGACGGCCGGTTCTACACCCGCTTCCATGGTTGGCTCCATTGTTCCCGCCTCAGAGGTCTGGCTCCTCCTGCTCGTACCAACCTCCAAATCTAAAACTCAAATCAAATGTGCGAAAGAAATCCTACGTTATCTCGCCCTACACTGCCAAAGGTAATCTGTGACAAGTCTTTCACTCGGATCGGAAATATTGATCGCTCGTCCGTTCCGAGTTGTTGCGGCGCCACCTCGATGATCTTTTTAGCTTCTTGGCAACGTTCTAGCGCCCATCATCTGCGGTCTTTTTCCATGAGCCCCCATTCGAACCGCGTTTCGTGCGCGTTAGGCGCAAGCCGAGCGCAACTGCCCCGACACCAATCACGATCGATATTGTCATGGCAATCCGCACAATCCTGTCAATTTCAGGAAACTGATCAGAAGTAAACCACCCTCCGGGACTCCCCCCCACTTGGCCCATGCAAGGAGGCCTGCAAATGCAAGGGCACAACAGCCTAAGATTTCTAATGCTCCACCGATGATCGTGACGATTGACGATTTCATATTCACCTCGCCCAAAACACCTGGAGCAGGCTATCTCGATTCCACTGTAGCTCGAACCTTATCCCTCATGGTTTCTAGTGCCTATCTTTTGAAGCGCTCTTGAGGCGGCGCAGGCAAAAACCAAGCGCAATTGCTCCAACACCTATCACGGCTAAGATCTCCATGCCAAACTTCAAATTTCTATCAAGTGTCTGCATTTGCATCGGCCAGCTTCCCTGGTCCGCCCCCCAAACGAGCCACGCCAGGAAACCGCCACATGCAACGGCACAGCAGCCCATGATCATTAGCCCGCCGCCGACGAGCCAGAGAACCAATGATTTCACATTCACCTCCGAGAAACTTCCGCGAGAGATTATGTTCTCAACTATCTTGCGTCCGGCTCACTCTCAAATGATGAGGTTACTCGAGGGATTCACCGCAATGCCGTGTGCTATCTCGATCGAACTGTAACTCGAACCTCATCCTTTACCCCGGCGAAGTCGCCTACCAAAACAGCCTTTCCCATGTTGAGCGCATGAACTGCGGTGTTCTAATTGCCGCGGCTACTGGCGCAATCTCCTTCCTGTAGAAAGTGACTTGAATTCGGTCGATGACGCCTCGAAGTCGCCTATCAAAACAGCAGTTCCCTCGCGCAGAGCCTGAACCATCCCACTCTTATCTACACGGATCACGGCATAGCCTCGTCCGCTTTACAGATAATCAGATTTGCGAAGAATCGTTGCAGATAGATTTGACTAGTATCGGGCGTTTGGGCTAGATAAGTCTGGGCTTCGTGCCATTGACGTTTAACTCTATTCGAACCTCTCGACCTGCCTCTGTTTGCGCGGTCCCATCCAGGTGCCCAACATGAAGAATGGCGGGTAGCCTAGAATCGTCGGCAAGAGCGGATCAAAAGGAAGATTCCACTGGGTGACGGGACCCCAGAGGATATACCCCTGATCTAGCGCGCTCAGCATCAAGACGACCACGGCCGAGTGAATAAAGCAGTTGCGTTTAGCTAAGCGGACAGTGACGTATCCACCGGCTATCGAGCACGCTGCAGCGCCAACAAGGAAACACAACATCAAGTTGACGTTATTCACGAGTCCCATCCAGCTGGTTGGCTTTGGCCAAAGATAAAAGAAAATTACATAAATGGCGCCGAACGCTATTCCGGCGATGGCAAAGAGAGCCGCAAAACCTGCACTGATGGCGACAATACTGTTCGCAACGAATCGCGTCTGTTTGCTCATCTTCGTTCTCCCTTGATCGATAGAGGGACACCCGCTCCGGTTGCACCTGCCGCAACGGGAGTGGGAGGCAATAAGTACTCTGCCTCAGCGAGGCGGTTCGGCCTTCTTGGATTTGACTGCGACTAGAATCTTGTCTGTCATCCCTGCAAATTCTCCTATCAGAACAGTCGTTCCCTCGTGGATCGCATGAATCATCCCATTCTCATCCACACGGATCACAGGATTGCCCTCGCCCTGCTCAACTGAACGCTTGATTTGCGACGAATCGTTCGGATCGATCAGAAACTTGACACCCTCATAAGTGACCATCGGTCTCGAGGACTTGCGCTACACTAACCAACTGGTACAAAAGATCGGGCAGGCCAGACTGCTAACGATCAACTCCCTCATCTTCAAGAACCAGATAATCGACTAATACACATGAATGAGCACGCTTAGAAGGAGGACAATCACGAAAAGTGCGATCAGGCTGTGCCCTATAAGGAGCACGCTCCGACCTACGCCCCTTCCTCGGACAGCAAGCACTGCGCTCACGGGCCACAGGAGGAACATCCCGGCAATCGCAAGCATCGTTCCTGTTCCGTACATCCCATTTCGAAAGATGATCCCCCCACCAACCGATAAAAGCACTGAAATAGTAAGGACAGCGATGGAACTGTCGATCTGTGACTGTGATTCTCCTGATGAAAGTTCTGAAGTCGCCCGAAGCCTCACGAAGATTGCTAATCCAGAGAACAGGAGCCCAATCGCCACAGGCCCCACGAACAATAGGAGCATCGGGCCAATGAGACCCAACGAGAAAATCCCGTTTCCAGACATCGTTTTCCCCCTTGGATGAGTTGTACAACGTCTGCCACCTGGGTGCAAGCTCGATACAGAACCGCCGCGGCAGCCACCAGAGCAACAGAACAGGTGATCTGCGTCTGCCGAGTGCGCAAACTTACATGTGTTTAGGGAATTACCATGCGGTAACCTACCGGCGCATCTTCCTTGCTGTAGACACTAACTTGAATTCGGTCGACGACGCCATCAAAATCACCTGCCAAAACAGCTATTCCCTCGCGCAGCGCATGAACCGTCCCTTCTTTGTCCACGCGGATCACCGGATTGCCCTCGTCCTGCTCAACTGATAGTTTGATTTGGGAAGAATCTTCCAGATAGATCGGAAACTGCACTCCCTCGTAAGTGACCATCGGCCTCATGAATTGTTGGCGATCTTTTTCCTCATCCTCAAGGACGAGTGCCATAACATGAGTACCTTGATTAAGAGAGAACTTCTTGAGACCCTTCGCGGAGGGAACAACATTGAGATGAACAATCTGACGCGCAAAGGCATTATCCGAATAGACTGCGCCAATCTCGACATCAACAGCGCCGATCTGTACCGGAACAACCTCAATCGTCTTGGTTGACCCATCTTCCTGAACGATTTTAGCTGGACCGCTGCCTTGCGACTGGCTACCAGACTTACTGCTTTGTACGATGCTTAATGTGCCGCCGGTCTTCCACTGACCGAATTCTGCAACGCCGGGGACGGTTCCCCGTGTAGTTCCAGTGCGGGGACGGACTACCTTTTCGCGGGCGTGCTTGCATTCGGCGCCAATTTCACAACGAATCCCTGTACGAATCAGGGCGAAAGCGTTGGCTGCATCATGAGCTTCACTGCCCCGGCGAGCGGTGTAATCGCAAACAGCGCAACCCCGAATGGAACACTACCCGAGGCTGGTGGCCCAAGTGGAGTTATTGTCGATCTTTCGTCGAATGTCTACTTGTCGACGCTCTACAACCAGACATGCGCAACTTCCGGAGGAACCGGCGGCTGCGCGGTTTCGGCGACGCAATCAGGATTGCAATGATAACCAAATATTGAAACGGGGCTTCAGATTGCATCAGAGCGCAAGTGAAGCGAGGCGGCAACAAAATGCTTGACGAGGAAATCTTCCATGGTCCGCAAGAGGGGCCAGGTAGGAATAAATCTGCTCCGGATGCGACTGCATCTCCGCCAAGACACGCGTCATTGTGGCGAGCAGCGCACCAAGGCTTTCGAAGAAGCGGTTGTGAGTTTCACTCTTGCGCGTGTGTTGCCGCAGCCGCTCGGTTGGATTCAGTTCCGAAACTAGCGTCATGCAACGGAGAATATAGTATGAACCTCGAAAATTTCGAAAGGACAACCTCAGTGCGCAATTTGCCTCTGAGAGGAAGAAAGCTTCTCGCCGCTCTTTTCACAATTATCATCGTGGTCTTCATCGTTTCTGCGTCGGACTGCCATGGCCAGGTTACGTGCGCCACTCCGCCAACCATCACTTCTGTTGACCCCAGCAATTGGTACGCCGGACTTAGCATCAACGTTACCATCACCGGCAGTGGCTTCAATGGAGATGGCACGCCTGGATGCACGACGGCCGCCTCATGGGTGACCGAAAACACCGGAACCGTCTCGTTTTCTCAGGTAAATGTCGTCAGCGACTCGGAGATTGATGCCACCGTGGTGATTCCGAGCACGGTTCCCACCGAAACCGCGTGCGTCGTTGTGGGTCACACGAGCGTTTTG
>PLSM01000091.1 GCA_003165075.1 Acidobacteriaceae bacterium | reverse complement strand
ACGCAGACCAAGAGAAACGCAATCCGCCAGCGCGTTCACGCGCGCATCCGCCGGAAACTCGCGGGCACAGGAGAGCGGCCGCGGCTGAACGTTTACCGCTCGCTGAACCACATCTACGCCCAGGTCATCGACGACCAGAAGGGCGAGACCCTGGTGGCGGCATCGACGCTGGCTCTGAAGCTCAAGACCGGGGGCAATGTGGCCGCGGCCAAAGAGATCGGCAAGACGATTGCAGAGCGGGCCGTGGAGAAGGGCGTCAAGAAAGTGGTCTTCGATCGCGGCGGGTTCCTGTATCACGGACGGATCAAGGCGCTGGCCGATGCGGCACGCGAGGCCGGCCTGGAGTTCTAACCGCTCCGCGGTTCGACGTTTTGGAGTTGATTTTTGGCTGATAGACAAGGTTTTCCAGGGTGCGCTCTGCTAAGCCATCCGGAAGGACAGACGAGAGAGCAATGACGANNCCATCAATCGCGTGACCAAAGTGGTAAAGGGCGGCAAGAACATGTCGTTTGCCGCGCTGGTGGTGGTGGGCGACGCCGCCTCGGGTGTGGTGGGCTACGGTTCGGGCAAGGCCAAGGAAGTTCCCCAGGCCATTCGCAAGGGGATCGAATCGGCCAAGAAGAACCTGTTTCGCATCAACCTGACAGACACCACAATTCCCCACCAGGTTGTCGGCCGCTACGGCTCCGGGCAGGTGCTGCTGAAGCCGGCGCCGGAAGGCACAGGAGTGATCGCCGGGGGCTCGGTGCGCGCGGTGATGACCATGGCCGGGGTGCAGAACGTGCTGACCAAGAGCCTGGGCTCGCCCAACCCGCACAACGTGATCAAGGCTACGTTTGACGCGCTGGTGCAGTTGCGCGACAAGTCCGATGTGGCCACCATGCGCGGCAAGACGGTAGAGGAGCTTTAAGTCATGGCGGAGACCAAGAAGATTCGCATTCAGTACTACCGCTCGGCCAACTCCACCCCGGTCAAGCACCGGGCGGTGGTCAAGGGCCTGGGCTTTACGCGCCTCAATCAGATCGTCGAGCGCGTGGATAACGACTCCATCCGCGGCATGGTGAAAGCCGTTCCGCACCTGGTTCGGATCCTGGAGAGCTAGGGAACAGGGAACAGAACTCGGCAAGCAACTGACCACTGTTCACTGACATAACGCGAGTCGGCAGAGGATTCAACCTCCGCCGGCGCTAGAGCGAGGAAATTATGACGAAGAATCTATCGAATCTGCGCGCGCCCAGGAAAGCCAACACCGGGCGCAAGCGTGTGGGCCGGGGCATGGGATCCGGCATGGGCAAGACCTCGACCCGCGGCCACAAGGGCCAGGGTTCGCGCTCCGGCTTCAGCCTGATGCGGGGCTTTGAGGGTGGCCAGATGCCCCTCCACCGCCGCCTGCCGAAGCGCGGCTTTATCAACATCTTCCGCACCGAGTACGTAGTCCTGAACCTGGACCGGATCGAAACCGTTGCGGCGGCGGAGATCGGGTTGGGCGACTATAAAAAGCTTGGCCTAGTGTCAAACAAGAACGCGATGATCAAGATTCTGGGCTCGGGGGAACTGACCTCGCCCAAGACCATTCACGCGCACAAGTTTTCGAAATCGGCAGTAGAGAAGATTGAGAAGGCTGGCGGCAAGGCCGTGGTTGTGGGCGGTCCTGTTGCCCCCGCGGCAGCCTAGGCGCGGTGACACGGATGGGTTCTCCGGGTCTCGAAAGCGAGATCCGGGGGTACCGAACCGACTAGGACGGACTGTGTGACCGTCCGCATATACAGCGTTTCCCGGTTTCTGTACGCTCTTTCCAAATCGAGAAATGCTCTAAGATGGAGTAGTTCACAGATTGAGGGGCGTTGAACGCCCTGAAGCGGACAACCAGATATGCTTGAGAAGTTCCTTAATATTTTCCGGATTCCCGACCTGCGCAAGCGGGTGCTGTTTACCCTCGGCATTCTGGCCGTCTACAGGCTGGGGGCCTTCATCCCCACGCCGGGCGTGAATACCCACCAGCTGGAGTTGCTTTTCAATCAGCAGAGCGGCTCGGCATTGGGCCTGATGGACTTGTTTGGCGGCGGCAACCTGCGCCGNNTATGAGCCGCTGGCGCGCATCCAAAAGGAAGGCGAGCTGGGGCGGCGCAAGATCACCCAGTGGACGCGCTACATGACGGTGATCCTGGGCGCATTGCAATCGATCGGTATCGCCTTCATCCTGACCCGGGGCGGCATGGTGCTGAATCCGGGCATCCCCTTCATCCTGATGACGGTTCTGACGCTCACCACGGGCACAGCTTTTATTATGTGGCTGGGCGAGCAGATTACCGACCGCGGCATCGGCAACGNNCAACGGCATGAGCCTGCTGATCTTCGCTGGCATTATCGCCGGCCTGCCCCGCGGCGTGGGCGACCTTATTCAGAAGGTCCAGACCAACGCCTGGGGCTCGCTCACCTTTCTGGCCCTCCTGCTGCTCTTGGCGGGCATGATCGCGGTGGTGGCATTCATCGTGTTTGTTGAGCGGTCTGAGCGCCGCATCCCCATCCAGAGTGCAAGGCGCATCGTGGGCCGGCGCATGATGGGCGGCCAATCCAGTCACCTGCCCCTCAAGGTGAACTCCGGCGGCGTGATGCCGGTCATCTTCGCCAGTTCCATCCTCTCGGCCCCGCTGCTTTTCGGCCAGGTGGAGTGGGTGCAGAACAGCCGCTTCCTGCAGCCCATCATCCAGGCACTTGCGCCCGGCTACCCGTGGTACGAGCTGCTGTACATGCTGGGTATTATCTTCTTTGCCTATTTCTATGTATCCATTGTGATGAAGCCGGACGACATTGCCGATAACTTTCGCAAGTCGGGCTCGTTCATTCCCGGAATTCGCCCGGGCAAGCGTACGTCGGACTTCATCAACGACATTCTTACCCGCATCACGCTGGTTGGCGCGCTCTATCTTATTGTTATTTCCCTAGTGCCTACCTTCCTGATCTCGGGTATTCGGTTCGACAAAGTTTGGCTCATCGGCAGGTTCTTTGAGACCTTGCCCACATGGGCGACACACGGTTTGGGGGTCAATTTCTACTTTGGCGGCACTTCGCTGCTGATTGTAGTGGGGGTCGCAATGGACACCGTCAACCAGATCGAATCGCAGCTGATCATGCGTCATTATGATGGCTTTTCCCCGCGCTCCGNNAACCTGGTAATGTCTTCATCTGCAACTGTTGTGGAAAATGACCGGGCGACGGCCTCAACCACCGTTCCCGGTCCAATTCTTTTGTTGGGTGCGCCGGGCGTGGGCAAAGGAACCCAGGCCAAGGAGCTGGTGAAACTGTGGGGCATCCCGCAGATCTCCACCGGAGACCTGTTGCGTGCCAATGTGGCGCAGTCTACCGCGCTGGGCAAGGTGGCCCGGGAGATCATGCAGCGCGGGGAGCTGGTTCCCGATTCGCTGGTGAACGAGATGGTGGCGGTGCGGCTCAAGGAGCCGGATACTGCCAAGGGTTACATTCTGGACGGTTTTCCACGCACCCTTCCGCAGGCTACCTGGCTGGACGGTCGCCTGGCGGCCGATACGCAGGGGCTGCCGGTGGTTGCTGTGAGCCTGAATGTCGACTATAATCAGTTATTGCGCCGCATTACGGGGCGCAGGATCTGTCCAGTCTGCCAGCGCATTTATAACATCTATTCAAATCCCCCCCAACGGGCGGGATTTTGCGATGTGGAAGGCGCCGCGCTGGCGCAGCGAGCCGACGATACGGAGATGGTTTTTGCGGAGCGCATGCGCGCTTACGTGTCGCAGACCGCGCCCGTGATCGAGCACTATCGTGCGATGGGGCGTTTTGCTGAGGTGGATGGAGACCGGCCGATTGCCGCGATTGCGGCCGGAATTGTTGCCGCTGTCGAGCGGCTGCGCAGTTGAGGCAGTCGGCGGGCGGGTTTTTTGCGTGCATGGTAGCGGTGGAAGTGGAGTTCGGGTGGCAGTGGTACTGAAGTCGCCGCAGGAAATCGAGAAGATGCGGGTCGCCGGCCAGGTGGTTCGCGAGATTCTGGAACTGCTACGCAGCCAGGTGAAGCCGGGTGCTACCACTCTGGACCTGGAGAAGGCTGCGGAGGCGGGGCTCAGGGAACGAGGCGCCAAGGCCGCATTCAAGGGCTATCACGGTTATCCGTGTGTGTTGTGCGCCTCTGTCAACAGTGAAGTGGTGCACGGCATCCCGTCACGCAAGCGGGTTCTGAAGGAAGGCGACATTGTCTCCCTCGATTTCGGGGCGGTGGTGGACGGCTACTTTGGTGACTCGGCTATCACGGTTGCGGTGGGGGCAAAGATTGCTCCAGAGACCGAGCGGCTGCTGCGGGTGACCGAGGCGTCGCTGCAATCGGCGATTGCGGTGGTCAAGCCGGGGGCGACCCTGGGCGACATCGGCGCCGCGGTGCAGGGCGTAGTGGAAGCCGAGGGGTTTTCGGTGGTAAGGGATTTTGTGGGGCATGGCATCGGGGTCCATATGCACGAGGATCCGCAGGTGCCGAACTTTGGCGAGGCCGGTCACGGCATGAAGCTGCGTGCCGGGATGGTCATCGCCATCGAGCCCATGGTGAACGCGGGCAAGCCGGATGTAAGGGTGTTGAAAGACGGCTGGACGGCAGTAACAGACGACGGAAGCATGAGCGCTCATTTTGAGCACACGGTGGCGGTAACGCCTACCGGAGCGAGAGTTTTAACCGAGTAGTTTGCTCGGGTCACCAAGCCGGAAGGGCCAAAAGCGGCCGGCAGAAGCAGGATACAGTTTGTCGAAGGAAGACGCGATTGAGGTCATGGCGGTGGTCACCGAGACGCTGCCCAATGCCATGTTCAAGGTCAAACTCGAGAATAATCACGAGGTGTTGACCCATGTTTCGGGACGAATGCGCAAGAATTTCATCCGTATTCTGCCCGGCGACCGCGTGGCCGTAGAGTTGAGTCCCTACGACCTGAACCGGGGGCGGATCGTATACCGCTATAAATAGCCTCTAGCTACTGGCTTCCAGCCTTTGCAATGGTCGATGAAGTGGATAGCAAAAGATCTGGCTAGCAGTTGGAAGCTGAGAGCTTCAAGGAAGGACAGCAACAATGAAGGTCCGTGCATCGGTCAAGAAGATTTGCGTCAAGTGCAAGGTCATCACCCGCCATGGGGTGGTAAGGGTGATCTGCGAGAACGCAAAGCACAAGCAGCGCCAGGGCTAAAACCTCGGTATTCGCGGGACCCTCCATTGCCGTGGGCAAGGGGCTAGTTAGCTTGAGCCAAGGCTAGCGATGAACCCCGGAGGAACCGCATCACACGTGCGAGCCGGTTAAGGCCGGAGGCACACCAACCGAAGCGACAAAGGAATCAGAATGGCACGTATTGCTGGCGTCGATCTGCCCCGCAACAAGCAGGCACGGATCGCGCTCACATACATCTTCGGGATCGGC
>PLSM01000161.1 GCA_003165075.1 Acidobacteriaceae bacterium | reverse complement strand
GGGGCAGTATGACGACGTTTCCAAAGGTATCATACGCCACGGTATGAGGTTGATCGCACGGCCGGCGCGTGCACATCCGTGCGGGTTGACAAGGATCAGCCGGCAGAGCAATCTTAGTTCTCTTTGACTCGTATTCTATGCGGAAGCACATAATCGATCTCAAGGGGTGTGGCACGATGAGCGAGGTGAGATCTGTTGCAAGGAACCGATCCGCACCGCGGTTGCTCCTGGATCACTTCCGAAAGCCCTGGGGCATTCCAGCTCTCGCATTGGTCACGGTATGCCTGCAGGCGCAGCAGGTTCCAGAGCTTCAATCTGCGCGCCAGGCGATGGAGGCAAAACAATACGCTGCAGCCGAACAGGACTACCGAAAAGCTCTCGCTCAAACGCCGTCCTCCGCGGAGATAATGACCGATCTTGGCGTCAGCCTGCAGATGCAGGGACGCTCGGCGGACGCCATACACTACTACTCCCTGGCCCTGAAGCAACGATATGTGCCGGAGACCTATGCCTTGCTGGCCCAGGAGAGGTGCCGCATGGGGGAACTGGACAGTCTCAGGCCCATGCTTGCAAAAATCTATCGCGAGGAGAGAAAGAACCTTCGAGTCATCTCCGCGGTTGCGCCTTGTTATCTTGACAGTGACGAGCCGATCGAGTCGGTGACAATCTATCAATCGCTTCTGAACAGCAACATCTATCCACAAGATCTTGCGCTTGTGCAGTTGGCCAAGTCTTATATGCGCAGCGGACAGGTCTTTGCCACCCGACTAAGTAAGGCGCACGGTTCTGAACCGTTTTTGGCGGCCCTTAGGCAGGCTTCCAGCGCCGGGAGTGCGGGAGCGCGCAGCGCCTTTCCCGAGGCAGCGCGCATTTCTCCTTACTTCCGGCCGGAGCTCGATTGGCAGGGAGCCCTGGGTCTGTGGCGACAGCATCCGCAGGACACTGCACTTCTTTATCTCCTCTCAGTGCTGAGCGGGGAAGAGGGGATGCGGCAGATCCAGATATGCGGGGAACAGTTTCCCGCATCGCCCCATCTTGAACAGTTCTATGCGGATGTGCTGGCGGACCAGGGACACGGGGACGAAGCGATTGCACAGTACGAGCAGCTTGTGCGTGAACACCCCGATCTGTCGGAACTACATTACAGCCTGGGTCTGCTGCGCGAGAAGAGAGAAGAATGGCCAGCGGCGGCCGAAGCATTCCGTCAGCAACTGGCGGCATATCCCAACGATGAGCGACCCGCGGCCCATCTCAGCAGATGCATGCTTGAAATGGAGCAGTATGCTGCATTGCGCGACTTCCTCCGGCCTAGAATGCGGGCGGAACATCCGCCTCAGTGGGCGAGTTTGAATCTGGCGGAAGCAGAAGAAAAGCTGGGCGACCCCGGTGCGGCAATCAAAATCCTGGTGACGGCCGAACAGGACCCGAGTGCCGATAAGCTTGTGCACTACCGCTTGATGCATCTATATTCGCTCTCCGGGCGCCCTGAAGAAGCTAAGCGAGAGTATGCACTGTTTCAGGCCGCATCCCGAAAATAAAACCTGTTTTGGCGTCCTAGCCTGGTACAAATGACGCGGTTGTCTCGTAATACTCTGCGTGAAGTCCATCTTCACGTTCGATGATTTCTTGGAGGCACCATGTCAAAACCGAGAAGCGCAGTATCGGGCCGCGCCATCGTGTGCGGCTTTTTCAGCGTCATTCTCTTCTTGTCGTGCTCTCTTGCACTGAAAGCACAATCGACCTATGGAACCCTGACTGGAACGGTTACCGACATGTCCGGGGCGGCGGTTCCTGGAGCAACCGTTACCCTAATCAACAAGGCCACAGCTGAAAAGCAGGCACAGGATACAGGCGACACTGGGCTCTATTCGTTCGTGAACCTCAATCCCGGCGAGTATCGTCTGGTGGCTGAAAAGACCGGGTTCAAGCAAGTCAACCGCGAGAACCTTGTCATTCTGGTTCAGCAGACAGCCCGGGTCGACATCACGCTTCCCATCGGTCAAGCCACCGAGACCGTCACAGTCACATCGGATGTCCCACTATTGCAGTCAGAGACCTCTTCTCTGGGACAGGTGGTAGAAGAGCGCAATGCTGATGAACTCCCATTGAATGGTCGCAATGTCTTTAGCCTTGTCGAGGTTGCTCCTTCCGTGGTCATGCAGGGGCAAGCGGGTCAGACGGCAACCGGCCAGAACCCATTCTCGTGGGGCAACTTCCAGATTGGCGGCGCCTTCGCAAATCAAAGTGCCGAATATCTGGACGGGCAACCGCTGAATATCGGTTACATTAACCTGCCCATCATGATTCCCACGCAGGATTCGGTCGGGGAATTCAAAGTTCAGACCAACAACATCGGCCCGGAGTGGGGAAAGGTGGCAGGCGGAGTTCTCAACCTGAGCACCAAGAGCGGCAGCAACCGCTTCCATGGCGAGGCTTATGAGTACATCCGCAACAAGGTCCTGAACGCCAACGACTTCTTCTCGAATCATGCCGGATTGAAAAGGCCGCCATGGATTCAGAATCAGTTTGGCGGCAATTTCGGTGGAAGGATCCTTAAAGACAGAACCTTCTTCTTCTACAGCTTTGAGGGCTTCCGGTTGCGCTCCTCGGCGTCATGGGTATCCACGGTTCCAACTGCAGAGGTGGCAGCGGCGATCAAGGGTGGTAACGATGTGGATCTTACCAACCTTCTTAAGGCCAACGGTCTCAGCGGGATTGTCGACCCATGCGGTGGTGTGCTTCAAACAACTCCCAACTCAAATGGCCTGGGCGTTGGCGGTTGCGCCACCGATCCGACAACCGGCGCTTCTCTCGGCACCCCTACTCCTTTCGCCGGCAATATCATTCCCGCAGCCCGCATCAATCAGACGGCAAAGGTATTAATGGACCTTTGGCCGGCTCCGACAAGCGCAGACCAGCTCAACAACTTTACGTCAAGTTACTCGCTCGGCGGCAATCAGAACCAGAACGTCGTGCGCGTGGATCAAAAGATCAACGATGCGCAGCACTTGTTCGGCCGCTTCAGCCAGTGGAACAACCTGAATCAGCCGGAGGATCCTCTGGGCACCGGCCTCTGCTTGGATCGTTGCACAGAAGTGATGACCTCCAAGGGAATCGCCCTTGGCTACAACTACGTTTTCACGCCCAATGTCATCGGCAATCTGGATGTATCGGCAACCCGCTTCAACTACCTGCGTACTCCAAAGAACTCCGGTTTCGACTTCACAACCATCGGTTGGAACGCCGCGTTCAATAACGAGTTGTCATCCTCTGAAAGAACGCCGCCAACGATCGGGGTGGTCGGTGAGTCCGACAACGTCATGGCCACCCAGGGGCAGAGCTACATCGTTGACCATGACACGCAATTCTGGATCTCCCCCACTCTCACCCTGGTCCGGGGCCGCCATACGATTCAGATGGGCTTTCAGGACGAGATCACCATGGACAACTACGCCCAAAGCAACATTATCAGCGGCTATCTCGGGTTTGACGGCACCTATACCGGGAATCCCGGCTTCGGTTTTGCGGATTACTTGCTGGGATGGGCGACGAACCCGGAACAGGTGGGCAACCACTTCTATGGCACTGCTGTGATTCCCAACCTGGTGGCCGGAAAACAGAAGCTCCTCGCGGGCTACGTCAACGACACCTTCCATACAAGCAACAAACTGACACTCGACCTGGGCCTGCGCTACGAGTATCAGAGTCCATGGTCCGAGCGGCATAACCGGCAGTCGTACTTCGATCCGACCGCAGTCGATCCAATCGCCTCCGCGGCAGTCGGCACGGTTGGGGGACCCACCTCCGAAGTGCTCGGGGCAGTCAGGCTGGTCAACAGCTCCACGAGAAGCAGCCGTTACAACCTGGAGGAAAACAGGTTGGGTGTTGGACCGCGCGTCGGGTTTGCTTACAGCCTGAATCCGAAAACCGTGCTGCGCGGCGGATACGGATTGTTCTGGATTCCGCTCGATGCCAGTTGGGCGACCAATCCTCTCAACGACCCTGTGAACTCCATTCAAACTGAGTACACCGGCAACAATGGAAACCCTGACCTTCCCACCAACACGATTACCACTCCCTGGATCAACTTTGTGCAGCCTCCCGGCGCAAGCGTGGATTCCAAGACTGGGTTACCGCTAATTGCGCTGGATTTGGAAGGTGCAACGAGCCCCACATTTGAAAATCCGCAGTACAACTACGGCTACATGCAGCAGTGGAACGTCGATATCCAACGCACTCTGTGGGGAGGATGGTTCACCGACATAGCGTATGCAGCCAACAAGGGAACGCATCTGCCGGTGTACAACCAACAGGTCGCCCAACTGGGAGACAACTATCTGGCACAGGCGGCAGCGCAAGTCGCCGCAAACACTCCAACCACGTGCAGCCCCACCGTGACCGCGCCGGCCGGAGAGGCCTGTGTTGCCCAGCCGGTGGCCAACCCATTTGCCGCCACCTCCGCGGCCGGCAGCGCCCTATCGTCTGAGACAACCACTTTTGGGCAACTGCTGAGACCCTTCCCTCAATTCAACGGCTTGCAGTATGCCGGAGCGGGAAATTTCGCCAGTACCTATCATTCTCTTCAGGCTACGTTGCAGAAACGCTTCAACGGTGGGGGCACTCTGCTGGCCGCCTACACCTGGGCTAAGCTTCTGAGCAACACAGACACCATCACTTCCTGGCTAGAGCCCGGAGGAAAAGGAGGAGTTCAGGACTGGAATAATCTTCGCGCCGAGAAATCTCTCTCTTCGCAGAACGTTCCACAGCACCTCATTATCAGCTATGTGCTCGATCTTCCCATTGGCAGAAACCAGAAGTATCTGAGCGATCTCTCTCCCATGGCCAACAAGGTCATTGGTGGGTGGGGAATTGACGGCGTAACGACGTTTCAGAACGGTTTCCCCATTAACATCGCCTCGGGAGGCAATGGGGCCAACTACTACGGCGGCGGATTGCGTCCAAATGTAGTGCCCGGCTGCAAGAAAGCAACCCCTGGATCTGGCGCTGCACGCGTACTGAGCGGTCTTGCCGGCAACGCCGGTTGGATCAACCCAGCGTGTTTCACCACTCCCGCACCGTATACCTGGGGCAACGAGCCGCGTGTCGACAGCCTGCAAGCTTCCGGCATCGACAACTGGGACTTTGCCGCCTTCAAACACACCGCTTTCGGCCCCGATCAAAAGTTGGGCTTCGAGTTCCGTGTAGAGTTTTTCAATACCTTTAACCGTGTGCAATTTATCCCCCCATCTAACACGACTGGGTCAGCCGGCTTCGGCGTGATCTCAGGCCAGGGTCAGATGAACAATCCACGCCTTGTGCAGCTTGCAGGGAAGTTCGTCTTCTAGACAGGGGCTGAACCGTGAGAGTGCGGCAACGCACTCTCACGCTTCTCTTGGAGAAGCTGCAGCCACTGATTTCTTGGGCGGACTCTAAAGCGTTCGACATACTGATGGCCTGCCCGGCAAATTCTGTGCCATGGATAAGGGCGACGGCTTTGTCAAGGGCAAACGATCCCTATGCGCGGAATGGGGCTCGGGTCATTGTTCCTCACATTGCCTCGGGACTGAACATTGCCCGGTCGGAGATTGCGAGCCGTCTTCTGTAATTGCACCGTTGCTTCCGATACGCCACTCGACATCGAGTATTCATATCTATTGAGCCTGCTGATCGACTCGAACCTACAACCCTTCGGTTAACAGTTGCAAGGGAGCCGATTTCCACCGTTTTACCTGATTACCCTTGGAGTGCTCTGAGACTCGAATTTACAGGGCTTTCGAGCACTATCCATTTACGCCCAATTTCCATTCAATCTTCCCAGGTGTCCCCGGTATTTTCCCCGGTACGAGAAATGTCCTTACCTTTAGACTAAGATCGAATGCCGAAAGGGAACGACCATGATGTTTGCAGGATGGCGAACGGCTGAATCTTCTTTATTGCGCTTGGGCTTTGAGAGAAACTGGACTTTTTTCCTGGCGGTCGCGCTGGTTGTAACTGTTTCCGCGGCCGGAGAGACGGGGAACGACGCGCTCAGGCAAGAGACCCCCTCCATGCGCGTCGTTTTCGATGCGCGCCAGCCGGGATTGAGCACGCTGAGCATCGACTCGCTCAATCGCGGCAGTTTCCGAGCCAGTCCGCTGGTCGACCCCGGTGTCGCGCAGGTTGCATACACGGTGACCACGCGCGGCGGCTGGGTGCGCTACGCGGCGGCTTCAGACCCCGGGCATCCGGTCTGGGAGATGCGGTGCGCAGGCGACACGCTGCGAATGCGCAGCCTGTTCCGGCCCGGCGGGGCCGCGCACGATCTGACGTGGAAATTCGATCCGCACGTGACGCACGCCACGCTTCTGGGGCACGTAACGCCCGCGGGCGACATTGCGCTGCCCGCGGTGCTGCATCTGCCGGGTATGGGATCCATGCGCGTCTACGCCAGAGGAAGCGATGCCGCGGTGCTCCATTACGTTGCTCACCGCAATACCACCGGCTTTACCCCGACTGATTTGGCTCAGCCGGCGCCGGACTATGTGTCGGTTACCTTCCCCGTCGCCTCGGCAGAGCACAGGGAGATCGACTACACGCTTCAAACCGCCGCCATCTTTCCGGCGATCCCCGGCATGGATCCCGCAGATGCGCGTTTCGACGGCTTTCGCCGGGACTTTCTGGATATCTTCCAGCAGCATGCGGAGTTGCATGTGCTGGCCAACCATGCCGCCAGCGATGCCTGCGCCTTCACCGTTTACGAATATGCCGATATGGCGCGGTATACGCCGGAGCTTGTGAAAGGGCTGACAGCTCTCGACATCATTCGCGAAACGCTGGATCGCTATCTGGGCGGGTTTCTCGGCTACGGCCTGCCGGGCTACCAGATGTTCGACGGGGCGCCCGAAACCGTGTCCCAGGATACCAGTGTGTTCAGCGACACCTATCCTTCGCTGCTGATTTCGGCCTACGACTACGCCGACGGGAGCGGCGACGAGCGGTGGCTGCGGCAGAACTACAAGGGGCTGCGCAGGTGGGCCGAAAGCCTGATGGTCCCGAATGCCGACGGCAGCCCGCTGCTCGAATACCCCGCCAGCGGGAACTCTGGCTCATGGAAGGAGGGTGTCATCAACCCTGCATCCAACTGGTGGGACACCATCGGCTTCGGCCACCAGGACGCCTATGCAAACGCGCTGGGCTATCGTGCACTGCGGGGCATGGCCGCGCTCGCCGATCGCATTGGAGAGACGGCGGACGCAGCCAGGTACCGCGCGCGCGCCGACGCCATTCGCGCTGCCTATGCGGACGCATTCCTCGACCCCTCGACGGGCGTGCTGGCCGGTTGGAGAAGCAGCGACGGCCAATTGCACAACTATTACTTCCCCTTCATCAACGGCATTGCGGTGCGCTACGGGTTGATCGAGGGCGGGCAGGCGCGGCAGGCGATGGACCGCATCCTGGCCAAGATGGACAGTGTGGGATACAGGGACTTCGCGATGGGTCTTCCCGGCAATCTGGTGCCCATTCGGCATGCCGATTATCTTAATCCGGACCACCGCTGGGGTGGATCGAAGAAAGCGGACGGCAGTGACGGCTTCGAGATATATGAGAACGGCGGCGCCACGGCGTGCT
>PLSM01000072.1 GCA_003165075.1 Acidobacteriaceae bacterium | reverse complement strand
GCTTGAAGAAAACTCCGTAAAGTAACACCCTCATATCATTGCTGCTGAAATTGACAGGTCTTGTTCAGAGGTTCCCTAGATCAAAGAGAAGGTACTAATGAAAACCTATATCAAGTGGATGGAAGAGCCCTTCATCTTGGCTTTCCTCGATGTACTTGTTGTCAACGCCGGATTTCTGTTCGCATTTTTGCTGCGTTTCGGAGTGGAACTTCAGAGCAGCGGAAGCTTCCACGCGTACCTTACGCTGGCGCCAGTACTCTCGCTTGCCTCAGTGGCCCTCCTCTTTATGTGCGATCTTTATAAGAATTGGCTGCAGCGCTCGTTGACTGAGCTCATCTATGCGCTGATGTTGGTCTCTGTCTGTTTGGCAATTGTAACCATGGCGGCAAGCTTCTGGTCGCGGCAGCCGGAATTCTCGCGCGCAGTTTTGGCCATCGCCGTGGTGCTGCACTTGACGCTGTTGACGGCCAGCAGATACGCCATCTTGAAATTGTTGCGGGCGCATTTTGGCGGCCGGAGCGTGATGATTGTAGCCGACACTCTAGACGAAGCCACGAGTCTAGCCCCTAAAATATCAGGCTTTGCAAACGGCTGGTATGTGATTAAGCACTGGTTACTAGCGAGTGAAATGGATGCGTTTGATTCCGCCGTAGCAAAGATAGACGTTGTCGTCATTGCGTCCGATGTATTAAACCGTGCCGAAGTGGCCCGACGCGCGGCGCGTCATGGAAAGTTGGTCCTGATTGCACCACGCCCTTACGAACTGACGCTATTTGGCGCTCAGCCGCACTACCTGGATGATTGCATGATGTTATCTATCGAGCAACATCGTCTAGAGAATGGTGACTTGTTGGTGAAGCGTCTGATGGATGTGGTGATCTCTTTGATCGCCATCGCGGTGGCGAGCCCGCTGCTGCTGGTGCTGCGGATATTGATCCCTCTGGAGTCGAAGGGACCCGCCCTATTCAAGCAGGAACGGGTAGGAAAGGACGGCAAGCTGTACCAAGTTTGGAAGCTTCGTACCATGGTCGCCAACGCCGAGGTACTTACCGGGCCTATCCTGGCGACGCATAACGATCCACGAATCACGCGGCTTGGCACATTTCTCCGCTCAACGCGAATTGATGAGCTACCGCAGTTCTTTAACGTTCTAATGGGTGATATGAGCGTGGTGGGACCTAGACCCGAACGGCTGCACTTTGTGAAGCAGTTTGAAGAGAATACCCCGGGATACAGTGCACGCTTTGTCGTGAAGCCTGGCATTACCGGACTGGCGCAGGTTATGGGCCGATACAGCACGAGTGCTGAACGTAAGTTGCGCTTCGACCTGATTTATGTTTTTAAATACTCGCCGCTGCTTGACATCAAGATTCTCTTCCAAACAGTGCGAGTGGTGTTTCAGCGCGAGCAGGCAGAAGGCATGAACCATGAAGGCGATGCCGCGAAGATGCCATTGCAGGCTTTCCACAACTTCGCGCCCCAGGACGCGTCTACTTCATCCATCTGATTTCGTGCAGCCGTTCACGCCAAGCGGTTCCATAGCGAAATCTCACTTCAAGGGCATACAGTGGCTAAATACATGATTACCGGCATAGCCGCATTTATAGGTTCCTCACTCGCGCGCGTTGCTGCTAGAGGGACACCATGTGCGCGGGATCGACAATCTTTCAACCGTCCGGCGCGAGAACATTGCAGGGATCATTGATCAAATCGACTTTCGCGAGGCATACATTCTGGATCAGAATGCGATCAGTCAAGTCTGTTCCGGCGTAGACTATGTGCTGCACCAAGCCGCAATCCCATCTGTTCGGAAGAGTGTTGCCGATCCTTACGAGCGACATCCGGCACTCCTTGGCAGACGTTGGCGCAGCAGGCGATGCCATCGGTTACGACCCGAATGTCGAATTAGAGGCAGGTTTGCGGTGAACGGTGGAGTGGTACCAAAATCAGGGCGCAAATGAGATGGCGACCCCGATACGTACTGCTGTTGAATGCGGCTGACGCGAATCGAGCCGGAGTGCTGCATTCTTTGTTGAGAGGGCTCAAATCGATCTATCAAGAAATAGTTCTTAAGCGGAAAAATTACTGAGAAATCAACTGAGGGAGTGACGATCAATGACCTTGCTTGTGGAATCCGAAACTGTTGTATCTAGCGTTCTGCAGAAGATCGAGTCTCGAACCGCCAAGGTTGGCGTCGTCGGGCTCGGTTATGTTGGTTTACCCCTGGCTCTTTTATTTAGCAACGAGCACTTCGCTGTCACGGGCTTCGACATTGATACAAAGAAAGTCATTACATTAGGTCATGGAGGCTCGTATATTCTTCGCATTGAACCTGGAGAGATTCAAGCGGCGAGAGCGAGTGGGTTCACAGCCACAACCGACTTCTCACACATCAGAGATATGGATGTTGTGCTGATTTGCGTTCCTACGCCGCTCGATAATTATCATCAGCCAGATCTCAGCTTCATTGTGCTCACGGCTGAAGCCATTGCGCCCAATTTGCGATCCGGCCAAACCATCATCCTGGAGAGCACAAGCTATCCCGGCACCACGGAAGAGGTCCTGGTGCCAATTCTTGAAAGAGGCAACCCAATTGGATTGAAGGCAGCGCGCAAAGGAAGTTCGGATCAGGATTCAATGGACGGGGAGTTCTTTGTTGTATTCTCGCCGGAACGGGAAGACCCAGGAAATGAGAATATTTCCCGGCACGACATTCCCAAGGTCATTGGTGGAATGGAGGAAAATGGCGCAAAGATCGCGGCCGCACTGTACGGCTCCATTTTCCGACGCACCGTTCCGGTCTCCACGCCGGCTGCCGCCGAAATGACGAAACTGCTCGAGAACATCTATCGCTGCGTGAATATTGCACTGGTGAACGAACTGAAGAAACTGTCCATACGCATGGGTGTAGACATTTGGGAAGTGATTGATGCGGCCAAGACCAAGCCATTTGGTTTTCAAGCGTTCTATCCAGGGCCTGGACTGGGCGGTCACTGCATACCGATAGATCCGTTCTATCTCTCATGGAAAGCGCGGGAGTTCGATTTTCACACTAGATTTATCGAGCTTGCAGGCGAGGTTAACGTCGGCATGCCTTACTTCGTCGTGGATCAGACGATCGAAGCCATGGGTTTGCAGGGCAAAGCGTTGCGCGGCTCGCGGGTACTTGTTTTGGGGCTCTCATATAAGAAGGACATTGACGACCTGAGGGAATCGCCGTCGCTGACCATTATAGAACTGCTGCAGAAGCGCGGCGCACACGTGGAGTACAACGATCCGTACTTCCCAACAGTGGGTAGAGGACGCCATTACGCGCTCGACATGACATGCACGCCGCTTGACAACATTTCAGATTTCGACTGCGTGATTATCGTTACGGACCATTCCAGTTACGACTACCCAAAGATCGTGGAATGCGCCAAACTTGTTGTCGACTCGCGAAATGCGACGAAAGGTATTCAGTCACCCAAGATCGTGCGCTGCTGAGAATGTGACGCGTGTAGAAGCAATCGATTCTAGATATTGATTGGCGCTCCCTTGTGGAGCGCCATTTTTCGTTAAGAGGATCGTAAGCTCGGTATAGTGAGTCATGAATCATTGCTGTCCAAAATAAGCCGACAGCTCATGCGGCTTGAGGAGTAGGATTGCGCGCTGATCCCGTTACTCTGAAGTCGGCTCCCAGACAGAGCCACGGCCAGAGCAAAGATGATCAACCATGACACAAGTACGCAGTGTATACTCTCAACTTTTTCCACGCAGACAGTTCGCTCAGGTCGGCAAGCAACATCAAGCCGAGTTCAACGCCAAGGGGCTCACCTGCTGGGAACCATTCGTGGCCATGCTGTTTTGCCAGGTGGCGCATTTGAACTCCCTACGCGAAGTCTGCCTGGGCTGGCCGGTTGCGAATCACCCCTGAAGCATCTGGGCATCAGCACCGCTCCGAAGAAATCAACCTTGGCTTATGCCAACGCCAATCGCCCCGGGGAACTCTACGAGTCGATTTTCATGCAGTTGCTGGGAAAGTGTCAGACCGAGACGGCGGCGCACAGTCGCCGTAAGTTTCGTTTCAAGAACAAGCTGATGAGCCTGGACGGCAGCATCATCGAGTTGTCGGCCACCATGTTCGACTGGGCCAAGTATCGCCAGTGCAAGGGCGCCATCAAACTGCATCTTCCATTGGACCACGACGGCTATCTGCCCTCGTTCGCGGTAGTGACCGACGGCAAATATAGCGAACTGAAAGTGGCGCGAGGCTTGTGTCTGGAAGCGGGTACGATCCTGGCCATCGATCGCGGCTATAACGATTACGTGTGGTTCGGGCAGTTGACGCGGGACGGGGTCTTCTTCGTCACATGCATGAAGACCAATACGGTCCACACCACGGTCGAGGTGTGCGCGGTTCCAGAAAAGGGCAACGTGCTCAGCAACAAGATCGTCTCTCTGCCCGCCCTGGACAAGGACGGCGAAAAGCCGATTCTGTTCCGGCGCATCGAGTACTGGAACCCGGACAAGCAGGAGATCCTGGTGTTCTTCACCAATCTTCTGCACTTGGCGGCTTCGACGGTGGCTGCGATCTATAAGGACAGATGGCAAATAGAGCTGTTTTTCAAGGCGCTGAAACAAACAGCAAAAGTGAAGTCGTTCCTGGGCGCCAGCGCCAATGCGGTCAAGACACAGATCTGGACCGCTTTGATCGCCATGCTGATCTTGAAGTACCTGCAGACAAAGTCCAGCTTTGGCTGGCCGCTCTCCAATCTTGCGGCTCTGCTACGCCAGCAACTGTTCATCTTCAGAGACTTGTGGGCGTGGCTTGCAATCCGCAGGAGGGACCGCCAGCCGCAAGGCAACTGGCCGAGCAGTTACCCATACCGCTGACTTGGTAGCCATGAGTTGGAGAGCAGAAGAAATGCAAGCATCCACTTGAGCCTGCAACGCAGCACTTACACGATTACAACTTGGACAGCAGGATGCCGGAAACGTAGAAGTTCCTCGAGTGCGAGTTATCGAAGAAACCTGACGCTATCGCCAAGGAGGATAGCTACGCCCAGTGAAATCAACCACTCAATTCACAGAAAATGCTGTCTTGGACAAGAGTGGTCATGAATAGTAATTATTATGAGGAATATCAGGGCAAACTATTTAGGGCGGTGTTCCTAAAGTTCTTTGCATAAGTTGAGGTCCCGAACCGCAGATCCTTCGGCTCCGATTGGCGCAAAATGCGCACCAACCTCCGCTCAGGATGACAGCTCATTTTTGATGCGAATTTTAGAGACAGGACACTAGTGTGCTGCCGCCGTCGCCTTGGCTTCTTCCGGGCTGGGCCTGCGCATCAGGAAGGGCAACGGTACCAAGAAGAGAATGAGAAACCCAAGAATCCAGAATGAATTGGCAAAGCTAAGCACATTCGATTGCAAATTGACTTGGGCCGAAAGCTGCGCCAAGGCGCGATGCGATGCTTGGGAGGGACTGGCGCCCATGGCAATGAAGTTTTGCGTCATGGCCTGAAGCTGCCGCTCGAAAAACGGGTTAGCGTGATTGGTGTGAGCGGTAAGTGCAACGCGATGCGTTTGGCCCTGGCGGGAGATGAAGTTGTTGAGAAGCGAAACACCAATACCTCCGCCCAGGTTGCGCAGAAAGTTGCTGATTCCGGAGACCTGGTTGAATTTGTTCCGCGGGACTCCTACGTAATTCAGCGTACTGATGGGAATGAATATGAGTGGAATACCGATGACCTGGATGATGCGGTAGCCCACCATAGTTTGGAAGCTGACGCCGTAGTGAATGCTGGTAACGTGAAAGATCCCGAAGGACGTTAGAGCAAAGCCGCACGCAATGATGACGCGCGGGTCGAACTTGGTGGCCAGGATTCCGGCAATCGGCATCATGAATACGAGTGCCAAGGCGCCGGGCGAGAGCGCCATGCCCGCCTGCTGAGCGGTGTAACCGAGATCGTTTTGCAGAAACTGCGGCAACAGGATAGTGGTGCCGTTCAGGACCATGCCGAGAATGAAGCTGAAAGTTACTGCGGTAGCGAAGTTCCGCCTGCTTAGCAGGCGCAGGTCCATGATCGGGTTTTCGTGCGTGAGTTCCCGGATGACCAACGCCACCAGCGCGACGATGGCGATGATAAGGCTGATGAGAATCGCATGGGATGAGAACCAGTCGTTCTCCTCGCCCTTGTCGAGCACGTACTGCAGAAAACCCACGCCGATGACGATGAGGCCGATACCCACATAATCCACGCGGAAGTTGGACTTGGTCATGTTTCTCAGATACGCCGGATCATGCACGATGCGGTGCGTGAGGATGAGCGAAAGGATGCCGATGGGCACATTGATCAGGAAAATCCAGTGCCAGCTGTAGTTGTCTGTAATCCATCCCCCAAACGTGGGGCCGATGGCGGGCGCAACCAGGATGGCCACACCATACATGGCAAAGCCCATACTGCGCTGCTTGGCTGAGAATGTGTCTGCCAGAATGGCTTGCTCGGTGGGCTGCAAGCCTCCGCCTCCGGCGCCCTGCAGGATGCGGAAGAAGATGAGCATGGGCAGGCTGGGCGCCAGCGCGCAGAGGAACGAACTGATGGTGAAGATGGAAACGCATCCCATGTAAAAGCGCTTCCGCCCGATGAGATTAGAGAGCCATCCGCTCATGGGCAGCACAACCGCGCTCGAAACCAGGTAACTGGTGATGACCCAAGTGCTCTCTTGCGAGCTGGCGCCGAGCGTTCCTGCAATGTGCGGAAGAGAGACGTTGGCGATCGAGGAGTCGAGCACTTCCATGAACGTAGCCAACGTCACGGTCATGGCCACGACCCACGGGTTGATCGGCGGACGCGGAGCCGGCGCATAGCCGGCATTGGTGATTTCGCTCGTCTCGGTCATGGCTAATCCAAACGCACCGTGGGCTCGACTGACATTCCCGGACGCAGCTTGTCCAGGTCCTTTTGGCCGGCATTAAAACGAATGCGGACCGGAAGACGCTGAATCACCTTCACATAATTTCCGGTGGCATTCTCGGGAGGTAGAACGCTGGTACGCGAACCGGTCACCGCCGGCATGCTCTCCACTGTGCCGTCGAATGTTTCGTGCAGGGCGTCCATATGGATGCGCACATGTTCGCCGGGATGAATGCGAGCCAACTGCGTTTCCTTGAAGTTGGCCGTGACCCACAGGTCATCTGTCTGGACGATCATGAAAAGCTGTTGGCCTTTGCCAATGCGCGCGCCTACCTCAGCACTGCGCTGCGTAACTACGCCGCCAACCGGGGCCTCAATGCGGCAATAGTCAAGGTTGAGGCGGCTCTGCTCCAGCGCTGCCTGCGTGGCTTCAGCGTTGGCCTGCTGGCTTTTGATATCAGCCTCGCGAATGGCCACTTGCAACGGCGCACTGCGCTGCGTTTGCTCCAGTCTGCTTTGCTGTTCAGCCAGTTGAGCCATGCGCTGCTCAACGGTCTTTTGCGCGGAAGCAACCGATGCCTGGCTTGAAGCTACGGTCTGCGCCTGCGCCGCAGCGGCGGCCTTGTAGTGGTCGTAGTCCGCACGCGCCACCTCCTGCTTGTCAAAGAGATTCTGGTAGCGCGCAAAGTCAGCCTGGTCCCGTTCGTTGACGGCCTGAGACTCCTTCAACCTGGCTATCGCGCTCTCAAGGTCGTGCCGTGCTGCGGAGAGCTCAGCCTCTGAGCCTGCCACCTCCGCCTGGTGTGTGGTCAGATCGCCGTGATTGCTGATCACTGTCATGGGCAGGTTGGGATGCGCTGCGCTCAATTGCGCCATGGCCTCATCATGCTGCGCGCGCGCCTGATCGAGCGAGATCTGATCGTCGCTCGGGTCCAGTTCCACCAGGAGCGTCCCGGCCTTGACACCCTGGTTGTCATCCACGTAGACGGCCCTGATAGTGCCATCGATGCGCGACGCGATGGGGTTCAGGTGTCCGTCGACCTGTGCGTCATCCGTGTCTTCGAAACCAGTACTGTAGAGGTACCAGCCGACTCCGGCGGCCAGCAGCACCAGAACGACCCCGCCGATCAGGAAGGGATTCACGAGGCGGCGCGGCTCGGCGGGCTCGAAAACGTCAGTATCCGACGGGACTCCTGTGGCGGGTTGCGCAGTCTTGGTATCTGTCTCTGTATTCATGCTCATTTACTGACTCCCTTTGAATAAATCGGGAAGGACTTTCTCCGCCTCTCCCATGGCGTGGGCGAGCGAAATCCTGGCCAGATTCTGCGCGAACAGGCTGCTGACATAGTCGTGATCCGCCGAAGCAAGCGCCTCCTGTGAGTTCACGACCTCAACGGAGTCCGCCACGCCCACTGCGAAGCGGTCCTGAGATTGCTGAAGAATTGAGAGCGCGAGCGTGCGGTTGCTCTCTGCCGTCGTTACCTGGTCGTTGGCCACGGTGAGATCAATCCAGGCATTGCGCACGTCGAGCTCTACAGCGCCTCGCCGGCTTGAGAGCTCGGCGCGGCGTTCGGTCACCACGGCGTCAGCCTGCGCGGTGTCAGCGTGGATGCGGCCGCCGCTGAAGACGGGAATACTCAGCGAAGCACTGGCCTGAAAAACTCCGTTGCCCGTGTTGGGATTGACGCCCTGGATTCCGTACTGGCCGCTTACCGTTGCCGACGGCAGATACTCGGCCCCCGCAGCCTTGCGCGCTTCTTCCGCTGCGCGCAGTTGGGCCTCGGCTGCCCTCAAATCGAGTCGCTGTGCCCATGCGCGGCGAACAAACTCCTCGACGGGTGCGCCGTCGTTGGGCTGCGCCTGTAGTTTTTCAGCAATGGAAATGTCCTCGCTCGCGTGCAGTCCGATGAGGCGTGCCAGCGCGTTCTTCTGCTTCTGCATGTCGCCAAGCTGCGAACGCAGACGCTGCTGCTCCGTTTGAAATTCGACAAGGCTGCGATTCGCCTCAATCGGCGCTTTATTTCCCGCATCGGCCTGCGCGCGGGCCTGTTTGTAGCTGGCCTCGGCGTACTGCACCTCCACGCGCTGCTCCTCAATGAGTGCGGCTACCGCCATCAGCTGCAGATAAGAGCCGGTGACCGCCAATACCACTTCTTCGCGTGCCTGGAGTGCGTCCAGCCCCGCCGCATTTGCAGACTGGCCAGCCGAGCGATAGTTGTGGATCGCGGCAAGGTCCATGACATTCTGCTGCAGCGACCCGTGCAGATCGTAGTAGTGGAACGGCGCTGTTGTGGACGGAAGGCTGAAACCGCCGATACCGCCGAACAGACTTGAGTTGAAGCCCTCTACCACCAAGTCTATTTTGGCGGAATTCTCTGAGAGGTTCGCACTTATGTTGGGCAGGAGGGAACTGCGGGCGGAGATCCGCTGCGCTTGGGCCTGGCGTGACGCCGCATCGGCGCCTATCTTCCCCAGGTTGAACTCCAGGCCGCGGCGCACGGCCTCTGTGAGCGTGAGTGTGATGGAGCCGCCCGCGGCGCCAGGATCGAGCGCGCTGGAGGAGTATGAGCCCTGTACGCTCACCTGCGTATTGAGTGTGTTCACGCTCGAGTTCATTGCGGGCGTCGCAGATTGCTGCTCTGACGCTCCGCCTTGTTGACCGGCGAAGAGGGGAAGCTGAACGGCGCGCGTGCCTGAGCCGGACTGCTGCGCCCAGGCTGCAACAGCGAGGAAGAGGGCAGCACCAGCCAGGCCGTATCCAGAAAGGAGAATGAAGGGCGCGGCGGAGTTCTGCAAAGATTTGAATTTCTTGATTAAATACATACGCGTTTGTATTATTATGCAATCAGCGATAGAATCTGTCAAGAGGAAGCTCGCATGGTCTCTTTGCCACAGATAAGTAAGAACAAACACCAGCTTCGCACCGAAGAGACGCGGGCGAAGATTCTGGATGCGGCCGAGGCTGTCTTTTCAGAGCAAGGATTTGAAAAGACACAGCTCGAAGAAATAGCGGCGCGCGCGGGCTATACCCGTGGCGCCATCTACGCGCACTACGCCAGCAAGGAAGATTTGTTCCTCGCCCTCATGGAGCAGCGCGTCTTGACCAGATTCTTCGCCATTCGACGGGTGATCGAAGCCGAGCCTGCGATCAGCAAGCGGCCCGAGATCTTCAGGCGCTGGATTGCGGTCCAGGCAGGTGATCATACATGGGGTACGTTGATGCTGGAGTTCAAGCTATATGCGCTGCGTCGGCCGGAATCGCGAGAGAAGCTGTTGCACATGTATGAGCTCATGGCCAAGGCTTCGGGACGCGACTTTATTGAGCTGCTGTTTGGCGCCGATCTCGACAAGGTCGCGCGGGCGGCCGTGGAGCGCCGGCTGGTCATCCTGGGCGCTATCATGAGCGCGGTCAACCTGGAAAGCCACTTCCGTCCGAAGCTGCTGCCCAAACAACAAATGAAAACAGTTCTTAACGAACTGTACGAGGCCTTGATCCCTAACTGAGCGATACCGTTGCGCAAAGAACAACTTGCTCTTCATCACTGCGTCATTTGCAGACGCAGCGTATCCTGTCTGCCGGCCTTGATCCTGACTCCATCGGCTGTCTTTGATGCAACGCCGTTCACCACGCGCACGGAATAGTCGAAGCCGTGGAAGCGATAACTCAGCCGTTCGGCAGTAACGTCCTGCAGCGCACTGCGGTTTGCAACCCATTGGAACGTGAGACCAAGCTGCGAATATGACGATGCGCCGGTCAGGGTAAACGCAATCTCGCGCTCGCCAAACACGAAAATCAACTCTCCTCCGCCAGACAGAGGCACAGTTGTGCGTAGCGTTGAACCCGACTGACTCACGGTGGGCAAACCCTTCATGGCGAGCGGCGTGTCTCTTCCATCCTGCCCGACCGATACAAACCTGCCCATGGCACGCACTCCGGCGCGACCAGCATGCACTTCGTCATCGCTCCAGTGGTAACCGTCAAGGACCGCGAGCATGCGCTGTTCGATACCATGTTGCCGCGTAGGTTCTGTCAGATATGGCTGCGGGAATCGGTCATCGTAGACGTGTAAGTCACGAAGATAGAACTGATCACCATGAAAATGCAGATTCGCACGGAAGTATTTGCTTTGATACCAGACAGTCCGCTGAGGAGCATTGTCTTTTCCGAACGGATCGTTCAGGATCACCTGCGCTTGTGTTGGCGTTGACTTGAAGGAATTCTTGAAACGGCGTCCCGTCGCATCCATCGTCTCGACAACCAGACTGCCTTCGTTACGAAAATGTGCGAGTTTCTCCATCTGCATGCGATATGCCTTGCTCATCATCGGCCAGCCGAAACTGTTTTCCTGGCCAAGCTGCGCATAGGCGAGAGACTGGGTCGGCGCGTGAGCCATCATACTGAGGAATGCATCGACAAAGATCTCCGACTGGCCTGACGGCCAGACAGGTTCCATGGTGTCGGGATACAAAGGTTGATTGTCGTAGTAGTAGACCGGATATTGTCCCAGCAGGCGGAAAACCGGAGTCGAGATCTGATTCTTCGCATTCTGCGCCGGACTCCATGCGTTCTGGCGGCAGGGATAGTAGGCTGCGATCGGCGCTCCCCAGATAGTGAATCCGTCCGTGGCTAACTGATCGCGACAGTTTCCAAAGGCATCCATGCCATAGTGATCGGAGAGATGTGCGGCGGTGATCGCATCCAGATTCCACGCAGCCACGGTCTTCGCATCGCGACCAAAGATGCGTTTGAAGGTGGCCATAGCAGTGTCAGCGAGCTTGCGGCGCTCATCGGGCGTGTAACCGATGGCATATGCGACGGGCACATGGTAATCCCATTCCCATTCCGGATTGCCACGCCAAGCGATTTCTGCATCGTTGCAGATTCGCCGATTCATCTCGAACCAGATCCCGGTCTCATGATCCAGAGGCATCTCAGCCTTGAGGAACTCAACAAACGGTCCCTCGACAAGCGCATCGTATTGCAGCAACCAGGTGGCGGGGAATTTATGAGCCTTAATCAACGCCATCTGCTCTCGCACTGGCTGGATCAAATCAGTAATCTCGCGCGGCTCTTCTGCGCGGATGAAATTCATGATGTTGATAGCGCGCAATGGGGAGACTTGAGTGAACGTCTCCGCCGACATAGAAGGAAGGACGCTGGACACAAGGACCGTCTTTAAGGCGCTAGCTATTACCTCTCGTCGCGTGAGAGAGGTCTGACGATGTCTTGCCGGTATCTTCACCATATGTAATGTTTTATCAGAATTAACCGAAGATGTGGCTGGGGCTTTGTGTCAATAGGAGGGTCCATTCCTGATCCCTTTGGCAGGCTACTTCTTTGCTCAGAGGTACTGGATGAGGACTCGTTTCATGTACTTGCTTTCAAGCAACTGCGCAATCCGCTTGACGATATTGCGACGAAGGTCGAGCTCGACAGGAATGTTAGGATCCTGATGCGCCTCATTGATTCTGGTGCCAACAGCGAACTTCACAATATCGCTGTCGAGCAGCATTCCTGCCAACCGCACAGCCGGATTCGACTCCATCTCTTCAGGAGCGAAACCCTCCTCAAGCAGACGAAGTACTTCACCCAAAGTGAGGGTACCTTCAGTTACCAGGTCGAATCCTTCCATTCTGGCAGACGGCGGGACTTTGGAATGGAGCTGCTGCCGCATATCAATCTGAATGGTGCGATTCAGGAGCCGTGAGATGATGTTGGCCGTCGTCCCTCCGCAAATGACTTTGCGTCCGGGAGTGCATTCCGCCATCATTGCGAGATCGTGATCGTGAACGCGATTAAAAGGAGCCCCAGTTATTACAAGCAGTTGGCGGGGACTGCGGAAGTAAACTACGCCACATGTAATATCATCCTTTGCGCTGAGGCCGTCGACTTCTTCAGCTCTCGCGACCAGAAGGCGCGACAACTCGCGGGCAGAAATATAGGGATACCGGTCGATCTTTTCGCGTATGAATTTCTCTACATTCTCCGATCCCCATCCGAGGGGGGTGCGGAACTCTCCCATGCCCGCCTGCGTGATGCCATCGGAAAAAAAGATGATGCGATCTTCGCGCTGAACATTAAAGTTTGAGTAGCTAATGACGCGGTCGTGCCAGCGTTCAGGACGCACCATCGTCTTTTGAACACTGAGTTCTCCCTTGGGACGGATCAGCAAGAAAGGCGGGTTGCCGTGTTCGATGATTCGTGTTTCGCCGGTGCTGGCCATGTCGACGACGGTGAACGTTGAATAGCTGATTTTGCGCACGCTGCATATGGGCAGAGTGTCCATGATAATTTCGGCCGACCTGCGAATATCCATTGCGCTGACGGCGAACTTCAATGCCATGGTCGCCGTCATGCTGGCCAGGACGCTGGCTTTCACGCCACTACCCAGGCCATCGGAAAGTACAGTAACAATGCGGCCTTCCTGCTTGACCGTCTGAGAGAGGAAGACGTCGCCGGAAATCAACTGGCCGCTCTTGGCCCGCTGGCAGGAGTCGACCTCGATAAAGCTTTCGGCGCCGGTCAAGGCTGTCCTCCAGTACCGATGTCGTCAACTTCCTTGGGGCTGAACGAGCGCACGATTGAATTCAGAATGATTTCAGAATCGGCAGCATTCTCCCCTAGAAGGTAGGCAATCTGTTGTACCGTCTTGAGGTTCTTCTGGATGACCTCCCGGGCGCGGTCAATGATCTGCTCCTTCTGAAAAATGGGCTCGGTGATGTCGCGAAAGATTCCGCACATTACGCAATGAGGTTCAATCGTAAAGATGCTGGTGTTCAGGATGCTTCGCTGATAGCGAATGTCGTGGCCAACGATGTCCTCGCTCGAGTCCAGCACCCGGTGGAACAAGTAAGAGAACGGCATCACAGCGCTTAGAGCGCTGCCTTCGAGAATTTTGGGCTGCACGTCATCGGCAGAGAATAAGTGCACAAAATTTGAGTTGCACTCAATGATTTTGAGGTCGTCATCGACAATGACAACGGCCGACGGCATTTTCTGGAGAAGCGCATTGGCCTTCTTTTGCGCCAACTTGCGCGTATATGTGGCGCACATCATACGTTCGGCGTTGCGGAGGATGAGAGCGCGAGCAAAATCGCGGCACGAGTCGTATCCGCATGCACCACAGTTGAGCTCATCGTCGGCAGAGTACTTTCCCACCGTGCGCAATGCCTCGCGCAATTGCAGATCACTGTACCCGTTGCGCGCCACCGGAGATACATCATAGCTGCAGGCAATGGGCAACGAGGGTTTGCGCGGAAATTCACTGGAGGGTTTTGCGTAATGAACTATGTCGTAGCGGCGACGGGCGATCGAAGTGTTACGTGCCGCCTTCGGCCCGTTGATGCAGGATCCTGGGCAAGCGCTCATCTCAAAAAAGATGTTGTGCTCAGGTTTCCAGCTGGAAATATCTTTCAAAGCCTGCTCAACATCGGGCATTCCCGAGATCGACATAAACTTCAGACTATTGATATCGTGGCTGCCGGTGAGGCCCGGAGCCATACCGCCTTCAATTGGGAACAGCGCTCCTTCTTGTGCCTCCTCCGGCTCAAAGCGATCTTCAGGCGAATCGACAGTTTCAGCGAGATTAATGTTCTTTTCGAGCAGCCAACAATTGAGATCTTCAAACGTGAGCGCCACATCGAGAAGGTCGGGATGCTCTTCAGCCTCCTTCTTCTCTGCAATGCAAGGCCCAATCGAGACGATCGCGATGTCGTCGCCATAGTGCACGCGCAGCATTTTGCAATGTGCGAGCAAAGGGGACAGGACATCGCAAACATTGGGCAGGCATTCCGGATGATATTTCCGAATGAAATCCACGACTGCCGGGCATGCAGACGAGATCCACACCTTATTCGGCTCGCTAGTCATTAACGAGAGAACACTGGCCGAGACCTGCTGAGCGCCCAACGCGGTTTCGGATACAGCAAAGAAGCCTAACCTCTTAAAGGCATGAACCAACTGCCCCGGCCGCACGCCCGGATACTGCGCCGCAAACGAAGGAGCAAGGGAGGCGATCACTGTGCGCCTGCAATTCAGAAGGGCCTTGGCGGCCGGCAAATCGTCGCACACCTGCTTCGCGCTGCTGGGGCAAGTCAGTGTGCAATTGCCGCACAGGATGCAGAGTTCCGGCACGACCTGAGCACAGTTATCTTGAACCCGAACCGCTTTCACTGGGCATCCGCGGATGCACTTATTGCAATCCTGGCATTCGTGTTTCCTGGTTTTAATGAAATTAATCCGTTCCATGCAGCCCCCGCGACGACTTTCCCAACTGCTCCAGAAGTTCTCGCAACTTTGCCTCCGTGACACCGTGGTAAGTCTTTCCACCAATGCTGAGGTTGGGACCCTGCATGCACTCGTCCTGGCAGAGCTTACCTGTCATGCGAATTGAGGCCTTCAGTCCGTGGCGCTGCACATGCGCGTTGATCGTGGCGAGATTCTCTGAGTTCCCTCGCGCAAAACAGGAACTCCCGAGGCAGATCACAATCTCTAGTGGGCCTTCATTCGGGTTCATGATTCGCCTCTCTATGCCTGCAACTGCACCAAGTTCGCGCCGGCATCAGGCATGATGCCGACGGGAGTTTCGAGCATTCCTCTTCCGCCTGGGCCGTGTCCCGCAAAACGGCCCAGGGAGTGAATCTGTCCGCGCAGACACTGATTGCAATCGGTGGCGCTCTCATCAATGCAAGCTTTCGCGGGATAAATCTCATAAAGGCGGCGGTACTTCGACGGCGTCAGATTTGGCATGACAACGTTTGCGCCCACCTTGAGGCCCAGCTTGCGTCCGTCGACCTTGTTGATTGTGGCCAGCGCCGTGGTGCTGGGAATGTTTGCATCGGGACAGACAATGCGCGTGAGGGCAATCATCTTGTAGACCATCTCTTCGCTGGCTGGCGCTTGTTCGGATGGGCTGATCGCCGGACGCAACGCGCCGGATCCCAGGGGCGTAGCGGCGTGTGCAATATAGGGGCCGATGCCGATCATGTCGAGATTCAGTGCGCGAAAGGTGAGGATGTCTTGCGCGAGGCTCTCGAACGATTGGCCAGGAATGCCGACCATGACGCCGCCACCTGCCTCGTAGCCAAGGCTCTTCAACTGACGAAGCAGGGATAAGCGGCCAGGTGTGCCGGAATAGCGATGGGGGTGAATAACCCGAAACAGATTTTCGTCGGAGGTCTCAAAGCGGAGCAGGTAACGGTCTGCACCTGCCAAACGCCAGAGCTCGAATTCGTCTCTGCTGCGCTCACCCAGACTGAGCGTTACCGCGAGCCGAGTCTCGCGTTTGATCCACCAGACGATTTCCTCGACCCACTTCGCAGTGAGTAGATCGTCTTCACCGCCCTGCATCACGACTGTGCCGTATCCGAGCCTTTCAGCCTGAAGGGCACAGTTGAGAATCTCTTCTCTCGTCATGCGATAGCGGGGCAGGTCACGATTAGCGTGACGCAGTCCGCAATACATGCATTGCCGCACACAGTGACTCGAAACCTCGATCAGCCCGCGAAGGTGCACGGCGTCGCCGACGTGCTCCTTGCGGACAGCGTTGGCCCGTTCGTACAACGATTGCAGGCGGGCAGGCCGGCTCTCGCGGAGCCATTCGAGGAGATCGAGTTTGGTGAGTTCAGTCACGCTTAGTCGGCCACGCTCATGATGGTTTCATCACAGTGAGACAAGCTGCTTGCAAGTTGAGTTTCCAAATGCTTTTGCCGTTCTTCCTTATATGCAGACAGTGCCTCTGGGAAAGGCTCCAGGGCGCGCTCAAGAATGCCCAACGCATAGGCGATGACGAGGCCGTAGTTGGTAATCGGGACTGCTTGACGTTGGCACTCGCGAATTCGATTCAGCATTTCCCGACGATTCCACATGCACGCTCCGCAGTGAATTACAAGCTTGTAGGGTGAGAGGTCTTGAGGGAAGTCGCGTCCTTTGACGGTGGTGAAATGCAGCTCGCCACCAACGTATTTCTGAAGCCAGCGTGGAATCTTCACACGCCCGATATCTTCTTCGACGGGGTGATGCGTGCAGGATTCGGCCACCAGCACCCGGTCGCCGGGTTGCAACAAGTCTACGGCGACGGCTGCCCTGGTCTGCGCAACGAGATCGCCTTTCAGCCGTGACAACAGAATGGAGAACGCGGTGAGCGGAATGGAATCCGGAGTGATGCGCGCAACCTGCTCGAATACCTGCGCATCAGTGACAACGATCCGGGGAGGAGTTCTCAGGTTGTCCAGCGCCTTTTGCAGTCCGGCGTTCTTTACCACGACGCAGGAAGATTCGCCGTCAAGAAGATCGCGAATGGACTGTGCCTGCAACTGCTTGATGCGGCCTTTGGGTGCTTCCTTGTCAATAGGCATCACCAGGACTGCTGTTTCGTCAGGCCCAACCAGATCGCGGAGAACCACCTGTGGTTCGGCAGACTCGGCCGGCGCGATTTCCCAGAGCTTCGCGCGAAGTTCATCCACCCCTTCGCCCGTGGTTGCGACGAGTTTCGCATAGGGGAGCCCCTGCTGCTCGAAGCGAATCAAGTGATCAATCTCGGGGCGGCACAAGTCCACTTTGTTCAGTGCCACCACTATGGGAATTCCATGTGAGCGGAGTTCAGCCAGGAGCTTTTCTTCGAACTCGGTCCACACACCAGACTCGGTAACGAGGACGCCGATATCGGAGCGCGCAATCGCCTGGCGCGTTTTCTCGATGCGCTGCGCACCGAGCGCACCGACATCATCCACTCCGGCGGTGTCTACAAAGAGAACCGGCCCGATGGGCAGAAGTTCCATTGGCTTCTCGACCGGATCGGTGGTGGTGCCCGCAACCTCAGACACGATGGAGACCTTCTGCTGGGTAATGGCATTCAGCAGGCTTGATTTGCCGACGTTGCGGCGTCCGAAGAAACCGATGTGAAGCCGAAACCCTTTCGAAGTTGCGCGTACCATGATGATCTTCTCCTCTTTGCTTCTAGATGAAAACATCGCGTTCGCCGCCGCGGACCTTATTCAACATCGGCAGGGCGCACGCAGTTTGTTGGCCGTCCATGTGTTGCAGTTCAATCGAGATGAGGTTTTCGCCCGCCGATTTTGTCACAGGGCCGGCGTAGTCGCAGAGGTACTCCTGAAAAGTGGAAAGTGCGTTGGGATGGCAGTGATATTTGATCTCCCCCGGCTTGGCCAGATCCATGAAGTCCTGTCCTGTGCGCCCGGTGCGGTAACATGCGGTGCAGAACGACGGCACAAAGCCGAGCGAGACGACATCGCGGACGACCTCATCGACGGAGCGGTGGTCGCCCAATTGGAACTGGCTACCGTTTGGATTGCCTTCGCCATCTTTATAGCCGCCTGGATCGGTGCGGCTGCCAGCCGATATTTGCGAGATGCCAACCTCAAGGGTTTCACGGCGCACTGTCGCTCCTTCGCGGGTGGACATGATCATTCCCGTGTAGGGCACTGCCAGACGCATGATCGCAATCATCTTCAGGAAGTCAGCGTCGCTGACCGGATGCGGAGGCCGGGAAGCGATATCGGAGCCCACTGCCGGTTCCATGCGAGGAAAGCTGATGGTATGCGGACCAACACCAAACTTCTGCTCCAGGTGATGAATATGCTGCATCATGGCGAGGATTTCGAAGCGCCAGTCGTAGAGGCCAAACAAGACGCCGATGCCGACGTCATCAATGCCCGCTTCCATGGCCCTGTCAAAGGATGTGGTGCGCCAATCGTAGTCGCGCTTGGAGCCTTTCAGGTGAACCGCCGCATAGGTGGGCCGATGATAAGTCTCCTGGAAAAGCTGGAAGGTGCCGATGCCCGCGTCCTTGAGCTGCCGGAAACGCTCGACTGTTTGAGGAGCCAGGTTCACGTTGACACGCCGGATCTCGCCGGGGCCGACCTTGGTGGCGTAAATGGTCGCGATGGAGTCGAGAATGTATTGGAAGCCCTGCTGCGGCAATGCTTCCCCGGAGACAGCGAGAATCCGCTTGTGTCCCTGACGGATCAGGATACGGGTCTCTTCCGCAATCTCTTCCTGCGTGAGAGTGCGGCGTGTGAGTGAAGTGTTGGTCGCGCGAAAGGCGCAGTAGGTGCACTCGTTCGAGCAGCGGTTGGAGATGTAGAGAGGTGCGAACAGCACCAGACGCGATCCGTAGATTTCTTCCTTGATCTGTTTTGCCGTCGAGCAGATCTCAGCAAGCAGCTCCGGTTGGTCGACGAGTGAAAGGCAAGCAACTTCGTTGATGGAAAGCCCGCGCATCTCGCGAGCCTTGGCCAGCAGCTCCTTCACTCGCGCCGGCTCCGGGCGCTTTTGTGCCGATAGAATGCCTTCGATCTCCTGTTCGTTGATGAAATCTGCCCGTTCCTGCGTAATCAAGATGTTCTCCTGTCTTGCCAATCAGTCAGTGCCCGTGCACCCTGGGTTTTCATCGACTGCGTGGCCTGGGTTGTCGCTCTCTATTTTGCTGTTCAATACCTCAATGGCTCTTGCGGCGGTGCAATGGTGAACGTGTTCGCCGCCGATCATTACGGTCGGACCGCTTTCGCATTTCTCGAAACAGAATCCCGCCCGCACATCCAGGCGGCCTTCAAGCCCGCTCCGTTCCGCATAGCGCAGAACACCGTTCAGTACATCCTGCGAGCCCTTCAGGAAACAGTTGGTTCCCAGGCACACGCTGACTTTGAGCTTGTCTTCGGCCTGCGATTGCATCAACGGAAGAGATTCATCCGAGATCCGGCGGCGGCTCTGGTAGGTGGTGTGTAGAAGGTGGTGTGCCTTCTCCCCGCCAATGTCACCGAGAAACTTTGCATAGCACTCGGTGATGAACACGTTGTCCTGGGACTTATGCAGCTGCAGCATCTTATCCGCGTGATACAAGCCCTTAGTCCGCAGCGCTCGAGAGTCACGCGAGGTGCTCACCGGCTGACCGGCGCCACCCACACACCCGCCCGGACATGCCATCACTTCAATCAGGTCGTAATGACTCTTGCCCGCTCTCACCTGTTCCGCGACGACCCGAGCGTTCCGCAATCCGTGGACGATGGCCAACCTGAGTTCAGAACCGTCGACCATAATGGTGGCCTCGCGAAGACCAGAATCGCCGCGCACTTGCTGGAATTCGACCTGGTCTAGCTTCTTTCCGGTGACCTTTTCCGCGGCGTAGCGCAGGACGGCTTCCATCACTCCGCCCGAGTTTCCGAAGATGACTCCAGCGCCGGTATAGAAGCCAAAGGGCATGTCGAAAGATTCAGGCTGCAACGAGTCAAAGATGATGCCGGCGGACTGGATCATATGAGCCAGTTCCTGCGTGGTCAGCACATGATCCACGTCGGGATCGCCATTCACGGCCATCTCCGGGCGCTGGGCTTCGAATTTCTTGGCCGTGCACGGCATGATGGCGACGACCTTAAGGTTCTTGCGTTCGACCTTAAGCTGGTCGGGAAGCATGGCCTTGACGAGCGAACCGAACATCGCCTGCGGCGAGCGGCACGTAGAGAGGTTTGGCAGTAATTCAGGGAAATACTGTTCGGCGTACTTTACCCAACCAGGGCAGCAGGAAGTGAACATCGGCAGATGTCCGCCCGCTTTCTTGCGCTCGAGGAACTCAGTGCCTTCTTCGATCACAGTTAGATCGGCAGCAAACGACGTGTCGTAGATCTGGTCGAAGCCGAGGTGCTTGAGAGCCGCAACGATTCGTCCGGTAGTGATCTCTCCAGGCTTGAGGCCGAAGCACTCGCCGAGTCCAACACGAACGGCCGGCGCAATCTGCACAATCACTGTCTCGCTCGGATCGGCGAGCAAGTCCCAAACCTGATCGACCTCAGACTTGATGGTCAAAGCACCCGTGGGGCAGACGCTGGCGCATTGCCCGCAGTTGACGCATTCAACGTCGCCAAGCTGTTTGCCGAAGGCCGGTTGCACGCTGACCTCGTGGCCGCGATGCGTGAAGTCAATCGCGCCGATGCCCTGAATCTCCCAACACATGCGCACACAGTCGCCGCAGAGCACGCACTTGTTCGGGTCACGAACCAGCGACGGCGAAGACTCGTCAAGCGGGGCGGGTTGAAGCACTGACTTGAAGCGCACCTTCTTGACGCCCAATCGCTGCGCCAAGATCTGCAACTGGCAGTTCGCGCTTCGCGGGCATGTGGGACAGCTCTGATCGTGGTTTGCCAGCAGCAGTTCGACTGCTATGCGGCGAATTTCCCTGATCTGCGGGGTCGAAGTTTGGATCTTCAATCCCGGCTCCGGCGGCGTGGAGCATGCTCCCATGATTCCGCGCCCCTCGACCTGCACCAGGCAAAGACGGCAAGCGCCATACACGCTGAGTTCGGAGTGATAGCAGAACGTAGGCAAATCGATGTTGGCTTTGCGAACGAGCTCGAGCAGGTTGCGCTCTCCTTCGATCGCTACCGTTTGTCCATCGATAGTTAGAGTTGGCTGGATGATCTGATTCATCAGGCTATATCCCCTCGATCGCGTGTAATTTGCAGGCTTTTGCGCATGCGCCGCACTTGATGCACAGCTCCGGATCGATGTGGTGCGGCTGCTTCTTTTCTCCGGTAATGGCTTGGGTTGGACACGCTTTAAGACACATCCCGCAGCCTTTGCACTTGGCTGGATTGATCTCCGGGCGCAACAGCGCCTTGCACCGGCCGGTGCGGCAACGCTTCTCAAAGATGTGCTCTTCATATTCTTTGCGGAAGTAACGCAAAGTTGAGAGCACCGGATTGGGCGCCGTCTTTCCCAACCCGCACAATGATCCGGCCTGGACTGCGTGGCCGAGCTTCTCAAGGAGTTCAAGGGTGCCGGCGTCGGCGCGCCCCTCAATCACGTCGTCCAGCAGGGCGAGCAGTTGCTTTGTGCCTTCCCTGCACAGCACGCACTTACCGCAGGACTCGCGTTGCGTGAATTCCATGAAGAAGCGCGCAATGCTCACCATGCAGGTGCCCTGGTTCATGACTACGAGCCCGCCAGAGCCGACCATCGCGCCCACCGATCGCAATGACTCGTAGGCGAGCGGAAGTTCGAGATGCTCCTCGGTCAGGCATCCACCAGAGGGTCCGCCGATCTGCACCGCTTTGAAGCCGGTCTTCCATATCTTTCCCGCGTCGTCCGTAACTCCGCCACCGATGTTGAGGACGATTTCGCGCAGCGGCGTACCGAAGGGAACTTCGACCAGGCCCGTGTTGGCTACATGCCCGGTGAGAGCGAAGGTCTTGGTGCCTGGAGAGTCTTTGGTACCGATGCTGCGGAAGACCTCAGGACCTACGTTGAGAATGCGCGAAACGTGGGCCAGCGTCTCAACATTGTTGATGATCGTCGGCTTGCCCCACAGGCCGCTTTGTGCAGGGAACGGCGGTTTGGGTGTTGGCATGCCGCGGCGGCCCTCAATCGATGCGATCATGGCTGTTTCTTCGCCGCACACGAATGCCCCTGCGCCTTCCATCACATCGCACTTCATTGAAAGGCCTGTGCCGAAGACATCATTTCCCAGAATGCCCTCACGCTCCGCATCCTTGACGGCACGACGCATCCGCTCGACGGCCAGCGGATACTCAGCTCGCACGTAGACCAGCGTTTCGTTGGCGCCAATCGCACGGGCCGCGATCAAAAGGCCTTCAATCACACTGTGCGGGTTGCCCTCCATCACGGAGCGATTCATGAAAGCGCCGGGGTCACCCTCGTCGCCGTTGCAGATGACGTATTTCTTGGCCGAATTCTGTACCCTGGCCGCGTCCCATTTCCGCCCGGTTGGAAAGCCGCCGCCTCCACGGCCACGCAAGCCGGAATCCAAAATCAGCTTGCAGATCTCCTGGGGCGACATTTCGACGAAAGCCTTCCTCGCCGCCTGATAGCCGCCGTGAAGGATGTATTCGTGAATATCCTCAGGATCGAGGTATCCGCATTCCTTCAGCACCAGGCGATTCTGGCGCGAGTAGAAAGGGTTGTCCTCGATTCCGCGGCAACTCTTGCGCGTCGATGGGTCCTTATATAGGAGCCGCTCCACCGCCTGACCCGCGACAAGGGTCTGGTGCACAATCTCCGCCACGTCTTCGCTGCGGACCTTTGTGTAGAGAATTCCGTCCGGCAACACTGAGACGAGCGGTCCCATCTGGCAGAATCCCTGGCATCCACTTTTGGACAGCCGCACCTCGTCGCTGGCGGCTTCGGGACGCAGTTCAAGAAGCACATGCAGTCCAGTGTCTGCCATTTCGCGCTTGAACTGCTCAAAGACTTTCATGGCGCCGTTTGCCATGCACCCGGTTCCGGCACAGATGATCACCCGGCGCACCTGGGTAAGCATGGAGCTTCCATTTCCATTCGGAGATACGAGCGTGAGAGGTTCCGCGTTAGTCATTGCACTCCTCTGCCAAGGGCTGCTCAGCGGGAACCGCTGGAGCGGTTTGAAGCGACGCCTCCTGTGCCTGGATGTCATCCACCAGAGCCACAGCGCGCTCCGGAGTGATCTGTCCATGCACTTGCTCATCAATGACAATCACCGGGGCCAATCCGCACGCGCCCAGGCAGGCAACTGTCTCCACGGTGAACATCATGTCGGCAGTGGTCTTGCTCTTTTCAGTGGTACCGAGCTTCTGGCGCAGCGCGTTCAGGACGGGAAGCGACTGCTTGACGTGGCACGCCGTTCCGTCACAGATCCGGATGACGTGTTTTCCCTTTGGTTCGAGGGCAAAGTGCGCGTAAAACGTAGCTACCCCAAATACGCGCGCCGGAGGAACATCCAGCGAGGTCGCCACATAGGTGAGCACTTCTTCCGGCAGGTATTGATATTCGTGTTGAATCGCTTGCAGGATCGGAATCAACCCCGCGGGACGGCGTGCGAACCGGTTGAGGATGCCGCACACCTTCTCGAACTTACCCGCGCGATCGACAACAATAGGCGCCGATGCCATCTAAACAGCCTCCTTTTCTTGAATTGGCACATTGAATCGTCTTGCCAACTTCCAGGAAAGCGAGGCCAGCGTAGAGTAAAGGTCTTCGTTGTGCACAATGATGTTTTCGGGAACTCTGAGCTTTACCGGTGCAAAATTCCAGATGGCCTGGATGCCACCCTTCACCATTTCGTCCGCCACTGCCTGCGCCGCTTCAGCAGGAGTGGTGATGATTCCCAGATGGACGCTCATCCGCTGGGCTAGATCGCTAAGCTGATCGAGGGACAATACCGCTTTCTCGTGGATCCACAGGCCGATTTTTTCAGGGTCGGTGTCGAAGGCAGCTACAATCCGCAGGCCGAACTTCGAGAACCGTTCGTGGCCGAGGAGAGCAGTGCCCAGATTCCCCGCCCCTACGAGGAACGCCTCGTTGATGTTGTTCCAACCGAGAAATGTTTCGATGGACCGGATGAGTTCCGGGACAGAGTATCCGGTCTTGGGCTTGCCAATGATCCCCGTGTACTGCAAATCCTTGCGGACTTGAACCGGGATGTAGCCCAAGTCCCCGCCGATCTGGCTGCATGAAATCCGGGTGATCCCTCTGGCTTCAAGATCAACCAGATAATGGTGGTACTGGGGGAGACGAGCCAGGCTAGGTTGTGGAATGGACGGAGGGTTTGGCAATTTTGGTCCGGCCAGATTCGATAAATTTATATCGATAACCATATAGCGAGTCTAATGCGAGGGAGATTTGGCAACAGTGACAGCGGTCACGAAGCCCGCATACCGGCAACTCACGCGCTGGGGATCTGTCGCCTTTAGATGGATGGATGTTATTAAGTTTAATCATTCTAAATACTTAAATGCAGTCGTAAGGATTTCTTCGCCTAGGTTCACGAGGGCGTCTTTCCAGCCCATCCAACGGACAGGTCAGTTTATGAGCCGCTTGGCTGCGGATAGAAAGAGCGCAGGTTGAATGCCGTTATCATCTCGTGCCGGACAAATGTAGCAGGCGGCACCGGTCGGCCCGCGACCATATCAAGCACGAGCGGAATGACGCCCTCTCCATAGCGTTCGGGGAAGTAACCCACGGAGCCAATCAGGCGCGAGTTTGGGTTGGCCAATTCGGCGTGAACCTCGGAGGAGGCGTTGTGACCCACGATGGCGCAGTGTTCTTCACGACCGGCATCACGGAATGCTTGCAGCGCGCCGAGGGCGCATGGATCGTTGATCGCCGCCACGAGAATTCTCTCGGATCGACTACGCCGCAAATGTTCCCGTGTAAGTTCCAGCGAGTTTTCGTAGTGGCCACTGGTACGCAGGGATTTGATGTGCCGCCCTGAAAGCCATACCAAGCGCTCGATGACACCAAGTAGACTGCCGAGGATGCGAGAGTTTGGGACCTGACCGGCCTTTGGCAGCTCGAGCAGCAGCAATTCATCGACGTTGCCCTGCCATTTTGACTCTGCCCAGCGCGCGAGGTGGCGCCCGGCGATCAGGCCGGCCTGGCTGTTGTTTGCTCCGTAGAAGACCGTTTGTGGATGGGGGATTTCGAGCGCAATGACGGGTATCGACGCGGTGCGGAAACGAGCAGAAATCTGACTGGCGATTCGTGCCTCAGTTTGCGACTCGATCACAAGGTCCATTCGCTCGCGGATAAAGATATCTGCGTTGTGGAGCGCGACATTGGGACGGTCCTGATTGTCAAGCACAACAAGATCAATGTCGGAGGCTGCGGCGCTTCGTTGGAGACTCTTGTTGACTGCCCGGCAGAAGGCGAATTCAGCACTTTGCATTGCATAGCCGACTCGATGCCGTTTTTTACCCAGTGGACGGATACCTAATTTGTATTTGTTCTCTCCGACGCGGGCGATCATGTCGCAGGCCACGAGAGTATTGAGAATGCGAAAAGCGGTGGTCTTGTGCAGGCCAGCGCGTGCCACCACATCGGCAAGCCGGAGGCACTCGGACTCATCGTGGAAGACATTCAGGATCTGGCAGGCGCGAAAGAGAGACTTCATGATATGTGTTCCATTTTACGAAACATATTTGCCATTTCTGAGAGATATTGGGAATTTCCATGGTTTCATATTTATGAAAAATAAATGGTTAGTGGTAAAAGCATTCTAATTAATGGAACATTTCTGACTATGTGAGGTTCCTGATTGCTACTTGTTCGGGTCAGGCGGTACCGTCCGCAGTAACTTTTCAACGGGTACCGGCGACGCACCTGACCCAGCAACCGGGTCGGAACTCGTTGATTTGTGTGTTTTGCTCGAGCCTCAGGGCTTAGGAGACGAAATGGAACGAAGAACATTCCTGCAGACATTGGCTTCTGGTGCGGCAGCTACCTGGTTGAGTGACAAGGCGCAGATTGCGCAAGCTGCTACGCGATGGTTCCCGATGCAGATGACTCCGACGCTTGCCGAGGTGAAGAGCGGATTCCTGAATCCTCCGCCCGCGGCCCAGCCGTGGGTTTACTGGTTTGTCTCCGACGGAAACATCACGAAGGAGGGCATCACCGCCGACCTGGAGGCAATGCACCGGGTGGGCATTCGCGGTGTGCTCTACATGGAAGTGGACCAGAATTGCCCGCCGGGACCGGTACGGTTTATGAGTCCCGAATGGCGAGAGATGATCAAGTTTGCGGTCACCGAGGCGACCCGCCTGGGCATGACCATCGACATGAATGACTGCGCGGGCTGGTGCGCCAGTGCAGGCCCCTGGATTACGCCCGAGCTATCGATGCAAATGGTTGTATGGACGGAGACCCATGTGAAGGGAGGCGCGCGCTTGTCGGCACCGCTTCCCCAGCCGCTTACCAACCTGGACTACTATCACGACATTGCCGTATTGGCTTTTCCCACGCCCGCCGCAGCCAGGGCTCGCATGGCCGATTTTTCCCCGGAGATAACTTACGGCCTGGATCGTGCCAAGCTTGCTGATGATGCCAATTTGATGGATGGCTCGATCGCCGCTACGGTTCTCATCCCACTTCCGGCAAAAGGCTCGAGGCAATATCTGAACATCGACTTCCGGGAGCCCTTCACGGCTCAATCGCTGACGCTTGCCCCGCCCGCCGGCGGATTCTTTGCCGACAGCTTGACCGCGACACTCGAAGTTTCTGACGATGGCCACGAATACAGAGCGGTGAAGGAACTAAGTTTCCACTGGCCGAGTTCCTCCGTCAATTTCCCGAAGACGACCTCCAGGCACTTCCGCATCAGCGCTGCGGTCCCCGAGACTTTCTCGTTTGACCCCACCTCAGTTCCTAAGGGAGTTTCAATCGCCGAGGTCGAACTGCATCCTGACGTCCGTATCGAAGACATTCCGGGGAAGGCCCTCTATGTTCGGCAGGACGCCATGTCGGGCGAGGCAGCGATGACGCCGGAGATGGTCATTCCACGCGAGAACATCGTGGATATCAGTGGAAAGATGAATGCCCAAGGACATCTGGATTGGGAAGCTTCGGAGGGCGATTGGACGGTACTTCGCCTCGGCTACACCACGACCGGCGTGGTAAACCATCCTGCGCCCAAGGAAGGACTGGGCCTGGATTGTGACAAACTCAGCAAGAAGGCGACCGAAGCCAATTTCGCAGGGATGATGGAAAAACTGATGGCCGACCAGGCCAGTGTCGGCGGTAAAGCGATGACCTTAACCCACATTGATAGTTGGGAGACGGGATCGCAGAACTGGACGCCTGGCTTTGAGCAGATGTTTCGTAGCTTGACCGGCTATGACATCCTGCCTTATCTGCCGGTGCTCACCGGCCGCGCGGTCGAGAGCCAAGAGGTCTCAGAGCGCTTTTTGTGGGACCTGAGACGCGTCATCGCCGACCTGCTGCTCGAGAACCATGCCCGGCACATGCGGAAGATCAGCAACCAGCATGGGCTTCAGCTGTCCATTGAGGCGTATGGCGGAGGGCCCCTTGACGAGCTGGCCTATGCGGGCGAGGCTGATCGCCCGATGAGCGAATTCTGGACTGGCGATACTCCGCAACTCTCGAACAAGGAAATGGCTTCTTCGGCCCATGTCTATGGCAGGCAGATATGCGGAGCCGAGGCATTTACCGCGGTTACGCCGAATGCCAAGTGGCAGAACCATCCGTTCCAACTGAAGGCGCTCGGCGATCACGCTTTTACCCTGGGAGTGAACCATTTCGTCTTCCACCGCTATTCCATGCAGCCATGGCTCAATCGCGCTCCAGGCATGACGATGGGCCCCTGGGGCATCAATATGGAGCGTACGAACACCTGGTGGGAGCAATCGCGAGGTTGGCTGACGTACCTTAGCCGCTGCCAATACGTTCTCCAGACCGGCCGCTTTGTGGCCGATGTCGCCTACCTGGGCACGGAGAACGCGCCGAGCTCGTTCCCTGATCGTGCAGATCTTAACCCGACTGTGCCGAATGGTTACGACTTCGACGCTGTCGCGCAGCAGGTGGTGCGCGACTCCATGACAGTCGAAGACGGACGGCTTGTTCTTCCCAGCGGGATGAGCTATCGCATCCTGGTTCTTCCCCAGAGCAAGACGATGACGCCTGCGCTTCTTGCAAAGATTCGGGATCTCGTCCGTGACGGAGCGACCGTGGTTGGCGCCCCACCTTCCTTATCTCCCAGCCTGATTGACTATCCAAAATGCGATCAACAGATAGCTCAACTGACCGCTGAACTTTGGGGTGAGTGTGACGGCATCAGCATTACGGAAAACTGCCTGGGCAAGGGACGAGTGATTTGGGGACGGCCCATCGGAGCTGTACTGAATGAGATGAATGTGCCGCCGGACTTTGATTGTCAGGGATGGCCCGACCAAAGCTCGGTCAAAGTGGGGGAGCAAATTCGCTACATTCATCGCCGTAACGAAGACGATGACTTTTACTTTGTGGCGAGCAACTGCCCAGAAGCCATGAAGTTCGTATGCACTTTCCGGGCCGGCGGAAAGCGACCCGAGCTATGGTGGCCTGATTCCGGCATGGTTGAGCAGGTGGCTACATACGAGGAGGCCGGGGCTGGCTCTTCGTCAACCGATTTGAAAAGCGCCCGGGTTCCGCTTCTGTTGGATCCGTTTGGATCAGTGTTTGTGGTCTTCCGCGGAAGCGCCAAGCCATCGACGAACCGGATTGTTTCAGTCCGGCGAAACAATATCGAGATCTCCGGAATTCCGGCGACGCCCGCAATGGGGACTGAGCCCGGGAATTTGTTTGACCGATTGAGCATTACGGAGAACAGTGACGCGAGCTATTCAGTTGAGGTCGCTGAACCGGGTAGTTACGAGATGAAGACTGCATCCGGGCGCACAGTTCAGATCACTGTTTCAACGCTGGCAAAGCCTACAGAAATCGAAGGCCCCTGGGATCTCCATTTCCCCAAGGGATCGAAAGCTCCGGAACAGGTGACGCTCGATCGCCTTATTTCATGGACCGAGCATGCGGACCCCGGCGTGAAGTATTTCTCGGGGACCGCGGCCTACCGTTGTCGTTTCAACGCGCCGGCGGCCGTTGATCAACGAAAGCTCTATCTTGACCTCGGCGCCGTACATGTGATCGCGGAAGTAAAGCTCAATGGGAAGGAACTTGGCATTCTCTGGAAGCCTCCATTCCGGGTGGACATCGCAGATGCGCTGCATTCTGGTGAAAACGAGTTGGAAGTCCGCGTCGTCAACCTGTGGCCGAACCGTCTCATCGGAGATGACTTACTTCCGCCGGACTGCAAGTGGAAACCCGGGTTCATGGACAGTGAAGTTATCAGTGAATGGCCGTCGTGGCTCGCGAACAACCAGCCGAGCCCTACGGGTCACGTAGCATTTGCAGCCTGGAGACTCTGGACCAAGAATGATCCTCTTCTTGTCTCCGGACTTCTGGGGCCGGTCCGCATCATCTCTGTCGCGGAGCTTATTGTGCGGTGACATTTGAGTTTCAGGGTTTCACAGTTGTAATACCCCGGTCCTGATCCAAATCTCCAAGACTAAGAGGGCGGGAAGTTGAGAACTTGGGAAGAGGTCAAGGAGAGGATGATTCGTAGACTTATCTGGCAAAAGACTTTGCGAGAAAGAGGAGATTGACATGGCTGGTTGAGTCTTGTCCGCTGCATCTAAGTGCGGTCAGTTTTTGATATTCAGGATGTTATGCGCAGCTTGCGGGCATCGGGCAACGACGGATGATTTGCCCTGCAAATACACTTCATTTACCGTGGTGTTTTTGCGACCAGCGCCTTAGCCATTTGCTTCTATTGTTGTGCATCAGACACTATTTAGAATAGACTGCTCACCACATCCCAAGTCTTAATCGGCGCGGTTGAAAGATGATGAAGAAGAGCAAACATCCGAGTCTCAGCGAAGTTGCCAAGAGAGCTGGTGTCGGTACCACTACGGTCTCTCGTGTGATCAATGGAGGTCATCGCGTCGATCCAAAGACATTAGCACGAGTGCTGGACGTGATTGAAACTCTGGGTTATATGCCCAGCCAGGCAGCACGCACCCTCAAGGGCGACCGTAGCGGGACCATCGGTCTAATCGTTCCGAGTATCGTGGACCCATTTTTTTCAAGCTGTGCAGAGGTTGTGCAGAGCATTGCACGCGCCAATGACTCACTATTGATTGTGGCCACCACACAGAACGATCCACATGCTGAGGTCGACGATCTGAACGTGTTGATCCGCCATCGGGTAGATGGCTTGATCATCGCACCCGCTAATTCGCAAAGCAAACAGTTAACTGACATTCTCCGCCGGGCTGCGGTTCCGGTTGTGGCTATTGACCGGCCGCTGATCCATTTGCCCATTCCTTCCGTTGTGGCCGATAACTTTAACGGAGCCTATTCCGCTACGAGACACCTCATCGATCACCACTATAAACGCATTGTTTGCCTAACCGGGGAGACGACGCTTTACTCGATTCGAGAGCGGATTCACGGGTACCGCAAGGCGGTCGAATCCGCCGGTCTCGCATGTATTCTCGACACTTCAATCAAAGACTATGAGTCAGCCAAATACGCTATCGAAAGCCTGTTCGCAAGAGCCGATCCGCCCGATGCAATCTTTACGCTCAAAAACAGCACGACGATATACGCTTTCGAAGCACTTGAGCAACTCAATATCCCTGTGCCGGATTGTGTTGCCTTATTAGGCTATGATGACTTTGAGCTTGCCGCTACAGTTCGCCCATCCATCACAGTAGTTCAACAACCTATAGAAGAAATTGGACGTATCGCCGCTGAGCTACTCTTTGAACAACTCCTCAGTGTGCATAGATTCAGTTGGCCTACCGGTTCAGCACGGCCTCAACAGGTCAAACTTGCGACACGTCTCATCCGGAGGCGTTCCTGCGGATGCCCGCAGGCTGAGGCCAAAGCGGAGCGTTCGCAGCAGGCGGGGCAGAGGGGCAGCGGCAGGGTGCTTCGCTCGATGCAAGAGCGTTGATGGGTGGACGAACGCAGACTGTTCCCCGCGGTCCATTCATCGGAGGCAGTCTGTCTGGAATGAGGTGGAAATCATCGAGTTAGACCTCCTCGCCAGGCGTAAAGTGACTATTCTGTGCATCCCCATGGGAACCGCAGATTCACCAATGAGCGGCAGCGCCTATCGTGAGGCGCTTCCTTTCTCGCGCTCTTGGTAGATTCCATAAAACATTTCTTTTCTTATTGATACAGAACCAATGAGCGCACTATGGCCCTATAGTCTGCGCCGCGGCACAGGCCTCTATTGACAATAGGAGGTGAGTTTTCGGCAAGGCTGCGT
>PLSM01000149.1 GCA_003165075.1 Acidobacteriaceae bacterium | reverse complement strand
AAACAGCGATTGCCGCCTACGGCGCACCGGAGGGGATAGAAGACTTCTGCCGCAAGGCGCAGATGGTGAACATGGAAGTGTACAAGGCCATCTACGAGGCATGGAACGATCGCATGTGGAACGACTGCACAGGCGTGATGATCTGGATGAGCAACCCCGCGTGGCCGTCGCTCACCTGGAACACCTATGACTACTACATGGAACCCACAGCGGCTTACTTCGCCTGTCGCAAAGCATGCGAACCCATCCATATTCAATGGAACATTGCGACAAACCATATCAAGGTAGTGAATTCCACTTTGAATGAATTGAGGGGGCTGAACGCCGAGGCCGTGCTCTACAACCTCAATGGCAGCCTGGTTCAAACCAAGACTGCACAGCTCAACTGCCCCGCCAACAGTGTTCAGGATTGTCTGCAGCTCTTCGTGCCGGGTGAGACAGAGGTTGACAGGCTATCGAATGTGCACTTCATCAAGCTTGCGCTGAAAGATAACGCGGGAAAACTCCTTTCGAGCAATTTTTATTGGCGCAGCAAAGCGGAATGGAAATATGAAGAATTGAAAGGCATGGCAGAGGTCCAACTCAACGGCGCTGCGGACGAACTGAAGGCCGGCAACGTTGCGGTGAACCTGGAAAACCGGACGTCGAGCATGGCATTAATGGTTCGACTCAAACTGGTGGATATTTCGACGGGTCTGCTGGTCGCTCCGGTCAGTTATTCCGACAATTACTTCTCAATGGCTCCGCACGAGACGAGGCAGGTGGATATCCGTCTGAACGGCTCACAGGTCAACCATGCGATCGCTCTGCGTGTAGAAGGATGGAATATAACACCGTCGGAGTTATCGAGATTCAAGTATTGATCGGCGATTCGATAGGAGAGGGACGTACTGCATGGAACGTGACTAAATCAGGCAAGGAAATTACTTAGAAACATAGAGGGGAGACCTTGAAGTTTCGAACCTCTCTTTCACGCCAATAACTTAGGGCCGATCCGAGGATCGGCCCTATCCCATTATGACCAATGATTGCCGAAACTCGCGGCCGGCGCGATCATGCCTGTGACATCGACGAAACCGGTTGCAACTCCGGTATTCCTTATACAAAAGTTGAGCGAGTCAATACCGCGGTGTGCACTCTGCAACGCACCCGCGGCCGGTGATTGGTAACGGCGACTTGCCTTTTTGGTCCTATCTCAAGTTTAAGTGCCTCAACCACTCTTTCAACTAGATCTTTTTGCATGCGTAGTTGCTCAAACTCTCGAAGTATCTCCCGGAGTTCCGAGAACGCTTCATCGTATGCAATACGATAGATATCTTTAGGAGAGTCTTGTTCCATATTTGCTCCAGGAAACTAGTCTAGCGAAGATTGACCTTCAACTGTGATCGCACAATCGTTGTATTCAGATACAACTCTCCTGCTAAGCCCTCGGATATCCAGAAACTGTGCCATCAACCCGTCGTGCAAGTTAGCCGTAAGGCCCTATGCATTGCATATTCAGCATCATAGTGCTCTGACATGCGGGGACGTGAGGCGCTCGATGGGCGTTTTTGCTCACTTCACTATCACTGGCTGCACGTCCGGCCCCGTGGTCACCTTTGATTCGGTATCCACCAGGCGCACTGTTTTGCTCTTGCTGCCCGTGACGTGAATCGACTCCACGCGGGACTGCCGCACCGTAACGTCCTCCGCATCATTCAGCCGCAGCACCGGCTGGTCAGAACCAGGCGCCGCGTCAATTCTCATGTCCTCGAGCAGCAGGTCCTCGACCTGGTCGACGGTCAGCCCCGATTGCCAGGTGGCCGTGTGCGGCTTTTCCCAATGAATTTCGACGTCCTTCATCGCCACGTCGCGCGCATACTTCAGGGTCATCGCTGCCGTCGTGCTTTCATACGGCGCTTCCGCTCCGTGGGACACAAACAGCCGGACGTGGTTGAGCCGAATTCCCTCAAGCCAGCTGTCCGGGTGGCCTTGAATCGCCGATGTTCCCTGGCCATGGGCGATCACATTTTCGATCGTCACGTTGCGGATGATCCCTGCCGCCGGTTCATTCGCGTGCTTGGCGCCATCCACTTCGCTGCGCCGCTTGATGTTGAAATGAATCGGGTCGCCGTCGCCCCACCAAAACCAGTCGAAGCGCCGCGTGTCAATGGTCACATTCGAGATCACCACGTCCTCCACAATGCCGCCATCGAACACCATGAAGGCCAGGCCGCGGTTGGAGTTTGTGATATTGACATTGCTGATGACCACGTTCCGGACAGCCCTGCTATTTCCGTCGCAGAATTTGATTGCACTGGAGGACGACGACAGCCGGCAATTGGTCACCGTCACATTCTCCGTGGGCAATACGGGTCCCCAGGCATCGGTCGAGTAGAAGACAATCGCGTCATCGCCCGTCTCGATCGTCGAGTTCGAGATGTGCACATCCTGGCAGCCATCCGGATCGATGCCATCGGCCCACACGCCCTCCTTTTGGCTGGAGTAGATGTACACCCCATCAATCACCAGGCGCTTACAGGCATATGGATTGATGGTCCAGCTTCGTGAGCGCAGAAACTTCAACCCCGTAATCCGTACGTCCACGCAGCGCAACAGAAGCACCATCCGCGGATAGACCGTTTCGTTCGGATGCCGCGTCGGAAACGGTCGCATCAATGGTTTCCCGGTCGCCTCCATCTGGCGCTGGTTCGACAGGATGTAATAGTCGGTCATGTTATTTGGCCGCCACTCATAAGTCGATTGCCCATCGAGCGTCCCTGCACCTTCGATCGCGATATCATGCAGATCCTCGCCATAGATCAGTGCCGCTTTTCGCGCGTCATCGTATTGGCTCGAATCCAGCGTGGCGTAAATCGTCGCGCCCGCTTCCACATACAGCCGTACTCCCGACCGCAGATGAAGCTCGCCCGATGTGTACTTCCCCGGCGGAACGTACACCCGGCCTCCGCCCGCTTTGCCGCAGGCATCGATGGCTTTTTGCAGGGCCGGACGGGCATTATCGCTTTTGCGCCCCGTGGCGCCGTAATTCCTGACATTGAAGACCGGCTGGCCTACCGCCGTTTGACTCAAGGCAGCCATCAGCACTGCGCATGCGAATAAGGCGCTCATCCTAAAGGGATTCATTCAGCAATCATGCATCAATCCAGCAGCACCCACAAGAGTGTTTGTGGCTCTCCGCGAAGCAGTGCGCGGCACGCGGCTTCGTCCACGCGGTGCTCGGCAAGACTAGTCCAGGCGGAGCGAGCCGGAGTAATCTGGTGGAATCATGAGTCCAACAGCGCAGCAGACCCAGATGAACCTTGTGCAGACCCCCGATTATCGAGAGTCCTATGCCAACAGCGTGCAGGTGCGCGTGAGCGTGTGGGATTTCCAGTTGATTTTTGGCCTGGCGTCCAGCGAGAGTCCCGAACAGGTCACCATTCGCAATCACCAGGCTATCTTCCTCAGTCCGCAACAGGCCAAGGCCTTGTTGAATGTTCTGGGGCAGAACCTGGCCCAGTATGAGCAGGCCTTCGGCACGCTGAACCTGGAGCCGCAGAGCCACAATTTTCCGCAGGGACCTGTGAACTAGGACAGGCACCCATGAGCAGACGCTTGCGCCTGAGACCACTCTTCAAACCGCGTATGGACGCGCCGCTTCCCACCTGGATGATCTTCCCGGTGATCTTTGCTGCGCTCTATGCAAGTCACTTTACGTTGCTGCGGCTGCCCTACTACTGGGACGAGGCGGGGTACTACATTCCCGCCGCATGGGACTTCTTCCGCACTGGATCGCTGATCCCGATCACCACCCTGAGCAACGCGCATCCGCCGTTGCCCAGCATCTACCTGGCGCTATGGTGGAAGGTTTCGGGCTTTTATCCCGAGGTGACGCGCGAGGCTGTACTGATGGTGGCTTCGCTGGGCCTGCTGGCGGTGTGGAAGCTGGCGCTGCGCCTGGCCGGCTCGCAGCTGGTCGCTTTCTGGACGGTCGTTCTAACCGGCCTTTATCCCATCTGGTTTGCGCAGAGCACCCTGGCGCACGCAGACATATTTGCGGCGGCATGCACGCTGTGGGGGCTGGTGTATGCACTACCCGACCGCGACCGCAAGCCGTGGGTCGCGGCTGTGTGGTTCACGGCAGCCGCCCTTTCGAAAGAGACGGCCATTGCCATCCCGTTGACCCTGGCGGTGATGGACATTGTGACCGGCCTGCGGGTGGATCTGCCGTCGCGGTCCCGCTTGTGGCGCGAAGCGCTGTGGTTGATGAGCTGTGCGGTCCCGCTGGCTGGCTGGTATGCCTGGCATTATGCAAAGACCGGCTTCCTCTTAGGCAATCCTGAGTTCCTGCGCTACAACGCGGAGGCGACGCTGACGCCGATACGCATTCTGGCCGCATTCGGCCACCGGGTGCTGCACCTGACCGCGCACATGAACCTGTTTGTGCCGGTGCTAATGACTGCGGCGGCGCTGATGCTGAATCCAAGGCCGGACAGCAAGGGGCATGACCGGCCATCGATCAGTCGGCGGGCACTCTGGCGCATTTTTTGGCTCCTTTTAGTCAACGCATTTATTTTCAGTGTATTAGGCGGAGCGCTATTGACGCGCTACCTGCTGCCCATGTATCCGCTGGTGCTGCTGGTGGCGGTTTCCACCTTTTATCGCAGGGTTCCGTATTGGCAAGGGTTGGCGCTTTTTTCGGCGGCTGCATTTGTGGCGGGGTTGTTCATCAATCCGCCCTACCGCTTTGCACCGGAGGACAACCTGGCCTACGCGCGTGTTGTGCGGATGCATCTGGCCGGCATTGCGCAACTGAACAAGCGCTATCCGGGAGCTACCACGCTCTCGGCCTGGCCGGTGACTGACGAACTGACACGGCCCGAACTGGGTTACCTGAAGCAGCCCGATGACGTGTACCGGTTGCAGGACTTTACCGCCCCGCAGATCAGCCAGGCCGCCGCGGAGCCGGGAAAATACTCGGCCGCGCTGGTCTTCTCAACCAAATACGACCCGCCCTCTCTGGGCCTCAGCCTGGGTCCGAAGAGTGAAGCCATGGACGAGCGCTACTTCGGATTGCACCACGACCTGATGCCGGAGGCGATCGCATTGCAGTTGCATGGCACCCTGGTATGGGAGCGCGAGGACGAGGGGATGTGGATCGCGCTCATCCGTTTCAACCGGCAATTCGAGGCAAGGTTTGCGCTGCCGGGTGATTCGCGCGAGGACATTTCCAAGGGCGAAAGTGCGGTAGCCGCCGCCGCCGCGGCGCACAACCTATAATCAGCCTGTTGTGCTTTTCTCATTTTCATCTCGCAGATTGAGAACGTGGTCCGGCAGCGCGAGCGCGGGATTTGCGCTTGTGTTGGCGATTTTCCTTGCTACGGAAGCGTATGGCCAGGCTACCGCGCAGGTGAGTCCGGGAGATGCTACTGCCGGACATGGGCGGATTTTGCTGGTGTTGCCCTTCGACAACCGGACCGGGCAACCGAGCCTGGACTGGATTCGCGAAGCCGCGCCGGAGATTCTAGGCAGCCGCTTTGCCTCGGCGGGTTTTGCGCCCATGAGCCGTGCCGACCGGCTGTATGCGCTTGATCATCTGGGACTTCCGCAGGAGTTTCAGCCGTCGCGAGCCAGCTCGCTGAAGCTGGCGCAGACTCTGGATGCCGATTCGATCGTGGTGGGCAGCTATCTGCAGGATGGAAGCAGCGTTCTGGCCGAGGCGCGGGTGGTGGACGTGCCGCATCTGCGCATGAGTCAGCCGGTGCAGGCTCGGGGAGAGATGCGCGACCTGATTGCCGTCTTCGATTCACTGGCCTGGAAGCTGACGCGGCAACTCGACCCAGGCTTTAGCGTGGCGGAAGAGACATTTGTGGCCGCCGGCGCGGGACTGCGGCTGGATGCTTTCGAGCAATACATTCGCGGGATCACGGAGGCGGACCAGGCGGAGCGGCTGCGCCACCTGCAGCAGGCGGTCAAGCTGAGCCCGGATTTGGGCGCGGCATGGATGGCTCTGGGCCGCGAGGACTTTGTGGGGCAACAGTACGAGCAGGCAGCGGATGCCTTTGCCCGCGTGGATCGCAATTCCCCAGACGCGCTGGAGGCGGGATTCTACCGTGGTCTTTCGCTGCTGTATTCGGGGAATTACGCCAAGGCCGAAGAGGCATTCAGCGGGGTGGCGCGAGTACTTCCCCTTGCGGAAGTCTTGAACAATCAGGGAATTGCGGTAAGCCGCCAGGGCCACGACGGCAGCGCGCTTTTTGTACAGGCCGAGGCCGCAGACCCCAACGCCGCCGACTACCACTTCAACGTAGCGGTAAGCCTGGAGCGCCGCAAGATCGATGCTGGAGCCTTGAACGAACTTGCACAGTATCTGAAAATGAGGCCCAACGACACCGAGGCACAGGCTTTGATGGCGGCGTGGAAGACGCCTTCACAGTCGGTGGATCCGGCCATGCGTGTCGACCCGCTGGAGCGGATTGTGCGCACCTTCGATGCTGTCGCCTTCCGGCAGGCCGCTGTGATGATGGATCAGATGGGGGCAGCGCGGCTGGCGGCGCTGGCTCCGCAGGAACGGGCTGTCAAGCTGACGGCGCAGGCGCGGGACTTTCTTGACCGCGGTCTGCTGCTCGAAGCCGAGCGCCTCTACCAGTCAGCCTTGGCGGCCGATGGGAAGGTGGCTGAGGCGCACGCCGGCCTGGCGGAGGTGCGCGAACGGACCGGTGATGTCGTGGCTGCCCGCCGTGAGGCGCGCGCCGCACTTGACCAGGCGCCCTCGGCAGAGGCTTACTTGGTTCTGGGCAGGCTCGACTTCGCGGCCAATCGTCTGGACGACGCGAGCAAAGAGGCTGGCAATGCCCTGCGAATCGACCCCCAAAGCCGGGCGGCGCAGGAGTTGAGCCGGCAGATTGAGTCGAAGGCGGGACAGAAGAAGGAATGAGGTCTCCCGCCTTTGCGACAAAAAGGGAAAGAGGCCGCGGAGGTAGGTGACCCGCAGCCGCCCGCAGGGTCCTGGTACACGGCCCGAAGGAGCGAGAGATGCTTCAGCACGCACGCGGATTCGGATTCCGGAATCTGGTCAGCTTGGTTGCAGTGGCGGGATTGGCCTGGGGATGGGCTGTTGCGGCCTGGGCTCAGCAGCCGCTGGTGGAAAAGCTGGTTCTGTCGGAAACTATCCAGCCGGTGAGCGCGGGGATGCTGGAGCGTGCCCTGGGGCGCGCCAACTCGGATGGCGCACAGGCGCTGCTGGTGGAACTGGACACGCCGGGGGGGCTTGTCGAATCGATGCGCACCATGGCCGGGGCCATCCTCAGCTCGCGCGTGCCGGTGATTGTGTATGTATCTCCCGCTGGGGCGCGGGCAGGATCGGCAGGCTTCTTCCTGATGGAGGCAGCCGACGTGGCGGCCATGGCGCCGGGCACCAACGCAGGCGCGGCCCATGTGGTGTTCGAGATGGGCAAGCCTGACGAAACGATGAGCCAGAAGGTGGAGAACGACGCAGAGGCTTTTCTTCGCTCCTATGTGGCCCGGCGCAATCGCAATACCGACGCCGCCATTGCCGCGGTTGCCTCGTCGCACTCGTATAGCGCGGAAGAAGCTCTGACGCAGCACCTCATCGACCTTACGGCCACCAGCGATGCGCAATTGCTGACCGCGCTGAATGGGCGTGAGATTACGCGTATGGACGGTTCAAAGCTGACCCTCCACCTTGCCGGTGCGCGTATCGAGGTGGTGCAGCCCACTCTGCGCGAAAATCTTCTGGGTTGGCTGGTGAACCCCAATATCGCCGTTCTGCTGCTGGTGGGCGGGGCGCTGCTCATCTATCTGGAATTCAATACTCCGGGCACCATCGTTCCCGGTGCGCTGGGGACACTGATGGTTTTGCTGGCCGTCTTTGCGCTTGACCTGCTGCCTATTCGTTACACCGCGGTTCTGCTGCTGATCGGGGCGCTGGTCCTGATGATGCTGGAAGCCAAGTTCGGCGGCCACGGAGCGCTGGCGATTGCCGGCATTGTCTGCCTGACCTTCGGGATGCTCACCCTGGTTGCCGCGCCAGTACCGGAGATGGCGATCCATCCGTGGGTGGCCGTCGCGGTGAGCGCGGGATTTGGGGGAATCACCGTCTTCCTGGTGCGCCTGGCGATGCGCGCGCGGCGCATGAAAGCGCGGCTTGGCGCAGACGCCCTGGTGGGCAGTGCCGGGTCGGCGATGGAGGAGCTGGTTCCCGAAGGCCACGTGCTGGTGGAGGGCGAGATATGGCGCGCTGTTGCCAGCCAGCCCGTGGTTGCTGGTGCGAGGGTGCGGGTGGTGGGGCATGAGCAGTATCTGCTGCACGTGGTTCCGGCCGAAGCTCCGGGCGCGCCGCAGACACCCGCATAGAGCCTGCTTCAAGCCTCACTGGAGTACAATCCGTGCTGAGTGAGGGAAACCCAATGTCCGACTCAATGATACCTGTGTGGATATTCGTCGCTATCGTCGTCCTCTACCTGCTCAACTCCATCAAGATCCTTCGCGACTACGAGCGAGCGGTCATCTTCCGCCTGGGCCGTGCCCTGACTCCGCCCAAGGGCCCCGGCATCATCCTGGTCTTTCGGCCGATTGACCAGATGGTGCGCATTTCGCTGCGGCAGGACGTGCTGGAGGTTCCGGCCCAGGATGTCATCACCCGCGATAACGTCACCCTTAAGGTGAATGCGGTAGTCACTCTTTATGTGGTGGACCCCAACGCCGCTGCCATCAAGGTGGCCAACTACGTCTATCAGACATCGCAATTCGCACAGACCACGTTGCGTTCGGTGCTGGGCGAGGTGGAACTGGATGAGTTGCTGAGCCACCGCGACAAGCTGAACTTGAAGATACAGACCATCATCGACCAGCGCACCGAGCCTTTCGGGGTGAAGGTCATTTCAGTGGAAGTGAAGCAGGTGGACCTGCCCGAGCAGATGTTGCGCGCCATGGCCAAACAGGCAGAAGCGGAGCGCGAGAAGCGGTCAAAGATCATTCACGCCGAGGGCGAGTTCAACGCAGCGCAGAAATTGGTGGACGCCGCCGCCCTGTTGGCCACCGAGCCGCTGACCCTGCAGTTACGCTATCTGCAAACTTTGACTGAAATCGGAGTGGAAAAAAACACCACCATTGTCTTCCCGCTGCCCATGGAGTTTATGACGCTGCTGAACAAGCTTGGGGCTTCGGCCAAGGCGGCTCAGGAAAAGCAGTAAGCCGCTGTTGGTGTTTCGGGGCAGGCGCAGGTCCACATGGAACCACGCCAGCCTCTCGATCTAACCAGGGCTAGCTTCTGTCGTTGGAGCGGCCCGCAACCGAGGGTAAGGTATGCAACGAGGTCTTGGCGCAGACGAGTTTGAGCCGCAGGAAGTCCGGCGCGACACAGAACTCACGTTAGGCCCGGCCATGCTGCTGGGCATCTTGGTTGGGCTGCTTGTGCTCTGCGGCCTCTGTTTTGGTCTGGGATACGCTTCCGGGCGGCGCGGCTCCGCGGAGACCGCGGTCGCCACACAATCTGCAACGGCGCCAGTGTCGTCCCAGATGGGTGATTCGCCCTCCAAACCACCCGCGACGGTGGCCGGCGCTCAACAGCAGCGTGCCGATGTTGACGAGCCACCGTCTTCGGCCCAGGTCGGGAATCCAGCGGAAAGCGCAGCCGACGCGGGTGCGGCCGTCCCCGGCGCTCCAGCCCAACAGCAGGTCCCTCCGGTCCAGCCGGTCCAGCCGGTCCAGCCGCTGGTAAGGTCCGCTCTTCCGCCCCAGGGAGTGGCAGCCCAGACTTCCTCTAGCTTGCCGGTGCAACGGGCGTTGCCTCAGGCACCCGGATTGATGGTCCAGATTGCCGCCGTATCTCACGCGGAGGACGCCGAGGTGCTGGTGGGCGCGCTGCGCAGGCGCGGCTATGCGGTTGCGGCGCGGCAGGAGCCCGGGGATGGCCTGATTCACGTGCAGGTCGGCCCGTTCAACAATCGCAACGACGCCAACATCATGTGCCAAAGGCTGCTCGGCGACGGGTACAACGCCAGCGTGCGGCCGTAGGCTCCGGGTGCTTTTCTTATCCCCGCATCCACTCCGGCAGGCCTGAAGCGATGGCTGAACGCACCGCCTGCATCAGGTCTTCGCGCGAGGCAAAGTTGCCGGGGTACACGGGTTCATGGAAGATGATGTGCGCCGTGCCGGGCTGGATGCGCAGGCTGCCTTTGGCCATCATCGTTTCAGTGCCATAGATTGACACCGGGATGCAGGGCGCACCGGTTTGCATCGCCAGGTAGAACGGGCCCTTCTTGAATGGCAGCAGGCGGCCATCCTTGGAACGCGTGCCTTCAACGAAGGTCGTAATGTGAATACCTTTTCCCAGCAGGCGCCCGGCCTCGGCGATGCTTTGCTGTGCGCTTTCCTTGTTGCCCGTGCGGTCGACGGCGATAAACTCCCCCAGCCGGAAGCCGGTACCCAGGACTGGAATCTTCATCAGCGAGCGTTTCATAAAGGCGGAGGTGCGCCCGGGAATACGCGGGATCAGCGCCGGTGGATCGAGATTGGAAACGTGGTTGGCCATGAAGATGCAGGCCGTGTTTGCCGGAACATGGTCGCGACCTTCTGTCACTACCCGGATTCCGGCCAATAAATATCCGGTTCGCACCATGAATTGCGTGGCGTTGTAGAGCGGCAGTACATTGCCCGTGAGCCAGGTCCAGGGAATAAACAGTATTGCCGAAGGAACACCGAGGATGACCATCGTGGTCACGAAAACGAGAGATGAGAGCATAAGACTTTCTGAGCAATCAGGTTTGAAGTTCCTTTAGCCGCGCCGGAAGTTTCTCATAAATGCCGTCGAAGCCGCCATTGGAAAGCAGCGCGACCACGTCGCCGGATTGAAGCTGAGGAACGATGTGATCGATGATGGCATCCACGTCGGCGTGCAATTCGGCAGGGGTACCGGCTGCATTCAGTGCGCGCACCACATCTTCGGGGTGCAGGCGTTGGTCTTCGGGAATGCGTTGCTGCTGGTAGACGCCGGCCAGGATAACGCGGTCGGCAAAGCGCAGGCTCTGGACAAGATCGGATGCAAGCACCTTGCGGCGCAGGGTGTTGGAGCGCGGCTCCAGCACGGCCCATAGCCGCGCCTGCGGATACACCGAGCGCAGCGCGCGCAAGGTTTCACGAATGGCGGTGGGGTGGTGGGCGAAGTCGTCGATGATCGTGATTCCCCCCACCTCCGCGCACACATCGAGACGGCGTTTAACACTCCTGAAGCTGGCCAGGGCTGACTGGATGACTTGTGTTCCGACGCCCCGACCGGCGGCGAGGGCAGCCGCGGCAGTGGCGTTGAGCGCGTTGTGCTCGCCGGCCAGGCGCATCTCCAATTCAGCCCAAAGCGCGCCGCCGTGCCACACTTCCCAGCGAGTAAGGCCGCTTTCATGGCGAAGGTTGCGGATTTGCCAATCCGCCTCGGCAGTCAGGCCATAGCGCTCGACGCGGCAAAACGCATGACTGATGCACTCGGTCACATTGGTGCTGCCATCGTAGGCGACAATCACCCCCCGCCGCGGCACCAGGTTCACCAGTCGTTTGAAGGCCGTCTTTACTGCATCCAGGTCCGCGTAGATGTCGGCGTGATCGAACTCCACGTGGGTGAGAATCAGGGCGTCGGGAAAGTAGTGCAGGAATTTGGGGCCCTTGTCAAAGAACGCCGTGTCGTACTCGTCGCCCTCCACGATGAATGTGCGCGTGGGCCGCAGCTGAAAGCTGGTGCCAAAGTTTTCCGCCACGCCGCCGATCAGAAACGAGGGCTCCAGGGCCGGGTCTTCGCGCGCGGCAACCTGGTAGATCCATGCCAGCATGCTGGTGGTGGTGGTTTTGCCGTGAGTGCCTGCAATGACGAGCGGCTCGCGGCCCGTGAGGAACTCCTCGCGCAGCAGCGCGGCCATGGATGTGAAGGGAATTCGGTTGTCGAGAACGCGCTCCACTTCAGGATTGCCACGCGAAAGCGCATTGCCGATGACGACCAGGTCAGGGGCGGGATCGAGATTGGCTTCGGCGTACGGCTCAAGCACAGGAATGCCAAGATCGCGAAGGATTTCGCTCATGGGCGGATAGGCCGCTTTGTCCGAACCTGTAATACGGTGGCCTTGCAACTGTAACAGTCCGGCCAGGGACGCCATGGCGGTGCCGCAGATGCCGCTTAAATGAATGTGCCGGGACAGTGGATTCATGGTGTCACCGCCGCCTCCGTCTCTGACACATGCTCACGTTTCTGAGCAGTCTGCCTAGCATGGTTTACCTCTCAACTGGAGCACGGCGTCCGCGGCAACAGTCAACTGGGCCTCATAGCCGAAGGTCAGGGTTACATTCTGGTGCGAAACATGACCGCTGCGCAGGCCGATGGCGATGGGGCCGTCGAAATCGTGAAAGGCGCTCAGGATGGCTTGTTCGAGTAACTCGGGCGCTGCGCCCGGCGACGCGCAATCGACCATTTCACCAAAGACGAGGCCGCGCAGGCCTTCAAACTTGCCCGCCTCGCGCAACTGCCACAACATGCGGTCAACCTGGTAGGGTTTGGCGCCGATGTCTTCAAGGAAGAGGAGCTTGTTCTCTGTGGACGGTTCCCAGGGCGTGCCGAGCAGAGAAACCAATATGCTGAGGCAGCCGCCATAGAGAGTGCCGTGTGCAGTGCCGGGCTTCAAGGAGCGCAGGCCCTCGGATGCGCCTACACAATAGGGCTGGCCGGCCAGCGCCGATTGAAAGCTAGCCAGGTGGACGCCGTCTTCGAGCGAGAAATCCGCGGCGACCATGGGGCCGTGAAATGCGGGCAGGCCGAGTTGGTCGAGCAGACGCAGTTGAATGCCGGTCATGTCGCTGTAGGCGAAGAAGGGTTTGGGATGATTACGGATGAGTCCGATATCAAGGCCAGGGAGAAGATAGTTGGACCCATAACCGCCGCGCACACAGGCCACGATACCGGTGTCGGGGTCGGCGAATGCCGTGTGCAGATCGACAAGGCGCTCGGCGGGCGTTCCGGCAAAGAAGAGTGGCCCGCGCGTCTGGGTGTGAGTGCCAGGCCGGGGTGCGTAACCTAATGCGCGCAACCGGTCGAGGCCGCGATTCACGCGCTCGGGGCTGGCGAATGAAGCGGGCGAGATTACGCTGATGCCCTCACCCTTGTGGATGGGGGCGAGTGGCAAAAACGGCCTGGACGCGGACGGAGCGTTCATCGTCACCACGCCTCGCCGCGTGCAATCAGGGAAGCTGGACCGGTAAGGTACAGTTCGGTGCCAGGGCCGTTCCAAATAACGGTCTGCGCGCCACCGGGAGCCACCACACGCAAGGGCGACCCGGCCAACCCCAATGAAATTGCGCCTGTGGCCGAGGCGGAACTGCCGGTGCCGGAAGAAGTGGTAGGACCGACGCCGCGTTCGAAGATGCGAATCTCAATCTCCTGCTGGCCGAGGATGCGCACGAACTCGACGTTGGTCTGGTGAGGAAAATCGGGATGGACACAGATCTGGGCGCCGAGGTCGTGCCATGACCGGCCGGCCACGCGGAACTCCGCATTGTCGGCCACGATAACGAAGTGCGGGTTGCCGGTGGAGACCTCTGCGCCTGCGATTTCCAGACCGTCTGCGAGCCGCACGGTCCGCGGCATGATAGTCGGAACACCCATTCCCGTGGTGACTTCAATGGAGTAGCCGCTGCTGGTGCTCACCGCGTTTACATGGCACACGCGCAGCCCGGCATCGGTTTCAATGCGCAATTCGTCGCCGGGCTTGGAAGCGAGCGAAGCGGCCATCCACGCGGCGACGCAGCGGGTGCCGTTACCACTGATCTCGGCAATGGAGCCGTCGGCATTGTGCAGGCGAAGGCGGCCCGAAACGGGGCCGGTCCATGCGAAAAACTCAATGCCATCGGCGCCAATGCCGGTGTTGCGCGCGCACAGGCGGCGCGTCAGGCTTGCCCGGTCGTGGCCCGCCGCGGCGTCCTCGGTGACGATGAGAAAGTCGTTGCCGCAGGCGTGGGCCTTGGTGAAGGGAATCAATCTTCCTCCGGATCGCGGAATGTGAACAGCGCGCTGATGGCGGGTTCGGCGCCAAGTTGCGAGTGCAGCCGCTCGTGCTGCTTTTTGGTGGCGGTGAGCGTAAAACTGACGCGTTGCAGTTCGCCGATGGCGTCGCGATCCACGGTCGCAAGCCGCTCGCCCGCCTTGTCCATCGCGTCCAGAATCGACTGCAGCATGGCCGCCTCGTCACGGCCGCGGGCCTCGTAGATCAGCGGATAGATTTTGATGCTTGCGCGCTGCTCTAAGAAGCCAACCAACTCGAGAGCGAGAATGACAATGACCGCGGCGACCGCAGCCGCTGCAAAAAGTCCTGCACCGCAGGCCATGCCGATAGAGGCCACCACGAAGACGCTGGCGGCGCTGGTAAGGCCGCTGATGCGGCTGCGGTTGTGGAGGATGAGGCCCGCGCCCAGAAAGCCGATTCCCTGCACGATGTTGGAGGCCACGCGGCCCTTATCGGGATTGGCGTCGCCGGCCAGCACCGCCGAAAGCAGCGTGAAGAACGCGCTGCCCATGCAGATCAGCAGATTTGTGCGTACGCCTGCGGCCTTCCGCTTGGCCTCGCGTTCCAGCCCGACGAGACTGCCCAGCAGGCATGCTATCAGCAGGCGGCTAATTGCGCCGTCCACCACGACCACCTGTTGCAGCCAACTGAAGTCGAAGGGCTGCGCGAACTGTGCGAGGGCTGTGCTCATGCAGATACCTTGCCCGATGCTAACACCGCTACTGTCCTTTGTTGAGGGCTCGGGTATCGGAGACGTAAACCGTGCCCGGAGCCTGGCCAGGGGCTATGAAACGGCCGGCAGCCGTGAGTCCAGTGGGGTGCGCCTTTACGGCGTCGTCGATCGCGTCGCCGTCGAAAGCAAGCACAATGGCCGCGTGTTGTGCAGGCTCCGCCAGCGCGGCGCGATAGAGTTCCTTGTCGCTCTCGTTGATGGTCTGGCGCAGGGGGATTCCGGTAAGCGCGACAAGTTGCGGGTAAGTGGATGTATCCATCAGGATCACGCCGCCGGGGCGCGTGGCGAGCAGGGCACGCAGGACGGGGGGAATCTGGATTTCGAAGGGCCGACGGGCGTCAATGTTCTTTGTGCCCTCGATGTAAATCAGCGGCCGCTCGCGCACTACTTGCCAGGCGTTCAGGGCAACCCACGCAAACAACAGGCCTGCTGCATAGCCCTTCCACCGTGGCTTGAACTCACCCACTGCGGCCAATGCGAATTGCGCGGCAAAGCCCAATCCCAGCGCGAGGGCCGGCAAGAGCTCGATTCCATAGCGGGTGTTGTACCAGGAGTGAGGCCACCAGACCGGAAGAAAGATGGGCACCGAGTTGTAAGCCACCGAATATGCATAGAAGGGGATCGGCAGCCACAGAAGCAGCGCCCACAGGAATTCGCGGCGGCGCGCAGTGATCCAGGCCCAGGCTGTGCCGAGAAGACTGATCGTCAGCACCACGTTGCCCCATGCAACTGCGGCTGCGTCCATCTCCGCGGCCTTGGTGAAGAGCTGCATCGAAACCCAGGGGTTGTGCCAGCCTGGGTGCGGAGGCCAGCCGGGCGCGGCAGTGCGCAACTCGATAGCCTTGGCGGAATAAGGCCCCCGTGCGAATTCGAGCCAGTCGCCGAAGACCGAAGCGTTGTAGACGAACCAGGCAACAGGAGCGGCGACGACCACGGCGCCTGCCAGCCAGAATGCGCGGGAACGCAATTCGCCTCGGCGAAGCAACACCAGGCCCACGCACACCCAGGCCAACAAGGCCAAAATCCAGCCGTCATAACGCGTAAAAATTGCGGCTACCAGGGAAGCCGCGATGCACCACAGCAGGCGAGAGGCATGGCGCGGAGAGACTTCCAGGCTGGCTCGCCATTCGACCAGCCAAACCACGGTCCAGATCAGCTCGCACAAAAACAGCGGCTCAGTCATGGCGGTGGTCTGCAGATAGAGCAGATTGGGATTGGTGGCGAAGAAGGCCAGCGTGAGGGCGGCTGCGAGCGGAGGAAGCCAGCGCCGTGCCAACCGGTAGACCCCGGCACAGCCGGCAAGATAGGCAAGGGCCGAGGGGATCATGCCCGCAATGCCGTTGGCCCACCAGCGATACACAGCGACAAAGGGCAACAGAAAGAGGTGCGGCAGCGGCAGCCACACCGAACCTAATTGCGCGAGTCCGGGCCGGTGGGAATCAAGAACGCGTCGCGCAATATGCAGGTGGGCTACCGCATCGCCATAGTTGAGCATGGCGCTATTGCGCCAGCTCCACTCGACCGCCGCGAGCGAAGCTGCCGTGCAACAGGCCAGCACAGCCAGCCACTCGGCGCGGCGAACGGGCGATTCAGTCAAGGTGGGTCAACTCGCGGAAAAGGGTAAACCGGTGATCGATCTCGTCGCGCGACAATTGCTGCAAGCGCTCCGTGCCGAACCGCTGCACGGCGAACGAGCCCATGACACTGCCGTAGAACATGGCGCGGCGAAAAGCTCCCGGCGTGAGCTCAGCCTGCGAGGCCAGATAGCCAAAGAAGCCGCCGGCAAAGCTATCGCCCGCGCCGGTGGGGTCTACGACTTCTTCCAGCGGCAGCGCCGGGGCTCTGAATGTGCGCTCCCCACTCTTAACGTTTGCGGCAGAGCCGTGGAATAAGGTCGCTCCATACTCGCCGTGCTTCACCACCAGCATGCGCGGCCCCATTGTCAGCACCGCGTGAGCAGCCTGCAAGAGGTTGTTGTTGCCCGCCAGCATGCGGGCCTCCGTGTCGTTGATGAGCAAAATGTCGAGTCCCTTCAAAACCTCCAACAGCGCCGCGCGATGATCCTTGATCCAGTAGTTCATGGTGTCGCCGGCCACCAGGCGTGCCTGGGGCATGGCTTCGCGCACGCGGCGCTGCAGCACCGGATCGATGTTGGCCAGGAACAGGAACTGCGAGTCGCCGTAGGCCTCGGGAATCTTGGGTGCAAAGGATCCAAAGACGTTTAGCTCGGTAGCGTGGGTCTTGGCCTCGTTGAGATTGTCGAGATACGATCCCTCCCAAAAGAAGCTCTTGCCGGCGGCCCGCTCGATGCCGCGCGTGTCGATGCCGCGAGCTTGGAAGACGGCCTCTTCATCGGCGCCAAAATCTTCGCCGACCACGGCGATGACGCGGACATCGGTAAAATAGCTGGCCGCCAGGGAAAAATACGTAGCTGCGCCGCCCAGGCAACGCTCTCGCCGGCCCGCCGGTGTCTCAATCGAATCGAAGGCAACGCTGCCCACTACGGTAATTGCCATGCATCTTCCTTTCCAAATCGGATCAACTAACTCACCAGCGCTCTTGTTACCAGCCAAGATACTTTCCAAACAGCAGATTGAGCCGTTCTTTTGTTGCCGCGGGAATTGCATCGGGTTGGGTGAGTACCGCAAAGCGGGCCGCTGAGGCGCAGGCGCAGGCTCGCTCCACCGGCATAGCTGCCACCGCAGCCTTCACCACTTTGGCGGCGTTCTCTGCGTTCTGATGCAGAACGGCCACAATCTCTTCGATGGTGACCGCGTCATGGCCTTCGCGCCAGCAATCGTAGTCGGTGACCATGGCCACTGTGCCGTAGCAGATTTCAGCTTCGCGGGCCAGCTTGGCCTCTTGCAGATTGGTCATGCCGATCACGTCCGCGCCCCAACTGCGGTAGAGGTTCGACTCCGCCTTGGTAGAAAACTGCGGGCCTTCCATGCAAACATAGGTGCCGCCCAGCTTGCCCACCACTCCCACTGTGGCGCAAGCCTGGGCTGCGGTGCTGGCCACGGTGGCGCAAACCGGGTCGCCAAAGGCTACGTGGCCCACAATCCCATCGCCAAAAAAGGTGGAGATGCGGTGGAAGGTGCGATCGATGAACTGGTCGGGGACCACGAAATCGGTAGGTTTGTGCTCTTCTTTGAGCGAGCCGACGGCCGAGACAGAAAGTATGCGCTCCACGCCAAGTTTCTTGAATGCGTAGATGTTGGCGCGGAAGTTCAGCTCCGAGGGCAGGATTCGGTGTCCGCGCCCATGCCGCGCCAGAAAAGCTACTTTGCGCCCCTCCAGTTCGCCCAGTACAAAGGCGTCGGAAGGCGGGCCAAAGGGCGTCTCCACGCGCTCCTCACGCACGTTGGTGAATCCGGGCATGGAGTACAGTCCGCTGCCGCCGATAATGCCGATCTCCGCTTGAATCAAGCCCCGCTCCTTCCATTGCAGCGACAAAGAGACGCCGATGAGGGCGCCTGAGCCGCCTTCGACGGGCCGTTTTCCGACCCGCACGCCAGTTAGTTGCAAACACCTCAGTATAAAGGCTGGACGCGCACAGAGGTGCGCATGGGCAGGCACTCATCGGCTGCGTATCACAACGCGGTCATGAGATGAGTGGAGAAGCCGATGGGATTAGCGGTGTTTGACGCGGTGCAGCGAGAAACGCCTGAGCCGCACGCATAGGGCTCAGGCGTTGTCTTTGCCGTCTGCGGCTTAGAGGTGGAGGAAGTGGTCCGCTCCGTAGACAAGGCCGAGGGTGACGAGAGCGATGAAGACCTCTCCGATGGCTCCCACCGCGAAAGGTCTCCAACCTTGTTTGCCGAGTTCGCGTAGGTTAGTGCGGAGACCTACTCCAGCGAAGGTCAACAGGAATGCCCAGCGGGAGAGGTTTGCCAGGCTCGTGAGTTGAGGCTTGGCGAAGAAGCCCAGAGTTGCAAGGATCGAGATGAAGAGAAATCCAAGTACGAACTTTGGGAACTTGCGCCACAGGAATGCGGCCTTGTTACCTACTGCGTGGGCCTGCCCGCGCGACGCCCAATAAATGGCGTAGGCCAGTACCACGAAGCCGATAAGGGCGTTCCGCGTGGTCTTGGCCAGAACGGCCACCTTGCCTGCGGCGTCGGAGTAGAGAGCGCCCGCGGCGGTGGCTTCTGCGGTATTGTCCACCGCGAGGCCGGCCCACAGGCCATAGGCCTTGTCGCTCAGATGCAACGAATGACCGATGAGCGGAAAGGTGAACAACGAGATTGCGCCCAGGGCGAGGATGGCGGCAATTGCATAGGAGGCGTCTTCATCGTCGGCGTCGATGGCCGGTTGGGCGGCAATGATGGCCGAGACTCCGCAGATGGAAGAGCCGACGGCGAGCAGAGAAGTGAGCTTGGGCTTGAGTTTGAAGGTGCGGCCCAGCAGATGCATGAATGTGAGCGAAAGGGTGAGCGCCACGGCGACCAGCGCCAGCGAGATACCGCCGAGGTGGAGAATGTCGCCGAGCAGGAAGCGGGAACCGAGGAGCACGATTCCGGCCTTTAGCCAGAATTCGTAGGTGGCCACGCCGGCCTGAAACATGCGCGGGATGCCGACGGTGTTTGCAATGACGAGGCCAATGACGATGGCCCAGAGGACATATTCAATGTTGGGGAAGGTCAGGTGGTGGGCTTTGGTGTAGCCGGCGATGGATTGCTCAATAAACTTTCCCGCGCAGCCTACGGCAGCCAGCAGCAGCAGGCCTGGAATCAGCACGACGATGCGGCGGCCAAGTTGAATTGGTTGGTCAAGGCCGAGCGGGCGAGTCGATGAAGCGGCGGTGGCCATGTTGATCTCCTTGCAGGTGCAGGTACCGGCATTTTGGGGAAGGTGTTCCGGCCGGCTGCATCCGGGTTTACCACTTGATTGAAGGAATGAGATTGAGGCGAACAAGCAGCGCGAGGGCAAGCGCAAGTGCGACGGCATATACATCGAGCGAAAGGCCGCGGCGGGGATTAGTGGCGATGGTTTCAGGCATTTTTGGCCTCCATGGTTTGGTCTTGAACTTCAGGCTGAGACGGCGACGCTCTCTTCTTCCGGACACATGACAGCGGCCGGCTCCCGAACAGCCCATCCGGCGATCAGCAGGCTGGGCGCGTGGGCCGGTGCAGCATCGCCGAGGGCGCCGAGCGTGGTGCGGTGGACCTGCTGGCCTGGCTGGGCGGCGCGGGAGACGATGGCGCAGGGGAAATCGGGCGGGAGGCCTTCCTGCAACCACTCAAGCGCCAGCAGGCGCAGATCCCGTCCCGGCATGTAGACGACGCGCGTCGAGTCCTCCCGATGCGGCAGTGGCGATTGATTGTGCGACAGCGCGTGGTGGCCGGTCGAGAAAATGACCTTCGACGCCGTCTTGCGATCAGTGAGAGAGCAGGGAATGGCGGCAGCGGCGGCGATGGCAGCGGTGATGCCAGGTACGACTTCAAAGGGAATGCCGGCCTCGGTGAGAGCCGCGATCTCCTCGGCCGCGCGGCCAAAGATGAGCGGGTCGCCGCTCTTGAGCCGGACCACGCGACGATGCGCGCGGGCGTGTTCGGCCATCAGCGCGTTGATCTCTTCCTGCGTAACGTTCTTGACGCCGCAGCGCTTACCTACGTTCACGACTTCACAACCGGACCGGGCCAGGTCGAGAATTGCATTCGGGACAAGATCGTCGTGGAGAAGGACATCGGCGCTCTGGATGAGGCGCAGTGCCTTGACGGTGAGCAGGTCCGGATCGCCGGGACCAGCTCCGACCAGGTGTACCTTCCCTCGCGAGTTCGCATTCTGCTTGTCGATCGGAGCGAGAGCAATCTGGCGCGAAGGGCAGGAAGCGGATTCGCAGACCGGGCGTTGCGCCAGTTGATGGAGCAACAATCTGCGTGCCTCGGTGCGGGGGTGCGCGGCAAGAACTTCGCGGCGGAGCCGGCCAAGATTCTCAAGCCACGGACCCAGATCCTCGGGCAACTGCTCGTCGATTTCCCGGCGTAGGCGCTGTGCGACGGCAGGGCTCTCGCCGGCTGTGGATATGGCGATTTGAAGCTCGCCGCGGCTAACCACCGAACCGAAGAAGAAATCGCAATTGGGAATGTCGTCCACGCTGTTGCACAGGATGCCGCGCTCGACCGCGCCCTGATACACAGCGGAGTTGACGGCGGCGGAGTTGGTGGCGGCAATGACCAGGTAATTGCCGTCGAGGTCGGAGAGTTGGAACGGCCGCTGTACCCATTCGAGCCTTTCCTCCGCTGCCAATCGGCGGACCTCCGCCTTCGCCTCTGGCGCAACGACGCGAAGGCGCAGTCCGGTTTTGAGTAGGCTGCCGAGCTTGTCCAGTGCCACAGAGCCTGCGCCAACCAGCAGGCCGGGGCGTCCATCGAGCTTGAGGAAGATAGGCAGAAGGCTCATGGTTTAGTCCTTAATCAGCCACGGCGTGCGGCACGCGGCCCGTGGGCAGATCGCGCTCGACCGGGGCTAGAACTTCCCCGGCGAGATGGGCGCGAAGTTCGTTATTGGTATGGCGGCTAAACCAGGCGCGGAGGTTTTCCGAGGGCTGGCGGCTGGCCAGGTATTCGCGAAGCAGGCGCTCAATGGCTTCGGGCACCTGCGTTGCGAGGCAACGATATCCGGCCGGCTCTGCAATGGCCGCGTACCGGCCCACGGAGCCGCCGAGGCAGAAGTAGTAGGCGTCTGCCAATTTGCCCTCGTGTTTGATTTTCTTGCCTTCCAGGCCAATGTCGGCGATCCAGTGCTGGCCGCAGCTGTTGGGGCAGCCGGTTACGTGGAGCTTCAGATCCTGGTCGAATTGGGGCAAACGCTCTTCGAGTTCGTCGACCAGCCAGCGCGTAAAGCCCTTGGTCTCGGTAATGGCCAGCTTGCAGAACTCGGTGCCGGTGCAGGCGATGGCGCCGCGCCAGAACGGGGAGCCCTCGACATGCAGGCCGATCTGCCCCAGTTCGCGGGCAAGTTCCGCAGTCTTCTCATTGGGGATGTCGATGAAAAGGAGATTCTGCGAAACTGTGGCGCGGAGCGCTCCGCTGCCAAAGCGATCGGCCAGATCGGCAGCGGCTTGCAGCTGTTCTCCGCTGAGCCGGCCATTCAGCACCGAGGCGCCAACGTAGCTCAAGCCCTGCTGGCGCTGCGGATGAACGCCAACGTGGTCGCGAAGGGAGTCATCGGGCACTTGCTCGGGTACCCCGGGAAGCAGCGCGAAATCAAGCCGCGACTGGAGTTCGGTAAGGAAGCTCTCGGCGGTCCAGCCTTCCTTCATAAATAGATACTTCAGGCGTGCGCTGTCCCGGCTTTGGCGCAGACCTTGCTGGTCGCGGAAAATCTCGGTCACCGCGCGCGCCACGGGAACGGCCTGGTGCGGAAGGATAAAGGCATTCAGGCGGACGGCGAGATGGGGTTCGTTGGAGAGCCCTCCGCCGACACGCAGCGAGTATCCCACTTCGCCGTTGTGCTTTACCGGTGTGAGGCCGATGTCGTTGATCTCAGGGTAAGTGCACCAGGAAGGACAGCCGGTGACGGAAATTTTGAACTTGCGCGGCAAGTTGTAGTAGTCGGAATTTGCCTGCAGCAGGTGTGAGATTTCGGTGGCCAGCGCAGACGAGTCGATGAGCTCGTCTGCCGCCACCCCGGCCAGCGGACAACCGGTCACGTTGCGGACCACGTCCCCGCAGGCGCCCTTGGGCGAGAGGCCTATCGTGCTCAGCGCGTCGACTACCTCGGGCAGCGACTCGATGGTGAGCCAGTGAAGCTGGATATTCTGGCGAACGGTGATATCGGCCAGGTTGCGGGCGTATTTGCGCGAAATCCCGCCGATTGCACGCAGTTGGCTTGACGAGACGATGCCGTTGGGCATGCCGATACGCATCATGAAGTATTCGGTCGTCAGACCCTCGCCGCCCTTGCCGCCCGTAACCCCCGCGCCGTCACCCTGGGTGTAGATGCCCCACCACTTGAAGTAGGTGGACGCCCACTCCGGCAGCACGCTGGAGCGGCCCTCGCGAGCAAAGGCGCGCACTTCGTCGAAGGCTTGCCATGGGTTCTTTTCGCGCTTCAGACGTTCAGCCCGCTGAGCCTTGGTCTCTTTCACTGGTACAGCTTCACTCATAGTTCCTCTTTGCCGGGAAATAGAATGCCCGCGGCAGCTATGGCTGCATCGCGGGCATCTAGAAACCTCGGAGTACGTTCTAGCTCTCAGACCCAGGTCACCTGTGCGCGCGAAGCGGCGTACAGAAGCGACAACAGGATCTTCCTTGCATGAGGTAATGGTACGCAGGGCCGTGGGAAAAAGCAACCTCCGTCTTGACGCGGGCAACGTCGCAGAAGTGACCGTCGCTTAGGGAGCCGCGCTATGCTCATTTGTGAGAGCAAACACGAATTCCCGTACATCCTACGGACTCGGATCGGCGCCCTCTCTATAAGGAGGAGTAATGGAGTTTACACGGCTGGGTAAGACGGGACTGCAAGTCTCGCGCATATGCCTCGGTTGCATGACTTATGGCGCGCCGGCTACCGGCGAACTGAAGGCTGGCCGGCAAGCATGGGCTCTTGACGAAGAAGAGAGCCAGCCCTTTCTGCGTCAGGCTCTGGACCTTGGGATTAACTTCTTCGACACCGCGAATGTGTATTCCAGCGGCGCCAGCGAAGCGGTGCTGGGGAAATTCCTCAAGGCCAACGTGCGCCGCGAATCTGTGGTCATTGCGACCAAGGTGCATGGTGTGATGCGCGACGAGCCCAATGGGCAAGGGCTTTCGCGCAAGGCCATCTTCTTCGAACTCGATCAGAGCCTGCGCCGTTTGCAGACGGATTATGTGGACCTCTACCAGATTCACCGCTGGGACTACCAGACGCCGATTGAAGAGATCTTGGAGGCTTTGCACGACTTGGTCAAGACGGGAAAGGTGCGTTACATCGGCGCTTCGTCCATGTATGCATGGCAGTTTGCCAAGGCGCTTTATCTTGCCGACCTGCACGGCTGGACCCGCTTCGTTTCCATGCAGAATCATTACAACCTGTTGTACCGGGAGGAGGAGCGTGAGATGCTCGGCCTTTGCCAGTCAGAAGGCATTGGCGTGATTCCCTGGAGCCCGCTGGCACGCGGCCGGCTCACTCGCCCGTGGCAAAGCGAGCATACCAAGCGCTTTGAGACGGATCAGTTTGGAAGAAGCATGTATTCCCAAACCGAAGATGCGGATCGGCGCGTGGTTGACCGCCTGGGTGAACTTGCCGAAAAGCGCGGCGTACCACGAGCGCAATTGGCACTGGCTTGGCTGCTTGGCAAGCCCGTAGTTACGTCGCCGATTGTGGGCGCCACCAAGCTGCATCATCTCCAGGACGCCGCGGCAGCAATGTCGTTGCAACTGACGCCCGCGGAAGTGTCCGCTCTCGAAGAACCATATAAGCCCCACCCGGTGCTGGGCTTTTCCTAAGTCCCAGCTAAAGCCGCGCGGGGTCCTCAATCAGGACGATGAATATCCGTGTCTATCCGCGAGTTGACGACCCCGCTACTGGCTGCGCACCAAAGCTCAAAATGACTGTAATCTCCAATAACGATCATAAACGTGTTCGAATATGGAGATTGCAATTGACACTGCCGCGACTTTTGCGCTTCAATGAAGCAAATGCATGAATATGCCGGGAGTTGATGACGCCGCCTGCGCGATGCGGGACGACGAGTTGCGGTCAATTCCGCCGGTTGTGCCAAAGAGAAATGCGCAGTAATGCAGATGCAGCCTGTGGCTTGTCGATTGGGGAGAATTGTTTCGCTCGTTCTGAGCGCCGTTTGGCTATGTTTCTTGGTGGTGGCATTGACGAATGCGCAATTCGCTTATGGCAGAATGCGTGCAAGGTCGAGCGCGGATGCGTCAAAAACCGCAGCGCAAAGTTCAACTGAGCGGCCATGGACGAACCGTTCGCTCTCGGCGAAACGGCGCACGGATCTGCTCCTGCGGGCGCGTGCGAGATATTCGTTGGGACATCCTCCCACGACCTTCCACTGCACAGCCGCATTACCATCGGCCCATCACGATAGATGCGAAGCCGCTGCTGTATTCATGCGGTGGCTTTGAGGAGTAGGTTCCATGAATGCAAAGAAGCTGACAACATGGTTGGCAGTCTGCGCCATTGCACTTGTTTCCGCGCGCGGTGCGCGCATATTTGCGGCCGGTGAGTCAACTCATCGCACCACGCTTTCGCTCAATGGGCAATGGGATGTGGAAGATAGTGTCAGCCCGGATGCGATGCCGAAGGGTTACAGCCACACGGCGCCCGTGCCGGGGTTGACGCATTCAGCCGTCCCGGCGTTCCCGGATGTGGACCAATATCAGAGTCGCGAATTGCTCTCAAACCTGGTGGATCAGGGTAGGTACTCCAAATCCGACTTCGAGAAGCTTGGCAATGCCCGCGGCATCTCCCACCAACAGCGGAACTACTTCTGGTATCGAAAAACATTCAATGCGCCTGCCCAGGCCGCCGTTGCGCTTCTGAAGGTGAATAAAGCGCAATTCGGTTCCGTGGTCTATATGAACGGAGTGCGCATCGGCGAGCACGATCCGTGCTTTACCGCAGCGTACTTCGACGTGACACGGACGATACACTGGGGTGCGGCCAACGAAGTTGTCATCCGGATTGGCGCACATCCTGGAGTGCTACCGGAAAACGTGTCACAGGGAACAGACTTTGAGAAGAACCGCTGGACGCCGGGCATCTATGACGACGTAAAGCTTCTCACGATGAACAACCCGGTGATTTCCGCTGTGCAGGTCGCACCGCAGCTTACGAACTCCAGCATCATGGTGCAGACGGAACTGCACAATTATTCAGATCATGCCATTCGCACCAACGTGCAGCAACAGGCATTCGAACGGAAGTCTCGCGCGCCAAGTTCAGGCAAAGTTGAAGCGGAAGTGGAGATTGCGGCAGGTCAAACCAAGACGATAACTCAGACGGTACCGCTTGCCCATGCGCATCTTTGGACACCGGACGATCCATTTTTGTACCAGGTGTCGACGAGCACATCCGGCGACCAGGTAGAGTCACGTTTTGGCATGCGCGAGTTTCGCTTCGACACAGTGACCCAACGGGCCTATCTGAATGGTCGCCCGTATTTTTTGCGCGGATCGAATATTACATTGCATCGCTTCTTCGAGGATCCAGAAAGCGGCACGCTTCCATGGAATGAAGCATGGTTGCATCGGCTGCTGGTGGAGATTCCCAAGCAGATGCACTGGAATGCATTCCGATTTTGTATTGGTCCAGTGCCGGACCGGTGGCTGGAAATCGCAGACGAGAATGGGCTGCTGATCCAGAACGAGTATATGGTGTGGACCGGACATCCAAGCTGGCGCGGCGGCTACCGCGACAGGTACGACACCAACGAGATGATCGGCGAGTACAAGGAGTGGATAAGGGATAACTGGAATCATCCGAGTGTGGCTATCTGGGATGCAACAAACGAGTCGTGGCTGCCTCAGTTCTCCAGCACCATCATTCCCGCGGTGCGCACTTTGGATCTTTCCAATCGGCCCTGGGAGAACAGCTACAATTCGCCCGCTGGGCCCGACGACCCGGTCGAAGATCACCAATATTTGTTCTACAGCATGGCGATGGAAGACAAGCCAGGAGACACCGGGGAGCCTTCGTTCAAGATAACCGACCTTGAGTCGATGATAGGGCCTACCTCGGCCGTGAATCGGACTGCACACGCCATGATTCTGAATGAATATGGCTGGCTGTGGCTTAACCGCGATGGGACCCCGACGCTGCTTACGCAAAAGCTCTATCCCCGGCTGTTGGGCGATAAGGACACCACGGAGAACCGCTTGGCAATGCAGGCATATTTGCTGGGCGGCGAGACGGAGTTCTGGCGGGCGTACCGGCGCTATGCAGGAGTGTTGCACTTTGTCTATTTGACTGCCAGCGATCCCAAGGCATTCACATCGGACCATTTCCGAGATTTACAAAAGCTCGAGTTGCAGCCGGATTTTGCTAAAGCCATGGAGCAGGCATTCAATCCATTGGGCGTTTATCTGAGTTTCTGGCACCCGACTTTGAATACGGGCGAACCGCAGGAATTCACGATCGCCATGGTGAATGATGAGGACCGGTCACGGGCGGGGACGTTGCGGCTATCTTTTACCAGCGAGGACGGAAAGACTGCTGCGGCGGAGAATGTTGCGTTCTCTTTGGCGCCGTTAGGGGCGGAGTCGTATACGGTAACTTTGAAGACTCCGGAACTGCCGGGAAAGTACAGCCTGCAGGCAGTTGCTTCGCCCGCAGACGATCGTGACCATCCCACGATTTCGCATCGCGATGTGATTTTGAAGTTATCGACCGCGCAGAATGGACAAAGCGACCCAAAGTAAAAAAACGAATGGCAGAGAGTCAACTTTAACTGAAGGCGTCAGCCAACTACGGCAAGTCGTGGTGTCCAACGGTTGGCCGGCGCAGAGTAGCAGTGGCGCCGTGAAGTAACCAGAGAAAGTGATAACCTCAAATGCGCAAAAAGAGCTTCCTGCGGTACATCCAAAAGAGAACCAGCCAGTAAGTAGCGAGCGTCAGCACCCCCAGGAACAAGGGTTCAAGGGACCCACCGAATATGTTCAGGAATGATGCGCCCAGATTGATCCGAAAACTGTTCCGAATAAAGTCTTCAAATAAGTCCGGCAAAACATAAGCAGCAATCGAATTCATGCCAACAACTACCAATGGAAATGCAATGCGCCGGTGCCCCTTGACATCGAGAATCCATGCGAAAGCCGACAAGAACAGGAAACACACACCGCCGCTGAATAGAGTCCAGGACGGAGTCCAGACACGCTTCACAATCGGACATATCCCGGCAATGTGAAACAATAGGCCGGCACATAGTAGCACTAATGCAGCAATCAGAAAGCGCCTGATGGGGATTCTTGGCGCGGATTGAAGGAACCACCCGCCGGCGATGACTCCAAGCAGCATAGTACCCAGAGTAGGAATAAAGCTGAGCGTAAGATAACCACCATCGTTAAACTGGAACGGGTGGACGCGCGGAAAGAGATTCAAGAACCAGAGATCGAACGCCTGGCCCAGATTTGTGTTCTTGTTCCAGTGAGCTGCAAACCCTGTCAGCAGGTGTTGATGCCAATCTGCCGGAACACCTACTTGGGCGTAGTCAAAACCGGGCCCTGAGACGGGATAAAGCGCCCACGCCAGCCAGTATCCGAAAAGAATGGAACACAGAGACAGCCATTGCCAGCGCGGCTTGCACTGAGTTAGCAGGAATGCGAAGGTATAACCCAGACCAATCTGAGTTAGCGTATCTTCAAATGTGAAGTTAGTGATCGGACTATGGATCGACCGAAGAAAAATTCCCAGCGCCACCAGGAGAAAGCTGCGCCATAGCGTATGAATGACTGTGCGCTGAAAGCTCTCGCCTTTTAGCTTTCGGCTACGCAGTGAATAGGGAAGAGCGACCCCCACGAGGAAAGTGAATGAGGGCTGAATCATATCATGAAGGCTCATGCCAACCCACTCAACGTGGGATTGATTAAAAGAAAGAATCTTCCAGAAGATACTTGTGGGATAAGAACGCGCCACCTCGGAAAACTGGAGAACCTCTCCCAGCATAAGTAACATAACTAAACCCCTATACGCATCTACAGCCACGTTGCGTGCCGCGACGGAGGTGGTTGCGGCTGGCGGACTAGACATGGTCTCACTCCTTCATTCGCGAGGTATTCTGAACGCGCTTATTGCTTGTGGGGTCGCTTCCCGACACTATATAATGGCCGTCGCAAGCAAAGCAACAAAGCCAGGGGAATGAACCATAAATCGCCAAGTCTATGTGGTCGGTGACGGTCTGTCCGTGGTTGCGTTGCAGCAAGGAGCATCGAGATGAAGTTTGAACCTCAGCACGTGGGGTCGTGGACTAGGCGCAGGTTTGTGCAAATGGGCGCTATCACCGCTTTGGCGGCGGGCCCTTTAAGCAGCGTAGACCTCCGGGCGGATGCACCGCTTCGCTCGATGATTGGAGTTGCATTCAAAAAGCGGGATCCACGTATCGCGATTATCGGTACGGGAGGCCGCGGTACTTCTCTTCTCGGTGATCTCCTGGCTGCAAATGCTCAGGTTGTGGCGCTGTGCGACATTGTCGCAGCAAAGGCTCAAGCTGCCGGCGCCTCGGTGGTGAAAGCGGGCCAGAAGCAACCCGATCTTTTCACCAACGGCCCTCACGACTTTGAAAGAATGCTCAAGCGCACTGATATTGACTTTGTAGTTGTTGCGACTCCCTGGACGTGGCACGCTCCTATGGCGCTGGTTGCGATGAAGGAAGGCAAGGACGTGGCCATAGAAGTTCCGGGTGTTACGACAATTGAAGAGTGTTGGAATATCGTCAACACATCGGAACAAACGGGCAAGCATTGCATTATGCTGGAGAACTGCTGCTATGGTTACAATGAAACTTTAATTCTCCGCATGATCCATGCTGGTCTCTTTGGCGACTTACTCTATGGTGAAGGCGCCTACTTACATGATCTTAGAGAGGAACTCTTCTCCAATGCCGGCGAAGGACTTTGGAGAAGAACCGAGCACACGAAACACGATGGAAACCTATATCCAACGCATGGTCTCGGACCAGTAGCGAATTACATGGGCATACAGCGCGGAGACCGCTTTGCTCATCTCGTATCGATGAGCACGCCACATCGCGGACTGGAGGAATACCGCAAGGCGCACCTGAAACCGGACGATCCGCGATTCGGAGAGCACTACTTAACCGGCGACATGAACACCACACTTATCAAGACTGCAAGCGGACTGACGATTACAGTAAAGCATGCAGTCTCCACCCCGCATCCCTACGATCGAATTAACTTAATAGCCGGGACCAAAGGAATCTTCGAAGACTATCCACCGAGAATTTATTTCGACGGACTGAATAAGGATGAGTCCTGGGAAGGGATCGAGAAGTGGAAGGAGTATGAGCACCCGCTCTGGAAGCGCGAAGGAGAGGCAGCGCGGCAGAATGGAGGACACGGTGGAATGGATTACATTATGCTCTACCGCCTGCTGCAGTGCGTGCGCGAAGGTTTGCCGCCCGACATGGACGTGTACGACGCGGCGTCCTGGGCTTCTGTAGCTCCGCTCAGCGAACTCTCCGTCAGCCAGGGAAGTGCGCCGGTCCAATTCCCGGATTTTACTCGCGGCCAGTGGTCGTCCCGAACCGCCTCAGCAATCGCGACGCAAGATTAGTCGTCTGGAGTTAGTCGTGAAGCGGCGGAAGTTACTCCGGGGATAATTCAAAAAAGAGTACTGACCGCCGTTTAACTTGGCGCGCACAGCAGTTCTTTGCGAGAGGATAACTGCAGACTTGGCTCAGGAGTATCAAGTGCCGTCCTTACCACCGGTGTTTCCTACCCGCCGCCAATTTCTGAACGGTGCCGGACTGCTCGGAGTGGCATCTTCGATTCCCTTCGTCCGCCAGCTTCTTGCGGGTGGCGCTCCGGTTGCAGCTTCTGAAGGAACCTCCGCCGTGGCCACACCTGTTACGCGAAATCGCGCGCCTCTTGCTCCCAGCGCATTCTATCTTCTCCCGCTAGGTAGCGTTCGCCCGCGAGGCTGGTTGCAGGCGCAGCTTCATATTCAGGCCAACGGGCTGAGCGGGAATTTGGATGAAACCTGGGCGGATGTTGGACCTGATAGCGGCTGGTTAGGCGGCAAAGGTGAATCGTGGGAGCGCGGTCCTTACTTTCTTGACGGCCTCGTACCGCTTGCCTGGCTGCTGAATGATGCTCGCCTCAAGACCAAGGCGCAACGGTTCATCGATTGGACGCTTGATCACCAGGCGCCGAGCGGAATGATCGGACCCGCGTCCAATGACGACTGGTGGCCGCGCATCGTGATGCTCAAGGCCCTCACACAGTATCAGGAATATACCGGCGACGCCCGCGTGATTCCAGTGATAGACAGATACTTTCGCTATCAGCTTAGCCAACTGCCTACGCGCCCGCTGCGCGACTGGGGAAAATTCCGCTGGCAGGATGAACTTCTTAGTGTGATCTGGCTCTACAACCGCACAGGCTCCGCGTATCTGATCGATCTGGCTCGCCTCTTGCGCAAGCAGGGCTACGACTGGATGGCACAATTCGCGAACTTCCAGTACACCCAACGAATCACGCCTGAATATATCAAGCTGGAAGAAGGCGGTGGGCTCAAAGACCTGGGGCTGGCCACCCATGGCGTCAACAATGGGCAGGCGATCAAGACCGGCCCCATGTGGTCACTGGTTTCGGCATCAGGCGCGGACCGCTCCGCCGTACTTAAGATGATTTCAGAATTGGACAGATATCACGGTTTGCCAAATGGCATGTTTTCCTGTGACGAGCATCTGGCGGGTCCTGATCCGTCGCAGGGTTCGGAACTCTGCACCGTTGTCGAATACATGTATTCACTCGAGCAGGCGCTCGCAATCGTGGGAGAGGCTTCGCTCGGCGACCGTCTGGAGCGGCTTGCGTTCAACGCGTTGCCGGGAACATTCACTGACGATATGTGGGCGCACCAGTACAATCAGGAGCCGAACCAGGTGGAGTGCAGCCTGCACCGCAAACCTTGGACCACCGATGGGCCGGAGTCGAATCTATATGGCCTGGAGCCTAACTTTGGCTGCTGTACAGCCAACTTTCACCAGGGGTGGCCTAAGTTTGCCAACAGCCTGTTCATGCTTTCAGGAGAGCAGGAAACGGATGCCCACGATGGCCTCGTAGCAGCGGTTTATGCGCCTTGCGAAGTGCGTACCATCCTGCGCGGAATGCCGCTCCACGTGGTCGAAGAAACCGACTATCCCTTTCGCGGCATTATCCAGTTGACCATCAATCCAGCTGCGCCGTTGAGTTTTCCGCTGCAACTGCGCATTCCGGGCTGGGCCGCAGGCGCAATGATTCGTGTCAATGGGCAGTTACAGCCCGCACCCGCTCCCGGTTCTTTTACCCAGATTGAGCGTATGTGGCGTACGGGGGATCGTGTCGAGATCGCGCTTCCCATGACTCCGCGTATTTCCCGCTGGTTCCACAACTCGGTTGCCGTCGAGCGCGGACCGCTTGTGTTCTCCTACGGCATCGGCGAAAGCTGGGTGAAGCTGCGCGACCGTGGCATGACTGCCGATTGGCAGGTATTTCCGTCCACGCAGTGGAACTATGCGCTGAACGTGGATACCGGTACGCCCGCAAAGAGCATTACCGTGACTGAAGCACCAGTCGGGGCAAACCCTTTCGCAGCCCGCGAGACACCTGTTCGACTCCATTTGAAGGCGCGAAAACTCGACGCGTGGCGCGCGGAGGATGGAGTCGCCAATCCAGTGCCCGAGAGCCCTGCGAAGACCGATCAACCGGAGGAAACCATTACTCTTATCCCGTATGCCGCAGCGAAACTGCGGATCGCCGCGTTTCCGCTGTGCAAATCGTAGTCCAGCCTCGATGATTCGGCTCTGACCGTGCCACTGGCGCTGTGACCAGCACTATGAAACCGTGAATCAAGTCGGGCTGGCCGCGAGTTGGCCCGGCGGCAGCGAGAACAGCTTAGGAGGTCGCCAACATGGAAAGATCCGTCAAACTCGAAGCGTCATTGGCGTGCGCTAACTTCAGGAATCTTGAGTCTGACATCGCCCAGCTAACTGCCGCTAAGATCGACTTCCTGCATATCGACATCATGGACGGGAAGTTTGTTCCCAACTTCGCGCTGGACTTCAGCATCATGCAGACGGCGAGGGAACTTTGCGCCATCCCTCAGGAATGTCACCTGATGGTGGTGGAGCCTGAGCGATACATCGATAAGACGGTTGCATCCGGTGCGGAGTACGTCGGGATTCATTACGAAGCGACCTATCATGTGCAAAGATCTCTGCAACAGATTCGCGATGCCGGAGCAAAGGCCGGAATCGTCCTCAATCCCGCCACACCGCTTACAAACCTGGAATACATCATGGACGACATTGACATGATTACCATCATGACTGTGAATCCGGGCTTTGTAGGACAAAAGCTCATTCCGGCCATGCTGCGCAAGATCAAAGACACCCGGACATTGCTCAGTGCCACGGGACACGACAATATCGAAATCCAGGTCGACGGGAATGTGAGCTTTCAGCAGATACCGGAAATGGTTGCCGCCGGAGCGACCATGCTCGTCGGGGGAACATCCAGCGTCTTCCACAAGGACTATTCCATTGGCGAGGCCATAGCCGCCGTCAGAACGATTGTAAAAAGGGCAGAAGCCGCCCAATAATGGTCGGTTATGTTATGAAGGTGCGGAGTAACTCCGGCGGTAGGACCTATGAACAGCCTAAGTGGGATCTCGCGCAGAGAGTTTATGGTGGGTGCTTCTGCGGCGGCTCTGGGTGTGCGTGGCTGGCCTGCTGAATCGCCGGCAGGTTCCGCTACACTTGCTGAATTCGACTACGGACAGGTTAGGCTCACGGATGGGCCTCTGAAGCGGCATTACGACCGCATTCACTCAAGTTACCTGGCCCTGGACAATGACCGGCTCCTGAAAGTCTACAGGCAGCGCGCTGGACAGGCTGCGCCGGGAGCCGACATGGGCGGCTGGTACGACGCCGATGGATTTGTGCCGGGCCATGCTTTGGGGCAATACATCTCCGGTCTGGCGCGCATCGGCAAATCGACCGGCGACGAGCGTTGCCATGCCAAAGTGGGCGAGCTGGTTGAGGGTTTCGCCGCGACCCTGGGCGCCGGAGATCGGATCTTTGCCGGGCCGAATGCGGAAACGGTCTGGCCGTGTTACATCCTGGACAAGCATCTTGCGGGGTTGATCGATGCTGCAACACTAAGCGGCGTTGCGTCGGCGCGGGAGCTTCTGCCTCGAGTCTTTCGCGGCGCTTTGCCTTATATCCCCGAGCATGGCCATGATCGCGTGGGGAAGAAGGATCCGCCGTATGACGAGACGTATGTCCTGCCCGAGAATCTCTTCGCAGCCTATGCGCTGACGAATGAGAGCGTTTTTCGCGAACGCGCCGTCGATTACCTTCTCGATCGTGAGTTCTTCGACCCGCTGGCTCGTGGTGAAGACGTGCTACCGGGCCGCCATGCGTACAGTCACGCCATTGCATTAAGTTCGGCAGGCAGGGCGCATCTGGTTCTGGGCGACGAAAAGTATCTGGACGCGATGCGCCAGGCCTGGAATCTTCTGACCCAGACGCAGCAATATGCGACCGGCGGCTGGGGACCGAACGAGACCTTCATCGAGCCGCACAAGGGGCAGTTATACGCGAGCTTGCAAGATACCGACGACCATTTTGAGACTCCCTGCGGCAGTTATGCGGCAATCAAGCTGGCGCGCTATCTGCTCTGCGCAACAGGCGATGCGCGTTATGGCGATGGGCTGGAGCGTCTTGTTTATAACACGCTATTGGCCGCCCGGGAGCCGGACAGTGACGGCGACTATCCGTATTACTCGACTTACAGCCCCCGGGCACGAAAAGTGTATTACCCAAAGAAGTGGCCTTGCTGCTCCGGCACGTTGGTGCAGGGTGTAGCTGACTATGCAAAGAACCTTTACTTCCGTGCGCCTGGCAGTGTGCTGGTGAACCTGTATGCTCCTTCCGAGGCCCGGTGGCAGCAAGGTTCCACGATGGTTCAGCTTACACAGCGGACTGTATTTCCGCTGGAAGAGCGAGTCGAACTGCGCGTAGATCTCGCGACCCCCACCACCTTCACGATTGGGCTGAGGATGCCCGCTTGGCTCGCGCGGCCCGCGTCAATCCGCGTGAATGGTGAACCCGTGTACCCTGAGATGCGGCGGGGATTTGCCCTGTTGCGGCGTACCTGGAAGAGCGGCGACGTTGTGCTGCTCGACCTTCCGCAAAGCCTGCGCACAGAGGCTATTGACGATTTGCATCCCGAGACAGTGGCCGTGTTGCGCGGGCCGCTGGTGTACGTCGCCTTGAATCCGGCCCCGGGGACGACGCGGCTGGCGCGACTGGATGGTTGGCAACACTTGGCTGGGTCGCCCGGCATCTTCGGCGCTCGGCATGAGGGCAACGATCTGATCTTCGCTCCTCTCTACTTTGTGCGAGAAGAGAGTTACACTACGTACTTCCAGAAGAGTTAGCCATTTCGCCCTGGGGACAGAGTGGCGTGATTGAGTGGCTATCCCTTGCTGCCGGCACGAAGCTGACTATCCACTTATTGAGGCAGCATGATACAAGGATTCCGGATGACAAACGAGCATCTCACGAGGATTAGGATGCGGCCTCACTGGAAGATGCGCGACTTATGCGGGTTTGCGCTGGCGGCGATCTTGCTTGTGGCTGGAGTTACCCGCAGTCCAGCGGCCGATAGTTCTGCCATCAGCCCCGCGCCGTCGTTGCTGTTGGGCGCGGCATGGTATCCAGAGCAATGGCCCGAATCCCGTTGGGATCGGGATCTAAGCCTGATGGAAGCGTCGCACCTGCATGTGGTCCGTGTGGGCGAGTTCGCCTGGAGCCGCATGGAACCGCAAGAAGGGCGCTACGATCTTGACTGGTTGGAGCGCGCTGTGCGGCTGGCGGAAAAGCACCACATCGCTGTGGTTCTAGGCACGCCCACCGATGCGCCCCCAGCCTGGCTCACATCGAAGTACCCCGATACTCTGCGTGTAGATGCGAACGGCCGGCGCGCAGAACACGGTAGCCGCCGCCAGTTTAACTATGCCAGCCCGCGTTACCGGATCTTCTGTGCTGACATCGCGGGACGAATGGCGCAGCGTTTCGGACACGATCGTAATGTGATCGGATGGCAAATCGGCAACGAGTACACTGACGAGTCCTTCGATGCCGCGACCCTTGCGCAATTTCAACAATGGCTGCGGCGGCGCTTCGGCACGCTCGATGCGCTCAATGAGCACTGGGCCACCGCGTACTGGAGCCAGACCTATGATCGCTGGGATGAGATTCCGCTTGTTGCCAGCGGCGGCAATCCGGGATTGCTGCTTGAGCATCGCCACTTTGTGACGGAGACATGGCGCGACTTTCAGCAGGTACAGCTTGAGGCCATACGCCGCCAGGCAGACAGGCGCCAGTTCATTACAACCAATCTGGGTGGGCTGGCGTGGACTGACAACTTCGACCACTACCAGATCGCGCGCGATCTCACCATGGCCTCGTGGGACGACTACGTGGGACAAGGTCACCTGAATGCTGCACGCAATGGTGCGATGCATGACCTGGTGCGTGGATGGAAGCGCGCGCCCTTCTGGGTGATGGAGGCGCAGCCCGGATCAGTGAACTGGGCGCCGGTGAATACGACGCTCGATCGCGGTGAGACTCGCGCCATGGCCTGGCAGGCAGTCGGTCACGGTGCGGATGCTGTGCTCTATTGGCAGTGGCGTAGCGCTCTCAATGGACAGGAACAATATCATGGCGCCATTGTTGGACCGGACGGCGAGCCCTTGCCTTTTTACAGTGAGGTCAGCGAGATTGGCAGCGAGTTTGAACGTGCCGGGGCCGCGCTCAAAGACACTGCGCCTGTGGCACAGGTGGCCCTGCTGCACAGCTACGACAGCCGCTGGGCAATCGATTTTCAACCGCACAATCGAAACTACGATCAGTTGGAAGTGCTGCTCGATTGGTACCGCCCTCTGCGTGCGCAGGGGCTTACGGTCGACGTGATCGGCGCAGATGCACCGCTCGCTGGCTACAAGCTCGTGGTGGCGCCAAGCTTGAACGTGATCTCGTCAAGCCTGGCCAAGCAGTTGCTCGCCTATGTTCAGCAGGGAGGCGCCTTGGTGCTCGGGCCGCGCTCCGGGATGAAGGACGAATACAACGCACTGAACGTGCAGCGGCAGCCTGGTCCACTTGTTGAACCTCTGGGCGGCCGCGTAGAGCAGTATTACGCGCTCGATGGCACGGTGCCAGTCAGTGGCGAACTTGGCGCAGGCACGGCGGATGTGTGGGCAGAGCAGCTTTCGACTCGTGCTGCAGACACATCCGTTCTACTGCGTTATGGCAAATCGAATGGATGGCTCGATGGCCAGCCGGCCATGATTACGCGGCAGGTTGGCAAGGGCCGCATCTCCTACCTGGGTGCGGTCCTCGACGCGAACTTGATGCGCTCTGCAATCGCGTGGATGACACAGACGGCGCAGGTGGAGGCGGAGTTTGGTGCCCTGCCCGAAGATGTGGAAGTGTGTCGACGCGTGGGGCGGAACCACTCGGTCTACATTCTCATCAACCACGCATCCGCTGCCAAAGAAATTCATCTGTCCGCGCCCATGATGGATGTTCTTCATGAGGGCCCGTCGGTCACAGTGGCGAATCTTGAAGCTCATGGTGTCGCAGTTCTTGAGGCGCAGGCAAATTAACACGGCAACCGGAACGAAGAGGAGTTGCGAAATTGACAACGCGCAGGCAATTTGCAAAAGGCATTGGACTTGCTATGAGCGGAGCGCTGGTGCTCAAAGGCAAATCGTTGTTTGCAACGGATCTTGACGATGCATCGATCGGACCTTTTCGGACTCCGTATCGGTACGGCAAGTTGGTGCTCGCGGCAAGCGGTAGTCCCGATGCATTCGACAGCAAATTGGTCGACGATCCCATCGTGTTTCGCCACGAGAGTGGATTTTACATGCTCTACATCGGATTTGACGGCCAGGGCTACCAGACGGGTCTTGCGATGTCGTCCGACCTTGTGCACTGGAAACGGCTAGGCTGCGTCGCAAAGCGCGATCCGAATTCGAAGTACACACGCTACAACGTGGCCTTGAGTTCAATCTTGCGTGAAAGCGGGCTCACCTCGCAGGGCAGAGCCAGAAAGGTGCACGGGCGGTATCTCGGCGCATGGAACGCCTATCCCAATCCCGGTTACGAAGAGGGCGCCGCGGTCATCGGTCTGGCGTGGAGTGACGACCTGCTTCACTGGGAACTGACCGAGCCGATTCTCTTTTCAGCGGACGGCGCGCCCTGGGAGCACGGTGGGCTGTACCGGCCCAACCTGATCGAGGAAGATGGCGTTTTCTATCTCTACTACAACGCAAAGACCGATCCGCTTCCGAAAGCGGAGGGAGGCGGTTGGCATGAACAGACCGGCGTTGCGACGTCGCACGACCTCAAGCACTGGGTTCGTTACAGCGGCAATCCCGTTCTCCGCAACGGCGGCCTGGATGCGTGGGACGCGCGCTTTGCCAGCAACCCTTTCGTGGTGCGTTACGCTGGCCGATGGGGCATGTATTACTACGGCCTCGACGTTAAAGGGAAAGCGCGCGAGTTGCTGGCCGTGGGCGACGATCCCTATCACTTCAACAAGGTCAACGAAATCATCATCGACACGGGAGCGCCGGGAACTGTGGATGAGACCTACGCGCACAAGCCATCTGTCATCTGGCATGACGGTCAGCTCTATCACTTTTATTGCGCTGTCTCCGGCAAGTGGCCGCACGAAGTGAGAGGCATCTCTGTGGCGCGCAGCAAGCCCTGGACTTCAACTTAAGGCGCGCCGAGGAAAGTGCGGACTGCGGCGGTAATGGCGGGGCCATCACATTCAAAGATGCGATGGCCGCAATCGCCCTGCGAGACGTAAGTCTGCGCGCCATTCGCGCGTCCCCAGGTGAGGGCGGGCGCGGGATTGACGAGGTGGTCATTCACGGCCACGACAATGAGCTGGCTGTTGGAAATTTTGCGCGCTGTTTCCTCAATCGATCCGCTGCCCCGCGTCACATCGTGCGCGATCATTGCCTTGAGCTGCACCAGGCGGTCGTTTGCGTCGCGGCCTCCCCACGTCTTCAGCGAATTCTCAAGGAATTCCGGGAAAGACTCGCGCGAGACCGTGCGCGCAATGTACGCCGGCGAGGGCAACGTAAGCGTGGCAAATTCATTGGCCAGCGCCAGGTCTGGCTCTTGGGCATAGTTGCCGTCGTGAAATCCAGGATCGGACTCAATCAGGCGGCGTAATAGATCCCAGTTGAGCAAGTCGTAGGAGGTTTGCTGGGGCGTGCCGATGATAGGCACCGCTTTCTGAAAGAAGCCGGGATAGTCCACCAGCCATTCATACGTCTGCATACCTCCCATGGAGATACCCACGACAGCATAGAGATGCTTCAGGTGAAGGGCCTCGGTGGCCAGCCTGTACTCTGCCCGCACCATGTCGCGGATGGTGATTGCCGGGAAGTTGGCGCCATGTTGCGTGGTGCTGTTAGAGGGCGAAGACGAGATTCCATCCGCGAGTGCATCGACCGCAATGCCGAAGAACAGAGAAGTGTTCACCAGCTTGTCTGGTCCGAAGAACTGGGCAAGATCCTCGCTGCGCCCGTTATACCAACTGGGAAACAGCACCGCGTTGGTGTGGTCCGCATTGAGCCGGCCAAAGGTCCGATAGGTCACCAGGCAAGGCTCAATCCACTTGCCGGAATCCAGCGTGCAGCGCCCCAGATTGGCAGACTGCAGCAGTCCATCCGGTATCTCCTGCGCGGACCCTGCGATGGCAAAGAGCGTCAACAATGCCGCCGCGATCAGCGACAGCATCTCCACTCTACGACTCATTTGTGTTCCCCGGCAGCGTTTGCGGCCCGCACTTGATAGTGACCCGAGCCGAGCACAATCTGTAACTGGCTCCCATCTGCGTGCGATGAGATGACACCGGCCGCCTTCGCAAGTGGTGTCCCGTTTACCGTTGCAGCATCTGGCGACGCAGTACTGATCTCCACGGTGGCATGTGCATTCGCAGGAATGGTGAAGTCGTACGCGGTCTCAGCCAAAGCGCGGCGCCAGCCGCTCTCCACAGGGCCCAATACGGACTCATAGCGCGTGTGTACCCACGCAATCTTGCCGGCGACCACTGGACGCAACGAAAGAATTGCGTTGCCTTGTGCGGAGTAATCGATATTGATGCCGCCTAGCCCGCGATAGAACCACTCTTCCGCGTGGCCTAGCATGAAGTGGTCCTGCGAATTGCGAGGATCCGCGTCCCATGCTTCGGTCAACGCGGTAGCGCCCATCGTGAGTTGGTAACCATAGCCCGGTGGATCAGTGCGTTCGAGCATGTCCAGCAGCACGTCGGAGCGCCCGCTATCGAGCAATGCATCGACTACGTAATGAAAGCCGATATCGCCTGCGGTAACGTGATTTGAATGCGCGCGAATGTCCTGGACCAAAGCATCGAGTACAGCTCCGCGCTCGTTTTCCGGCGCCAGGCCCAACGCCAGCGGCATGGCCTGCGCGGTCTGGCTCCCTGTGTCGTAGCGGTGTTGCACGGGATCGAAGAAGCGCGTGTTGAATGCGTTGCGCTCCAACTCCGCCTGCTGCCCGAACGCAATGCTATCGTCGTTCTTTCCCAGCAACGCCGCCGTCTTTTCCATTACGCGCAGATCCTGGTAATAGATGGCCGTGGCCGTCACTCCAGACGTCGTAAGTTTTGAAACGCCGCATTCGCCCGGGCCGATGTCGCACCAGTCCCCCAGTCCGTAGGCAATGATTCCGTCGTTTGCGCGCGTGCCTAGATACGCGGTGTAAAGTCGCATCACATCATATTGCGTGCCAAGAAAACTCAAATCACCATCGCGTTGATACACATACCAGGCGGCAAGCACAGACGCGCTGCCCCACTCGGGCGAGTCGTCAAAGATTCCCCATTGCGGCTGGAACAGAACATATTGCGGCGCAATCTCCGGTATCCTGCCCATCTTGAAGGGTGGCGCAGTGGAAGGAACATTACCCACCATGGGGCCGCCCGTGGTCTGGGCATCGGCAATGTTTCGCGCCGTGGCGGCATACAGTTTTGCAAAGTCGAAGTCGTAGAGCATCGCGGACGCAAGCAAGTGCGTTTCCTCAAGCCAGCCAAGCTTTTCGCGATGCGGGCAATCGGTGAACAGGCTCGCTGCGTTGTTTTCAATTGAGCGAAGAATCAGTGTGTGAATGCGGTTCAGCAGATCGTCGGAGGAAGAGAAAATCCCTGCTGCCGCAGATGAAGAATGCACTGCGATGCCACGCAGCGCAACCATCTGCGCCTTGCCCGGTGCGGGAGCGGCGCCGGCGCCCTCCACCTGCACATAGCGGAAGCCGAAGTAACTGAAGCGCGGATGCCATTTTTCAGCGCCTGACCCTCGCAAAGTGTAGGAGTACCACTGCGGGTCACTCGAAGAGCCGGTAGCGCTCATTTGGGAGACGGTCCCATCCTTGTTCAGCAGTTCGCCTGAGATTAGCTTGACCTCCGCGCCCGCAGGCCCTGAAACGGTGATTTCGGGCCAACCTGCAAAGTTCTGGCCCAGATCGTAGACCAGCACTCCCGGTTTGGGGCTGGTCGGGGCATGCGGCGTATAGGTCCGAATCGCGCGCATGGGAGGCGCCAGGTCGGGTAACAACGCTCCGCCCGGTCCCTCAACCGTTGCGGCCGCCTGCCATTGCGCATCGTTGAAGCCGGGACGATCCCAGCCTTGTGGCTCGCGGCGCGCGTCGAAGTCTTCGCCGCCGTAAGTGGAAGAAAAGGTAATCGGGCCGGGCGTAGTTTTCCATGTGCCGTCGCTGGCTACATCCATTGCCTCGCCGTCAGCGAACTCAACGTGCAATTGCACAATGCACTTGGGCGGCCCATAGCTCCCCACGAATTTCGTGTAGCGGCCTGGAGTCAGCAGTACACGGTACATGCCGTTGCCCAGCATAATGCCTAGCGCATTTTCTCCATTTCGCAGCAGGCTGGTTACGTCGTAGCTGTCGTAGTAGACCGTCTTGCGGTATTCGCTCCAGCCGGGCGTAAGCTCGTCCTTGCCCACCTTCTGCCCGTTGATGTGGAGCTCATCCTGCCCCATTCCGGACGCATACAGCAGCGCCCGGGTCACCGGCTTGTCGAGTGCGAAGCTCTTGCGAAAGATCGGCATCGGCTCGGCCGCGCTGCCCGTGGAAGGTGCTTCAATCCAATGCGCCTGCCACGTGGGCGCCTCGGTCCAATGTGCAATCCGGCTCCATCCGCTTGCGTGCCCTTGCTCGTCCCACACGCGGACCTGCCAAACGTAGGACCGCTGCGCCTCAAGCGCCGGTCCGGCGTAGAGGACGCCGAAAGTCGCCGCGCTATGCACCACGCCGCTATTCCACAAGACGGGCTTGAGAACGGATTGACCGCCTCCCGCTCCGCTTTGGACGGCCACTTGAATCTCGTAGGCACTCTGGCTTACCGCGTGCAGTTCCGCGGACGAAGCCGTTAGCTGCCATGACAGCTCCGGCTGCGCTTCGGCAACGGCGAGCGGCTCTACCAGGTTGGAGCAGCGTAACTCCGTCGGCGGCAGCAGGTGCGAAGTGTTTTCAGGCGGCGCGGTCACTGCCAAAGCCGCTGCGCTCATCAGAGCGAAGGATGTACAGGCCAGGCGCATCCGCGCGCCACAAGAAGAAAAGGTAAACAAAATTCCAGAGGTCGTCATTGAGCCTATTCGCTTTCAGTCAAGGTGATAAATCACCAAGGCACCATGTTGCAATACATAAATAAGTTATTCTCTGGTATTTTGTTGCGATGAGTAGTTTTCGTCTTCGTCCGTGCTATCTGCTGGCCTTGGCCGCAATTGTTCTTCTCTTCCCGCATCCTGAAAAGCTGCGTGCGCAGCAGAATTCTGAAAGCGTGCGCCGTCAACTGGTCCGCGTGGATCAGGGGACGCGCAACGGTCGCTTTGCGGCGAATTGGGATTCGCTGGCCGGTTATCGCATTCCCTCCTGGTATCGGGATGCAAAGTTCGGCATCTTCATTCATTGGGGTGTGTACTCCGTCCCGGCATTTGGAAACGAGTGGTATCCCCGCAACATGTACATCGCGGGAAGCCCCGAGTTCAAGCATCACGTTGAGGTGTACGGACCGCAGTCGAAGTTCGGCTACAAGGACTTCATTCCGCAATTCCGTGCCGAGCACTTCGATCCCGACGCATGGGTTGACCTGTTTGCACGTGCCGGCGCGCGCTACATAGTTCCCGTGGCTGAGCACTGTGACGGCTTTGCGATGTACAACTCGGACATTACCCCGTGGAATGCGATGAAGATGGGCCCGCATCGCGATATTGTGGGCGCACTTGCAACGGCCACGCGCAAGCACGGGCTGCACTTCGGCGTTTCGTCGCACCGCGCCGAGCATTGGTGGTGGTACTACGGCGGAATGAAGTTCGATTCCGACGTGCGAGATCCCGCGTACGCCGGAATCTACGGTCCCGCGCAACCCTCGACGCTGGCTGGCGAGGATGACAGCAAGCAGCCCGACCCCAACCATCTTGAGCGCTGGCTGCCCCCGAACACGGCATTCCTCGACGATTGGCTGGCCCGCAGCAGCGAGCTCGTGGACAAGTATCACCCGGACTTCATGTACTTCGACTGGTGGATCGGTCAGCCGGCGGTTCAGCCCTACCTCAAGCGGTTCGCTGCCTACTACTACAACCAGGCGGCGGCACGGGAACAGGGTGTTGTGCTCACCTACAAGGACCACGACTTTCCAGAGAACACTGCCGTTCTGGACATTGAGCGCGGCAAGCTGGATGCGTTGCGCCTGTTGCCGTGGCAGACCGACACATCGGTCAGCATTCACTCCTGGGGCTATGTCAAAAACGATGAGTATCGCGACGCGAAGTCGCTGATCGGCGAGCTTGTTGATGTCGTAAGCAAGAACGGAAACCTTCTGCTGAATGTGGGACCGAAGGCTGACGGTACAATTCCCGAAGAAGCGCGCACCATTCTGCTCGAAATGGGTCGTTGGCTGGCTACCAACGGCGAGGCTATCTATGGTTCGCGTCCGTTTCTGTTGTATGGCGAGGGTCCTACGACTGTTGCCAGCAGCGCACTGTACACCGATCGGCAGGATTTCACTCCCGAGGACATTCGCTTTACCACCCACAACGGCGCGCTCTACGCAATTGCGCTCGGTTGGCCTGCGGGCGGCGAGTTGCGCGTGCGCTCGTTGTGGAAGGGAACGCCCTATCTCAACGGGCCAGTCTGTTCGGTAGAACTGCTGGGGCAAACCGGAGAGCTGGTGTCAAGCCAGCGCGAAGACGGCCTGCATATTCAACTGCCTGCCGTCCGGCCCGATGAGCCGGCATTCTCATTCCGCATACTGACAACAGTGCGAGCGGGAGAACCCTGCGGCAAATAGCCCGCCTCCGTCTCCCGCTAGACAATCATTCGTACATCGCGCGCTATTTCCCGCCTTCCAATTCGTCGGCAAGTGGGCCCGCGTCGTAGAGCTTGCGCAGTCCCTCGATCATGCCCGCCGAGTGCACCGCGACAGCCCTGTTCCTGGTTCCGTCATAAACGAAATCGCCGGCCAGCGACTCGATGTTGCCATCGAAAATCAGGCCCACCAGCTCTCCATCGCGGTTCACCACCGGCGAGCCGGAGTTGCCCCCGATGATGTCGCCGGTTGAGACGAAATCGAGAGGTGTGTTCAGGTCCAGCTTGCTTCGCCCGGCCTGCTCCTTCGCAGTTAGGTCGAAGGGATGCTGGTTACTGAAGCTGGCTGCGCGGTCGTAGAGACCATAGAAGGTGGTGAAGGGCGGGGCAATGGTGCCATTGTAAGGAAAACCGTTGACCGTGCCATAGCTGAGTCGCAGGGTGAAGGTGGCGTCAGGATAAGCGCCCTTCCCATAGGCCAGGAAACGGGCCTTGCCGAGCTTTTCGCCTGCCGGAGTGAGCACGCTGGAAATGGTGTCGCGCAGCCGTTTGGTGGTTGCGCGCACAATCGGATCCACGCGCCGTGCAGCTACGATCATGGGATCGTTGGAGGCGGCCACGGCTGCATCGCCACCGTCAAGCAGAGTCTTGCGTGTGGCCGGGTCAGCCAGCTTGGTCCCGTCCACAAGGGAATTCACCGCCTGTTCCACTTCGCCGTTTGGCACAATGGCGTGCACGTAAGCGTCGTCCTTGCCGAGCTTTTCTTGGGCCAGTTTGAGTGCATTGATCATGAAGAGCTTCTCGGTGGGGATTTCAATCCGGGCCGGCGATAGTAGCTGGAATCGCAGGGATTCAAGCTGCGCGTCGTGGTATCCCGGCAGCCGGTCGCCGTCAGGCTTCTTCACTTCGGCCGCGTACTGCACAATCTGCATCGCGATGCTGAACAGGCGGCTGTCGGTGCGGCGAAAGAGCTGGCTGCGGATCTCCGGTTTCACCAGTTCTTCGGTCTGCGCAATCGTATCCCAGGCGCCGCCGTATTCCTTTTGCCACTCCGGATTGGCCGCCACGCGTTTGCGAAAATCGGCTTCCTCCGCCTCTTTTTTGGCCACGATGGCCTTGTCGGCCAGTGCCTCAGCGCGCCCTACATAGACCTTGAGGCTGTTCTGCAGGCCAAAAATCGTGCTGTCCACCAGCCGCGCCTGCTCCGGCCCCTGTGCCGCAAAGGCCTGCGCGGCAGCGATGCGGCGATTCAGATACTCGATGAGCGCCGGCTCTCTCACATCGCGTTCCACCAGCAGTTCGGCCATGGTGTCCTGGCGCGCGGTGGAACCGGGATGGCCGGAGATGAAAACCAGTTCACCCGGCGCGGCGCCCTTGGCGCTCCATTTCAGATAGTTCTCGGTGCGCAGCGGCTTGCCATTTTCGTAGACGCGAAACAACGCCATGTCCAGGTCGTAGCGTGGATAGGTAAAGTTGTCCGGATCGCCGCCATAGAAAGCGGCTTGCTCCTCCGGCGCAAAGACCAGGCGCACGTCGGTGTAGGCCTTGTACTGGTAGAGCCAGTATTCGCCACCTTGGTAGAACGAGACCACGTCTGAGCGAAGGCCGGTCTTATCCTTGCTCTCCTTTTCGATGGCCGCGATCGCAGCTTCGCGAGCCCGCAACGCCTTGGCGTCGTCGGCGATGCCTTTGGCCGCGCCCTGCACCCGCGCGGTCACGTCCTCCATCGAGACCAACACGTTGATCTCCAGGTCCGGAGACTTCATCTCCTGGTCCGGCGTGGCTGCATAGAAGCCGTCGCGCAAGTAATCGTGTTCGGCAGTCGAGTTCTTCTGCAACTGGCCGCGCGCCACATGATGGTTGGTCAGCAGCAGTCCGTTGGAACTGACAAACGACCCCGACCCGCCGTCGTTGAGGCGGACACTCGAGAGCCGCAGGTGGTCAAGCCATTCCTGCGTGGGATGGAAGTTGTATTTGGCCGCCAACTGCTTGAGCGGCGGGTTGTCGAAGGTCCACATGCCTTCCTCGGCATGGATTGCGGGCGCCGCGGCCAGGATGAGACCGGCCGCGAGCAGGAGAGCGGAGCGAAGCATACGAGCGAACATTTTGGTCCTCATGGATTGAAAAGAAGCTTCCAGCTTCTGGCTCTTGGCTCCTCGCAACTGCAGCGGGGCCATTCGTCTGCGCAACAACTGAAACGAACAAGAAAAAGCTGGGTCTCTGACCGCTTGATGTTCAATCAATGTCGGGTGCCCCGGGTCTCGGGGTTCCCGGCGACAGGTCTTCGTCGCTGGGGTGAGGTTTCGATTTTGAGACCCGGGAAACCATAAATCTCAGGAGCGAATTCATACGGTCAGAGACCAGCTAGTCTTTCGGCAGCACCAGCACCTCGACGCCGGAGGCTGCGTCCTTCTGGTGAAACACCTCTTCAGTAGCTTTCTGAAACTGCTCCGGCGCGGCACTGGGAATGTCGGTGAAAGTTTGCGGATTGCGGTCGGTCAACGGGAACCAGGAACTCTGTACCTGGACCATGATGCGATGGCCGCGGCGGAAAGTGTGGAACAAATCCGGCATCTCAAAATCGATTGCGGTCTGTTTGCCAGGCACCAGAGGCTCGGGCTTCTCCCAACTTGAGCGGAACTTGGCGCGGAACGGTTCGCCGCGCAGCAACTGCTCATAGCCGCCCATCAGCAGCGGCGGCACATCCAGGATGCGCTTGTTGGGGCGCGAAGCGTCCTCCGGGTTGGGATAATCCTCTGGGTAGACGTCAATCAGTTTCACGTCGAAATCGGAATCGCTGCCGGAACTGGCCACTTTCAGTTTGGGCGAGATGGGGCCGGCAATGGTCACATCCTCTTGAAGAGGATCGGTCTCGTAAACCAGCACATCGGGCCGGTAGTTGGCGAATCGCTGATCGTCCACCATGTAGCGCTGCGGCACGGTGTCGGTGGTGTAGCCCACAAACGGCACAGGGTGGTTGGGATCGCTCACGTATTCGTCTTTGCTGCGGATCTCGTTGGGCGGCTCAAAGCTCAGCTTGCCGCCCGCGTGAAAATAGAGCGTCTTGGGAGTCGCGGCCTTGGGTGGCCATTCCTCAAAGGTGCGCCAGACGTTGGTCCCGGTCTCGAAGACGACGGCTTTGGGCTGTGCTGCGCCCTTCCCCTTCAGGTAATGCTCAAAGAAGGGGAACTGCACGTTGGTTCGAAAATACTCGCTGGTTTTGGCATTGAACTGCACGTCGCCCAGGCTGCTCCCGTCGCTGTGTGCCCATCCTCCATGCACCCACGGCCCCTCGACCAGCGTGGTAGGCGTCCCAGGGTTGAATTTATTGATGGCGTAGAAGGTGCGGTAGGGACCCATCAGGTCTTCAGCGTCATACCACCCGCCTACCACCAGCACCGCGCAGTGCACATTTTTCATATGGCGCGACAGGTCGCGGGATTGCCAGTAGGCGTCATATGTGTCGTGTTTGAACTGGTCGTTGAAGAGCCAGTTCGAGCCCTTCAGGTAGAGTTTGTCGAGGTTGTCGATGTTGCCGGTCTGCAGGTAGAACCTGTAGCTGTCCGGCGCGCCAAAGTCGAATTGTGGGCCGGGCTTGGGCGTCTGCGGCTGTTTTTGGGGATAGAAAAAGGCGTAGAAGCCGAAGTTGGCCGAGAGCATGAAAGCGCCGCCATGATAGCTGTCGTCGCCGCGGAACAGATCGGTCATGGGCGCCTGGGGGCTGGCCGCCACCAGTGCAGGGTGCGAATCGATGATCGAAGCCGAGGTGTAGAACCCCGGATACGAGATTCCCCAGATGCCTGCCTTGCCGTTGTTGTTGGCGATGTGCTTGAGCAGGAATTCGATCGTGTCGTAGGTGTCGGAAGCGTCGTCCACGTCCTGCGGAGATTTCTTGTCGTCGATGTGCGGACGCATTTCAACGAAATCGCCCTCGCTCATCCAGCGCCCGCGCACGTCCTGGTAGACAAAAATGTAGCCGGATTTTTCAAACTCTTCCGAAGGGCCGAGGTGCTTGGGATATTGGTCTTCGCCGTAAGGCGCCACGCTATACGGCGTACGGTCCATCAAAAACGGATAGGGTCCGCCGGACGCGTCTTTGGGCACGTACACCGCGGTGAAAAGGCGCTTGCCGTCGCGCATGGGAATACGGAACTCGTACTTGGTGTAGTGGGCGCGGACACTGTCTTCCTTGGGTGCTTCCGGCGCGGGCGTCTGGGCGTGGAGCGCGGTGAGTGCCAAAGCAAAAACAGCGAAGAAGGCGAAACGGAGGCGGAGTTTGAACATCGTGGCCGGGAATCTCCTGACCAACCAGAGTACTCCATCACAATGGGCCGTTGTCAGTGTTCAGTCCGCATCCTTCTTGGGTTCTTCCGGCGCCTTTTCCTGGGGCGTTAGCGGCTTGATGATGTCATCCAGATAGGCGGGTGCGACCCCCACACGTTCCAGAGCAGGAAAGCGTTCGCCATCGTGGTAGTCGATGTCGGCGGTGGAGACGAACGCATCGGCCTGCAGGATAAAGTGAATCGGGTTGCTGCCGCCTTTAGCCGCGCGAATCGCCGCTCGCAGCGCATCGGCAGAGTAGATTTGCCCGTCCACGGCGAGGATCTTTTCGCCCGGCGCCACCCGCGCCTTGTCGGCAGGGCCGTTCCAGCGCACGTCGGCAATGGTGCCGTCTTTCTTGATCCGCAGGCCGATGGAGTACCAGCAGTCCAACCCCTGGTTGAAGATCCCTTCCGACTCTGCCATCGTGCGCTCTGAGGCGCTTGGCTTTTCCTTGTAGACCAGCTTGTAGCCGCCCTGTTCGATCCCGGCCAGGTCGGCGCGCGGGTTGATCTTTCCTACGCGGTCCCGCAGAAAGGTCGCCCAGTCGTAAGGGACGACGGCGTTCAAATCCTGAACCAACTCGTCGAAAGTGTACGGCACGATCAGGGGGCCCGTGTTTCCACCCTTGCCGAGGAAGACCTTCTCGAAGTCATCCAGCGACTTCTTGTTTTGGGTCATCTTGCGGATCAGCGTGTCGGCATCGAGCCACAGCAGCTCGCCTTCAAAATAGTAGTCCTGCCAGCGCTTCCAGTTTGACCACGCCGAACTGCCTTCGCGCAGAATGCTGGCGGCCACGGCGGTGTCTTCCGTTGGCCTCCAATCGCGGCCCGGCGTGTAATCGAGCTCGGCTGCGGTCAGGGCCAGCACATCCCGGTATTGCGCCTGGGACTTGAGTCCGGAACGTGCGGCCAGCACGTTGCCCAGATACTCTGTCATGCCCTCGTACACCCAGAGCAGCGCGCCATGTTGCGGGGTCGCGAAGTCCGGCTGATAGAGGCCCGCGGGCCGGCGGTACTTCCCGTTCCATGAGTGTGCGAACTCATGCGAAAGCAGGTCGGCGTCGGGCAGTTGGTGGGCGTCGTCGGAATAGCCTTTCCTGCCTACGCCGTTGTCCGACGACTGGCCATGCTCCAGGCCCTCACCGCCGGCCACGTCGGAGAGGGTAAGAAGGAAATGATAGACGTTGTAGTGGTGCGAGCCGTAGAGTGCGTCTGCCTCGCGAACCAGGTTGGCTACCTCGGCCAGCACTGCCGGGCGAAGGTTCGCATCGTCGGGATAATCCGCCACCACATCCAGAAAGTGCTTGGGCGTGATGGTGGGCGCCAGCGGGAACTCGCGGAAATACTGCCCGGCAATGATCGGCGAATCCTCAAGCTGCTCCACGTTCGTCGCCGCAAAGCGGGTGGTGCTTCCGGCTGCGGGCACAGGGTAGGGGCCGGAGCCGATGGGCGAGAGCGCCGTCCCGACTCCCCAGCCCGCGGGCACAATCAGCGAGGGCTGGATAGGAATGTCGCGTACCGGGGTGTTGGCCGGATAGAGCAGCAGCTTCTCCCACTCCAGAACCGCAAGCTTTTGCGAAACGCGCGCGGTGACAATGCAGTCCAGGTGGGCGTGCAGTGTGGTCGCTCCCTTGGGAATCGTCACGTGAAACTGGTATAGGTCCACATCGTCACGCCGCCACGGGATCGTTTGGCTGTTGACCGTAAAAACCACGCCTGCAATCGCCTGTGCTGGGCCGTACGGCATATGAGTGCCGGGAATCCACTGCGGGGTAGTCAGAGTGAGCGGGCCCGCGGAAACAGGAATGTCGATCTCGGCGTGATACAGCCTTCGCGGCGCATCGGAAAGGTCGGCCGTAATCTGGATAGGCGCCTTTTGCGCCTGCGCCATGGCGACAACCGCGAGAAGTACCGCTAGGATGTGGAAACGAAGGCGGCGTAAACGCATGTGCGTCAAGTTCTCCTGAAAGATATAGGCTACTGTAACGGGCAGCCGGAAAGCGGGCAGCAGGGCGCTGAGCCTTTCCTTCCATTCTTCCACACCTCTCTTGCGCAGAATTGTGATTTCCTTTACGCGGGCAGGCGGGCAGCGTTACCCTAGGGTTACAAGCTTACAAGTAGCTTTGCGCGCGCTTTAACCGGTTTCATTCTCGCTCTCCAACTCACTTTTGCTCGGCCCGCGGGCCGGAACCAGCCTCGATAGGCCGATGGAAAGTGGAGCTGTAACTGGTTCGATCACGCCGGGCTGCACCTTTTATCCGCCGGGAAGGAGACATAATGTCCACTGAGTATCGCAATTTTCTAGCGCTCCCCTACGAGGAGCTGGAGGAACTCAACCTGCAGGCGAAGAAGGAGCGCCTGAGCCGGACGCCAGCCGACGAAGTCCGCGAAAAGCGTCTGAAATACCTGACCGACGAGAAGCGGATCAAGGCTGTAACGGTCTTGTTCTCTGACCTCGAAGGCCGTCTGCACCTGCTTGACTACGACAAGAAGTTTCTGCTCGGTTCCTATGAGAACCTTACCTTCGACGGTTCTTCCATCCGTGGTTTCACGGCCCAAAAGGAGAGCGACCTCCGCCTGGGAATTGACTGGAGCGCTTTCTATTGGGTCCCGGCAGATGTGTTCGGCAACGGCAAGGTGCTGGTCTTCGGCAAGGTGCTGGATAAGGACGGCACTGCCTACACCGGGGATTTGCGCGGCGTGCTCAAGAACTACTCCGACAAGCTGTTCAAGGAGAAGAACTACACGCTGAACGCAGCCACTGAGATCGAGGGCTTTCTGTTTGCAGGCCGCGACGCTGAACAGAAATACCACGAGACGGGCAAGTTCGAGTTCATCAACACCGGCGGTTACTATCACGTTCTGCCGCTCGATCCGCTGCGCCAGTTCATTGACACCTCTGCCGAAGTGCAGCGCGCCATGGGCTTCCAGAATGAGAAGGATCACCCCGAGGTTGCGCCCAGCCAGTTTGAAATCAACTATGGGTACGCTGAGGCGGTGGCAGCGGCAGACCAGATTCAGCTCTACAAGCTGCTGACCCGGCAGATCGCCAATAACATGGGATACACGGCGTCCTTCCTGCCCAAGCCGGTGGTCGGCGTGAACGGCAGCGGCATGCACACCAACGTCTCGGTTTCCCAGGGCAAAACCAACATCTTCTGGGACGAAAAAGGCGAGGAGCAGCTGTCGAAATTCGGCTGGGACTTCCTGGACCGCATCCTCACCCGGGCGCTGGACCTTTGTCTTGTCTTCAACTCCAGCGTGAACGCCTACCGGCGTCTGGATCCCCACTTTGAGGCCCCTAATCAGATTCGTGCCTCTGCTGTGGATCGCGGAGCAATGGTGCGCGTGCCGATTGGCAATCACCGGTCCATGCGGACCGAGGTGCGTGCAGTGGCCCCGGATGCGAACCCCTACCTGTCGCTTTACAGCATCTTCAAGACCGGCATCGATGGCGAAATCTCGCACGAAAAAGACCTTCGTGCCGGCGGACGCTACCTGCCTGACAACATCCAGAAGGCGATCAGCGACTTCCAGAACTCGAGCTGGATCGCGGAGATCCTGGGAGCGGATGTGCAGGGCCGCTATGCGGAACTGAAGCAGGCCGCGGCCAACCGTTCGCCGCGCGAGCTGGGAGCCATTGTCAAGGGTTCCGAAGTACAGTTCCACCATGCGGTGTACAACCAGTCGCTTTGGAACCTGTTCTAGAGCGCTCCTGAGCCACTGAATCGAATACAGAAGCAAGGCGGCGCGGCCATCCACGGCTCGCCGCCTTGCCTGTTTTCTCTGGGTCCGGGCGATTGATTGGAACTCACTCTTTTAGCAAGCCGTGGTTTCCTGATTGTGCCTTTATGCCCCGCGTGTTAAAAGCTAAAGAACAGGGCACACGCGGAGGGGCTTGGGAGCCTGAGCGGGAGGGATGCGGCGCATCTACCCGGACGGCCGAAGTTCATCCGTCGCCGCACCCCTGAATCCGCGGCAAAGGATATCCACCCATCCCCATGAGCGCCGGCCATCCAGCGGAAGTGGAAACCCTCTTCGGAGACTATCCGCTTGACCGCGCCTTCGACGAGATGCGCGAGCCGGGCGGGGAAGTGCGTCCGCATTACCGTGCCCTGGCCGAGACGCTGGCGCGGCTGCCGCAGGAGGAATTGCAGCGCTGCAAGCAGTCGGCGGAGTTGTCGTTCCTCACCCAGGGCATCACCTTCACCGTCTACGGGCGCGAGGAGGGTACCGAGCGCATCTTTCCCTACGATCTTCTGCCCCGGTTGGTAACGGCCCAGGAGTGGGATCGCATCGAGCGCGGTCTCATCCAGCGCATCACGGCGCTTAACCTTTTTCTGCGCGATGTCTATTTTGAAGCCAAGATTCTGAATGACCGCGTGGTGCCCCGCGAACTGGTCTATAGCTGCAAGCACTATCGCCGCCAGATGCGCGGGCTGCCGGTGCCGCGCAACGTCTACATCGCGGTGGTGGGCAGCGATCTTCTCCGGCTCAATACGGGCGAGTTTGTGGTGCTGGAAGATAACCTGCGCGTACCCTCCGGCGTGAGCTACATGCTCACCAATCGCAGGGTGATGAAGCGAACTTTTCCGCAGCTCTTTCACAGCTATGGCGTGCGGCCCATCGAGCACTACCCGCAACTGCTGCTGGCCACGCTGCGTTCGCTTGCGCCTGAAGGGCGCCCCGAGCCGAACATCGTGCTGCTCACCCCCGGAGTCTTCAACTCCGCCTATTTCGAGCACACCTATCTGGCCCGGCAAATGGGCATCGACCTGGTCGAGGGTCGCGACCTGGTGACCCACGACAACATCGTCTACATGCGCACTACCGACGGGCTCAAGCGCGTGGATGTGATCTATCGCCGCGTGGACGACGATTTCAGCGATCCGCTGGTCTTCCGCGCGGACTCGGCGCTGGGCTGCTCCGGGCTATTCAATGCCTATCGTGCCGGCAACGTCACGGTGACCAACGCCTTCGGCACCGGCCTGGCCGACGACAAGGCGCTTTATGCCTACGTGCCGCGTATCATCCACTACTATCTCGGCGAGGATGCAATCCTGCCCAATGTGGAGACCTTTCTGCTCACCGAAGAAAGGGATCGCCGTCACGTGCTGGCCAACCTGGACAAGTTGGTGGTGAAGGCGGTGGGCGAGAGCGGCGGCTACGGCATGTTGATCGGCCCTCACTCCACCGCCCGCCAGCGCGAGGAGTTCGCGAGCCAGATCGAGGCCAATCCGCGCAACTACATCGCCCAGCCCACTCTCGATTTCTCCCGTGCTCCATGTCTCATCGGCGACCACCTGGAGCCGCGCCACGTGGACCTGCGGCCCTACATTCTTTTTGGAGACAAAGTGAATATCGTTCCCGGGGGCCTGACCCGCGTAGCCCTGGAGAAAGGCTCGCTGGTCGTCAACTCCTCGCAAGGCGGCGGCAGTAAGGACACATGGGTTCTGGAATAGCCATAAGAAACGGAATTCGGGAGAGTACGACGATGCTTTCGCGCGTTGCCGACAGTCTCTACTGGATGAGCCGCTACCT
>PLSM01000067.1 GCA_003165075.1 Acidobacteriaceae bacterium | reverse complement strand
GTGAAGGTCACGCTCTGCGAGGCCGTACCCGCGCCCGGAGCGGTTGTCGGCGTGGTGAAAGCGAACGAGCCCGCCGGAGTCGAGGCGCCGCCCGACAGTGTCGAGGATGCCAGCGTCTGGCNNAGGTGATCGAACTGGCCGTCGGCCACGTCGTCACTGACGGCGTCGCCTTGTTGACCGTCACGCTCAATGGCGTCGCGCTACTTGTAATGAACGCACTGCCCGTGCCGGGCGAATACACTGCACCCATGGAATGGGTGCCTGCAGTCAACGTACTTGTGGTGTAGGTTGCCAGTCCACCGTTCAACGTCGCAGCAGAACCGACGGCGTTTCCATCGATGCTGAACTGGACTGTTCCCGTCGGTACCGTAGTTCCGCTCGCTTGCACCACAGTCGCTGTAATCGTTATAGGTTGGCCGAAGAACGAAGGGTTCGGCAACGAGCCAAGTGTGGTCGTTGTACCCACTATTGGCGGCACACCTGTGCCGATAAGCGAGACCGATTGGGTCACGTCACTCATGTTCAAACTGTTATCTGTCAGAACCAACGACCCATTGAAGCTACCCGTTGCAGTCGGGATAAAATCAATGGCATAGTTGCAGTCAGCCCCCTCAGCCAGCATAAACGCAGAACTGGATGTGTTTAACTGCGGGCAAGTGCTGGCCATATCATATTTGAAACCGGCTGCAATGCTCGGGTTATTGCCAGACGTCGGAACAGGTATTGTCAGCGCAACATTTCCAATATTAGAAATCGTTACAATCTGTGCGCCATCTGTGCTGTCCATAGAGCCAGAGGAAGTGGCTGTAGGGTAGTTCAACTGAGATTGACTGACCGTTACTTTTCGAATTGCCGGATTAAGGAGGTCACCAAAATATAGGTTACCGGAACCATCAACAATCAATCCCACAGGATCAGACAATTCTGCATTTGTCGCCGCTCCTCCATCGCCGGTGTACCCACCTCCAATTCCGGCCCCATATCCATTTCCCGCCACAGTGGTAATTGTTCCTGATGGGTCTACCTTCCGGATTCGCTGGTTCGCGTCATCGCCGATATATAAATCTCCGGCACTATCCACCGCAACGCTGAATGGTGCCCATAATGCGGCAGCAATTGCTGGGACATTGTCTCCTGAATAGCCAGCCGCCCCATTCCCTGCCACGGTAGTAATAATGCCGTTTGTATCGACTTTTCGAACAACATTGCCAGTGGTACCATTTCTACCGGGATCGGCAATGTAAAGATTGCCATTTGCGTCAAAAGCAAGACCCGCAGGATTGGCCAATGTAGCACTAATAGCCGGTCCATTATCACCGGAATCATTACACCTGAGTCCCGTCCCTGCAACAGTTGAAATGATATTGTTCGTGTCAACTTTGCGCACAACACAGGACTCACTATCAGAAATGTATAAATCACCTTGTCTATCAACAACAAGGCTGTCAGGGTATAGATTTGCGTTAATGGCTGGACCATTATCGCCTGAATATCCGAAGTTTCCAGTGCCTGCTATGGTCGTAATGATTCCATTAGAATCAACTTTCCGAACTATTCCTGCGGCTTGTCCTGACAGTTCTTCTGCAATGAAGAGATTTCCAGCTCCATCAAGAGCAATACCATTAGGGAAGCCAATCCCTGCAGCTAATGCCGGACCGTTATCGCCAGAGAATGTAGTCGAGCCATTACCAGCAACGGTCGTAATGATTCCCTTCACATCGATCCGGCGTATCACGCTATTCTGTTCATCGGCAATATAGAGATCACCTGCTCCATCAAGTGCTACACTAGTCGGGTAACTGAGTTCAGCAGTCGTGGCGGGGCCGTCATCTCCGGTGTATCCCTTCGTTCCGTTCCCTGCGATGGTCGTAATGATTCCCGGTGTCAATACTCCTAATGGTCCCGTACCTATACCGCTTATGTATTCCGTTGTCTCACCGGAGCCATTGCCGTCCTTAAGCAAAATGGCGCCCATGCGCTGTCCAGGTACTCTTGGTGCAAAAGTATAATTCGCTGTACAAACCTGCCCAGCAGTGTACACCGTTCCAATTGCGCATGTGCCGCCTGAGGCATAGGTGAAGTCAAGGTTTGGGGCACCCTGTGTGACGACGCTGATCGATCCGAGCGTGAAATTCTTTGAGAGGAGGATAGCGGCGGTTTGCACTCCACTGGATGTCCCGATCTGCTGCGTGGGCGAAGTGTATGACTGCGGAAGTACGATGACCGTTTGCGTGACCTCAGGAGCAGCTTGGTAGCTCGAGTTGCCGGCCTGATCGGCAGCCACGACGACTGTGCCGGATCCAGTAAATGTCAGCGTGGTTCCGATAACCGTGGCCGGACCGCTCAGAACGCTGAATATGACATGAAGTCCAGAGGTCGCAGTAGCTGACAATGTAACGGGCGGGGTCCCAAATACCACCGTGCTTGGCAGCAATACAAAGGTGATGGTCTGTGTCGCTTGTGCTGCGCTAATCGTGACCACCGCTTCGCCGTACTGCACTGGATTTGCGCTGTTGACGGCGACGATATGATACGTCGATCCGACACTATTCGAACTGCTCGGCGCAGTATAGAGGCCGGTCGAGGAAATGGCTCCGCCGCTGCTTCCCTCGAGGATGCTCCAGATAGTCGCTGAGCCTGTACTGGCCGAGAATTGCAAGGTGGAACCGGTGGCCACCGTCGCCGAGGATGGGGTTATTGTTACTTGGCCGGGAAATACCACGGACGACGATAGCACAGTCGGTTCTATCAAATCGACGGTCTGAATTGCGCTGCCAGTACAATGCAGGTCATGAAGCGGTGCATTAATTCCACATACATCTGATGAAAAGGGCAGCGCGGTGATAAATGTCGTGGGAAACGAACTCGTGATCGAAGAAAATGAACTACTTGGCTGTGAGGTCGTGCACGACATGTTGTTGCAGAGATCCTGCTCATTCGACAAGAGAACGTCATCCGTGCCGGGGACTCCGAAGGATGTACCTAACCCACACGGCGGAACCAATGGGCTAGTGGTGCACAGCGTCAGCAGGGCGCCTGGGTCCCACTCGCTGACAACGGACGTAGTGGCGATTGCAGGCGGCCACGGTAGAGCTTTGCCGCTTGCGTAATTCAACTCCGGTATTACACTCGCAATGCCATAATTGTTTGTGTCAATACCACTGGGAAACATCTCGGATTTATTAACTGAATTAGTTGAGGGGCACCCTGGCTCGACCAGCGGCCCAAGAAATGTGAGCAACGGGTTCGTCTCGCTCTGCATGGCTATAGATGAACCCCCATGGGGCGTGTCTACGGTAATCAGTGCTGCCACATCATTCAAATACACATCTTTATGGTCGCTGGATCCGTTCGGGTCCGCCAGCCCTTCAATATATGAGCGGGAATCCAGACCGCCCATGCTGTGAGCGACAATGACAACCTTTGGAGATCCAGTGATTGCCTTGATTTCTTGGATGATATTGAATAACTCATCTCCCTTTTCATAGATCGGCACGCCCGCTACGCTGATCGGATCAAAGTACTGATAACCCGTAACAACGCCTGGGTCGTCCAGTGCAACAAGGAAAAACTGCGCAGGTGTCGGAGGAAGAAGCATGGGCGGGTTCGGTGTATTTGCCGGAAGCAGAGAATTCGGATATTGGAACCAGACGACTTTGTCTTGCTCATCGTAATACACGACATATTCATATTGGGAGGTGCTTGGGTAGGCCTCCGGAGCGTACTGATGTAGGTATAACGCTACAGCACCCTGTTCTTGAAGAAAGCTATCAGGCGTATCACAGATGCCATGCACAAATAGAACTGGCAGTCCCATCTGTGTAGATCCGGCCGATGTTAGAGAGGCGCCCCAGACTTCTACATTTGTTACATTGACCCCAGCGCCGCCCTGCAAGCCGCCGTCCACGCTCTTGAAATCTAGATAAAAACTTGGTGGTATTGTCTGGCCAGAAAAATCGAGCTCCCCAGTTCCGCTGCTCCCGCCGCATCCGACGTAGACGTTGTTAATTGACGTTGCGATGCTTCCGTTTGCGCTATTGGTGCTTGATACGAAAGCTCCATAGTGACCGACATTGTCGCAATTATTCCCTCCGAAATTATTCCAGTTGAATGTGATCTTCGTGATGCTGAAGGCTGATGGCGCAACTTCGCTGTTGTATGAGGGGGAAAGATCGCAGGTGCCCCAGCATGGAGCGCTTGCGTATTGGACAGGGATCGTGTACGTCGTAGGGTCGCTGATGATTGGATTTTGGGCGTGCAGTTGTTGTCCTGCGGGCAACAACAGTGCAACAAGAACCGTGCGAATATGCCAGAGCAAGTAAGGATGAGTATCTTTGTTTGCGGAATTCCGACGCGACTGAAAGGTCATCTTTCTCTCCTCCACGAACCTGCGAGACCCGTGATCTCAAGCGGCAACGGGTAGAACAGCCCTCGACGAGCTAAAACGGGGGAGATAACCTAATGATTGAGTGATTCAGTCGGCTTGGAACCGACTACGATGCCGTCCGACGCGCAAGAAATACTTGCGATTGACTCGTGTGCGACAGTTCGCAACGAGCCAGTTCCCCCACGTCAAATGCCACCCATGATACACAATTCTGCAAGGCATACACGACCGGGTTCATTGCCTCTCAACACTTGTCAACCAAGTCGCGCAGCCGAACTCCGAGCGAAGTGGCAATACGGTGCAGCTTCAAGATGCTGATATTCCGTCTTCCTTGCTCCACCCTGGAAATGAACGTCCAATGCAGTCCAGCCTTCTCCGCTAGTTGTTCCTGCGTTAATCCCAGTGCTCCCCGCAGGATACGGATTGTCTGCCCCAGCGGTTTTTTGGGATCGGTGACCAACACGTACACATCACCGATGTTTTCTGTTCTGGTTTTGTCAGTGCAAAGCAGTATATATCAAACGAGGAAAGCTACGGTTAAACTTGGAGATTACCCCGGGGCCTTGGGAATTCCGCGGATTTTCAACTGGCAGGCCAAATCAAGTTTCCAGATCCGACTCGGTCCGGACTCGCAGGTTTCGGTCGTGTCGTCGCCCATCCGGAAGTGCTAAACGTGACGGGACAGTGTCTCCTTGAGAGCAAAGGAGACAACATGCTAGAACACCACGTAAGCGCAAAAATCACCCGGCGAAGGCTCTACTCTGGTCCTGCCGCTAACCATGTCGATGATTTCTCGGATTGGCTGTATGCCCGAGGCCATAACAAACGATCGCTCTTTCGAATGCTTCAATCTTTCGCCGCGTGGACCGATTGGCTAACCAAGACTGGAAGAACTGCTGAAGACTTCGCGGAAGGGCTACAGGAATGCACAAAGCATTTCACGTCAGCTCCTCATGTCCCCTATGAACGCGGCCCCAGACGTGAATCTCTCAGTGTTGCGCGGCTTTTCCTTCAGTTTCTGGGGGAACGGGGCCTTCTCCCACAAATTGCTGACGCTGATTCTCTCTCCTGCTGCGCTCCACTGCTCCAAGAATTCTATTCATGGATGCTGGAGCAAAGGGGCGTGACGCGTGTGACCTTGGATGTTTATCGCAGAGTGCTGGAGGAGTTCATCGTAACGGTTGGTAGCGATCCACAGGCTTACAGTCCCCAGTTGTTGCGTGAGTTTGTTCTGACCCGGGGGGCACGCCACGGTCTCTCCCACGCGAAGCTGGGAGCCACTGCCGTACGAAGCTATCTCCGATTCCTCGGGGCTACGGGGCGATGCAAGAGCGGGCTGGAGTACGCACTGCCTCCATATGCTTCGCGAAAACTATCA
>PLSM01000144.1 GCA_003165075.1 Acidobacteriaceae bacterium | reverse complement strand
CCGATCTTCTCGCGAATCTGGTTGATGAAAATGAGAGCGGTGCGCGACTTGGAAACTGTGCCGGTGAGCTTGCGCAGAGCCTGCGACATGAGACGCGCCTGCAGACCCATGTGCGACTCGCCCATCTCGCCGTCCAGCTCGGCCTTGGGAACCAACGCAGCCACGGAGTCCACGACCAGCACATCAATGGCGCCCGAACGGACCAGCGCCTCGGTGATCTCAAGCGCCTGCTCGCCGCTATCCGGCTGCGATACCAACAAGTTATCGACGTCCACGCCCAACTTCTTGGCGTAACCGGGGTCGAGGGCATGCTCGGCGTCGACGAAGGCCGCCAGACCGCCCAGCCGTTGCGCTTCGGCGATGATCTGCAGGGTAATGGTGGTTTTGCCGGAGGACTCCGGCCCGAACACTTCCGTCACCCGGCCGCGCGGAATGCCGCCTACGCCCAAAGCCGCGTCAAAGCTGATGGAACCAGTGGAGATGATGGCAATCGGGAGCAGGGCTTCCTTTGACCCGAGCCGGACGATGGACCCTTTGCCGAACTGTTTTTCGATCTGCGAAAGGGCAAGTTCAACGGCTTTGGCGCGGTCGTCAGCGATGGCCATGAGGGGGCGCTCCTTAAGAATTGCTCGCCTTGCGCGGCCCTTCATTAGGAGACAGAAAACACGCGGCGGCTGGATTGGATTTCGTAGGGATTGTAGCAGGACTGGACAGGCAAAGACAGCGAAAAAAGCGAATAGATGGAGAAACCTATTGGAGAGGCCAAACGTCCTTGACGCAGATTAGTTTGCCGCTACGGAGAGCCGCATTCGGGACTCTGCCAAGGCTACAAGATGGCGGACTACACGGTGTAGGCACCGATGCGGGTTTCGCGGCTGGTGAGGGCGTCGCAGGTGCGATCGAGGGCCTCATAGCCGGCATCGTGGTCTCTGCGGAAGGCGCGGAAAGCTTCTTCGCTGGTCCAGCGATCGATGGTGAGGTAGGAATCGGGGATGTAGGCATCGCGCAGGAGTTCTGTCCCACGGTAGTCAGGCGACGTGCGGAAGAGCCGCGCCCAGGCGCCCTCGGGCCCGTAGGCGGCTTCGAACGCGGCAACTTTTTCCTCGGCAATTTCAAACTGCCAGACCACGACAAACATGCTTGGCCTCAATCTTGTCTTTTATGGTAGCGCAGCGGGAGGGGACGCGGCGAAAACCGGCCGGGAGAAGGGCGTGGAGAGGGCAGAGTGCTTTCGGCTTGACGGTCGAGATGGACATCCGTGGCAGCCCAAAGTTCTGTCTACACTTGAATCGAACATGAGCCGGCCGAGTTAGCGCGCGGGCCACTCTTCTACTACGATGCCGATGTCGTTGAGTTGCTGGATGGCGGCTTCCACGTTACGGCGGATTTTGGGGCGGTCCTTGCGATTTGCGCCGGGAGCTTCGGCGACGGCGATGACGCGTCCGTAGCGCCAGGCACCGGGGGGTAGCGCAACCACGGCTTCAACCAAGTCAGAGGGACGCAACTGCACTTCCTGGCGGCGGGCGGCCTCAGGGCGCAGCATGGTTCCCTGGCCCACGGGGCTAGGGTTGGCGTCGGCCATGGTGATGCGCAGGTCCAGGGCATCGGCTTCGACCGAGAGAAACGGGTTGACCCACGCGCCGGGCTCATGGACATCGACGTAGAGGCTCTTGGTGGGGAGCGGAATGAGGGCCAGGGCGGCACGTTGCTGATCGCGCCGGGAGGCGGAAGCCTGCGCGGCTACCTGGGCCTGATGCTCGGCGTGGACAGCAGTCTGAGCGACACCGACGACCGCCTGTTCCTCCTTATGGCAGGCGACAAATGACACCACCAGAAGGAGGCCCATGGCCGCTAAACCTTTGGCTCGTGAAGGTTGGATCACGCTGTTAAGGATATCAGGCAACGCTATTGATGATCGATGTGTTAAGCGGCGGCATTGTCACTGCATGGGCTGCAGGGGCAGGAGTAGACTGCGCTGGCAACGAAGCGGAGGCTCAGGATGAGCAAGCAAGTTGTGGCGATTGTGGGCAGCTACCGGAAGGGCGAGACCATCGACACGGCGGTGGAAGCGATTCTGGAAGGAGCGCGGGCAAGGGGCGCCAAGACGCACAAGATCTACCTGATCGAGCAGCATATCGAGTTCTGCAAGAACTGCCGCCGCTGTTCCGCAATGCCGGGGCCGGAGCGCGGCAAGTGCGCACAAGAAGACGACCTAGAGCAAATTCTGCAGGAGATCGAGGCGGCGGACGCAGTGGTGCTTGGATCGCCGGTGAACATGGGTAATGTGACGGCGATTTTTCGCAGGTTTATGGAGCGGATGATTGGCACTGGCTACTGGCCCTGGGGTCAGGCCGCACCCAGTTCACGAGAGAAGAAACCGACCAAGAAGGCGGCATTGGTGGCTTCGTCGGCCATGCCCAGCCTGATGATGCGGGTTTTTACAGGAGCCGCGAGTGCTCTGCGGATGGCGGCCAAGATGCTCGGCGCCAAGACAGTGGCGACGCTGTGGATTGGCCTCGCGGCGGGAGAGATGCATCACGAACTCTCGCCACGGACCCTGGCGCGGGCACGGCGCATTGGATGGAAGCTGGCGTAGGCGGTTCCGCGCTTGAGGACCTTCCGGGACGATTCAGCATAGTTGGCCGGGGCCAAGAAGCTGCGCAAAAAAGGAATCGGGTGGCAACCTGCGAACGGCAGCCACCCGAAAATACCTGCCAGTGACGTACAGGCTCAATTAGGAGACAACCACAGAGTAGGACGGCAAGGGAGTTCTGTCTTGAGCCATTGGAGTGAGCAAGTTCTCCATCCATGGGTGGAGAACATGCTGTGGCGGATTGATGGAATAAAAGGACTTCTGTGCACTCCTGCGCCTCTATGATTACTGTGGATGTGCGCATGGTGGAGCTTCCCTGGGGAGAGGCCGCCTCAAACCTTGGCCCAAACTGACGCCAATTCGAACGAACACACGACGCAAAGGACAAGGCGCGTGGCTGCGGCTGCGCTGCTGCTGGTGGGCGCGCTGACGGGCGCGGCACTGGAGCCTACGACGCCGCTGGCAAACTACGGACGGCAGTCCTGGGTGATGGAGAATGGGCTGCCGCAGAATACAGTACAAGCGCTGGTGCAGACCCGCGACGGTTTTGTATGGTTGGGGACCGAGGTGGGGCTGGTGCGGTTCGACGGCAACGGGTTCACGGTGTTCGACCGCAACTCCACTCCGGCGTTGCCCGGCAACGATGTACGGTGTTTGCTGTGGAGCCGCGACGGGGCATTATGGATCGGCACCAGCGAGGGGTTGGCGCGGTGGAAGGATGGGGCGGTCACCGCATTCACAACCAAAGACGGACTGCCGGGCAACGAGATTCGGGAGTTGGTGGAAACAGCAAACGGAGGGTTGCTCGTTTGGACGGACCAGGGTATTGCGCAGCAGGCAGGAGATCGGTTTGTTGCGGTGAGGAATGTGGACGCATGGCCTCACACCGCGACCCCTTCATCGGGTGAGCAACCGGGAAATGTCGCATTCAAGGAGAAACTGCCAGGCGATATTTTGCTGATGGGCGACAGAAACTCGCTGAGGTTCTACAAAGGAAAGAAGCCGGTAGGTCCTTCGACTCTGCTGGCTGTCGGCAAGGAACTGCCCGGAAGCCGGATTCAAGTGCTGTTTGCGGACCGCGAAGGTTGCTTGTGGATCGGGACCAACGGCGGGCTGGCACGGTGGGCAGCCGGAAAGCTGCAATTGCTGCCGGTGACCGATCCGCTGGCTTCAGCTTCGGTGCTGGCGCTGATGGAAGACCGCGAAGGAAACATCTGGGCGGGGACCGAGACGGGCGGGCTGCACATTCTTCGCGACGAGCGCTTCAGAGGTGTCGGGGCACACGAGGGGCTGTCGTCGGACAACACGACAACGGTGGTGGAAGATAGCGCAGGCACGCTGTGGGTGGGTACCAGCGGGGGAGGACTGAATGCGCTTCGGCGGGGCACAAACGGCCTGGGCGGCAACAGGAACTACACCGTGCGCGATGGACTACTCAGCGACGTGATCCTGTCGCTGGCCGCGGCTCCGAATGGAGACTTATGGGTGGGCACGCCGGACGGGTTGAACCTGATCCGCCGCGGACATGTGAGCTCGTTTACTTCTGCCGACGGCCTGCCTGACGATTTTGTACGTTCGATGCTGGTGGACGTGGATGGATCGCTGTGGATCGGCACCCGGCGCGGGTTGACGCACTGGACTGGCGCACCGGCGGGACGGCACATGGAAACCGAGACGCAGGCATCCGGACTGGGGAGCGACCTGGTGGGCGCCATGGCGCGCGACTCCAGCGGAAATCTATGGGTGGCCACACTGGCCGGCCTGTCGCGGCTGCGGGGAGAAAAGGACGGAAAGAATTCGATTACCAATTTCACTACGGCCGACGGACTCTCAAGCAACGTGGTGACGGCGCTGTTGGCGCGTGCGCAAGGTACGCTACTGATTGGCACGCAGGATCGCGGCTGGAACCTTTGGGATGGACAGAAATTTTCCGCGGTGAAGCAAAGCGGCCTGGACCAGAAGAGCATCCATGCCATTCTTGCCGACGACAGCAATCACCTGTGGTTCGCCACCAGCGACGGCCTTGCGCGGTGCGACTGCACGATGACCGCCGACTGCACGCACTGGATCGAGTTTGGCCCGGCGGACGGATTACGCAGCCGGGAGACGGCCACCAACAGCCATCCCTCGGCGTGGCGCTCGCGGGACGGGGAGCTGTGGTTTGCTACTCCCAAAGGTCTGGAGGAGGTGGATCCCGCGCACTTCCCTGTCAACATGATTCCGCCGCCGGTGGCGCTGGAGCGCTTTACCGTAGACGATGCACCGGTTACGGCGGCGTCGAGGATGAGGATCGCGGCGGGACATGTGCACTTCCAATTCGACTACGCGGGGCTGAGCTTTACCGCGCCGCAGAAGGTGCGCTACCGCTTCATGCTGGAGGGCTTTGACCGGGACTGGACCGAAGCCGGAGCGCGGCGCAGCGCCTACTACACGAACATTCCGTCGGGGCACTACACGTTTCGAGTGCAGGCAGCCAACAATGACGGGCTTTGGAACATGGAGGGCGCGGCGCTGGAATTTGAACTGCGGCCGCATTTTTATCAAACTGCCTGGTTCTACATTCTGCTGGCGGTGGCGGTGGCGGGACTGGTGGTTCTGATGCTGAGACGGCGCTTGAAGCGCGCAGAGAGTGAGTTCAGCGCGGTGCTGGGCGAACGCAATCGCATTGCGCGCGAAATTCACGATACGCTGGCCCAGGGCTACGTGGGCATCTCAGTGCAGCTGGAGGTGCTGGCCGAGCTGCTGCGGCACAACAAGGTGGAGGCTGCAGCAAAGCACCTGGACACTACGCGCGGCTACGTGCGCGAGGGATTGGCCGATGCACGGCAGTCGATCTGGGCGCTGCGCTCACAGGACTCCGGCGAGAAGACGCTGCCGGTGCGGCTGCGGCGCATGACGGAGCAGGCCGGCGGACACGGCATTGAATCCAGCTTCGGCATTTACGGCGCCTACCGACCGCTGGGCCCGGGCACGGAGCGCGAATTTCTGCGCGTGGCCCAGGAGGCCATCCATAATGTGAAGAAACACGCAGGGGCCAGGCGATTGGCGGTTCAACTGGAATACAGGCCCACAGAGATTGCGCTGGAGGTGCGTGACGACGGACGCGGCTTTGCCGCAGGCGAAGGGACGGAGTCCACACCGGGCCACTATGGTCTGACTGGAATGCGGGAAAGAGCAGCGGCCATCGGCGGCAGGCTGGAGATTACCAGCGAGCGGGGCGCGGGGACGACGGTGAGGCTGCAGGCGCCAGCGCCTAAAGAGCCAAGGGAGCAGACGGGAGAACAGACGTGACAGAAGAATCGATACGGGTTCTGGTCGTGGAAGATCACCATGTGGTGCGCCAAGGGCTGGTGGCGCTACTGAAGGTGGTGGACGGCATCGAGGTGGTGGGCGAGGCCGCGGACGGCGTGGAAGCCATCACGCAGTTTCGCAAGCAGCAACCGAACATCACGCTGATCGATCTGCGCCTGCCACGGATGGGCGGGGTGGACGTGATTCAGCGCATCCGCATGGAGACGCCGCAGGCGCGGTTCATCGTGCTGACAACCTATGACGGCGATGAGGATATCTTTCGCGCGTTGCAGGCCGGGGCGCGAGCCTACCTGCTGAAGGGCATGACCAGCGAGGAACTGATCGCAACTATTCGCACGGTGCATGCGGGCAAGACGTATATTCCGCCGGCGATTGCGCAGCGCCTGGCTGAGCGCATGGGCACCGAGGAACTGACTCCGCGCGAGTTCGACGTGCTGGAACAGATTGTGCACGGCAAGAGCAACAAGGAGATTGCGACGGTGCTGGAGATTACGGAGGCCACGGTGAAGACCCACATCAATAGCCTGCTGGGCAAGTTGGGGGTAACCGACCGCACCCAGGCCGCGACCGCCGCGATCCAGCGCGGCATTGTTCCACTGGAATCCCTGAGGAAGCCGACACCATGAAGAGGGCTATTCTTTCCGCATTTCTATTGCTGCTGTTTTGTGCGCTGGCGCGGGCTCAGAAACCGGTTTGGCGGCAAGCTACGGACGCCGAACTGGCCTCGCTGCTGCCGGCACGGGCACCGGTTGAAAAGGAACACATCGAGACCGAGATGCGCACCGCCAGCGGCATTGTGAACAGCCGGGGCCGCTACATTGCAGGAGTGGTGCTGATTACGGCGGGGTATTCGGCGGACGGGAAGTACTCGCATTATCTTGTGGTGCAAACGCCGATTCGCGTAGGAGGCATCGCGCTGAAGCCGGGCGAATATGTTTTTGGATGGGTGCGGGATGGAGAAGAGGCGCTGAAGGTTCACATCAACGTGGCCACGACGGGGGCGCTGGTGGGGAATACGGACGCGCACAGGATTGCAGGAAAGACGCGTGTGGAGAGCCTGCACATTTGGCCGCCGGCGGATAAGGCGTTGATTCAGATTGGACGGTTTGGGATTACCTACGAGATTGGGGACGAGTAGAGCGGGAAGCCTGCTGGTTCCAACTTTAGGCCGATACTTGCCCCTGCCCCACACCGTATACTGGCTGCCATGTTTGAGGTGATACGCACGACCACCGTATGGGGATTGCTGGCGGCGGGGGCTCCCGCACTTCTTGCTGCACAATCGACAAATCCCGGCGCTTCGAACCCCGGGCAGCAAACGGAAAAGCCGGCGGCTACCCAGACCGCGGCTTCGGGCACCGAGGACAACAGCTCTCCACATCCCATGCAGCTTGATGCGCAGCACCGGCCGATTACTGCGGGCGGCTTTGTGAAAAGCGGGCCGGTGGTGTTTGAGGATGCGTCGGAGAAGGCTGGGCTGACGCACTGGACACACAAGATGGGCACTCCGGCCAAGGACTACATTGTGGAGACCAAGGGCTCGGGGGTGGGCCTGATCGACTATGACAACGACGGCTGGCTGGACATCTATGTGGTGAACGGCTCGACCTTCGACGCGCTGGACGGCAAGGAGACTCCACCGCACGCAGCACTGTTCCATAACAATCACGATGGCACGTTTACCGATGTGGCGGCGAAGGCAGGAGTGACCAACGACCGGTGGGGCACGGGGGTGGCCATTGCCGACTTTGACAATGACGGCTGGCCCGACATCTTTGTGTCGAACTGGGGCAAGAACCGGCTCTACCACAACAACCACAACGGGACGTTTACGGATGTGAGCGATAAGGCGGGCGTGGCGCTGGGGAACTGGTCGAGCGGCGCCACCTGGGGTGACTACGACGGCGACGGACGGCTGGATTTGTTTGTGGCGGGCTACCTGCACTATGACCGCAACAACCTGCCTGTGGCCAGTGAAAACGGGGTTCCCAACGCATTCTGTACCTTCAGGGGCGAGCAGGTGAGCTGCGGCCCGAGAGGACTGAAGGGCGAACCCGATCACCTGTTTCACAACAATGGCGACGGGACGTTTACGGATGTGAGCGAGAAGGCGGGCGTGGCCGACAAGCCCGGGTACTACGGGCTGGGCGTGGTGTTTGCGGACATCAACAACGACGGCAAGCCCGACCTGCTGGTGGGCAACGACTCGACGCCCAACTATCTCTACCTGAACAAGGGCGACGGGACGTTTGAGGATGTGAGTTACGCCTCAGGATTCGCCCTGGATGAGGCCGGGCGCGAGACAGCGTCAATGGGCATCGCGGTGGGCGACTACGAGAACAATGGAATGCTGGATGTGTTCGACACCACGTTCAGCGACAGCTACAAGCCGCTGTATCACAACGAAGGCGACGCGAACCTGACCGATATCAGCTATCACATGGGGCTGGGCGAGATCACGGTTCCCTTCCTGAGCTGGGGCGACGCCTTCATGGACTACGACAACGACGGTTGGAAAGACCTGTTGATGGCCGACGGGCACGTGTACCCGCAGGCCGATAAGTACAACTGGGGAACGAGTTGGAAAGAGCGCCCGATGCTGTTCCGCAACATCGAGGGCAAGCGGTTTGAGAATGTGCCGGCGGTGGAAGGCACGGGGCTGGCAGTGGTGATTGCGGGGCGCGGCATGGCGGTGGGCGACCTGTTCAACGACGGCAAACTGGATGCGGTGATCAACGTCATGGACGGGCACCCGGTGTTGCTGCGCAACGTGGACCCCAACAAAAACCACTGGCTGGAGTTGAAACTGGTGGGCGGCCCGAAGAGTCCGCGCGACGCTGTGGGCTCCACGGTGTATGTGACCGCGAACGGCATGAAGCAGCGCGGAGATGTGTTGAGCGGCGGCAGTTATCTCAGCAGCAACGACCCGCGGCCGCACTTCGGGCTGGGACAGGCGACCACGGTAGACGCGATCGAGGTGCACTGGCCGAGCGGCAAGATGGAGAACTTCACCGTGCCGGGAGTGGACCGGATTGTGACGATTACCGAGGGGATGGGGAAGTAGGGGGACAGCTCACAGTTGGCGTTCTCATAGGTCTGAAGATCCAGACCTGGACCAACCGCCAGTCATCCTTCGGATAGCATTCTGGTATGGGAATTGAAACCGCTTCTAGCAAATCAGGAAAATATGAATCAGACTTTGGCTGAAATTCTGCTTTTTGTTTCCGTGGCGATCAATGCTGCACTGTTGATATTTATTGCCGGGGTGCTTCGGAAGGTTATGAACGACATGGATGGACCCGCATTTAAACATTTTTTAGGATCGCTCTATTATCATTCCGCCAGGTCTCCCTTCATGCATACGGTATTGACCATTCCTTTTCTTGGAGCGATCCCATATTTTTATTTCTACGGTTTTAGCAATCGATGGATCACTGCTGGTCTTGCCCTCTGGCTGGTTGCCGGATCTATTTCAAAGGTGATTAAAGTTCCGATTTATAAGAGGGTTGCCGCGATCGAAAGCGACGATGTGGCTCAGCTCAGCAAGGAGCGCAAAAGACTAAATGGCGGAAACTTGCTTCAGTCGATACTCAATTTTGTCGCTGCCGCTCTGATGGCAGTTGCGTTCATCGGAAGGTAGCAATACTTGCCTGGAGCTTTGCGGCCGCCCACTCTTCGCTAGAGGGAAGAGAAGGATGGGGCGCCCGGCCACTATTCAGGGCGTGAAGGTCTTTTTTTCTTCATCGACAAGAGTAGGACAGCAACCGCCCCGACCAAAGGATATCCGGTCAGAAACTGCGGAGTGAGAGGGTCTATTCCACCCTCCCAAAAGCCGACCGCAATCTTAGCTATGGGAGCTGGAAGCACGGTCCAATCCACTAAGATGATCGCAATCACAAATAGTAACTCCAATATGAATGTCACTCCTAGCGGTCGGAGTACGGATTCGTCTACCTTGATGAGTTTCACTCCTGCATATCCAAGAAAAGCAAGAAAAGACAGACTTATAGCGCTAAGCAATATGTAGATAGCCCAGGCAGATTGAGATGGGGGACCAGGCCACTTACGCCAGCGCATGCCAATCATAGCAACGAAATAGTACACACCTAGCCCAGTAAACAAGATGTTCAATGCGCCAATAATGCGCATCACCCATAGCTTCATTCGATCCTCCTTCGCTCCCTAGTTCAGAATCTCTCGGCCTAGCGGCGGGTGTTAGAAAGTGATGCGCCCAGACAGTTCGAGGCTGCGGGGGCCGGCGCCTTCGGCGGTTTGGAGAGCGGTGATGGAGCCGAAGCCGCCGGAATCGACTTGCATGTTGGGCGGTTCGTAGTTGCGGTGGTTGAAGACGTTGGCGGCCTCGGCGCTGAACTGGAAGCGGGACTGCTCGTAGAGCGCAAAGCTCTTCATGAGCGAGAGCGAAAAGTTGGCGGTACCGGGGCCGACCACGCCGCCCACGGGGGCATTGCCGAAGCGGCCGATGCCGACCTGGTTGGGGGTCCCAAAGTTGACCGCCAAATTCTGATAAGGAAAGGCCGCGGGATTGAGCCACTGGGTGGTGGTGCGCCGTGGCGCGTAGAGCGGAACCGTACTGATCTGATCGGGACGGGCCTGGCCGACAGTGGTGAGGATATTGGTGTTGGCGGGGTCGACCGATTGTTGATACGGGGTGAGGAACGGGCCGGACTGCAGGACAGTGACACCGGCCAGTTGCCAGTCGCCGACAAACCTGTTCATGGCGGAGGAGGTGCTCAACCAGCGCTGGTTTTTGCCCAAGGGCAGGTTATAGAGATAGGTGGTGAGGAAGCGGTGCTGGCGATCATAGGTGACGTTGCCGTAGTCGAGGCCGGGATGGAAGCGGTCAGTGAGGTAGGTGCCGCCGGCGACGGCAAGGGCGTTAGGTGTGGCTCCGCCGGCGTTGGAGAGATCGCGGGTGAAGTTATAGCTGGCGTCGAAGGTGATGCTCTTGCCGCTGTGGCGCGAGACTTCGACGGTGGCGCTGGAATAGTTGCTCTCGGCGGCATTCTCGACGCTCTGGACGACGCTCCAACAGGGATAGGTGCGGTGGTCGGAAACCAGGGAGCCGTCACCGAGAGTGCAGGCGCCGGAAGCCGCTGCACCGGGGTCGGTGTTGGAGTAGCCAAAGGGATTGGCCGGCACCTGATTGAGGTCCACCATAGTCTCAAGGTTCTGGCCGTGGCTGCCGGTGTAGGAGAGCCGCATGCCAGTATTGTTGCCCAGATCCTGTTCGAGAGTCAGGTTCCACTGCTGTACGGAAGGATCCTTGTAGTGGATGGGAAAGGCGTAATAGAAGCCAGCGGTCCCGGTGGAACTGCCCGAGGCGGGGTTGAAGGGATCTGCAAAGCTCAGGAGCGGGGTGGTGGTGCCGGACTGGAAATCCTGATTATAGGTGCCGACGTAACTTGCATGGACGGCCCAGCCGGAGACGAGCGAAAAGCCCAGCGGCGTCTCAATGAAGCGGCCCCATCCGCCGCGCACCACAGTATGGTCGTTGCCGTAGGGACGCCAAGCGAAGCCGAGGCGCGGACCCCAATCGGTTCTGTCGGTGTAACGCAGAGACTGGGGAAGTCCGGCCTGCGCCGCGGTTAGGATGGGCGTGGGCGCGATGGCGCTAGCGAAGTCCTGAGACGTAAAGGACAAGGCCTGCGCGTTGGGAACCACGACGGCGCCCTGGACCGCCTGGCCAGCAGCGCCGGTGGTGTAGTCGGGCTGGAAGATGGCGGTGTTGTAGTGGGTGTCCCTGATGGGCGGATGGAGCTCGTAGCGCAGTCCAAGGTTGAGAGTGAGATTGGGCGTGATCTTCCAATCGTCCTGACCATAGAAGGAATAGGCGTAGCCGAGGCCGTTCATGGTGGGGCTGTTGGTGGAGCTGACCTCGGTGTAATCGGGCAGCCCAAGCAGGAATGCGGTGTAGGGATCGCCGACATTCTTGCCCACGTCTGAAGAGCCATCGAAGACATACCAGCCGGAGCGGTAGTTGCCGAATACATTGTCGTCGTGATCGGTGAGGCGTTTGAAATCGGCGCCGAACTTGAAGGCATGGTTGCGATGGGTCCAGGTGACGTTGTCGAGAAGCTGAATGATTTGACCGCGCTGCACGCCGGGGTTGCCTGCGCCAGTGGACATGAAGCCGTTGATGAGCACCTGAGGCGCCTCAGACCACTCGAGGTCCGGCTGGGGGACGCTGATGCCGGTCTGCGCGAGCAAGGATGTGGTGGAGTAGCTCTGGGTCTCGGAAGTGTGCTGGGCATTGAAGCCGCCGCGGAACTCGTTCATCAGGCCGGGCGAAAAAATGAAGTTATGCGCGAAGGTCATGCCCTCGTCAATTTCCGGAGTGTTGTATCCACCCTGCAGCGGACTGCCGGCCTCAGCGCAATAAGTAAACGTGCAGGCGGCGGAGGGCGCTGTAGTGACCTGGCGGTTCTTGTAAGAGAAACGCGCGAAGACGGTTTGGCGCGAGGAGATGATCTGATCGAGCCGCACGTCACCCTGGTTGGCGGAGATGGGCGAGGGGAAATTGATCTGGTAGTTGTTGGCGTAGGAGCCGACCTCGCCGTAGTTGGGGGTGGGCATCAGTACGTTAAGCAGTTTGGCGGAGAGGGCGGACACCGTGACGTTGGTGGGGTCGATGGGCGTGACTCCGTCGGGTTGGTAAATGGCGGAGACGCCCTGCCCGGCAAGATAGCTGGCGACGTTGCCGTTGCGCATGTCAGCGGAAGGAACGCTGAGCAGGATGGGCGTTTCGCGGGGCAGGCGAAGCCCCTCGAAGCTGGCGAAGAAGAAAGTCTGATTTGCGCCTTTGAAGAACGGCCGGAAGCGAAGAGGGCCGCCGAGGGTGCCGCCGAAGTCGTTCATGATGATCTTCGGCTTAGCGAGCGCGAAGATGTTGTTGGAGTTCAACACCGTGTTCTCAGCGTTCTCAAAGACGCCGCCGTGGAAATGGCTGGTGCCGGCCTTGGAGACGGTGGTGATGTCGGCGACGCCGGAGAACTCGGCGTTGTTGTTGGACTCGCTGACGCGGATCTCCTCAATGGAGTTGAAGGAGGGAAACATTTCGTTGACGGGGCCGGAGTATTCGACGCCTACAGAGGAAATGCCGTCGATGGTGACGCTGAGCAAGGCGGCGGTGGTGCCCATCACGTCGAGATTGCCACTGTCGTCGGTCTGCACGCCGGCTTCGGTGGTGAGAGTGGAGATGGGACTGGTGGAGCCGGTGGAGCGGGAGTAGATGGCGATAGGAAGTTCGACAAGCTCGTCGCCGATCTTGGTTTCGGCGAGGTTGGAGACGTCGGTGGTGATGACTGGGGTGGGATCGTCGACGACTATAACGGTCTGGGTCTCAGCGCCCAGCTTGAGGGTGGCGTCCATGCGGCGGGTTTCGCGGGCGGTGAGGGCAATGGAGGGAAGCGACTCAGTGTGGAAACCGGGCGCGGCGATGGTGAGTTTGTACTCGCCCACATCGATGTTGCGGAAGGCGTAGTTTCCGTTGGCGTCGGTGACCGCGGAGCGCGTGGCGGCGGTGCCGGAGTTGACCAAGGTGATCTGCGCGCCCTGAAGCAGCGCACCGCTGGAGTCGCGCACCGTGCCGAGGATGGCGCCATAGGTAGATTGCGCCGCCAGCGGGCTTGCGGCCAGAGCGACCAGGCAACAAGCCAGCAAAAGGCGCAACGCAATGCAGCGGCAAAACGGTACAGGGAGGGAAAACCTGTGCATCCAAATTCACCTTTCAACAGAAATTCACGGGAGAGCCGACGTTTCTTCGCTTTTGATCCGTTTTCTATTCAAATGTAGCGCCTGATTAGGTGCGTGGGGCTGCATTTCTCATTAAAAATAAGAGGCTGGATTGCGGCCCGAGCCAAGGGAACCAGCCGCACAGACAACGACGTACAATTCATGCGACAACTCCATGATAGTCTGCCGTTGTGCAAGCGGAAACCAGAGCAAGTCAGGAAGCTGATCCTCTTCCCCAATCCGAAGCAAAGGCGCGCTTCACGGCGTGGCATGGAGCCACGATTGCGCTGCTGGCGCTGGGCTACTCGGGCTACTACTTTTGCCGATCGAACCTGTCGGTGGTGCTGCCGGATCTGATTCACGACCTGGCGCAGCACGGCATCACCGCCAACGAAGCGCAGGTGCGGTTGGGATTTATTGCGTCGGTGGGAACCGCGGCCTACGCGATCGGGAAGTTCATCTCCGGTACGCTGGCCGACATGTTTGGCGGACGGCGCAACTTTCTGAGTGGGATGGCGGGCTCGATTTTCTTCACCTTGCTTTTTGTGCTGAGCGGTGGGATACCGCTGTTCACGCTGGCGTGGGTGGGCAACCGGCTGTTTCAATCCACGGGCTGGGTGGGGCTGGTGAAGGTGGCGTCGCGCTGGTTCTCCTACTCCACCTACGGCACGGTAATGGCGGTACTGAGCCTGAGCTTTCTGTTTGGCGACGCGGGCTGCCGCTGGGTGATGAGCCAGCTGATGGCGCATGGAGTGGGCTGGCGGGGCGTGTTCCTGGCCGGAGCCGGATCGCTGGCAGCGCTGCTGGTGGCCAACCTGATTTTTCTGCGCGAGACTCCGGAGGAGCGGGGATTGCCGGCTCCCGAGACGAACCCACTGAACGTGTACGGCGCGGACGAGGAGCAGGAGGGTGAGGCGCGCCTAGGACTGCTGGCCATTCTGCGCCCGCTGCTGGCAAGCTTTCCCTTCTGGCTGGTGTGCCTGCTTTCACTGGGCACAACGCTGCTGCGGGAGACTTTCAACTTCTGGACACCGACTTATTTTGTGCAGTATGTGGGTCTCGCTAGCAGTGTGGCCGCGGAACGGAGCGCGCTGTTTCCATTCTTTGGCGGCATCTCCGTGCTGGTGGCCGGAGTGCTGAGCGACAAGCTAGGTTTGAACGGGCGCAACCTGGTGCTGGTGGGCGGCATGCTGGCCAGCACCGTTTGCCTGGTAGCGTTGGCACGCACGCCCGGGCATGCCAGCCAATGGACTCCGGTGGTGCTGGTGACGCTGGTGGGCTTTCTGCTGCTGGGCCCATACTCCTACCTGGCCGGCGCGATGAGCATGGACTTTGGCGGAAAGCGTGGCAGCGCCACGGCCGCGGGAGTGATCGACGGCGTGGGCTACCTGGCCGGATGGCTGAGCGGCGATACTGTGGCGCGCGTGACGGTGGCGTTCGGATGGAAGAATGCGTTCCTGGCGCTGGCCGGCGCTGCATTTCTTACCGCTCTGGTGGCGATGGTTCTGGCGATGCACCAGAGATTTCATAAGCTCCCGACAGCGGAGGCGTGAAGCAAGATGACGACGATCGACTCACCGGAACGCATCTTTGAACTGCTGTCTGCGGGCGGCGGCGAGGCTTACTTTGGCGAGCCGGTGACGGTGCTGGAGCACAGCTTGCAGGCGGCCTGGTTTGTGCAGCGCAAAGGCGGCGAGGAAACACTGGTGGCGGCGGCGCTGCTGCATGACCTGGGACATCTGCTGCACAGCGAGGGCGAAGACGCGGCTGAGCGCGGACTGGATACGCGCCACGAAGAGTTGGGTGCGGAAGCGCTGGCGGAGCATCTGCCCGCAGCGGTGCTTGATCCGATCCGGATGCACGTGGCGGCCAAGCGCTATCTGTGCCGCGCCAACGCGCGCTACCTGGCTGCGCTTTCGCTGGCGTCTGTGGCCAGCCTGGCTTTGCAGGGCGGACCAATGAGCGCGGCGGAGGCGGAGGAGTTCATAGCGTTGCCGCACGCAGGCGAGGCAATCACGCTGCGCCACGCCGACGATGCAGCCAAGGTGCGCGGGTTGGGAGTGCCGGAGTTGGAGACTTATCGCGCGCTGGTGGAGCGGCTGTGGCATTGACGCAAGGACCACGCAATTTACAAAGCCGGGCGGGAAGTGTTTCAATCAGGGTATTGAGACAGGGGTGCTCCACGAAGTGGGGCTGAGAAGATACCCTCGAACCCGATCCGGATAATACCGGCGTGGGAAGTTTCCGAAGCCAAGCGGCCTTCTCCAATCGTTGCACGAGTTCCTCCTGTTTCACTGAGTTGAATTAAGGGGAACCCATGCCAGCGTCCGCAGACAAATTCACGGCTCACATCCTTCACCTATCTCAGTCGACGATGCGCCGGCGCAGGCCTGGCTGCAGGCGGATCGCAATGGGGTGGATGCTGCTTTGTTTGCTGCTCGTTCCTTCACGCGTGTTCCCGCAAAGTCAGGCTCCCGCGGTGGCAGGCGCCGCGCAATCACCCCCAGCGCAGAAGGCCGACACACCCGCGCAACAGCCGCAAAGAGTCACGACGACCGTGGTAGTGCACGGTGAAGAGAAGGACGACTACTTCTCCGGCGTGGCCACGGCGGGCAGCCTGGACGGCGCGCTGCTGAAGGAGACGCCACTGTCGGTGATGGCGGTGACACGGGCTGTTCTAAGCGACCAGGTAGCGCGGGTGCTGTCGGACGTGGTGAAGAACGATGCGTCAATAGGCGAGGACTACGCGCCAGTGGGTTACTATGGCGACTTTGAGATTCGTGGATTTCCCATCGACCTGGCGACTGGGCTGCAAATCAACGGCATGACCATTGCGGGCGAACAGGATGTGCCGCTGGAAAACAAGGAGCGCGTGGAGTTTGTGAAAGGCATTGCCGGGGTGGAGAGCGGCGTGGCCTCCGCGGGCGGGTTGATCAATTACGTGACCAAGGAGCCGGCCACGATTGAGGCTCTTGATTTGGGCACAGACCATCGCGGGAGCTCATTTGGCGCCGTCGATCTGGGCCGGCTTTTTGGCAGCCATAAGCAGGTGGGCGCGCGGCTCAATCTGGCGGCCGAACGAATCAAGAGCTATGTAAATGGCGCCGACGGGTGGCGCGCGATGGGCGCCGGCGCGGCTGACTGGAAGTTGAGTACGAAAGCGATTTTGAAAGGAAACTTCGAGTACCAGCACAAGGTGGAGCGCTCAGTGAGCGGCTATCAACTGCTGGGCGGCACAACAGTTCCCGACCTCGATCAAATCTACCCCTCGACGATGCTTGGCGAGCAATCGTGGGCCAAGCCGAACACATTTGACACATTCAACACGGGGGCGCGGCTGGACTACGATCTGGCCCGCGGTTGGCGGGCGTTTGCAGAGGGCAGCTATAGCCACTCGCTGATTGACGACAACGTGGTCTATGCGTACGGGTCGTCGTTCGACTCCAACGGCAACGTCAATTGCCCGGATGCGCCCGATGCACCTGCCTACTTCTTCTGCCCCGACGGGACCTACGGAATCTACGACTACCGGAATCCCGGTGAACTGCGCATCAATGCGCAGGCAGAGGCGTTGGTCACCGGCCATGTGAAGACCGGGGCGGTGGGGCATGATCTGGCAGGCGGAGGCGTGGCCTTCAGCCGCAGTGTGCAGATGCCCGGATTCTTTACCGCCCCCAACCCGGTTTCTCCGGATGGCGTGGTGCAGGATGGCGCGGTGTACACGTACATCGGTTCAGATAACATCTACCAGCCGATCGAGCCGCTTTCACTGGATGCGGTCGAGGATCCGCCTCAGTCTGCCGGCCCGCGCAGGCTGTATGAAGACAACCATCAATCGGCTGCAATCATGCAGGACCGGATGCATCTGCCGGGACGCATTCAATTGCTTGCCGGAGGCCGGTTGGATTCGCTGCGCGACCACAACTACTCGCTCTACGCGACCGACCCCACGGCCTTGCCCATCTACAACGACAAGACAGTCTGGCTGCCGCAGTACGCGGCGACGTTCAACCCGGTGGACAACCTGACGCTCTATGGCAATTACAGCGTGATGCTCTCGCTGGGCCCGCAGGCACCGTGGTGGGCGGGCGGATTCTTTCTCGATCCGTTCTACACGCGGCAGGCAGAGGCCGGCGCGAAGTATGAGCCGGGCCAGCGCATTCTGCTGACCACCGCGTTCTTTCACATGCGGACGCCTTTCTTCTATCCCAAACTGATCGACGACATGGGCGATCAGAATTTTGTTTCAGAAGGGCGCGAGACGCATGACGGCATCGAGGTGAACGCGGAGGGCAAGGCGACAAGCCGGCTGCTGCTGACGGCTTCGGCTGCGGCCATTCGGGCGACTTCAGACAATACCGGCACACCGGCCTTTGACAACAAACAGGTGATTAACGTACCGCATCTGCGCACGACAGTTTTTGCCGATGTGCTGTTGCTGCATGCACGCGGGCTGCACCTGATGCCGGGCTGGAGCTACACGGGGCGCAAGGAAGCTACGCGCGACGACCAGGTGAGCGTGGCCCACTACAACCTGTTCAACCTGGGCGCACGCTACACGCCGGGTGGCGAGCAGGGCCACATGACGCTGCGCATCTATGCCGATAACATCCTCGACAAACGCTATTGGAAGGACACCGGCGCAAACTATGGCGACACGTTCATTCATCTGGGTGCACCCGCGACGGTGCGGCTCTCGGCACACTACACTTTTTAGATTCAAGATAAAGGAATGACAGAAAGAGGCCCTCGGTTTATATGAGTACGGTGGCGAAAGCGCACGGGATGGACGGAACGCTGGTGGAGCCTGACTGGCCTCCGCTGGCGCTGGATGAAGTACGCGCGCTGCTGGCGCAATTTCAAGGCTGCGGCGAGCCCATCGAGATTCTGACGGTGAGTCCGCGCCCGTTTTCGGCAGCCAGCGTGGTGAGCACAAAGAGCGGGCGGGTCTTCATCAAGCGTCACCACCGCACGGTGCGGGATGTGGAGGGGTTGCTGGAGGAACATCGCTTTCTGCGTTTTTTGCACGCGCACGGTGCAGCGGTGCCGCGAGTGCTTGCCGCGGCATCGGGCGAGACGGCCATCGAAGCGGGCGACTGGACCTACGAGGTCCATGAAACACCTGCCTGCCTGGACCTCTACGAGGATGCGCTCTCGTGGACACCGTTTCGCTCCGCCATGCACGCTCACTCGGCGGGCCAGGCAGTGGCACGGCTGCACGATGCAGCGCGTAAGTTTTCCGCTCCGCCGCGCAAACCGCGCCCATTGGTTGCGAGCTTCACAATCTTTGCCGGTACAAATCCTTCGGGAGCGATGGAAAACTATCTTGCCGCAAGGCCGGCATTGGCAGCGGATGCCGCGACGCGCCACGACTGCGAGCAGGCGCTGGATCTGCTGGCTCCATTTCACGCCGAGCTGCAGCCACTGCTGCCGGCGCTGGCTCCGCTTTGGACGCACAACGACCTGCATGCGTCGAACCTTTTCTGGAGCGATGCGGGCGCCGAGGCGCGGGCCGTGGCAACAATTGATTTTGGCCTTGCGGACAGGACCAACGCAGTGCACGACATGGCGCATGCGATTGAACGCAACATCGTGGAATGGCTGGCGCTGACGCCGGGACAGGCACATCGGGACGACGCGCCTGTGCACCTGGATCATCTGCTCGCGTTATTGAGCGGCTACGAGTCGGTGCGTCCACTCTCTGACGAGGAAGCAGCGGCGCTGGCGCCTATGGCGGCGCTGTGTCACGCCGAATTTGCGTTGACGGAAGCAGACTACTTCCTGGGCGTGTTGCATTCAGCGGAAAAAGCGCGGCTGGCCAGTGAGGGCTATCTTGTTGGTCATGCGCAGTGGTATCGCGGCCGAGGCGGTCAACGCCTGCTGGATGCCCTGCGCGACTGGGCAAAGACACGCGAGCGGAAGGTGGCGCGGTGATGAGTTGGAGTACGATCGCCGATTACCTCGCGTTGCACTGGCTGGAAATTGCGGGTACGGTCACTACCGTCCTGGGTATCTGGCTGACTACGCGGCGCACGCTGTGGTGCTGGCCGGTGGTGCTGGCTGCAGATGTGGTCTACCTGATCGTGTTTTATCGCGCACAGTTGCTGAGCGATGCGCTGCTGCAGATTTTCTTTGTGGCGTTCACACTGTACGGCTGGTGGCACTGGTGGCGCGGAGTGCGCGAAGAGGGCGAGGTGCGCGTGGTCCCGCTGGCCTTGCGCAGCCTGGCGATCGCACTGATTGCCGGAGCCGCGGGGAGCCTGGTGCTGGGAGAACTGGCCAAGCGCCTGCACGCGGCGCTGCCCTACCTTGACGCTACGTTGACCAGCTACAGCCTGGTAGCGAGCTGGTGGCAGGCGCGCAAGCATACGGCCAACTGGTGGCTGTGGATCGTGGTGGACGTGGTGTACATCGGCGAGTATCTCTACAAGGATCTGTGGCCCACGGCCCTGCTGTATGCGGGACTGGTGGCGCTAGCGGTACTGGGTCTGCGCGATTGGCGGCGCGCAGCGGCTGCGGGTTAGATCGCGATCTGCACTGCGTTCTTGAGGGGTTCGCCGGCGATGTAACGGCGCAGTTCGTCGGCGGCGACATTGACGGCACGTGGCGCAAACTGCGGGCTCGACCCGGCCACATGCGGCGTGAGCAACAGGTTGGGGCAGCTCCACAACGGATGTCCTTCGGGCAACGGTTCGGGATCGGTGACGTCGAGAGCGGCGCGAATCCGGCCCGAGTGTAGCGCATCGACTAGCGCGTTGGTGTCTACAATGGGACCGCGCGCGGCATTGACCAGCAACGTGCCCTGGGACATGAGGGCAAACTGACGGGGGCCGATGAGCTGAATCGACTCCGCAGTTGCGGGCAGAATCAGCACGATCACTTCTGCGTGGGGGAGCAAACTATCGAGTTCGCCGACCGGATGAACAAGAGGTTCCGTGCGTGCGTGGCGGGCGATACGCACCATGTTCACGTTGAACGGCGAGAGCATCCGCTCGATCTCCTTGCCGATGGCACCGTAGCCGACCAGTAAAACATTCTTGCCGGTAAGCTCCTCGAGCATGACGGGCGGAGAGAGCGGACGCGTGTCGCCAGTGATGCGGGGATAGTACGCGTTGGCTTCGAAACGACGCTTCCACACACCGGCTTTTTGGATCTCGTGATACAGCGGGTGGTACTTCAGCATGGCGAGAATCGCGGCCAGGGTCCACTCCGCAGTGGAGATGTTGTGGGCTCCGCGCGCATTGCAGATGGTGACATGGGGCCCGACGGTGGCGGGAATCCATTCCGTGCCCGCCATGAGAGCTAATACCAACCGCACGCCGCGCAGATGCGGCCAGATGCGCAGGGCGCGGGTGGGGTAGGGATCGGGAATCCACACGTCGATTTCGACGTCGTGGTCAAGTTGATCGGACAACGGGATGAGTTCGACCTCCCGGGGAAACCGGGAGAAGAGTTCGGCGGCAAGCGTTGCTGGATATCCCACTCGTAGCATGTGTTTTTAATTGGCCCGGTACACACGGGCACCTGACTTTTATGCTACACGGCGGCTGCAAAGGGTAGTCGCGCAGTGTGGATTCGATACCGGTCAGGAAGATTTTTTCGAAATCTGGGCGGAAAGAATCCGTTGACGAGGGGGGAGAGGGCATTCAGTCGACGGAAGCCCAGCACCGACAGGCTCCGAGACAGGTGAGCATCGAGAAACGTTCTATCGATGCCGGTGGCTCAAGTGTGATTCAATGAAACGGCGTGGTTGCTGCGAGTTGCACCGGCAAGGCGGCATTCTGAACCTATGCGGTTGATGGCCCACAAGACGCGGTCGCAACAGCAGCTTGCCATCAAGTTGCGTGTGGAGCAGTCTGCGGACCAGGGCTGGTTGAGCTGGGAGCGCCGGCGGCTGCTGATCCACGCGGCGAAGACCGCGCTGGCAGCCGCACTATGCTGGTGGCTGGCGCTGCGCTTTGGCCTGCACGACGGCTATTGGGGCGCCATCAGCGCGATCATCGTGCTGCAATCGAACTTTGGCGCCACCATCACCGCGTCCCGAGACCGAATTCTGGGCACGGTAATCGGCGCGCTGTTCGGCTTCTCATTCTCCTTGTTCGGCGTGTTGCCCTGGAACTATATTCTGGCCGTCATCGCCGCGGTGGCGGTGTGCGGACTTCTGGGACTGCGCAGCAGTTCACGGCTGGCCGGGGTGACCATCACCATCGTTATGCTGGTGCAGAAAACGGGCTCGCACTGGACCGTTGCATTGGACCGGGTAAGCGAAGTTTTTCTGGGTATTGTGGTGGCACTGGCCATTGCCACACTGGTGTTTCCCGACCGCGCCCGGCTGCGCCTTCGGGATGGCCTGGCGCAGGAGTTCCTGGTCCTGGGCGCGTTTTTCGAGGCTATTCTGCAAGGCTTTCGCGGAGAGCCGGCGGAGAACCTGGAGGCACGGCGCGAAGATGCCCTGACCGTGCTGCGCGCCAATAACCAACTGCTGGAAGCGGCGCGGAATGAGCCCTCGGGCGGCCCAGGATGGCGCGAGGGACTGGGCATGCTGGCACAGTTCGGGCGGTCACTTTTCGATGCCCTGATAGCGCTGGAATTCGCCGTGAAGGATAGCCATGAGGATGGGTATGCGCTACAACTGGAGCCCGCGCTCGGGCGGTTGGCCGTGGATATTCGCACCGGATTCCATTATGTGGGAAGCTGTATCCATGGCTGGCGCTTTCACGTGCCGCCGGAGGGAATCAACCTGGAAGAGGACATTGCGCAGTTGGAGGCGCGCATGGATGCGGTTCGGCACACGGGATCGCGCTTCTCGCAGGCCGAAATACTGCGCGCCTACGCGGTGCAACTGCACCTGAAACAGATTGCGCGGCTACTGCGCGACTCGCGCGTGGAGACCAGCCGGACCGTTGGCGAGGCGCAGAAATGAGCGAGTGCAGCTATGCGAAGAACTTTCGCAGCGCGTCCACGCAGTCTTCTATTTCCTTGATGGCGATGGCGTAGCCAAAGCGCAAATGCCCCTCGCCCTGAGCGCCAAAGACTGAGCCGGGAATGGTGGCGATGTGCGCCTTGTCAAGCAGGATTTGCGCGGCAGTGCGGCTGTTCTTATTGATTTTTTCCGCATTGGGGAAGGCATAGAAGGCGCCCGCGGGCGGGGGACACTCCAAACCCACATCGTTCAAGGCGGCCACCAGCAAATCGCGCCGCCGGCGATACTCTTCGCGACGGGCGGCGATCTCCGACTCCGGCGTGGAGAGCGCCTGGATCATGGCGTATTGCACCGGAGTGGGAACGCCGTTGGTGGAGTAAAGCACGATCTTGCGCAACGCGGTCATGAATGGCTCTTTGGCAACCGTGTAACCAGCCCGCCAGCCGGTCATGGCATAGGTTTTGGAGAAGGTGAACGATGTGATGGTTCTCTCCGCCATGCCCGGAAGCGCTGCAATGGAAAAATGGACGCCGTCGTAGACGAGATCCTCGTAGGCCTCATCGGCAATTACTACCAGGTCGCGCTCGATGGCGAAGGCTGCGACCTCTTCCGCCTCAGCACGCGTAAAGACCAGACCGCTGGGATTCTGAGGCGTGTTGAAGTAGATAGCCCGCGTGTGCGGAGTGGAGAATTGCTCCAGAGTCTTGCGGATGCCGTTACGGCGGGCGGTTATGGTGGGCACCAGCAATGGCCGGCCCTGCGCCAATGTCACCAGGTCGCCAATAGGCGTCCAGTAGGGCGAAAAGACCAGCACATGATCGCCAGGATCGATGACGGACTGGAAGGCCGCGTACAATCCCTGCGAACCGCCAACCGTTGCGATCACTTCGTCTTCGGTTACATGGATGGCGTTCTTTACCGCCAGCTTTGCAGCCAACGCCTGTCGCAACGGCGGCAAGCCCGAAGAGGGCGCATAGTGGGTGTGGTTTTCGACCAGCGCCTTGACGGCCGCATACTTGATCTCCTGGGGAGTTTCAAAAAAAGGCTCGCCGCAGTGCAGCGAGTGCACATGGAGACCCTCCGCGCGCATCGCCATCACCTTATTGCGAACCTGCACAATGCCGGAGAATCCCACCTCGTCCAAGCGCTTCGCCAAACGGATTCCGCTCTGTCTTGTGTTCATCCTCCGACCTCCTTTGGCATATTGGGCATACTGACTCTCCCAGCATACCCGATGTGGGATTGCGGCTCGCCAAGCTTCTGGGCGCAGACAATCAATGTGCGAGTCGGGGTACGGCGTTGGTCCTATACTGCGAGCAACTCAGTGTAGACAGCCATACCGACCACAGCGTCGGCACCCAAGGCGTCCAGCGCATCCACTTCCTGCTGGCTACGAATGCCTCCGGCGACGATAAGCTGACGCGTGGTGAGCCGGCGCAGCCGCGCGGCCGTCGCGATGGGAAAGCCCTGCATCATGCCTTCGCCATCGACATGGGTATAGAGAAATGCAGCAGCGCAGGATTCGAGCTGTGGAATCGCTTCGTCGGGAGTGAGCGCCACTTGCGCCTTCCAGCCTTTGACGGCGATGCGGCCGTTCTTTGTATCGATGCCGGCCACAACGTGTTCGGCACCGATGGCGGCGGCAAGCGTAGCGGCGAACTCGGTGTTGACCGATGCGCCGCCTTCACTTTCAGAGAAGAGCGCAGACCCAACAATGACACGCTTCGCACCCGCATCGAGCACCTGACGCGCGCGCTCGATGGAGTGGATTCCGCCGCCGGCCTGACAGGGCAAACGGCGCGCAATCTGCTCCACGAGTGCGAAGTTGTCGCCCTGGCGCATGGCGGCGTCAAGATCAATCAACTGCACCAGCGGGAATCGCGCAAACTTCTCGATCCAGTATTCAAAGTCGTCGAAGGCGAGGCGCAATTTCTCGCCCTGCACTAGCTGAACGATGCGGCCGCCCAGCAGATCGATGGAAGGAATCAGCATGGAAGCCTCACGGGGACGCCGGCCCGGGCCAGCTCCTGTTTGAGGGCGCGCGCACTGGACACGCCGAAATGAAAGATGCTCGCAGCGAGGGCAGCATCAGCCTTGCCACGTGCAAAGACATCGGTAAAGTGAGCGACGGTTCCGGCGCCGCCCGAGGCGATCACGGGAATTCCAACTGCTTCGCTTACTGCCGCAGTCAGTTCGCAATCGAAGCCGGCACGGGTTCCGTCGGAATCCATCGACGTGAGCAGAATCTCGCCTGCGCCGCGATCTTCGGCCTCGCGCGCCCACTCGACGACACGGCGGCCGGCCGGCTTGCGCCCGCCCTGCACAAAGACCTGCGCATCGCGGACTGGATCTGCGGCCTGGGGATCGCGGCGAGCGTCGATGGCGACGACCACGGCTTGCGCGCCGAAACTGCGACCGATGGCGTCAATCAGACCCGGATCGGCCAGGGCCGCGGAGTTGATGCTGACCTTGTCCGCGCCGGCATCGAAGACCTGGCCTGCGTCCTGTGCAGAACGGATGCCGCCGCCGACAGCGAAAGGCACGAAGAGTTCGCGGGCGGTGCGGCGCACGGTTTCGAGCAGAGTCTGGCGACGCTCGTGGGTGGCAGTAATGTCGAGCAGCACAATCTCGTCGGCGCCTTCGCGGGCATGGCGCGCGGCTTGCGTAGCCGGGTCACCCGCGTCAATGAGGTCGACGAACTGCACGCCTTTGACGACGCGACCGGCGTGGACATCGAGGCAGGCGATGATGCGTTTGGTCAGCATTCAATTCCCTTCGCAGGCGAGAAAATTGCGGAGAATCTTGAGGCCGGTGGCCCCGGATTTTTCGGGATGGAACTGTACGCCCATGACGTTGCCCTGCTCCACCGCGGCTGCAAAGGGCCCGATATAGTGCGCGACTGCGGCGGTGGAATCTGTGACCGGAGCTTTGTAGGAGTGGGTGAAGTAGACATACTCGCCGGGCTCGACGCCGGCCAGGAGCCGCGAGCCGGGGCGAACTTCGAGCGAGTTCCACCCTACATGCGGAACCTTTTCAGAGTGATCCGGAAAGCGCGTACATGGCTCGGGGAAGTGCGCGAGGCCGGGTTGCGCGGGAGCCTCGCTGGAACCAGCATAGAGCCACTGCATGCCCACGCAGATGCCGAGGAAGGGGACGCCGCGACCGATGGCGGCGCGAATGGCGGGGGTGATGCCCGAGGCGTCAAGACGCTCGGTTGCCTGGAAGTGACCTACGCCGGGAAGGACGAGACGCTCCGCGGATTCGACCAGCGCGAGGTCGCTGTCTGTGACTTCGACTTCCGCGCCGAGATGGCGCAGCGCCTTCAGTACAGAGGTCAGGTTGCCCGCTTTGTAGTCGATTACGGTTACGCGCATCACAGCAGTCCTTTGGTAGAGGGGAGCATTTCGCCGAGTTGCTTGTCGCGCGAACAGGCCACACGCAAGGCGCGCGCAAAGGCCTTGAAGATAGCTTCTATCTTGTGGTGGTTGGAGCGGCCATACATGGTCTTGACGTGCACGTTGGCGCGCGCACCACGCGCAAAGCCCTCAAAGAAATCAGTGACCAACTCGGTTTGCAGGTCGCCGACCAGGCGGGTGCGCACCTTGGTATCGACAGCGAAGGCAGCGCGACCGCTGAGATCGACGGCGGCGATGGCCAGGGTTTCGTCCATGGGCATGAGGAAATAGCCGGCGCGCAAAATGCCGCGCTTATCGCCAAGCGCTCGGTCGAAGGCTTCGCCCAGCGCGATGCCAACGTCTTCGACGGTGTGATGCTGATCCACGTCGAGGTCGCCATCGCATTTAAGTTCGAGATCGAATGCGCCGTGACGGGTGAACAGCTCCAGCATGTGATCGAAGAAGCGAATGCCAGTGGCGATCTTGTAATGACCGCCGCCTTCAATGGTGAGCTTGACGGCGATGCGTGTTTCGGTGGTGTTACGTTCAAAGCCCGCGGCGCGCGGGGCTGAAGTGGTATCCCAGGTCCCAGGATCGGGACCTGGGGCACCCGGAGCGTGTTTTCTTTGCATCATTGAGCGGCTCCTTGCCTGTTCAACGCGGCGAGAGTTTCGTGGAGAGCTGCAATGGCCCGGCTCATTTGCTCGCGGGTTCCGATGGTGATGCGCACGCGGCCATCACAGCCCGGGTCACTGGAGCGGTCGCGCACGAGTACGCCTGCGGCGCGCATGAGATGCACGAAGTCCGCGTGACGAGCGCCAATCTCAACGAGAACGAAATTGGCACGGCTGGGCCAGCGGCGGACTCCGGCATGGTCAAGCGCGGATTCGAAATCAGCGCGCGCTGCAAGCACTTCGGCCACGTACCAGTCGAGATATGCCGTATCTTCAAGCGCAGGCGGCAGGCAGGCCAGGGCCAGCGAGTTGACGCTATAGGGGGAGAGAACACGACGGACCCAGCGCATGAGCTCAACGGGGCCGGCGAGCAAGCCAAGACGCAGACCGGCAAGACCGTAGGCCTTAGAGAAAGTTCGCGCGACGATGAGATTGGGCACTGTGCCGATGAGATCGACGACCGTTTCTCCGTGGAAGTGGAAGTACGCTTCGTCGACGAGAATTACGGCGTGGGGCGCACGGCGCGTAATCTCGACGATCTGTGCGTGTGTGGCAACAGAGCCCGAGGGGCTGTTGGGATTGGCGATGGCGACGACCTTGGTGCGCGGCGTGATGGCTGCGACGAGCCGCTCGAAGGGAAACTGCAAATCGTCAGCAGCCTGAACGGCAATCGAGCGCGCGTCCGTTGCCGACGCATACACCTCATACATGGTGTAGGTGGGAACGGGCAACAGCAACTCATCGCCAGATTCGAGAAAGGCCTCGAAGAGCACGTGGATGGCTTCGTCCACGCCGTTGGTGAGCGCGACCTGTGGCGCAGAGAGACCGAGATGCGCAGCTACGATAGCCTCCACCGGCTCGCGCTCAGGATAGCGGGTAAGATCGCCCGTTGAGACGCGACCCAGTACTTCGCGCACGCGGGGTGAACAGGCCAAGGTGTTCTCGTTGAAGTCAAGGCGCAGGGTGTCGCGGCTGCCCAGCGGAGGGTGATACTCCTTCATCGCTTGCACGCGGGCACGCGGAATTGGACGCAGCGTAGTGGCGATGTCAGTCACGAGGTCTCCTCTTAGCCGGGCTTTTGCGCAGGCGGGTACGAATGGCTTCGGCGTGGCCGGTGAGCCCTTCAGCCTCGGCCAGCGTGGCGGCGTGAGAACCGAGTGCGCGCAGGCCTTGCGCAGAGTACTCCTGCACGGTGATGAGTTTGACGAAGTCGTTGACGCTCAAACCTCCGCGCACGCGCGCCGTGCCGCCGGTGGGCAGAGTGTGATTCGGCCCGGAGATGTAGTCGCCCATGGGTTGCGCGGACCAGCGACCGATAAACACGGAACCTGCGTTCTGCACCCAATCGAGATCGCCCACGGCATCGACGGTAAGATGTTCAGGCGCTAGACGATTGGTGATGGCACGCGCCTCCTCCACATTGGCGGCAAGGATGACCAGGCCGTTGCGGTCCAGCGCGGCGCGCGCGATGGTGTTGTTGCGGCTACGTATCCCGGCTTCGGCGATGACGCTCTTGGCCAGATCCGCGCGGGTGGTGACGAAGATGGCCAGCGCTTCAGGATCGTGTTCGGCCTGCGCGACCAGGTCGGACGCAATGTTGGCCGCAGTACCGCGCTCGCTGGTGACGACGATCTCGGTGGGACCGGCGAGCATATCGATAGCGCAATCGAAGGCGACGAGGCGCTTGGCCGCGGTGACGTAGAGATTGCCGGGGCCGACGATCTTGTCGACGCGCGGGAGGCTTGCGGTTCCATAGGCCAGCGCGGCCACCGCATGGGCACCGCCGAGGCGATAGAACTCGGTGACGCCGACGTGATACGCGGCAGCGAGGGTCTCCAGTGCGGGTTTAGGAGACACGACCACGATGCGCTCGACATCCGCCACCTGCGCGGGGATTACAGTCATCAGCAATGTCGATGGCAGTGGATGGCGGCCACTGGGCACATAGCAGCCGACCGATCCGAGCGGACGCGGAAGCTGGCCTGTGGACAAGCCCGCGGTGGGAGAGAACTTCCACTTGGCCGGCAGTTGGCACTGGGCAAAGCCGCGAATCTGCGCGGCAGCTGTGGATAAGGCCTGACGCAATGAGGGATCGATTGCATCCCATGCGGCGGCCATCTCCGCGGCAGTAACACGCAGTTTCGCTTTGTCTTTGAGGCCGTCGAATTGCGCAGCATAGCGCAGCAGGGCGCGATCACCGTGCCTGCGGACGGAGGCCACGATGCGCTTGACGGCGGGCAGAACGGTGTCGAGGGCTGCACCACCGCGGTGTTCGAGCGCGACAAGGACTTCTGCTGCTTGTTGAGCACCACGACCTTTGGTACGGATTAACCTCATGATTCCCTTTTGTGGTCTCCCCCCCTTGCGAAAAAAAGAATCGCAAGGATGGGGCACCCAGATTTCAGTAAAGGTGAAAACGGCTTAGAGCACCACTTTGTTGAGCGGATACTCTACGATGCCGGTGGCCGCGGCTGCCTTGAGGCGCGGAATCACATCGCGTGCGACACGCTCGTCGACGATGGTGTTGACCGCGACCCACTCCGCATCGCTCAATTGGGAAACTGTGGGCGAATTGAGCGCGGGCAGCACGGCCAGTACAGCGGCCAGATCGGCACGCCGGACATTGAGCATGAGGCCAACCTGCGATTGCGCATCGATGGCGCCCCGCAGCATGAGTGCGATTTGGTCAATCTTCTGGCGCTTCCACGGATCGGCGAGCGCGCTTTTCCCGGCGATGAAATGCGTCTCGCTCTCCATCACAGTGTCGATGATCTTAAGATGGTTGGCCTTGAGCGAACTGCCAGTCTCAGTGACCTCGACAATGGCATCGGCAAGGGTGGGGGGCTTGACCTCAGTGGCGCCCCAACTGAATTCCACCTTGACGTTGACGCCCTTTGCAGCGAAATAGCGCTTGGTGACTTCAACGAGTTCTGTTGCGATGATCTTGCCTTCGAGATCTGCGGCCTTCTCGAATCCGCTGCCATCGGGGACGGCGAGCACCCAGCGCACCTTGCGGCGGCTCTGCTTGGCGTAGGTGAGCGAAGCGACGCTGGTGACGTCGAGTCCGCTCTCAACAACCCAGTCAATACCGGTGAGACCGGCATCGAGGACGCCATGATCGACGTAGCGCGCCATCTCCTGAGCGCGAATCAGCATGCACTCGATATCGACGTCGTCGATGGAGGGAAAGTAGGAGCGGCCGTCAGCATAGATATTCCATCCGGCGCGCTTGAAGAGAGCGAGAGTGGCATCCTGCAGGCTGCCCTTGGGAAGACCGAGACGGAGTTTATCAGCCACGGGTGGCCTCCGATTCCGGAGACCCTACGCTGAGCGAGATGGGCCGCGTGAAGCAGCTGACCGTACCCTCGTGACAGACCAGGCCGTCGCCCTCCACAAAAACGCGAAAGAGCAGCGTGTCGTTGTCGCAATCGGTTGAGGCGGAGACGACGCGCAGGCGATTGCCGCTGGTCTCACCCTTCATCCACAGCTTTTGGCGAGTGCGGCTCCAAAAGGTAACAAAGCCGGTTTCCAGCGTTTTGGCATAGCTGACGGGGTTGAGGAAACCCAGCATCAGCACTTCGCCTGTACTCGCATCCTGTACGATGCCGGGCACGAGGCCGTCCATCTTATCGAAATCGATTGTTGCGGTTGATTCGCTCATTGTTTCCTGATTCCTGATTGGGATTTGGGGGCACGCATGAAAAAGCCCACCGGCTTGGTGGCCGGCGGGCTCGTGTGTTTCTGATCTCTCTGGCCGTTTACATCAGGCCATGGCAGTCCGCCGGCATGGTAGTCCCATGGTGATGGTGGTGACCGTGATGGCGGCTTCTGTACATCTGATTCAAACTTACGGGCAACCACCCTGCGGTGTCAACCATAACCTTCTTCGGCGGGCTCCATCGTGCACGCACTCTACTTGGCGCCAACGCCATGTGGTTGCTCTGCCGTGGCCGGGCTCTCCGGCTGGCGGAGCAGATCGATCACATGCTGGTACAAACGATTGCGCAGATCGAAGCGTTCCGAGGCGCGGGTTACATAACGCACCTGGATATCCACTCCAGAGGCAGATGGACGAAGATTCACTACTGGGGTCGCACTGAAGCGGCTAAGCCAATTCCCGTGGGCTCCGCGCTTCCACTCCTGTTCCGCGAGGCGGGCATTCTTTTCAGTTTCCGCGAGCACAGCGTTGTGGATCTTCTCCACTGTGGCGTTGACGTCACCAGAAGCGGGGATGCTGACGGAGATTTCATCCCACATCCACTGGCCGGTGGTAGAGAAGTTGAAGTACTGACCGCGGATCGCATAACCATTCATAAAGGTAATGCGGCGACCGGTCGGATGACCTTTGTCTTCCAGGGTCCCTGTCTCAAGCAGCGATGTGAAAAATAGACGAACCTCGATGACCTCGCCACCCACGCCGTTGATTTCAACCCAGTCGCCCACGTGAATGCCGTTTTTGCCGATGAGGATAAACCAGCCCAAAAACGCGAGAATGAAATCCTGCAAGGCGATGGTGAGGGCAGCGGTGGCAAGACCCAGAATGGTGGGCGTTTCCTGGGGCGTGCCAAAGATGACGAGCAGAATGAGCATCACGCCAACAAGCTGGATGCCTAACTCAAGGATGCTGCGCAGGGTTTGGGTCTGCCTGTGATCGAGCGCCGGATGGGACATCAGATGCCGCACCAGTGCATCGCAAAGGACCATACAGACGGCGATAAAGAGAATAAGCGCCAGCGACTGCAGAAGGAGATGCAACACGATCTGGTGCTGTAGAAGCACCTGAGCGGACCACTTTCCGTAGACCGTCGCAAGCTGCTGTTCGGTTTGAATGCGGTCGTCGTAGATGCTGAGTATCTGGCGTTCCGCGCTCTTGTCTTTGATAAAGGCGAGCTTGGCGGAACGATCTTCCGAGCCGCTGGAGGGGGCGGCTGCGCTGGCCTTGGCGGCAAGAGCATTGTGTTCGGCGGTGAGCCTGGCAATATCCGAAACCGTCTTCTGCGCCGCCTGCTGGAGCAGCTGATAACGATCCCTTTGGGCAAACCACGCCTGCGCGCGTCCGGCCATGGTTCCGTGGCTCTTTGCAGAGATCACTGCGACCTGGCCCGAGGACTGGGCCTGTTTGTCGTACTGGCTCATCGACGCTTCGTGCGCAGCCAATTCCGCCTGTATCTGGGCGGTTTGGTCGCCGGAGATGCGGTCAAGGTCCTGTTGCGCGTCGGCGAGCTCGTCGGTGTCGAGTCCAAGCTGCGCCTTCGCGACATCAAGGTCGCCGCTGTCCACGGGGGAGGGCGTGCCATGCTTTGCCTGATTGGCCGGTGAATTCAATTGCGAGGTAATGCTCTGAACCTGGGCCTGATCCTGCGCGATGAGTTGCTGGAGCTGCGCAACTCTTTGGGAGAGCGCCAGTGCATCTCCAGTGAGCGTGATGTGCTGGGCCTGTAAAGTGGCCTGGCGCAACTGGGAAGCAAAGGCCTGATCCACTTCGTGATCTGCCAGGCGTTCGGCATCGCGCGCATACTCCGTCTCCTCAGCGGTCACGGCCAGCGGCGCCAGGGCCTGCGCTGTTTGCCAGGGGCTCAGATCGACAAGGGTCTTCTTGCCGGCGGCCGCGTTCTGCCCCTGGAGAAAGGAGAGATTGCCCATGGCGCCGCGCGTGGTGTAGGAAAACACGAGGCACAGCACAAGCAGCGCGAGCAGCACGAGAAGAGAGACCACCCTGGTACTGCCAAGGATGCGTCGGCGCAGGGCATCGCCGGGGAGGGGCGCAATCGGAGACATCGCCATGGATTTATTGTTACAGGAAACCCGAGGCCCTGGGGAGCCGGAAACGGTACCAGGCCATCGCACCCGCGGGCTAAATGAGTTCGATAATCGGAGCCTCGCGTTGCGCTTTGTTTGAGACTTCTACTGTCGCTCAGGTCAAACAGGGTAGGTCCCTGCGGATAACTTGCGGAGAGATCAGACCAAGGCGGAGAATGGAGCGGTGCGAAACGGAAAGCGAATGGCGGCATGGGCGGTTGCGGTGCTGGCCATTGCCCTGACCGCAATTGCGCAAGCTTCGCCCAAGCCGCATGCAACCGTGCCGCCCGAGGCGCGGATCGACGTCAATGCCGCCACACTAGAGGAGTTGCTGAAGGCGCCCGGCATGACGCGCACCTGGGCTGTACGCATCATTCGCTTCAGGCCCTACCAGACCAAGCGGGACATGGTGGATCAGGGCATAGTGCCCGACCGGGTTTACGAGCGCATCAAGGACTACGTGATCGCTCACCGCAACCGGCAGTGAGCGATCGTTTCTATGCGTGCGCCGGTCCACCCTTAGCGTCGTCCCCGCGTCTCAAGATCCTGCTGAGGATGACGTAGAGCACAGGGATAAAGATGAGGTTGAGCACCGTGGAGAGCAACATGCCGCCCACGATGGTGGTGCCCACAGATCGGCGTCCGAGTGCGCCGGCGCCGGTGGCAAAGACCAACGGCATGACGCCGAGAATGAAGGCAAACGACGTCATCAGGATGGGCCGGAGGCGCAGTTCAGCCGCCTCAATAGCCGCCTCCGCAATGGAGCGACCCCGGTGGCGAATCTGCTCGGCGAACTCCACAATCAGGATGGAGTTTTTGGCGGAAAGGCCGATGAGCATAACCAGCCCAATCTGGCAGTACACATCGTTGGAGAGGCCACGCAGTGAAATCAGACCGAGCGCGCCGAGCACCGCCATGGGGACAGCAAGAAGGATGATGAAGGGCAGAGCGAAACTCTCATAAAGCGCCGAAAGGGCGAGATAGACGACCAGGATGCCGAGTCCGAAGATGATCAGTGCCCTGCCGCTGGACTCGATTTCGTCCAGGGTCAGGCCGGTCCAGTCATACTTCATGCCCGGCATCATGACTTGTTTGGCCAGATCTTCCATCCCCGTGATGCCCTGCCCCGAGCTGTAGCCGGGCGCGGGCGAACCGTCGATCTCTACCGCTCGGAAGAGGTTGTAGTGCGAAATCACGGGGGGACCGGAGCTTTCTGCCACTGTGACGAGGTTATCGAGAGGAACCATCTGGCCCAGGTCGGAGCGGACATAATAGCTGTGCAGGTCTTTGGCCGTCATGCGGAATGGCTGGTCGGCCTGTACGAAGACGCGGTAGGTGCGGTTGTTGAAGTCGAAGTCGTTGATATATTGCGACCCCATGAATACGCCTAGCGTAGTGGTGATTTGCGAAAGAGAAACACTCATCGCCTTGGCTTTTTCGCGATCGATGGCGACCAGTACCTGGGGATCGTTTGCCGAGAAGGTGGTGATGAGACCGGTAACGTCCTTGCGCGCCCGGCCCGCACCCACTATCTGGTGGGCCACCCGGTCAAGATCAGACAGGGTATTGGCGCCGGTGTCCTGGAGCATGAACTGGAAGCCGCCATAGCTGCCGACTCCCTGCACAGCGGGGGGTTGAATGACTGCCACCAGGCCGCCATTGGGTGCAAACATCAGGGATCCAAGCTTGGGCGACAAGTCGGCTACGATGTCTGCGGCGGAGTGACCCTTGGCGCGGCGCTGATCGGAGGGCTTGGTGCTGATGAACATCATGCCCGCGTTGGATGCTTCGCCTGAAAAACTGAAGCCCATAACAGAGAAGGCCCCGACAATGTCGGGATTGGAGTAGATAATGGCCTGCGCGCGGTCAGCCAGCGCCGTGGTATAGGCCAGCGAAGACCCAGGCGGCGCCTGGACGATTCCCATGAGGAAGCTCTCATCCTCCTGCGGAATGAACCCAGTGGGAACATGCTGGTACATCCACACAGTGGCGCCCAAGCCGGCAAAAAAGATCAGCAAGAGCACATAGCGCAACTGCAGGGCAACGTGGATCGCCTGGGCATAAGTCTTGGCCAGCCAAGTGACAAACGCATCGGCTCCGTGAATAAAGGCGGCAAAGGCGCTTGAAACCGCACGAATGTGCAGGAAGTCCATCTGGCGAGGCCGGGCCTCTTCGCCGCGCAGGAACATGGCCGAAAGAGCCGGAGAAAGGGTAAGCGCATTGAACGCCGAGATCGCAATGGAGAACGCAATGGTAAGCGAAAACTGGCGGTATAGAATGCCCGTGGTCCCAGGAAAGAACGATACCGGCACGAAGACCGCGATGAGCACCAACGAAGTCGCGATAACGGCGCTGGTGACCTCGCCCATGGCGCGTGAGGTGGCCTCGTGCGGATCGGAGTGTTCCATGGCGATGTGGCGCTGGACGTTTTCAATGACTACGATGGCGTCGTCGACGACCAGTCCTGTAGCCAGGGTGATGCCGAAGAGGGTGAGCGAATTGATGGAGAATCCGAAGACTTTGATGAACGCGAAGGTGCCAATCAACGAAACCGGTATGGTGACAGCGGGAATGATGGTGGCACGCCAGTCGAGAAGGAACAGGAAGATGACACCGATGACGATGGCGATGGCTTCAGCGAGGGTAACCAACACCTCGCGGATGGAGTCGCCAACCACCGTGGTGGAGTCGAAAGCAATGGCGTATTCAAGGCCCGGCGGAAAGCTCTTAGAGAGCTCCTTCAACGCAGCCTTGGCTTTGGCGTCCACATCGAGGGCATTGGCGTTGGAAAGCTGCGAGACGCCGATGCCCTGGGCCGCGTGCCCGTTGTACTCGAGGGATGAACTATAGTCCTCAGCCCCCACCTCAGCACGGCCCACATCCTTGAGCAGGACTAGGCCACTGGCATTGTTCTTGATGATGATCTTTTCGAATTCGGCAGGATTCGTAAGTCGGCCCACCACGCGCACCGGCACCTGGAAGGCTTGATTCGTATCGGACGGAGGCTGACCAAGCTGTCCAGCGGGAATCTCGACGTTCTGCTCGACCAAAGCATTGACAACGTCCGTCGCGGTAAGGCTCCGGGCTGCAAGTCGAACCGGATCAAGCCACACCCGCATGGCGTACTTGCGCTCGCCGAAGATTTCCACATCGGCTACGCCCTGCACGCGCTTGATTGCGTCCTTGACGTACACATCGATGTAGTTGGATATGAACTCGTGGGAGTAGCGCCCATCCCGGGAGAAGAAACCAGCACCGAAGACGAAGTTGTTATTGGCCTTGGTGATGGTGATGCCTGTGGCGTTCACAGCCGCGGGCAAGCGGCCGGTTACGCTGGCCACACGATTCTGCACGTCGACGGCGGCTATATCCAGATCATAGCCAGTGTTGAAAGTGGCTGTGATCATGCTGGTTCCGCTGCTGGTGCTGGACGAGCTGATGTAGCGCATGCCCTCAACACCGTTGATTGACTCTTCAAGCGGTATTGTGACCGCCTTCTCAACCGTGTCGGCATTGGCACCCACGTAATTGCACGAAACCATCACTACCGGAGGCGTCAGCGTGGGGTACATGGCGACGGGCAGAGTTGGGATACAGATGGCCCCAGCCAGGATGATCAACAACGCACATACTGTCGCGAATACAGGTCGATGGATGAAGAAATCGACAAACAATGGAATCCTTCTTTCATATCTGCGTGAAGCAGGCACAAGTGATCCGAAGCCCGCTTCAATGCCCCAAGGGTGCCCCTAGGAACGGCCGCGTTCAGGCGCCCTGCGGCATTACCGGCATACCGTTGACCAGGAACTGTGTGCTCGACACGACGACTCGGTCGCCGGCGTTGAGCCCGGAAGTGATGGAATAGGTGTTTCCAACCGTGTCGCCCAGGGTGACCGGTGTTTCAACCGCCGCCATGTGGCCATTCTCCTGGCGCACCACATAGACGAAGGTCTGTCCGCCAAGACGGGTGACTGCCAGTACCGGCACGACTGCCATCGGAGTAGTGCTCCAGATGACCCGTGCTTTGATCATCTGCGCATTGCGCAGGATCTCCGGGGTTGCGTGCACTGGAGCCTTGGCGAGGATACCCTGCAGATTGGGGTCTACCTGGGGCGAGAGAAAGTCGATCTTGGTCGTCTCCAGCAGCTTGCCGCTGTTGTCTGACAACTCCACAGCCAGCCCCATCCGCGCCTGGCTGGATCGCTCAGTGGGAATATAGATGTAAGCCTCAAGGTCCCCTATTTCGTCCACCGTGGTGACCATGGTACTGGACGACACGTAGTCGCCGACATGGACAGGGATATCTCCCACCACGCCATTGAAAGGCGCACGGATGGTGTAATAGGCCAACTGTTCTTCCTGGGTTCTGCGCAAGGCAACAGCCGACTCATAGTCTGCCTTGGTGTTGTCGTAGGACTGCTGCGCCTGATCGTAGGCGTCGCGGCTGGTGACGCCGGCGTCAAACAGCTTGTGCTGCCGGTCCACCTCAATGGTGTTGAAGTCGAACAGCGCCTTCTTCTGCAGCTCCGTGGCGTGTTGCGCCTGCACCGTGGCGCGTTGGGGCTGGGAATCAATCTCCATCAGCACCTGGCCAGACTTGACATGGTCGCCCGACCGAACCCGAATCTCAGTAAGGCGTCCCGACACCTGCGGCTGTAGAGTCGCCGAGCGTCGCGACTTGATGGTGGCTACATACTCATTGCTCTGCGCCACCGGAGCCATGGTCACCGCGATCGTCTGCACTGGCATGGCCTGCATTGCCTGAACCGGCGCAGCCGATTTCTGCTTGCATCCGACGGTCAATAGCCCCAAAACTACAACAAAAGTGGTACCAAAAATGCGTTTCAAAGAACTAACCCTCACTCAATCTTTCCTCGGCTCGGGAACTCTGAATCTGAAAATCCGGCGAGTACCGGCTCAGGCCAAGTATCCGAATCCCGATCTCATCCGGCGGCCGCTTCTTGCATCTGAATTCCGTCCGCATCGAGTGCCAGCGCTCCCCTCTGAGGCGGTAGACGTAAAATGACGCGTTTCTTTATCTGACGACTGACGTCCTATCATTGTCGCAAAAAAACCCTGCCCTGCGCTTGGCGGCCTTGAGAATCGACCCTTCAGGCGCTTTCACCCTGCCAGGCAAAGGGATTGAAGTTGGTTCGGTCGTCAAAGGTATCCACGGCTTCGACCCGTTTGAGCCAGCCCACAACCAGATAGGTGACCGGGGTGGCCACCACTTCGACTGCGACCTTGATCAAGTAAGAGGAAAGCACCATCCGGACCAGCATGGCCGGCGGCTGCGTTCCAGCGAAAGCCACTAAGATTACGATCGCAGTATCCACGGCCTGCCCGGTGACGGTGGAACCGACGGTGCGTGTCCACAGCCAGCGGCCGCGCGTGATCAGCTTCAGCCTGGCCAGGGTGTAGCTGTTGGTGAATTCACCAGCCCAATAAGCCACCAGGCTGGCCACCCCGAACCGGGGCACAAAACCGAAGACGGTGGCAAAGGCCTCCTGGCCTTTCCACTCCGGAGCCGGCGGCAGCGCCACCGCCACCTGCCCCATGGCGGCCAACAGGCCCATGGCAAGAAAGCCCAGCCAGATGGCGCGGCGCGAGGCCCCGTATCCGTAAACCTCCGTAAAGACATCGCTACAGATATAGGTAAGGGGAAACAGGAACTCCGCGGCGCTGGGGCGCAGCGGGCCGAACTGACAAATCTTGGGCCCTACCAGATTGGAAATCAGCAGCACCACCACAAACCCGATGGTCAACAAGTCGAGAAAGCGGAAGCGTCGCATCATACTATTTGAGGATAACGCAAGGCTTGACGCGCCTCGGCGGCTTTGGGGCTCCGGCGCCTTCCAGCCTGCAGGTGGCAGTGTGTCCTACGGGGGCTATTTTGACATGGCTCCCACGAGTTGATAGCCTTCATAAGGGCGCATCCGGCCAACCTTCGCCGCACCTGCCCTACCAGCGTCCCCGTCGTCTAGCCCGGNNGTCGGGGACGCCATAAAATCAATAACTTACAGTCACTTTGAGCGAACCACCGAAAAGCGGGGACGCTACGGGGACTAACGCAAAGGTACGCTGTCCCCAACCATCCCCCGACAGGTCTACTTCGGTTCCGGCAGTGACCCGGCAAACACCCCGTCCAACTTGTTCACCGCAGCGGCCATGAATCCGGGCGATAGGTGCGCGTAGCGTTGCGTCATGCGCGGCGTCTTGTGGCCGAGAATCCGGCCCACTGCGTACAGGTCTACACCTTCCATGACCAGCCAGCTTGCCGCTGTATGCCTCAGCGAATGGAACGACGCATCGTCAATGCCCACGGAAGCGAATACGCGCCGCGTGTAGACGCTGAGGCGGGCAGCGTCTACGTCGGGGAACACCAGTTGAGCCGGTTCGCCCACGGGGAGACTCTTGAGCACCTGCACAGCCAACTGGTTCAACGTCAGGACTCGCAGAGAGCCGTTTTTTGTCTCCGTCAGATAGGCGCGATTGTTGGCAAGGTCTACATCCTTCCAGCACAAACCGAGAATCTCTCCCCGGCGCATCCCGGTGAACGCGGCCAGGGCCATCGGGCCGCGCATCCAATCCGGCGCGGCTTCGAGAGCGGCCTTGAATTCCGTGGGAGACAGATACCGCGTCCGACCTTCTGACAGTTTGGGCAGTTTCGCGCCCTGTGCCGGGTTCACCGTGAGCAGTTCCCATTCGACGGCCAACTGGAGAGCGTGTCTCAGCGTGGCAAACTCTTTCGCCACCGTCCCGGCTGATACCGTCTCGCTCCGATCAAGGATGTAATCGGCCACCGTGCGGCGCGTGATCTCTTTCGCCAGTGTGGGCAGCGCGGCCTTGAGCGTCTCCAGAATGCCGTCCAGACGGACAAACGTAGTCGGGCGCAAGTGCGCTTTCTGGTACGCCTTGAATCGCTTGAGCAGGTCCGCCGTGGTGATCTCGCTGGCAGACTTCACTCCAAGAATGCTTTCCCGTTCGATGCGTGTCTTGATTTGAGAAAGGGCCGTCATCGCCTGAGTACGAGTAAAGGCTGTGACCTTCTCTTTCTTGCGCTTGCCGCTTGCGTCCACATAGGAAACCCACCAGCCGCTCCGGTCCTTGCGCTGAAACACTCCATCGCGTTGTTTAGCCTTTGGCATAATCCCTCTCTTTTGCACTGTCCGTTGGTGGAACCAAGTCACCGCTGTTTACAGCCCTCGTTAAGAAAGTCACCGAAAGGTCCGGGACCGCCGTGGCGATCCATTTCTTCCATCCGACTTTGGGCTTCCGTTTCAAGCCTTGCCATTGCGCAATGCGCAGTTTGGCTCGCTTTAACTTGTCTTCCCGGTCCCGTTGCAATCGCTCGTTCGTAGATTTCGTGGCACTGGCGAGGTGGGCGCAATCGCGGTCACAGTAGAGTTTGTGATTCGCTCTCTTCTTTTTGAAATACCGCCCGCAACGGTCGCACGGTCCGCCGAGCAAACTCAAGTCAGGATCGTTCATCAGCGACGCAAAGGCAGTGAGCGCCACGCCACGCGGACTTGTGTCTTGACTGCGTTCGTCACGCCCAATAAGAAACTTGCCATCGGCCCCGAAGAATGCGATCCATCCCGTTTGGAGCGCGGCAGCCCTTTCGCAGTCTTTCCGAATCATCTTCCAGAACGACTGGCCGCACGCTTGCCACTCCGCAACCAAAGCCCGCAATTCTCTGCGCATCTCGGTGTAATAGAGGTCTTCTTGATTCAGGATCGACAAAGCCCACTCAAGGCCGCCGGTCGTATGTCCGCCTTTCATCTCCGGCGCGAATGCCCATTCGCTGGCGCGTCTTTGCTGTCTCTTGCGTTCCACTTTAATATAGTACCCAATTGATACAAACAATGCAATAGAAATACTTGACCATGCGAGTCTGTCCGCAGATTATCGAAGCTGAGGTGAAACGTGGACAAAACACTAAGCGCTCCAAAATTGATTTCGGTCCAAGGCGCAGCGGCGGCCTTGGGAATTTCCGTTTGGACGGTTCGGGCTTGGTGCTACTGTGGCCGGATTAGCTCCCACAAATTGGGTAAAAGGCTGATGGTTGCGCAGGATGAGTTGAACCGGATTCTGGCCGAAACTGAGCGGCCACGGTTGGAGAAAAAATCATCGTCGCCGAAGACGCTGCCGTAGTGAACGCCCCTTCCGATCTGGCGACAGCGGCGTCAGTGACGGCACTACCCCGCAAAGTCATTGAGGCAAGCGCGCGCGGCTGGCGAATTCACCCGCTAGGAGTGCGCTCGAAGCGGCCCTGCCTGAAGAATTGGCAGCACCTCGCCACGCCCGACATTCGGCAGATTGAATCGTGGGCTCGCCAGTATCCCGACTGCAATTGGGGTGCGGCGGCGGGTCTCAATTCCGGCTTTTTCGCTGTTGATGTGGATGTGCCCGAGGCAATGATGAAGTTGGAAATTGAATTCGGGCTGGTACCGGAGGGTCTCACCAACGTCACGGCCAGGGGCTATCAACTCATTTACGAGTGGCCGCAAAATGCGGACGTGCGCCCGGCAACGAATCGCCCCTGCCAGGGCATCGACATTCGCGGGCAAGATTCCTACATCGTCATTCCGCCGAGTGTCCATCCGAGCGGCCATGTCTACCACTACTCGGACAATTCTCTGCCCATTCCGCCGTGCCCGGCATGGCTGCTGGGCATGATCCTCAAAGATTCGCAACAATGCGCACAGGACCGGCAGGGCGCACCAGCGGAGGGCGCTGTAATTGAACACCCCAACCGTACTCCGCATCTTGTTTCCCTTGCCGGAACCATGAACAAACGGCGCATGGCCCCGGCTGCAATCGAAGTGGCTTTGCTGGTGGAGAATGCAGAAAAGTGTGCTCCGCCCTTGCCAGAGACGAAGGTGCGAAAAATCGCGGCGGACATTGTAAAGCGGTATCCAGCCGGGGAGCCTAATATGCCACTGCCGGATGAATGGCGGGAGCCGGAACCTTTGGCAGAATCTCTGCCCGATGTAGCGCAATTTGATCTGGAGTTGATGCCGGAGTCTTTTCGTCCGCTGGTGAAGGATGTAGCCGAGCGTATGCAGGTTCCGCCGGACTTCCCCGCCGTGGCCGCCATAGCCACACTTGCGGGAGTGACGAATCGGCGGGCTGTGATTCAGCCCAAACGGAATGACCACACTTGGACGGTAGTGCCGAACCTCTGGGGCGGGATCGTAGCGCCGCCAGGGATGCTCAAGTCTCCTGTGCTTACCTGCATGACGCAACCGGCGCGGGCAATCGAGAGCGAATGGCGCAAGGTGCATGAATTCAAAGAGCAGGTCTACCTGAGTGAGTTGGAATCGCAAAAACTTGAGATTGCGGCATGGGAGCAAGAATACAAAAAAGCTGCGAAGAAAAAGGACAGCAAGGAACGGCCTGCAAAGCCTGAATCCACTCTTGCACAGCCCACGCTTCGCCGCCTTGTCACCAGCGATGCAACCTTTGAAAGTCTCCATCATGTTCTTTCAGAAAATCCAGCCGGATTATTCGTGATCCGAGATGAGTTGACCGGATGGCTGGCCGGACTGGAGAGACAGGGCCGGGAACAGGAAAGAGCCTTCTTTCTGGAATGCTGGAATGGGGATGCAGCCTTTACCGTTGACCGGATAGGGCGCGGAAGCGTTCATGTTCCCCATGCCTGTATCTCGCTGTTTGGCGGAATCCAGCCCGCCCGGTTGCGGCCCTATCTGGCCGATGCAATGCGGGATGGGCCTTCAAACGATGGCCTGGTGCAACGCTTTCAGCTCATGGTGTGGCCAGACATTCCACCAGCATGGCGCTACGTTGACCGCCAGCCCGATACGGACGCTCTGGAGTGTGCCGGACAGGTCTACGGCCGCATAGTTGCGATGAAAGCCGAAGACCCGCTCCGGCTGCAATTTGACGATGAAGCTCAGGCGCTATTCGAGCAATGGCTTACCGATCTGGAGCAGCGTATCCGGGGCGAAGAAGTTGCACCAGTCATGCAAGCGCATCTCTCCAAATACCGCAGCCTGATGCCTTCCCTTGCTCTGCTATTTGCTCTTGCCGATGGGCACACGGACTGTGTGCCGCTTTCTCAGGCGAAGCTGGCCTGTGACTGGTGCGACTATCTGGAGACTCATGCAAAGCGCGTTTACTCCGCACAGGCGCGGCCAGAGCATCACGCGGCAATCGCCTTAAGCAAGCGGCTGGCAGAGGGCTGGAAACGTGAAGATGGGTTCTTCACCGTGCGAGACGTGTATCGGAGCGGATGGACCGCGCTTGATTCACCGGACGCGGCGCGGGGCGCATTGCTGGTGCTCGAAGAATATGGCTGGGTAAGGCGTGAGACTGACACACAGGCTCCCGGACGGCCCAGCGAAACCTATCGCATCAATCCGAGGATAGGGGGAAACCATGCTGGCAAGTAGACGGTGGAGAGACTGGAATCCGCCTGCAATTTTTCAGGAATGCCCAGAGCGCGAACTGACGAAACCGACAGAACCCCTATCGTCACCAGTTTTGTCATTTTTGTCAGTCCCTACTCTGCCCGTTTCAAAAATAAATGCTCCATCGGCCAGCATCCCGCTGCATGATCTGGAAGAGATTCCGCCAGTGGAAGGCCCGATAGATGAGGGCTGGGGGCTTTGGCTCCTGGAGCAGTGTGCCTTGCGTGACCGCTGGTGGGGCGAAACTGGCGCGCTGTACCTTTCCCTTGCCCGCTGGTGCGCAAGCCACGGGCGGCGTATGCCTGAGTCACGGCGGGTCTTTGTGACGGCGCTACAGGCTGAGGGCTGAAGAGTACTCAAAGTTGAGCGAAGGATTGCCGGGCTTGCTTGGCGCTGCCACGGCGCGCGCAGAGGCCCAGGTGCTCAGGCTTTCCGCCATTTAGGCTGTGCTCGATCGCAGCGATATTGTCCGGGCGGAGCACCTTGGGGCGGCGCTGGCCGTCTGGGAGCATTGCCTTGGCTCCGCGCAGTTCATCTTCGGTGAAGCCTCTGGCGATCCGGTAGCTGATCGCATCCAGGAGGCGCTACTGGACGCGGGCGCGCAAGGGCTGACCCGGACTCAGATACGCAACTTGTTGGGGAAGCATGAATCCGGTGACCGCATCGCTCGGGCGCTGAACCAACTCACCATGCATGAGGTTGCCAAATGCGAGAGACGGTCCAGCGGCGGACGCGACGTAGAAATCTGGTTTGCGACCGAAGCGACAAAAGCGACCGAAGTATGGCACACCGATCCGGCTTGAGGAACGACTCTACCCGGCGCAGCGCCCCGCCCGCGCCACGTTCGCAGCGAGACCCGGAAAGCTTGTCGCTGAAGGTAGAAGGGCTAGTAGCGAAAAGTGGGGGAGATGATTGGCAAGGTTTAAGACTTGGATGGACAGGGGATGGGAAGGTTAGGCATGGGTTGGCGTGACTGCTTCCCACCTCTCCCCGCTCTCCCTTCCTTTCCATCGCTTCCCTTCCGTCTGCCAGCGCCACCAGACAGCTAGGGCACGGAGCTGGACAGGAAGGGAGAGGTTGGGACGGAAGGGGTCCTTGGCGGCCTGGTAAGTGTACGAGCCGATCAGGTCGGAGGGGCGGGGAAGGGACAGACAGTGACGGCAGAGGAAGCGGGCGGCGGATTGGTCAGGGAAGAGAAAGAGGGCTGTCACGCGGCGACGACACTGGCGGCCAGGACACCGGAACCAATAACACCGGGCCAGCCCTGAAGGATAGTGCGCGTGGAGGGTGGTCAGGAGGCGAAGGGTTTGCTCTGGTAGCCAGCGGGGAGGGGAGAAGGTTAAAGGCTGGCGGAGGATGTTGATCCTGACTGGTATGCCGTCGCCTGCCACTTCGACTTGAAATCGGAGCTGTGCGTGGGCGGAAGGCCAGCGGAGGGCGGCACGGGAGTCTGAATCGCGGGGGATGGTTAGCAGTTTGGGGGTGAGGAAGAGGGGGACGGATTCGAGCAGGGCGCAGCGGGAGCGGGTCATGAACGTATAATCCTCAACTATTCACCAGTGGACGATAGGGGAGTTGCTCTGCGTATGTTGGCGCAATCCCCACGTGAAGGAGAACTGAGCGCATGGAAAAGCATGAACTTGCACAGGAACTAGCGAAGGTTTACGCCATCATTCGGCAGTACGCAGAAATGGCGCTGGAACTGACGAATGGTCACAAGGCACTTCTGGACGCACTGTGTGAGCGCGATCCGAATTTTGCTCTGACATACATGAAGCATCTTGAAGCCGCACAGAGCGGCGAACATGCTCAAGGCAACGCTCAGAGGCTTGCAGTATTTGATCTAGTGATTGAAGCAATGAAGTCGGGGAACTTGTAAGGGTTTGCATACACACTCATCCTGTGCGAAGATTCGCTTAACAGGATGAGCGAACCGGAGACCCGCCCTGGCAGGCGGGTTTTCTATTTGGTGCTAGGCTTTATCTCTAGTCTCAGTCTGCATGGCGATTCCTTTTCATTTCCCATGGTTCTGATGGTAACTAGCGTGAGATACAAGTGCTGCTGTGGCGTAGAGTTTTCAATGAAGAACATGTTGTGGCAGTTGGGACAGTGAGGGGGAATAGCTAGGGATGCTCTGAATAA
>PLSM01000057.1 GCA_003165075.1 Acidobacteriaceae bacterium | reverse complement strand
GGCACTCATCAATTCAGGGCCGGTGTGGATTATACCCACTCGTCTTTCAACGGCATGGAGGAGTTTTATCCCGTCCAATTGATCGCATCCACGGGGGCGATGATCGAGCAGATCACCTTTACCGCACCCACCACCTTCCACGTCGGCCAGAACGAAACCGCGGCGTATGTTTCCGATCATTGGGCTCCGGTGAACCGCGTGTCCGTCGGTTTTGGCGTCCGGCTGGATAACGATAGCGTGACAGGTTCCACGCACATTGCGCCGCGCGGAGACGTGCTTCTCACGCTTACGGGCGACGGCAAGACCCTGCTGAGGGGCGGCGGAGGGATCTTCTACGATCGCGTGCCTCTGATGCTTCCAGCATTCGCCGATCTGCCCGGGCGCACGGTGTCGATGTACGACTCCACCGGCCAGCTTTCGAGTTCCACCGCTTTCGTGAACTCGATCGTGGGCGGACTGCAAAATCCGCGCAGCACGTCGTGGGATGTCGAGCTGGAGCGGCAAGTGACCAGCAGTCTCACCCTCCGGGCGGGTTACGAAAATCGCAACACCGCCAGGGATTTCGTGGTGTCTCCTGTCGCGGGGACAGAATCTGGTGTCATTTCGTTGTCGAACCATGGCGGCGATTCCTACCGCGAGTTCCAGGTCACAGGACGCTATCAGGTTCCCCGCGCCACGGTGAATGCATCGTATGTACGCTCGCGGGCCTACGGCGATCTAAACGACCCGTTGCTTTTCATCGGCAACTATCCGCAAGCGGTGATTCAACCCGACGCCCAGGCGCGCCTGCTTTTCGACGCCCCCAACCGGTTCCTGATCTGGCCTACCATTGCCGGGCCATGGAAACTGACCATCCTGCCGGTGTACGACGTGCACACAGGCTTTCCCTATTCGGTTGAAAACCAGTACCGCCAGTACATCGGTCCACGCGATGACAAGCGGTACCCGCAGTTTTCATCCTGCGATTTGCAGATCACACGGGCCGCCATCATTCCCGCCGCCGGGAAGCGGTTGCACCTGGTGGTCGGCGGTTCCATCTTCAATATGTTCAATCACGATAATCCCCGCGACGTGCAGAACGACTTCGACAGCTCCACGTTTGGCGATTTCTACAACCCCGCCTGGAGAGAGTACCGCGGGAAATTGGTATTTGAGTTCTGACCATGAAGGTTCACATCATCATCGCCGCTTTGCTCGCCTGCATATCTGTGCCCCTGACCGGCCAGGTGACCACCACGCACTCTCCATCTGCGGATGAAGTGATTGCCAGGATGCTGGCCCACGAAATGCAGCGCGAAACCGCGGCTCATGGTTACACCGGTATCAGGCAGTACGACCTGGAGAACCCTCTGTTTGCCAAGCACGCTCACCTGGTCGCAAACGTCACCTGTGATCCGGATGGCACGATGCATTTTCAGATCGTATCCAAAGAAGGTTGGAGTTCCGGCAATATCTCTTTACGCCAGGCCCTGGAAATGGAATCGGAATTCTCTCGTCCGATGACGCGCCCGATGACCCAAATTAACAAGGATAATTACACACTTCAGATGATGGGGACCACTCTTCTCAATGGCCGGACTGCTTACGTGATCGATGTTGTTCCAAAGCGGCAGGAAGTCTACTTGTTCCGGGGAAGGATCTGGGTGGATGCCGAAGACTTCGCGCTGGCGCGAATCGAAGGCCAGCTCGCCAAGACCCCTTCCATTTGGATCCGCACCGTACATTTCACCCTGGAATTCCGAAAGAACGGCGAGTACTGGTTCCCATCGTTGTCCACCAGCACGAGCGACGTGCGGGTATTTGGACCAACCAGCGTCAACATTCAATTCCTTGACTACTCTCCGCAATCTGCATCCGCGGCAAAACACTTCGACCTTTCCCCTCTGGAGGCAAGTTATGTCCAACACTAAACTGGCGCTCATTCTGGCGGCCGGTAATGGGAGCCGCCTGGCCGCTTGCTCCGGCGAATCGCCTAAACCCCTTGTGCCATTTCACGGCAAGCCGCTGCTGGAGCACGTGATGTCCGGCTGCCGCGATGCAGGTATTGAGAGATTTGTCATTGTCGTCGGCTACCGTGGCCACATGATTCAGAAGTGGTACAGGAATCGGCCGTTGAGCGGCGTCGATGTCGCCTGGGTTGAGAATCCTGAATTCCGCAAGGACAACGGAGTTTCAGTCTTGCGCGCGAAGGACCTGATTGACGAGCCCTTCCTGTTGCTTATGGCAGACCATATCTTCGAACCGGCCACAGCCAGGGCATTGCTTCGTCAGCCGCTGGGTGACAACGAAGTCATTCTCGCAGTTGATCGGAAGATTGATCGCGTCTTCGACCTGGATGATGCCACCAAGGTCACGCTCGAAGGGGACAGGATCGTTGACATCGGCAAGAACCTGATGCATTTCAATGCGCTGGATACGGGCATGTTTCTCTGCCAGCCAACCCTCTTCCCGTGCCTTGAAAGCGCCATGGTCGCCGGGAATTGTTCCTTGTCAGACGGTCTGCGCGTCATGAGTCGCTACCGGGCCTTCAAGGCCTTCGACATCGGAGAGGCGTGCTGGCAGGACGTGGACACGCCGGCTGCGCTCGACTACGCGCAAAATTCCGTTTTTGTACGATCCTGGCCAACTCAGCGGGCAGCGAGGCCGGCTTATGCCTAGTCCTGGAAGGAAATCGAAGCCCGCACTGCAGTTTCTCGCGGTGCTTCTTGGTGCCACATTACTCGTTTATCTGGTTAAACGGGCTGGCCCAGGCATACTTCTCCAAAGCGCAAAAAACATTGCCTGGGGAATGGTCCTGGTCATTGCACTTGCAGGCTTCGCCCACATCGTCAAGACGTGGGCATGGCGGCTGGCTCTGCTCGGCGACGCGAAGAGAGTCTCTTTCTGGCGCACGCTCGGCCTGCGCCTCGTATCGGAGGCCATTGGACAGCTTGGATTCGTCGGGTTGGTGTTCGGCGAATCTACGCGCGTGGCCCTGCTCGGCTCCGGGGTACCGGTGGCGAGCGCGATATCGTCGGTGGCCATGGACCGCGGGCTTTTCATTGTCGCAGGCGCAGTTGTCACCATAACAGGAATTCTTGCTGCGGCTTTCGTGGTCGCCTTCTCGGGCGTCTTGCGCGTGTATGCGGGCATATTCGTATTCGCGGTTGTGTTCCTCCTGGGATTGGCCGGGCTCGCTCTCCATAAAGGGTGGCCGCTGTTTTCAAAACCCGCGCGTGCGGTTGGCCGTATTCCATGGTTCCGCGGTTGGATCAACTCCAAAAGGGCCGTGATCGAATCGTCAGAGCGCCAGTTCCTTCAGTTCCATCGTCAGGCGCCCGCCGCATTCTGGCTCAGTGTGATTCTCAATCTGGCAAGCCACGTCCTCGCTATTGCGGAGGTTTATCTGATCCTCCATTTTCTGGGTGCGCACGTCAGCTTGGTCGGCGCGCTCATTCTTGAATCGCTGACCAAGCTCATCAACGTCATCGGTTCCATCAATCCAGGGAATCTGGGCACCTACGAGGGCGGAAACATGGTAATTGGAAAGGTTGTCGGCCTCAGCGGCGCCCAGGGTTTGACGCTCGGGCTCTGCCGCCGGGCGAGAGCCATCTTCTGGGCCATAGTGGGCGCGATTTGCCTTTCCTGGTATTCCAGATCAAATGGACTGGTAAAGCCGGTCCACAATGCCGAAATTGTTCCGGGAGTGGATTTATGCAGCTAAAAAAGCAACGGCTGGACCTCACGCAGGCGCATTCCAATGCACAAGTCGTCATCATCCTCGCAAACCAGATGCCGTGGTCGAAGTGGTTCGAACCAATACTGGCTCAAGTGGGGACGCTGCCCGTCTTGCTGCGCGCCATTCT
>PLSM01000141.1 GCA_003165075.1 Acidobacteriaceae bacterium | reverse complement strand
CACCAGCGGCGATCCGTAGACCGGGTCCGGTGCCACTTCCCGATTCGCAATGTGCCCTTTTCTCGGCATAATCCTCAGAATCCTCAAAAAATCAGCCGCTAGCCTCTAGTCGCTAGCTTCCAGCTCCCACTTGCGGGAAGCACCAATCCTGGCTCCAACAAAAAGCGAGCTAGAAGCTAGGAGCTAGCAGCTAGAAGCTCGATTTGCGCTACTTCTTCGGCGCCGCGCCGCCCTTGGCGCGCTTGGCCCCATACTTCGAACGGCTCTGCTTGCGGTTGGCCACGCCCACCGAATCCAGAGTGCCGCGCACCACGTGGTAGCGAACCCCTGGCAAGTCCTTCACGCGGCCCCCGCGGATCAGCACAATCGAGTGCTCCTGCAGGTTGTGGCCGATACCGGGAATGTAGGTGGTGACCTCGATGCCGTTGGTCAACCGCACGCGGGCTACCTTGCGCAGGGCCGAGTTCGGCTTCTTGGGCGTCTGCGTATACACGCGGGTGCAAACACCGCGCCGCTGCGGCGAGGACTGCAAGGCCGGCGATGCCGTCTTGTACCGCGGGGCCGTGCGCCCCTTGCGAACCAGCTGATTAAATGTAGGCAAACTCAAACTCCTTACCGCGTAAATCCCTGCAACCCCATGTTCGACCGCCGCGCGCAGACCCTTGGGGCCTCCCCTGCGAGTCCGCACGGCCAAACTTCGGCGTGCACGCGCACGGAAGCCCTGTTGTTACTGCTTCGCGTCTGCCTTCGTTCCACTTCCAGACGAGAGCCGGGACGGTGGCCGGTCGTTTTCCCACTTGCAGAGGAAAAGCCGACTCCGTTTCGCCGGTTCCGGCTCGCATAGCCCTCCAAGGCGGAGAACGCGCGAGCGCCGATGCGATGTATGAGTCTTCACGTCTTCCAAGGCGTATTCGATGCCCGACTTGGCCATGTCCTCCCTAAAGAAGAACACCCCCGGCGAGCATTCGCTTCGGCAACCATCCAACGCGAAAACGTCTTTGCCCCCGCCCTTCGCAAGAGAAGAGCAAGTTCGGGGCATCTCGGCCGGATCAACTTTCCCCCGGCCTCGGGATTATGCCCTCGCCAAAACCGCCCGGCGGGACCACCCGTACGCATCTACCGTCAAGGCACACGGACAGACGCGTTCTTGCGGAACCTTTCTACAATAACAAGAAACGGGGGTGGGGTCAACGCATTCGGCCACCGCCCCCGAAATTTTCAAGGCGCTATTCGATCGAGTGCAGCTTCCAGGCCCCGCCTTCCAGCGAAAAGTCGGCCTGGCGCTTGCTGCTCAACGTGTTTCCGGGGTTGTGCGCGATGTTCTGCAATGGGTCCGGCACGCCAGTGAAATCCACAGATTCGGTAAACGCGGCGCCCTTGGCGGAATCCACGCCGGGCAGAGTCTCGTCCTGGATGTCCTTGATATCGCGCGCCTTAAGACGATTGGCCGTCGCGGTAACCACAACCGCCACAAAATGGGTATCGGTGGTGCTATCCGGGCGCCACTCGATGACATCGCCACCTTTGGGCAGCTTGATCACTTTCTTGCCTTCCGGGGTCAGCGTGAAGTCGGCCCAGAACCGGTTGGGATATACCTTGGTTCTCTCCCAATATTTCGCCACGATCCCTTGCCGCATGCCCAGGTCACTTACTGTGATGTTGATGCCCGCCGGCGGAGCCTGATCGTACTTGGCCTGGATCAACGCCAATGCGTTAGCCTGCGTCAACTCTGGAGTCGACTTGCAGCCCACCGCCAGAAACAACCCCGCACCCAAAAGGGCCATCGCCCCTAAAGTCTTCCTCTTCAATGTATTCCTCACTTTTCCTCCCTACACCGCTCAAAACGGCTCGAATACCATCGACCCGCCATTTTTCACCTACTTTCCACTGCTGTCAATGGAGTTGCAAGTGACAGGGCGCACACTTCATTAAATTTGCTGTGGGAAGTGTGTTGAACGCTGCTCAAAGCGCTCAAAACCCTTCCTTTTTCCCTCGCCGCCGGCCCCGCTCACGGAGTCGCATCGCCCACAATCCGCGTACGTAGAAGATCCAGGAATCCCTTTTCGTCCGACTGCAGGCAAACCTGGGCGTTGGGAGCGCCGGCGGCGGGCCGCGTGAACCCTTTCTCGTCTACCTCAACCCGCATGGGCTTGGCCGGGCAAAGCTCGGGACGAATCGCGTAGGTCACTGCCACTGGGTCAAACAGCGTCGGCGTCAACACTTGACCCCCGCTGCCCGTCATCCACTGGTGATAAAGAAGGGTCAGTTGGTCGGTCAGCGGGGAACCGTGGGAAAAGATCGCCTCCCGCTCCGCCTGTTGCAGATGAATCTGCGTCGAATCCAGCGGCATCATGAAGATCGGCACGCCGGAGGCCAACAGCGCCTTTGCCCCCGCTGGGTTGCGGTTGATGTTCCACTCGGAATCAGGAGGCCGATGTTCGCCCGTCTTCCCGTCGTCATAGCCGCGGTAGATGCTGCCCCCCATCATCGCCACCCGCTTCAGTTTGCGGAAGGTGGCCGGGTCGCGCTCGATGGCTGCCTGCACAGTGTACAGCGGCCCAATGGCAATCAGCGTGATCTCTCCCGGGTGGAGTCGAATCTGGCTCAGCAGAAAATCGGCCCCGTCGGCATGCGTCCGCTCCGGCGCCTGGCGCGCGTAGGCCGCCTGGGTAAGGGTGTTGTCGGTCTTCGTGGCGGGGCCGGCGGCTACTGGGATATCGCTGCGGCCGATCGCGGCCAGGTAGCGGTCCAACAGGCGGGCGCGTAGCTCCGTATCGCCGAATGTCGTCGTCACTCCCAGGATGTGCAGCTCCGGGCTGCGCAGCGCCAGGGCCAGCGCAAATGCGTCATCGATGTCGTCGCCTATATCGGTGTCGATAATGACGAGTTGGGGCTGCGCGTCAGACGCACTGCCGGCGGGAGCCTGCGCTGCGCTGGCGCCAGGAGCCGCAGTCGCCAGGGCCATCGCGGCTATCGCCATAAAAACATGCGGGATCTTCATGCCAAGTACTCTAACCCACTCGGCAACCAACCCTACGAACTCTTCTCCAGTTGCGCAACAATCCGGTCGGTGTCGTAGACGCAGCCGCCCCACACTCCTCCGCTGGCCTGCACCAGCGCGGCCCACAAACGCGTGTCGTCGGGCAACCCGGGGTGCGGGCGCAGGTCGGGACGCGGCACGCGCTTCTGCAGACGCCGCCGGCCCTCTTCCGCGCTAAACTCGCCCTCCGCGTCGCCCACCAGGTTCACAGACCCGGTCAGCTTCTCGCGGTCGATGACGATCTCGATCAGGTCGCCCTCCAGAACCTTTCCGATTGGCCCTCCGGCCAGCGCCTCCGGCGATATGTGGCCGATGCATGCCCCCGTGGAAACGCCGCTGAAGCGCGCGTCCGTGAGTACGGCGACGTGTTTGCAGTGTGCAAGCTGTTTCAGAGCGCCCGTCACCTGGTACGTCTCCTCCATGCCCGCGCCCTTGGGACCGCCGCAGATGAGCACGATCACGTCGCCCTGCCCAATGCTGCCGTTCTTGATCGCCTCCACTGCCGCCGTTTCCGTGATGAAAACTCTGGCTGGCCCGCGATGCTTGTACACATTGGCCGCGTCGATCAGCGCGGGATCGATGGAGGTGCTCTTGATGACCGACCCCTCCGGCGCCAGGTTGCCCAAGGGAAAACATACCGTTGGCGTCAAGCCCCGCGAGCGTGCACGGTCCGGCGTCATAATCACATCGCCTGGGTCGATACCGTCCTGCCGCTGCAGTGTCTGGCGCAATGCGCGGCGGCGTTCGCTTTGTTCCCACCAGTCCAGGCACGCACCCAGTGTCTCGCCACTGACTGTCTTCACTGTCGTGTCCAGCAGACCGGCACGCCGCAGGTGCAGCATCACCTCCGCCACGCCTCCAGCCAGAAACACCTGTACGGTGGCGAAGTTTCGCGGCCCATTCGGCAGCGCGTCCACCAGCCGTGGCACCAGGCGATTGACCTCCGCCCAATCTTCCACCGTAGGCCGCCGCAAACCCGCCGAAAACGCCACCGCGGGCAGATGCATCACCAGGTTCGTTGACCCGCCAAAGGCGGCGTGCACCACCATGGCGTTCTTCAGCGCCGCGGCGGTCAGCACGTCGGCTACGCCCATCCGCAACTCGTGCATGCGCTTCAGCGCTCTGGCTGAACGCCGCGCGGCATCCAGCCAGATGGGCTGGCCGGAAGGAGACAGCGCCGTGTGCGGCAACGCCAGCCCCAGCGCCTCAGCCACCACCTGCGAGGTAGCCGCGGTGCCCAGAAACTGGCATCCTCCGCCCGGTGTGGCGCAGGTGCGGCAGCCTACCTCGGCCGCATACTCCAGCGTGATCTGCTGCTGCGCAAAGCGCGCCCCTATCGTTTGGGCTTTGGCCGCATCTTCGCCCGCCTCGGGCAGCAGCGTCACTCCGCCGGGAACCAGCACTGCCGGCATCTTTCCCGCCGACGCCAGCGCCATCATCATGGCTGGCAGCCCCTTGTCGCAGGTGGCCACGCCCAACACCCCTTTGCCCGTGGGCAGGGAGCGCATCAGGCGGCGCAGCACCATTGCCGCGTCGTTGCGAAACGGCAGCGAATCCATCATCCCCGTGGTGCCCTGCGTTCGCCCATCGCAGGGGTCGGTGCAGGCGCCGGCAAAGGGCACTGCGCCCAGAGCTTTCAACTCCCGCGCCGCCTCGGCCACCAGCAGACCCACCTCCCAGTGCCCGGTATGAAAGCCCAGCGCAATGGGCCGCCCGTCTTCTGCGCGCAGCCCGCCGTGAGTGCTCAGAATCAGGAATTCAGGATCCAGAAGGCGGGTAGTCTCCCAGCCCATTCCCGCGTTCTGGCTCATGGCGAACAGGTTGCCCGAGGGCTCTTTCAGCAACATCTCTGCCGTCAACGGCAGCGCTCCCGCAGGTCCCGGCGCATGAGTTGCCACGCCCAGCAGACTCGCGTCCGGTGACTCCAGAACGGATGTGATTGAGACTGCAGCCATGAGAAGACTCTCCTTCAATTCAGTAAGCAAGTATAGAAGCGGGCAGCGACGCTTCCCGGATCCACCTCACGCAGGACGCGCTGGCCATTGCGCGTCTGCTCGAAGAAGGAACCAGGCACCACCCTACTTCCTGGGCGCAGTCGCCACACCCACTAGAGAATCCGCACAGCCGTAGTAGAGAAACCACTTCTTGTGAAAGAAGACCAACCCCTCCGAAAAGGTTGTTCCAGCCGCGTATTGTCCGGTCTTTTCATAGGGCAGTTCAGGTTTCAGCACCGGTCCCGTCGTCTGGCCTTTTAAGTAGGCAGGATTACTGGCATCGAAGAGCGCCTCCCCGGCGGCATAGGCAGCGGGTCCCAACTCCGGATCGCCGCCGCTGTTTGCATTCTTCCCGTTGTAGAGCACCACAATCCCCGCGCCGGTCATCACCGGAGGCGGCCCAGTCTCAGGGAAGGTACTGTCAAAGTGACCGGGGCGCGGGCGCAGCAGCTCCACCGCATTCCCCTGCATATCTTCCACGGGGTTCCAGTGAATCAGGTCATCCGATGTGGCCAGGTGGATGGCGCCTTCTCCCCAATACATCCAGTACCTGCCGTTGATTTTGGTGGCGATCAAGCGGCCCTTTTTGACCTCGGTCACAATCCCCGCCGATTTGTATTTCAAGTGGGCATACTTGCCTCCGGCGGCGGTCAGAAATGCGGGCCCATACTTGGTCCAATGTGTCAGGTCTCGCGAAGTGGCGATGCCCACCGAATATGTGGTGCGGTTCCATTGCGTGTAGGTGAGTACGTAGGTGCCGTCCTCCGACTCCACGATGCGCGGGTCTTCCACGCCACCCGGCCACTCGCGGGCCTTCTGGTCGTCCTCCGCCGGATAAAAGGCCGGCGCCGCAAGCCGCTTGAAGTGGACGCCGTCCTTGCTCTCCGCCAGTCCCAAACGCGAGGTGTGTCCGCCAATTTCCATCGGACCCGAGTTGTCCTCGGCACGGTAGAGCACCTCCACTTTGCCGTCTCGCACAATGGCCGCGGGATTGAACGTATGCAGGGCCTCCCACTGTGCTGGAGCTTTCAGCACCGGGTCGGTAAACGTCGACTCCGGCCGCGGGGCAATCACCGGGTTGCCGGTCGCGGGCCGCACGAACGGCCCGATGGTCCACTTCTCCGCGCTCTGTGCCTGCAATCCCGTGGCGCAAACCAGCGCCACCACCCATACCAAACTGCCGTTTCCGATTTTCATCCCAACACGATCCTTATCGATTCGCGGTCTGCGCGCTCAGCGCGTAAAAGCTCAGAGCCGCATCGCCCTGTTCCAGCAGGCGCATACGTCCAAGCCTACCGTAGCACTCTGCCAGGCGCTCTTTGCGGCGGTGCTCGGCAATCACCACTGCGCCGCCTGCCAACATACCCGCTGCGGCTCCGCCCAGCAAGCCGAGTGCCGCGGCGTACTCTTCCGCGGCATCGTACGGTGGATCAAGAAAGACGACGTCAAACGCCATCGAAGTGTTCACCCGCGCCTTGCGGAGATACGTTCCTACACTGGCGGACTCGATGCGGAATCCCGCCGTGAGTCCCAGCTGTGCCAGGTTGGCACGCAGAACCTTCAGTGCCGCGGGCGCCCGCTCAACAAACGCTACTTGCGCTGCGCCGCGGCTCACGGCCTCAATGCCCACCGCACCGGACCCGGCGTACAGATCAAGAAAAACCGCGCCCTCGATGCGAGGCGCCAGCACGTTGAACAGTGTCTCGCGCATCCGGTCGCTGGTGGGCCGGGTGGCGAGGCCCGCCGGAGCCTCCAGCGTGCGGCGGCGAAGCGATCCTGCAATGATGCGCATCGCGAACCAGCATACCTCAAACGGCATTTGGCCCCAGCCTCTACAATTCATGTATGCGAGGCTGGTCAATCCCGCTGGGCCGCTGGATGGGCGTGGAGTTGCGCGTCCACGCTTTCTTCCCCCTGTTGACGGGCGTATGCCTTGTGCTTGGCGCCTCGGATCTCGGTCCCTTCTCCTTGGCCCGCGGTCTGGGCCTGTTTATGGCCCTGCTGGGAGCGGTGGTGGTGCGCGAGATCGCCCGCCTGCTGGTGGCCGCATGGCTGGGCCTCAAGTTACGTGCCGTTCTGCTGTTGCCCATCGGCGGCTTGTTTGCCTACGCCAACCCCGAGAGCCAGGAAAACTCCAACCAGGGCGGCGGCCAGTTTGCCATGGCGTTTGCCGGCCCCCTGGCCAATATCGTCACCGCCTTCATGCTGGCCGCGGCGTTTATGGGCGCGAGTGGAAACATCCACCTCTTTGACCAGCCTTGGATCACCGCCGCCTACCTGCTGCGCAGCACGGTTTGGATGCAACTCGGCCTCGGCGTGCTCCATCTGCTTCCTGCCTATCCTCTGGATGGTGGGCGCCTGCTGCGGGGCAGCTTTGCGCGCAAGCACGGCCTGATGCCCGCCGGCCGCGCCGCCACAGGCCTGGGACAATTGCTGGCCCTGGCCGCCATGATCGGCGGCATGTTGTTGCATAGCCCATGGCTCATCATCGCCGGCTTCTTCATCATGATCGGCGCGCAGATTGAAGATCAGGGCGTCTTCTTCCAGTCCGTTGTGGACACCGTGCATATGCGCGAAGTGATGCTCACCGACTTTGCCACCCTCTCACCTTCTGACACCCTGGCCGACGCGCTGGTCCGTTGCGTCCACTCGCTGCAGGAGGATTTTCCCGTCGTCCGCGGGCCGGAGCTGGTGGGCATCGTCTCTCGCCAGCGCATTGTGGACGCCCTGCGCAGCGACGGCAATGGCTACGTGCAGTCGGTCATGTCGCGCGCTTTCCAGGTGGCCCGCCCCGAAGACACACTGGGAGCCACCATCCGCCGTCTCACCGCCGGCCACGGCCTCGCACTCATTCCCGTCACTGAAGGCGGGCGCGTGGTAGGCATCGTGAGCGTGCAAAACCTCATGAGCTCCATGTCGCTCCTGTCTGAACAGCGCCGCTTGGAACGTCAGGAAGCCGAAAAATAGCCGGCCCCGTTTCGTTTTTTTGAAGCCGGCAGAATTTCGCCGTCCACGTTGAACGATTGCCATGGACTCACAAGACGCTCCACTCTCGCCCGGCCTCTACCTGGTAGCCACCCCCATCGGCAACCTGGGCGACATCACCCTGCGCGCCCTTGAGGTGCTCCGGCACGTGGACCGCATTGCCTGCGAAGACACCCGCCAGACACAAAAACTGCTCAACCACTTCCAGATCACCACGCCGACCATTAGCTGCCATGAGCACAACGAGGGCCACCGCGCCGGCGAACTCATTGCCGCGCTCAAGTCAGGCGGACGCATCGCCGTGGTCTCCGACGCCGGCATGCCGGGCATCAGCGATCCCAGCGGCTGGCTGGTCGCCGAGGCCATCGCGGCCGGAGTGCCTGTCGTCCCCATACCCGGCGCCAACGCGGCCCTTAGCGCCCTGGTCGCCTCCGGCCTGCCCGCCGGCGAATTTCATTTCATCGGATTTCTTCCGGAGAAAACCGGAGCGCGCCGGACGCGCCTTGAACAACTCGCAGCCCAACCCCGCCAGACTCCGCTCACCCTGGTCTTCTACGAGGCCCCGCACCGCATCGTGGACACTCTCGCTGACCTTGAATCCGTCTGGGGCCCCGACCTTCGCGTTGTGATAGCCCGTGAGCTGACTAAGATGCACGAAGAGTTTTTGCGCGGAACCGTGGCCGAGGTGCGCCGCGATCTGGCCGCCCGCGACCGCATTCGCGGCGAGTTCACCCTGCTGTTGGAAGCGCCCGCCCACGCTGCCGGTGTCTCAAGTCCCGATCCGGGGACCTCGGAATCCGTTGCCGCCAAGATTGCCCGCTTGCAATCCGAATCCGGCATCGACGAAAAGGAAGCCTTGAAGCGCCTCGCCCGCGAGTTAGGCCAATCCAAAAGCGAGATCTACCGCGAGTTACAACGCACCCGCGCCAGACGCAGTTAGTTGGGGACAAAAGGCCAGACAGCCTTTCCCGGTATGAAAGCGACACGCGCTCTCTCCATCAGGCCGGGTGCGAGTTGCCCATCACATAAGGCCGGAGCCAACTGCGCAGACGATCGGTGTTTCTTTCGAATACGAGATAGATAAGTTGCGCGTAAATCACGATGCCGATCAGCACTGCCAGGTTGACGAGCAAAGCACGTCCGGCCGGGTAGGCGCGAGGCAGGTGGAGCGACGCCTTGAGGAAAATCAACGCCGGCACATGAATTAGATAAAGTGTGTAGGAACTGCGTGCCGCCCTCTGCGACAACCAGACATACCAGGAGGGCAGCGATGCAGGGGCGCAGTCCAACGTAACCCAGATTAGGAGGGTGACCAGTACCCCAATCAAGACATCTGCAGCCAGCGAGTAGTGGAACTTGCCGATCACCAGGCCAACGCCTACCAGGGCCATCGCCTGGGCAATGGCTGCGGCACGCATCCATGGATTGTGCACCGGCAAGGTTGGCAGGTAAAGAATCAGCGCCCCCAGCAGCCAGGGAATGCCCAGCAGGACGATGGGAAGCCCGACGAACCATCCCAATGCCAGCGCCCCCAGCCCCAGGCCCACACGCGCGGGCCATGACCGCACCCCCAGTAGCGCGAGGAATGCCATAGGGAATGCCAGGTAATACCAGAATTCGTTGCTCAAGCTCCACAGGGGGCGGTTGGACCCCAGCGTTGGAATCTCGTGTCCGCCCATGCCCGGGGGTGTAACGGTCTGCAGGAAGACAAAGTTGGCCGCCAGGGTAGGCAGGTTCAATGTGCTGTGCACGTCTGTCATCAGGTCGTGCATGCCCGCTTTCCCGGCATAGACCGCATCCGTGCCCGGAAGATGCATGCCGGCCCAGTCCACGGCGCCACCCAGGATCAGCGCAGGCACCAACACAATATAGAGCCGTGTCAGGCGCTTGAACAGATAGCCGCGCCAGCTCCAATGCCCCTCCCGCACCGAACGAAGAACACCGCCACCGACCAGGTAACCGCTCAACACAAAAAAGACAATCACCCATTGGTGACCAAGACGCGCCAGAAGATACGCACCGGCAACCAAGGGGTTAGGGTGCGAAAGCTGGGAATAATCCACAAAGAGCGCATCGCGCCAGTGATTCAGCAGCACTGAAAAGGCAGCAAAGCCGCGCAGGGCATCCAGATGGACCGAAGCGGTGCCATGGGGACGGCGCAAAGTTCGGTTTGTTCCCACGCCTGCAGATTGCGCGAGTTCCTGCGTAGCCAAAAGAACCGCCTTCCGGGTACATGGCCTATGGGCCAAAAAGGGTAAACTGTCGCGTGACTGCCAAGACGGCTTGTCACTCAACCTGCGGCCCCCATTTGCAGGATGTGCGTGTAGGAGACACAATCAACACGCGCCACCGCTGGTCTCCGTTAAAGGCTGTGGTCCATCGAGCACTGCTCGACTATGCACACGAAGACAGAAGGGGTTCGTAGAGCTTTCTGCAAATTGGAGTGATGCTAGCACGACTTCCAGTCCTGCTTCAGTGACGGCGAGATGAAACCCCGCACCAAGGTGGGAGTACCCATGCGTGGAAGTAACTGGAACAGAGCTACCGCGCGAAGAATCTTTCGCTTGCTACCAGCGCCATCGCTTCCCTCGCGCTCGCGGCCATCACCAGCAACTCCCGGTTTTTCGCTTTCAGAAATCCCGCCATCACGGCAGTATCCAGAAATCGCATCAACCCGTCCCAATAGCCCGCCGTGTTGATCAGGATGCAAGGCTTGTGGTGCAGTCCTAGTTGCGCCCAGGTCACGGCCTCCATCATCTCGTCCAGAGTGCCGTAGCCGCCCGGCAACATCAGAAAGGCATCCGCCAGCTCCGCCATCCGCGCCTTGCGCTCGTGCATGGTGGCAACCATCTCCAGCCGCGTCAACCCGCCGTGGGCAATCTCGCTGCCCGCCAGCACATCCGGCAGGACCCCAATCACCTCTGCCCCACCGGCCAGTGCCGCATCGGCCACCGCGCCCATCAGCCCTACGCTGGCTCCGCCGTACACCATGCCTAGCCCCGCGCCGGAAATTGCCCTCCCCAGCGCTACGGCCTCCACTAGAAACGCGGGATTGTTCCCGTTGGCCGACCCGCAATACACGGCCACGCGCCGTTGCAAATTTTTCGATGAGATCATTCTGCATTCAGGATAGCGCTGCGCAGAACTGCCGCCGCTCAGCCGTGCCTTGGCGCCCGGCGGAACAACGCGGCCAGCGGCAAACATAGGAACGCGAGAACCGCCAGCAGACGAAAGTTGTCTATGTATGAAAGCAGTGATGCCTGCTGCTGCACCATCTCGTAGATCGCTCCCAGCGCCTTGTGGTGCGCCGTGTAGGAGTCCGCCCCGGCCAGCGAGAGCTTTGCCGCCAAACCCTGTGCCATCCCGGCGCTCGCGGTGTCTGTCGCCGTCAAATGTGCCGCCAGGTAGTTCTGATGCACCTGCGATCGGCGAACCAGCAACGTGGTCGCACTGGCAATGCCCACGCTGCCGCCAATGTTGCGCACCAGGTTGTAGATGCCCGCGGCGTTGCCAATCTCCCGCTTGCGCAATTTGCCCATGGTCAGCGTGGTCAGCGGCACAAAGATGAACCCGCCCGCGAACCCGTTCAACAAGTTAGGCACCACTACCGATGTCATCGCAATGCCCAGGTTCACATTCCCCAGCATCAGGGTCGAGACTCCCAGAATCAAGAACCCCACCATCAACATCAGGCGCGCGTCCATGTGTTCGGCCAGCGCGCCGGCCACCACCATGGAAACCATTGAGCCGATGCCCCTCGGGCTCACCGCCAATCCGCTGTCCAGCGCCGGATAACCCAACAGCGTCTGCAGAAACAACGGCAACAGAGCCGTGGAACTATACAAGACAAACCCGTACAGTCCCGTGATCAGCGCGCCCACTGCGAAGTTGCGGTTCAACAGAATGCGCAACTGCACGATCGGCTCATTGCACTTCAGCTCCCGCGCCACAAAGGCGACCAGCGCCACCACGGACACAACTGCGGTCCACCGGATCCAGTCCGCGCCAAACCAATCCGCCTCCTGGCCTTTATCCAGCACCAGTTGCAGCGTGCCGAGCCATACGGCCATCAGCCCAAAGCCCAGCGAATCGATGCTTCCCTTGAAGGCCGCCTTCAGATAGGGCGGATCTTCCACAAAGATGCTGGCCAGGAACAGAGCCAGTATTCCCACCGGCAGATTGATATAGAAGATCCAGCGCCAGGAGTAACTGTCGGTAATCCACCCGCCCAGCGTGGGACCGATCACCGGAGCGACCACGATCCCCATGCCGTAAACGGCCATCGCTTTTGCATGCTGGCTGGGCGGAAAGCTCTCCAGCAGAATCGACTGTGCCAGCGGCTGCATCCCGCCGCCGCCGACCCCCTGCAGAATGCGGGCCATGATCAGCATGGGCATATTGATCGCCATGCCGCACAGCATCGACGCGCCCGTAAACAGCATGATCGAGAGCATCAGCAGCCGCTTACGCCCTATCCGTCGCGTAATCCAGCTTGTGGCCGGAAGCATGATGGCATTCGAAACCAGGTAGCTCGTCAGCACCCACGTGGCTTCGTCTGTCGAGGCGGAGAGGTTTCCGGCAATGTGCGGCAGGGCAACGTTGGCCACCGAGGAGTCGAGCACCACCATGAATGTGGCCGTCATCACCGCCGCCGCGATGGCCCAGGGATTGGCGGAAGGCGTCCAATGCGCCGGTTCTGCGCCCGGAATTGGCGGGGCATCGCTCACACGTACCGCCTCGTCGAATGCGCCATGCATTCACGCGACGATGAACTTCTCCATTTCGTGATGACCATATAGTCATTTTATTGTACGATTGGGTCAACCTGGGTTGGCGTGCCGCCGGTCACCGCAGACCAGCCGGCCGCGTCTCCCTGCCGATGGTGCAAAGGGTTGCCAATGAAAACCAAGCAACAGGTCGTCACTGAATTCCGCCGCCGGGCTATCCTCGACGCCGCCCGCAAGGTCTTCGCGCACAAAGGATTCGCCGACGGAATCATGGACGACATCGCCGCCGAAGCAGGGCTCGCCAAAGGTACCCTCTATCTCTACTTCGGTTCCAAAAAGGAAATCTACAAGGCGCTGCTGCACCACGACATGGAAGCACTCAAAGCCGACACCCTGCGGCGCATCGATGCGGCTCCGAATTTGAAAGAAAAGATCCGGGAGTTCATCCTCGCACGCCTTGAGAGAGCGGAAGTCAACCGGGAATTCTTTCGCATTATGGATACCCACGCCGCGGGCCTGTCGTTTACCCGCACGCAGTACCGCGACTGGCTTCGCGAGCCGGTGCTCCATCTCGCCGCGGCCATCGACCGCGCCGCCAGCCAGGGCGAGGTACGCAGGGTGCCTTCTGAGAAGATCGCCTGGGCAACCGCCGATCTGGCGCGCGGCGCCATTGTGCGCCGCCTGGTCGGGCCCACGGAAACCACGTTGAGCGAAGAAGCCGGGTTCCTGGTCGATCTGCTCTGGGCGGCTCTCAGTGTCAAGCCCTGAGCTGCCAATGCGGCTCGTTCCATGCCATGCCCGTTCCCGGCCGCCGCGAACGGTACACTAGACACAGGACCCTTCCCACTCGGACTTGCCCCGTGCAGCCGCAACTCTCCAATTTGAATCCCGAACAGCGCGCCGCCGTTGAGGCCACCGAAGGCCCTTTACTCATCCTGGCCGGAGCCGGCTCGGGCAAAACCCGCGTGATCACCAGCCGCATCGCCTGGCTCATTCGCCAGAAGGGCGTCGCACCGGACTCCATCCTGGCTGTGACCTTCACCAACAAGGCCGCCAGCGAGATGGCCGAGCGCGTCGACCGGCTGCTCGAGCACTCGTCCCTGGCCAAGCCCCTCATCTCCACCTTCCACTCCCTCTGCGTGCGCATTCTCCGCCGGGACATCGAGGCCCTCAAAGTAGGCAAGGACGGCCTCACCCGCGATTTCGCCATCTACGACGAAAACGATCAGCAGGCGATCGTCAAGCAGGTCATGCGGCGCATGGGCCTCGACACCAAACAACTCACCCCGCGTACAGTGTTGGGCCGCATCTCCTGGGCCAAGAACCACATGGTCGATCCCCAGGAATATTACCTGGGCTCAAAGGATCCAAACAGCGAGCGCATCGCCCATATCTACCAGGGTTACAAGGCCGAACTGCGCAAGAACAATGCTCTCGACTTCGACGATCTGTTGCTGGAAGCTGCCCGCCTGCTCAAAGTCTCGTCCGAGGTCCGCGAACGCTACCAGCGCCGCTATCGATATCTGCTGGTTGACGAGTACCAGGACACCAACCGCCCCCAATACGAGTTGATGAAGTTGTTGGCCGGCGAGCAGAAAAACGTTTGCGCGGTGGGCGACGAGGACCAGAGCATCTACTCCTGGCGCGGCGCCGATATCCGCAATATCCTCGAATTCGAGCAGGACTTTCCCCAGGCTCGCATCGTCCGCCTGGAGCAGAATTACCGCTCCACCCAGATCATCCTTGAAGCCGCCGGCGCGGTCGTTGCCCACAACCTCCGCCGCAAGGGAAAGAAGCTCTGGACCGACCGCCAGGGCGGTTCGCTGATCGGCTACTACGAGGCCCCCGACGGCGAAAACGAGGCGCTCTTCATTGCCGACCGCATACAGAAATTCCTGGGTGAAGCGGCCTCGGCCGAAACCCAGGACCGCAGAGCAGCTGTGCTTTACCGCACCAACTCCCAGTCCCGCTTGGTCGAGGAGGCGCTGCGCCGCTACAACATCAGCTACACCATGGTGGGCGGCTTCAGCTTCTATGAGCGCGCTGAGATCAAGGACCTGCTGGGCTATCTGCGCATGGTGCGCAACCCCCATGACTCCATGGCCCTGCAGCGAGTCATCAATACTCCCACCCGCGGCATCGGCAAGACCACCCTCGAAACCCTGGAGCGCTTGGCTCTTGAGACCGGCTCATCCACCTGGGATGCTCTCTCCGCCGCCATCGCCAACCGCCTCATCCCCACCCGCGCCCTGATGGCTCTCGACTCCTTCCGCCAACTCATCCTCGACGCCCAGGCCATGATGGACCCCGACTTTGCCGGCAAACTCTCCGCCGATGTGGCCGCAGATCCAAACAACGATCAGGAAGCCGATACTGACTTCGCCTTCGGTGCGGCCACATCCGACGCAGCCAGCGCCGAGTCCGCGGCCAGCTTCGACTTTGGAGGCCCCGACCACCCCCAGATTCCTCTGCTGGACGCCAGCCATTTCTCACCCTTTGCCGCGCAACCCGTCCGTCCTTTCCTGAAAATGCCAAAACATTCGAAACAGCCGGCACCCCAGGCATCGCCTTTGGGATCTGGGAAAGCGGCCAAGCCCGATTCTCAGCCCGCCGAAGATCTTGTGAAAGACAAAGAAGGCCGGGAGAATGCCTTCAGGAAGCCAGGCGACGCCGCTACCCTCCCGGAGTTGATCCGATTCATCATTGACCGCACCGGCTACATCAAGGCGCTCGAAACCGAAGGCTCGCCGGAGGCCTTCAGCCGCATTGAGAACCTGAAGGAACTGGCCAACGCCGCCCACGACGCTGAAGCCCGCGGCGAAACCCTGGCGGAGTTCCTCGACCACGCCGCACTGGCCTCGGACACCGATCAGTTCGATCCTGACGCGCGCGTTACCCTCATGACCCTGCATGCCGCCAAGGGACTGGAGTTTCCGCTCGTCTTCCTTGCCGGCCTCGAAGAGGGGCTCTTTCCTCACTCCCGCACGCTCAACAACCCCGACGAACTGGAGGAGGAGCGCCGCCTCTGCTACGTGGGCATGACCCGCGCCATGAACACCCTCATCCTGACCCGCGCCCACTATCGCCGCCGCTACGGCAACGACGCCCCGGAGATGAGCATCCCTTCCCGCTTCCTCGAAGAGGTCCCCAGCCCACTGATCGAGAACCTGGGCGGCCGCTCTCCAGCGTGGTCTACTCCCGCCTATGGCGGCAGCTACGCCTCACGCCGCCGCCCCACCCATTCCGGCGAATTTGAAGGCCGCCACTACAACTACGAAGACGAAAGTCAGGAAGCTCCGCGCCTCCATCCGCACGCCTCGGTTCCAACAGGCAAGAGCGTGGAATCCCCCGCGCCGCACGACGAGCACTCCATCGACAACATCGCTCGCTTCTTCGGGGGCAAGCCGGGCTCTCTCGCCCGCCCGGCCTTTGGTCGGCCTGCCATGGACTTGCCGGAATCCACTGGCGCGAGCGGCCTCAGGAAGGGCCAGCGTGTACGCCACGCGAAGTATGGAGACGGCACCGTGCTGATCCGTGAGGGCGACGGCGAAGACGCCAAGCTCACCGTGATGTTTGCCCGCCACGGAATGAAGAAGCTGATGGAGAAGTTCGCCAACCTGCAGAAAATCTAGCGGACACAAACCTCGACTTCCCCGCCCGTTTCCATCATTCCAGCCCAATCACCAGAGCTTCCCTGCCGCCCCTCACCTGCGTTTCATCGCGCTTCAGCCGCTTGGCTTGCTCCTCACCGTCCAGGACTCTGAAAACCCCTTCGGCCAGGGCCTGCAATTCATCTTCACCGGGATAGACAGTGATAGGCGCAATCCACTCCAGGTAGCCGCGCAGCAGGCTCACCACTCTCTCTGAATGGGCCATACCGCCGGTCAGCAGCACGGCATCCACTTTGCCCTTCAGCACCGCGGCCATGCCGCCGGCTTCTTTGGCCACCTGGTAGACCATGGCCTCGAAGACCGCTCGAGCTTCGTCGTCTCCTTGATCGATGCGGCGCTCCACTTCCTCGAGGTCCCGCGTCCCCAGGTAGGCATAGAGCCCGCCTTCGCCGAACATCATGCGGTCGAGTTGTTTCTCGTTGTAGATGCCGCTGCAGCACAGCTTCACCAGTTCCTGCACCGGCAGCCATCCGGTGCGGTCGGGACCAAAAGGGCCTTCCTGGGGTGTGTTGTTGTCGATCATTCTTCCGTCGCGGTGGGCGGAGACGGTGATGCCGCTGCCCAGGTGAATCACAAGCAGCCGCAGCGCCTCGTACCTCGTTTGCCGTTCGCGCGCAAACCGCCGCGCCACGGCTTTGATGTTCAGCGCATGGCCGATGCTGGAGCGCGGCGTCAGCGGAGAGCCGGAGAGCCGCGCGCACGGCTCCCATTCGTCCACTGTCACGGGGTCGACAATGTAGGCGTTCACACCGGCCGCGCGGGCAAACTTCAGCGCCAGCACCGCGCCCAGGTTGCAGGCATGCTCTCCACGGCGTGCCAGGCGAAGTTCCTCCACCATCGCGTCGTCCACCAGGTAGGTGCCACATTGCATCGGCGGCAGCAGCCCGCCACGCCCGGCCATCGCCGCAAAGCCGCGCAGATCGTGCCCTGCCGCCTCAAGTTTGTTACGGATTTGTCCTGCGCGGAATTCCAGTTGCGCCAGTGCGGAGTGCCCGCGGAACTGCTCCAGTTCCTCGTCGCCATGCCGGATGGTGCTCACCCACTCCGCACCACCCCGGGTAAACACTCCGAGCTTTGTGGAGGTCGATCCGGGATTGATGACCAGGACACGGCTGCTGTCGTTCGGCAACGCACACCCCCAGCCCAGAAAGAACGAGTTTACCCTGTCCTGCCTGGCTCGTCCTGGGCCCTCGCTTCCGGGTTCCGTTTTGCAGCCCGCTGCCCCTGCGCCTTCAGATATCCGGGCTGTAAGTCCAAACCGTGCTATACTCAATGTAATCGTAGAATTCGATTAGAAGTCCTTGCCTGTTCCGAGTTACCGCTCTACACGCAAACACTTCCACATTGCGTTCGCGGTAAATCAGCACCACATCAAGGAGCAACATCATGGAAACAGGCACAGTCAAGTGGTTCAATGACGCCAAGGGTTTTGGATTTCTGAGCCGTGAAAACGGCGAAGACGTCTTCGTTCATCACACCGCCATCCAGTCGAACGGCTTCCGTTCACTGCAAGAGGGCCAGAAGGTTCAGTTCAATGTGACCAAGGGTCCCAAGGGCTGGCAGGCTGAGAACGTCCAGGTCGTCTAAGCATCAACCAGAAAGCTTGGAATCAAATAGAAAAGGGACGGCAAATCTGCCGTCCCTTTTCTGCGTTTGCGTTCTTTCCCGCGGGCTTATGCCGCTGGCTTCAGTGACTTTTCTCCGCTTTGCGGAGGGGGAGTATGCATCGACGCCTGGGTCGTTTCATGGGTGCCCAGAAAATCGAGTGCGCTATTAATTGTGTCTTCGAAGCGCCCGCCTGTCTTGTGCGTGGCCTTGACGCCTTTGGCCACAAGCTGGCACATCTCAAAGCGGTTCATCCCCTGCGCAAGTGCGCGATGGATTTGATCAGAACGCATGACTAACTCCGGTCAACAGGTACTGTCAACATGTGATTGCAGCGTGTGCTACGGAGCTCGTCAGGAGCGGTGGAACGGCCGAAGCCGAGCAGGCTTATCTTTTCTAAATTCGTCTCTAGCTCAATTGTACGCTGGAAACAGGTGAAACGCCGCTTTTTACGCGGGTTTCTATCCTGCCGCCGCTTTCGCGCGCGCGCAAACCCTGTTACCATAGAGGTCACATCGACCCGCTTGCCGGGAAACCCTGAAGAGATTGCAGCGAAAGAGGTTAGCAGTGGCAGACACGACCAAGATTGAAGACAAGGTGGAACGCAAGAAGATCAAGCGCGCCGCCCGCAAAAAGGCCGCTCCCAAGGCGAAGCGGACCACCCCGCGCGGCTCCAACAAGAAGAAACTAAAGAAGCTCGCACGCGGCCAGTCCAAGCGGTAACCGGCTACAGCAGCATTCGAACGGGGAGCCGGACCGGCCTTTTCTAAAGCGTGTCTGGCTCGGCTCCCTACTTCACCCTCCCCTTGAGCTTGCTCTCATTCGCTCATCTGCCCGAACCAAGACTGCACGGGAAAGTGTTCCACCGGGGAATCCTCAACCTGTAGACTGCGGCGAAGGCGTTCTGAACCGAAACCCGGGGGAAGTCCTCTTGAGGACCCCGCGATCGACAGGATCAGGAGAACTGCGCTGCCCAGTCAACTGCTCGCCCGCAAGTCCATCGATAAGCTAATCCGCGACTCGGAGGACCCGGAACACTCCCTAAAGAAATCCCTCGGCCCGTGGTCGTTGACCGCGCTGGGCATAGGCGCTGTCATTGGCTCGGGCATCTTCACGGTCATCGGCACCGCCATGGCCGGACAAAAGTTCGACGTCCCCAACATCCGCGACACGCCCCTGCTCCATTACCTCCTCCACCACACAGCCCTTGCAGGCCGCCCCGGAGCCGGACCGGCGCTGGCCCTTTCACTGGTTCTGGTAGCCATCGTCTGCGTCTTCACGGGCCTTTGTTACGCCGAACTCGCGTCCATGATTCCCATTGCAGGGTCGGCCTACACCTATACCTACGCCACCCTCGGCGAACTGGTGGCCTGGATCATCGGCTGGGACCTGATTCTGGAGTACGCCTTTAGCAACATGAGCGTCAGTGTGGGCCTGTCGGCTCACATCGTCGACCTGCTGGACTGGTTTGGTTTCCATCCACCCGCGCAATGGATCTCGCCCGCGTATCTGCCCACCGGCCTTCAGGACCTGGCAGGCAACGATCTCTACGCATCCGGCTGGCACTTCGGCTTCAACATTCCCGCGTTCCTTGTGGTAATGCTTCTTACCGTCATCCTCGTCCGCGGCATTCGCGAGTCCGCCCGCACCAACAATATTCTGGTGATGGTCAAGATCGCAGCCATCCTGGTCTTCATCTGCGCTGCCGCCAGCTTCGTCAAGCCCCACTACTGGCACCCCTTCATGCCCAACGGCTGGACCGGCGTACTCACCGGCGGCTCCATCATCTTCTTCACCTACATCGGGTTCGACTCGGTCTCCACCGCCGCCGAGGAGTGCAAAAATCCGCAGCGTGATCTGCCCTTCGGCATCCTCATGACCCTCGTGGCTTGCACCCTGCTCTACGGGGGCGTGGCCATAGTCCTCAGTGGGATCGTCCCCTGGCAGTCGGTCATGGGCGATGCGGCGCCAGTGGTCAACGCCCTCAAGCGCCTCTCGCTGATGCCCGGCGGAGGCAGCCTGCACTGGGTACGGCTTTTTGTCCTGATCGGCGCCATGCTGGGCATGGTCTCCTCCATCCTGGTCTTCCAACTCGGCCAGGCGCGTGTGTGGTTCGCCATGTCTCGCGACGGTTTGCTGCCTACTCTCTTCAGCCGCATCCATCCGAAGTTCCGTACGCCTGCCGTCGCCACCTGGGTGGCTGGATTCGTGGTGGGCATTCCCGCCGGGCTGCTCGATATCGGCACGGTTTCCAACTTGTCCAACATTGGCACCTTGTTCGCCTTCGTCCTCGTCTCTATCGCCGTGCTCATCCTGCGCTATCGTGAGCCACAACGGCCACGCAGTTTCCGCGCCCCATTCGGGCCGCTCTTTCCCGTGCTCAGCATCATCTTCTGCATCGTACTGATGATGGGGCTCGAGGTCATGACGTGGATGGCCTTCTTTGCCTGGCTCCTCGCTGGACTCTTGATCTACTTCTTCTACAGCCGACACCGTTCGGAGTTTGCGAATCTCCGCTGACCCTATGCTCTTCCGCATGGAAAACTTCATCCGCCGTCTTCCTAAAGCCGAGTTGCATCTGCATCTTGAGGGAACCATCCTTCCCTCCACGCTGGTGGAACTCAGCGCCCTCCACGGCGATAAGCCCCTCACCCCCGCCGAGGCCGACGCCCTTTACCACTTCAGCGACTTCACTGGGTTCATTGAGGCCTTCAAGGCCGTCACGCGGCATCTCACCCAGCCTGCGGACTACGAACTGGCTGCCTGGCGCATGATGCAGCGGCTTGCCGCGCAGGGCGTAGTGCACGCCGAGGTCTTCATCTCGGTCGGCGTCATCTACATGTGGCGCAACCACGATCCAGCCGCATTCGAACCCATCTTTGCCGCTCTCGAACGCGCCCGCATACGTGCCCAGAGCGAACTCGGCCTCTCAATCTACTGGATCTTCGACGCTGTCCGCCACTTCACGGTCGAAGAGGCCGAACGGGTTTTCCGCAAGGCTGCCGAACTGCGCCCCGCTCACCCTTCCATCATCGGTATCGGCCTGGGCGGCGACGAGCGCCGCGCCGGTTCTGCGCCCTTCCGCGATGTCTACGCCGAGGCCGCCCGGGCGGGCCTGCGCCTGACCAACCATGCCGGCGAAACCACCGGCCCTGAAGCTATTCGCGAAGCCCTCAGCATCGGCTCCGAGCGCATTGGCCACGCTCTCTCCGTGATCCAGGACTTCTACCTCCTGCAGGATCTGAAAGAGCGTCGCATTCCCCTCGAACTCAACCCCACTTCCAACGTGCGCACGGGAGTCTGCCCATCGTTTGCCGTTCACCCCCTGCGGCGCTACTTCGATGCCGGCTTACTGGTCACACTCAACTCCGACGACCCCGCATTTTTTGGCTCCGACCTGGCCAACGAGTATCTGCTGGCTCATAGCATTCAGGGTTTTACGCGCCAGGAACTGCGCCAGTTGGCGGCCAACTCCATCGAAGCCAGCTTTCTTCCCGAATCGGAAAAGGCCAAATGGCAAGCACAGATAGAGCGGACCCGCTAAACCAAAGTGTCAGGCTCACGATCCTGCTCCGCGACGCGTCTTAACAAAGTTGCGCTATCATGTCCGCAGGAGGCTGTGCCGCTCATGTCGACCGAACCCGAACCCCTCATCCCCGTTGAAGAACCCAACGAGAGCATGACTCTGCGGGTCATCGGCTGGTTCTCGGTTGGAATGGCTCTGGCCGCGCTGGGCATTTTCGTGGGCCGCGAGCTCCGCAGCCGCTACAAGTTCAAGCGCCGCACCCCCTACGACTTCTACTCCAGCGCCGACGAGCGCCAGACGAGCGAATTCGGCATGGGCATCTAAGAACCTGTCCAGAAACGAGCAGCGCCGAATACTCCACTTCGTCCGGAGATGTTCTCCCCTTCGATTCCTGAGAATGGCTGCCCTCTTGCAGAGAATTATCTGCTCGCGGCGCATAATGGAATTCGAATGGAGTATCCAGAGGTCGACAGCCAGAGCGGGGAGCATCACCAGTCGACCCACGCATCCGGCAGCTGCGCACCGGCAGGCGCGATAGAGTATTTGTCTTCGTGAATTTGGGAAACAAACTGTCCACCGCACCCCGAAAATGCGGCATAACTCCTTTGATGTCTATATCCTGTGGCTAACGCCTGCGGAATCAGTATTTTGCAGCGCAACCCCTACTCTAAATGCATGAAAAGAAATAATTTACTTACAGAATAGGGGGAGGGGGATATCTCCGGTGAGGTACGGACCGGGGACTGTCGCCGTGCTGCTCGCTGCTCCTCCCTGATGTCGGCCCCCTGTTCCCGCACCGGCGTTGCCTTCGAGTTTTTTTGACAGACTCTAAGCATCCCCACCTTCTCAGTCACACCAGAATGCCGCCCCGCGCGGCATTTTGTTTTTTTCTGCCGGACACCCCTGGCAAACCCACCCGCTCAGGACTGGAACAGAACTGAGTTTTTAGGCTACTTGTGTTGTTTTGCTCATCTATAGCGGTGCAACCTCGCGTATACATTCAACATCGGACCAAAACTCACGCCTACCCCGAGTAACGCAAGGAGCAAGACCCAATGCAAAAGGAACACGATCCAGGCACCGACATTCCTGAAACCTCGACAGGCCGCACAGCGATACAGCCTCCAGAGCCGCTGCGCCTTATCGAAGGTCTCTCTGGGCTGGAAAGATTCAAAGCCCAGAAGAAGCCAATAAGCTCGAAAATCACTGACGAGCAGATCGAGTGGCTCAAGATGCGTCTTGGGACTGAGATGTGATTTTGCCGGTCAAGGCCTCTCATTTGTAGTTCGACGGTTACCCCTCGATTGCAGCAAAGCCCTTTTCGCCGCTCCCCAAATTTCCTGAATCTCTTGTCGCTGGATGCGTGCGTTTTGTGCCTCCTAACCCTCTACCATCTTGCCGCGACGAAGACTCTTTAGCTCCAGCTGCAACTACTCACATGAATCTCGACCCCAAGAACCGACAACTGCAAGCTAACAGCTGACTACTGTCTTTTGCGTTACCCTTAAGCCTTATGGGCCGCATCCGCATTCTTCCTGACCAGGTTGCCAACCAGATCGCCGCGGGCGAAGTGGTGGACCGGCCTGCCTCGGTAGTCAAGGAGTTACTGGAGAACGCCCTGGATGCCGGTGCAACCCGCATTCGGGTTGAGGTCGAGGCAGGGGGGCGTCGGTTGATGCGCGTGGCCGACGACGGCCAGGGCATGAACCGCGACGACGCTCTGCTGGCCTTCGAACGCCACGCCACAAGCAAGCTGCGCACCGCAGATGACTTGCTCTCCATCGCCACCCTCGGCTTTCGCGGCGAGGCGCTGCCCTCTATTGCCTCCGTGGCCCGCGTCACCCTGGAGACGGCGACCGGGGAGGATGCCGCCGGAACGCGGATCGAAATTGCCGGCGGCAAGATGCTCCGCGTGGACGATGCCGCTCTTCCCCACGGCACCACCATTGCTGTTGCCGATCTCTTCTTCAACACCCCGGCCCGCCGCAAATTCCTGCGTGCCGAGAGCACGGAACTGGCTCACGTGACAGCCTTGGTGACCCACTACGCGCTAGTCCACCCGGAGATGCACTTTGAGCTACAATCCGCCACCCACACCATCCTCTCCGCCCCACCCGTAACCCGGACTGCCGAGAGAATTTACCAGATTTTTGGCAAGGACACCCTGGCGCAATTGCTGCCCTTGGCCGCGGAGACCCCGCTGGCACACCAGGGGCTGCCCGAGCCGCCACCCTGGAAACGGGATCCAGACCAACCCCGGCCCGACCCGGGTACCTTGCGACTGACTGGCTTCTATTCCAAACCGGAGCTGCAAAAGCTCAACCGCAATTCTGTCTATATATTTGTAAATAAACGCCTTATCCGCGATCGACTATTGTTGCATGCGATTACCGAGGCCTATCGCAACGTGATTCCTCCCACTAGCTTTCCGGTGGTTCTGCTGTTTCTCGAAATGGCTCCCGAGGAAGTCGACGTGAATGTGCACCCAGCCAAGACCGAAGTGCGCTTCCGGCAGCAATCCCTGGTTCACGACTTTGTCCGCGACAGCCTGCGGACAGCGCTGATAAAGGCCCGGCCAGCGGCCAGCTTTCTTGCTGCGCTGGGCTCCTCGCCTGCCGCCAGCCCTTCGCTGATGCCCACAGCGGCTTCACCCCTGCCGGGCTCACCAGACAATCCACCGCGACCGAACTCCGAGCCGGTTGATATACAGACTGCTGCGTTCGAGGCCGCACCGTTCCAATTGACTCCGCGGCCCCGCACCCCCGTCCCCGGCAGGCTACCCTTTTATCCGGATTCCACCAGTACCCAAGGCTTCGACCAGCGCCTGTGGGGCGAAGCGGCTGCAGCACTGTTCAAGCCTGCGGGAATGGACCAGCCTGAAGACTGTTCATCGAATAATCCCGATGCAACAACTTACATCCAGGACGCGACTGCGAAGGCAGCCTTGGTGGAGGCCGAGCAGGCCAGCACCAACCTGAACCACCTAGGTTCGCTTCGGCCGCTGGGCCAGTTGCGAGAGTCATTCATTCTGGCCACCGGCGAAGACGGCCTTTGGATCATCGATCAGCATGTGGCGCACGAACGGGTGCTTTTCGAGAAGATTCTGCATGATCGCAAGGTGGAGCGGGTGCAGCGACAGCGGCTGCTGATGCCCCTTCTGGTGGAGTTGAAGCCTTGGCAGATGGTAGTTTTTGCGCGCATCGCGGAGGAATTGGAGCGCAATGGATTTGAGGTCGAACCCTTTGGTCCTCAGACACTTGCGGTGAAGGAGGCTCCCGTGGGCCTGGAAGGGGCGGCTCTGGAGCGGATGCTGGCCGAAGTGGTCGAGCAATCCAGCGGCGACTCAGATGAACCTAAACAAAATGAGGACCTTACGGCCTTGCGTACACGGATTGCCGCGTCGATTGCCTGCCACTCTGCCATCAAGGTAAATACCCCTCTTGACCCGATTCGAATGGAATGGCTATTGTCAGAACTTGCAAGGACTGAGCACCCAACAAGTTGCCCGCACGGACGTCCAATAGNNTTTGACATCGGAGCAATTGGAAGCAGCGCGCGCCGAAAGGATGCGCCAGAATGGGAATGGGGCCCTTACTTTAGAGGAAGCCCGGACGTGGATTGAGGAGACGGGACTGTGTCTCTTCCTGCCGAGGAGGCAGTATTCGTCCTCCGTCGCACCGTCATTTGTGGAAGCCGTTGCAGGCCTGCGAGATGCTGCTCCCGATCCACGACAGACCGCACTGGCTGAGGATTTGCTGGTGCGCCTGGAACTGGATGACGTGGTGGTCAGGCTGAACCTGCTGGGACAGCCGGGCGAACAGCCGGATTACATTGTTGCGAGCTGGGTTCTTCCTTACGTGTATGCGCTCCGGGGCGACCGCGACTGGCGGCGCAGTCCCCAACTGACAGGATCGCGGCAGGTTTCGCAATTGGCGGTTCAGGCTTACAAGCAACTAGAAGCGGGCGACGCCACCATTTCGCAGTTGAGACAGGCACTGGGCCGCGAAGTGAGCGAATCAGCTGTTCTGCGCGCCATTACCGAGCTTTGGCAGCAGCTGCGGATCATTCCTGTGATTTCAGCGCCCGGCCAGGCTTCCAAGTGGCAGCTATTGCGCCATCGTTTCCAGAAAGCCATTGCGGAAGGCGCTTCTACATCGCAAGTCACAGCTATTTCTGTGCTTGCCTCAATCTACCTGCAGGCCGTGATTGCGGCCAGCATGGAAGATGTGGAAATGTTCCTCGCTTCGCTGACCGCGCGCAGCAAGGTGCGCGAAGTGCTTCGCGGCCTGGTTGCCACCCGACAGGTCCACACGATCTCAATGGGCCACGCGCCGCACTTCTATGTTGCCGGCACATTGCCTGAGTTCACCCCCGCACCGACCATCTACGCTAGTTCATCCATGCTCTCATCCAACTACTTTACGCGGGACTTTGACCACGAAGAAGAGGCTTCCGAAGTTCAACCGGTACAACCTGCGGCGACGTCGCCGGCCCCGGCCGAACCACTCAAGCCTGTCGAATCGCACGTTTCCAAGACCCCTGTCCGCAAGCCCTCTGCCAGTGTCAAGCCCGGCGTGGCTCGGCCCCACTTCGGCCGGACCATCGGGCGTTCCCGTGATCGCAAACCTGGGCAATCTACCGGGGATAGCCGCCCGGCGCGGCGCGCAGGGGAAGCGCGGCCTTCGGTAGCGCGTTCACAGAACGGTTCTCGCGCGGCCTCTGGCGTGCGCTGGGGTCAGGGCGTGGCCAAGAGTTCAAATGGCAAGCACGAAGGCGCCCATGGGAAGGCTGGCTCCAGCAAAGCCACCCGGCCGAACGGCAGCGTCAGCAGGCCGGCCAATGGCTCTACTGCGTCACGTACCGCGAAATCCTCCGCACCGGTGTTGGGCCAGCGCAACGGCCATACCGGGGGCTTGAAATCCGCGGCCAGGTCTGGCACGAACGGGCGCAATTCAGGGCTTGTCCGCAAGGATTCCCGTTCCAACGCCCGGCCGAAATCCGGCAGCCGCAAGCCGGCGTTAACAGCCGGTGCCGCAGGCGGAAACGATAAACGCTTTGGCTATACCAACCGTGCCAAGCAGGGAACGAAGAAGCGCGGATGAGCCTGGAAGCAAGTCCCGCGCATCCCCCTCCCCGGAAATTCGTGATCGCCATTGATGGTCCGGCCGGCGCGGGTAAGAGCACCGTCGCTCGGCGTCTTGCGCGGCGTTTCGGGCTACTGAATCTTGAGACGGGTGCCATGTATCGCGCCTTTGCGCTTAAGGCGCTGCGCGCGGAAATCCCTTTGACCGAAATCGCAGGTCTGGAAGCGCTGGCTGCGGAAACCTCAATAAACCTTGAACCGGGCAACGAGGAAAACCGCGTTCTGGTCGACGGTGAAGACGTGACGGGTTTAATCCGTAACCCGACTGTGACCGACGCCGCGTCGCGAGTGAGCGTCTTTCCAGCAATTCGCGCTTGGATGGTGCGGCTACAACAGGACATGGGCGCCTATGGCGGGGTGGTCATGGAGGGACGCGATATCGGCACCGTGGTCTTTCCGGACGCGGACGTAAAGATCTTTCTGGATGCTGCTCCGGAAGTGCGGGGTATGAGGCGATTCGACCAACTTGGTCCCAAGTCTGTAGTGCAGCCGGAAGAAGTGATCGGCGAATTACGCGCCCGGGACGAACGGGATCGGAACCGCACCGACTCGCCGCTGAAGGCGGCTCCCGACGCGGTCCTGATTGATTCAACTCGCATGACCCTGGACGAGGTTGTGGTGACCGCCGAAGCTATTGTGGCAGCACGGCTTGCCGGGGCTACATCTATTCTTTAGCAAGATGAAGAAACGGGCTGGCAAGACACGGATTTCGCAGTCTAAGGTGGGCCGCACGGCGTCGGCTTTTACGCTATTTCTTAAAGTAAATCGCCGCTCTCTGTGTCACACTAATTTCAGAGACTCGCCGGTTCTAGCGGGTTTCATTCTGTCGCGATAAGAACAATTCGTCTGTTTTGTCCCGCAAACGTGCCACCGAATTTCAAGGCAACTCACTTGGCGTGTCGGCCTTGGAGCATGAGATGTCAATGACTTGCGAAAACTGCGGATCTTCAGACTTTCGCGCCTCTCAGTTCAGACGGTCGGACTTTATTCGACTATTCGCGCTGCAATACCCCGTGCGGTGCCGCGTTTGCCAGGACCGGACGCATGGGCCACTGCCGTGGGCCTTGAAGCTTCCCCGGCGCGGAAACCGAAGAACGAACGGGAAGAAACCGTAGAGGGCTCTGAAGGCGTGAGAAACGGCGCCCGACTTCAGCACGGTAATCGACTCAAATAGTGAGCTAATCGGTACTTAACGTTTCCAATCCACACTTCATGATGCGGCTCCGAGCGAGAGAATTGCACAGCAAGGCCTCGCAGCTGACCTCGAAGCCGTCCCACAATTCACATGCCTCCTCCAACTCGGTGCAAGGTGGCATTTTCTTAAGGAAGCCGCCACTCTGCAGTAGCGGTTTCGGCATACAGCAATTGTGAGACCGCTGTAGGCGCGAAAATGGGGTAGGCTCTAATTAGGTATGGAAATTACTTGCAATCGCTGCCACCAGGCCATTCTGGCCGAGAACTGCTACTGCCCGGCTTGCGGACTACCACAATTGGTCTACACGGTGGACGACGCGGCAGGGCAGGACCAACCAGAGCGTTGGCAAGAGGCGACGAGGGATGCAAGCATGGTGGATTGGAAGCCGGCCATGCGTGCAGCCCTGATGCTGGCGGTTCCCGCGGGGCTGCTCTCAAGCGGGCTTTCGCCGGTGGGGGTTCTAGGATTGTTCTGGATGGCTGCAGCGGCGGCGTGGGCTGTGGCCCTTTATCTACGCACTCAACGGCCAGCGTGGATCACGATTGGCGCCGGCGCCCGCATTGGGCTGGTGACAGGGTTGCTGGCTGGCTGGCTGGCATTCGGCATCAGTGGCGGCGCGCTGTTTGTGGATCGTTTTGTTCTTCACCAGTCAAGCCAGATTGACACGGAATGGAAGAACCGGGTGGACCAGAGCCAGCAAATGACGCAACAGTTGGCATCCCAGATGGGCGTGTCGGACGCCGCTGAAGCAGAGGTGCAGAAGGCATGGATGCTGTCACCGTGGGGTCACGCCGGGATTGAGGTCTTCGGATTTGCCAGCAATTGTTTGTTCCTCCTGTTCTTTGCTGCCGGTGGCGGTGCATTGGGCGCGCGTCTGATGGTGCGGAACCGGCGGCCGGAGGTTTAGGGTCTGTTAACCCTATTGAGGTGGCCCAGTAGAAACAGTCGGCGCAGGCTCCCGCAGGCGTCGAATCGGGGCGGTACACTAGATTCTGAATTTTGTTCCACTTCTCCACAGTTGCCCCGAACCGCCAACCCTCGTATCATCCTGCGAGAGATAAGCTGCGAGAAAGAAGCCATGAGCGAAGAGCCCAACATGCCTAGCCTGCGCATCAAGGGAAGGCTGATGTCCGCATCGGAGATTGAACGCACATTAGTGCGCCTGGCCCACCAGATTGTGGAAAAGAGCAATGGCAGCGAAGACCTGGCGCTTATTGGTATCAAGCGCCGGGGCATTCCGCTTGCAGAGCGGCTGGGCAAGCTGATTTCCGGCATCGAGAAGCGCCCAGTGGATACGGGCGTCCTTGATATTCAGTTTTATCGCGACGATCTTTCCACGACCGGCATTCGCCCAGTGGTCAAGGAAGGGGCAATCGGATTTGACGTCGATGGCCGCGACGTTGTGCTGTGCGACGACGTTCTTTATACCGGGCGCACCGTTCGTGCGGCTCTGGACGCGCTATTTGACCATGGAAGGCCGCGACGCGTACAACTGGCCGTGCTGATTGACCGCGGTCACCGCGAGCTGCCCATCGAAGCCACCTATGTTGGCCGGCAGGTGCCCACGAGCAGCCGCGAAATCATTGAAGTCAAGTTCAACGAAGTCGATAACGACGAGCAGGTTCTGCTGGTCGAGCGGGTGGATTAAGTCTCTCAACCGGTGCGCATCCCCGCGCGCTGTACGCCAGGACCCCGAGAGCCCTGGTAATCACTGTGAACCGGACCGGGGCCCGTGACTCCGGTGTGGGATTGTATGAACGCAAGCGCAACACCTGTTCGTCGCCAACTTCATCCACCGCCAGTTGCTCCATCGCCGTTCCCGTACAATCCGGGCTCGCTGCTTTCGGTTCAGGACTTGACGCTGGAGGCCGTGAGTCACATTCTTGCCCGCGCAACGGACCTTGAGAATATGGATCCGCTGGTCCGCGACCGCATTCTGTTAAAACGTCGCGTGGCACTGCTGTTTTACGAGTCGTCGACGCGTACGCGTACCAGTTTTGAACTTGCCGCAAAGAGCCTGGGTGCAGACACCACGCTGGTTTCAAGCCTTTCGTCGAGCATTGAAAAGGGCGAAACGCTGAAGGATACCGGCCTTACTCTGCGGGCGCTGGGGGCCGAGGCGATTATCCTGCGGCACAACTCTTCAGGAGCAGCGTGGCTGCTGGAAGAGGCAACCCGCCTGCCGGTGTTGAATGCCGGTGACGGCATGCACGAGCATCCCACGCAGGCTCTGCTTGACCTGCGCACAATCCTGACGCACCTGCGGCCGGGCATCAAAACGGTGACCGCCGAAACGCTGGCGGGAGTTACAGTGAGCATCGTCGGCGATATTCTGCATAGCCGCGTGGCGCGCTCGAATATGCTGCTGCTTCCGCGGCTGGGTGCACGGGTGGTACTTTGCGGGCCCAAGGAACTCTTGCCGGAATTGGCCGCCAATGCAGGGCCGGACATTGCGGTAGAGCGCAGCCTGGAGGCCGCCCTGCGCCAGTCGCAAGTGGTGATGATGCTGCGCATCCAGGCCGAGCGGCTGGCCGGAATGCAGTTGGATCTCGAACAATATAAGGCCAATTACCAGCTCACCGGCCAGCGGCTGGCAGCTCAAGCATCCTCCGCGGTGGTGTTGCACCCAGGGCCGATCATCCGAGGGCTTGAGTTGACGGCCGGCGTAGCCGATGGCGCGCAATCGGCAATTCTGGAGCAGGTGCGCAATGGGGTGGCCATCCGCATGGCGGTGGTGGAACGAGCCCTCGCGACAGACGGAAAGGGGGGCGGCGCATGACGGCTCTTGTGATTCGTGGAGGCCACCTGATTGATCCGGCGGCAGGCGTAGACGGTCCCAAAGACATTCTGCTCAAGGACGGACGTGTTGCGGAGATCGCTTCTCCGGGGAAGCTGAAGCTGCAGAACGGGGTGAACACAGATGAAACGGCCACACTGGACGCTACAGGGCTGACAGTGGCGCCGGGGCTGATCGATATGCACGTCCACCTTCGCGAGCCGGGCCAGGGCTACAAGGAGACCATCGCCACGGGCACTGCAGCCGCGGCTGCGGGGGGATTTACCGCTGTCGCCGCCATGCCCAACACCATCCCGGTGAACGACTCGCCCGAAATCACCCGCTGGATGCAGGCTCCGGAACGTGGAGCAGCTGTTCGCGTGTTTCCCATTGCCGCGGCTACACGCGGGTCAAAGGGCGAGGCGCTGAACGATTTTGCCGCACTCAAGTCTGCGGGAGCCGTTGCAGTGACGGATGATGGCCACCCCATTCTGAAGGATGGGGTGATGCGCGAAACGCTCGCCGCCGCAGCTCGGGTGGGGCTAAGCGTAATCCAGCACGCTGAAGACACGCGCATGACTCAGGGCGCCTGCATGAACCTGGGCGCGGTGTCATTCAAGCTGGGCCTGCGCGGCATGCCGCCGGAGGCCGAGAGCGGCCTGGTGGAGCGCGACATCCGCCTGGTGACCGAGCTACGCGATGCACGGGCTCATTTGCACGTGGCCCACACGTCGACGGCCGCGGCGATTGCCGCTGTGCGCCAGGCCCGCCGCAACGGCCTGCGCGTGACTTGCGAGGTGGCGCCGCACCACTTCCTGCTGAGCGACGAGCATGTTGGCATGTACAACACGCAGGCCAAGATGAATCCACCGCTGCGCTCGGCCGCCGACCGCGACGCCATGATCGAGGCCATTCTCGACGGCGTGGTAGACGCCATCGCCACCGATCATGCGCCGCACGCCACACACGAAAAAGAAGTCGAATTTGAGAATGCGCCCAACGGCATCACGGGCCTGGAGACCGCGCTGGGCTTGTGCCTGCGCTGGCTGCACAGGGAGTGGAAGCTGCCGCTGGGCCGCATTTTGAGCCTGCTGAGCGCACAGCCTGCGGCGCTGCTGAATCTGAAAGGGCGAGGCACCCTGGCCGTGGGCAGCTTTGCCGATGTGGTGGTCTTCGACCCCAAGGCCGAATGGACCTACCACGCCGTGGACACCCTGTCCAAGGCTCGCAATACGCCTTTCGACGGCTGGACGATGCAAGGGAAAATCCGCTGGACTATCAGCGAAGGACGCATAGCGTACAAGAGTTCCTGACAACTTGAGGTGCGCCTCTGGGAAACGCCAACTCTCGTTCCGCCGTAGCCTGCTCAAAAACGCCCCGTTTTCTTGTCGAACTCGCCAAAAACACCCTCAAAAGCAACGAAAAGGGGCATTTTTCAGGGGCTTCTGTTTACCACTAAGGCAACTGGGTCGTTAACCGGTATATCTGTCATATTGTTGATTACGGATAACTTATCTCTTCCACCAGGTCGACAGTGCCCCCGGAAATCGGCCACTTCGAGGGGGAGGGGGGTGGGGGTCTCGGTGGGGGTACGGACCGGTCACATGCCCGACAGATGGAATTGGATCGATAACCTGGAGGTTCTCCATACCTAGATTGTGCGCCTGCAGGTCCTAATTCTCGGCAAAAGCAAACGCAGCGAACCCGAGGGGATTCGTGTCGCGGCTTGAGCGACAATGACAGATCTGGCCGAAAAGCCCGCAGAGCTGGAGGTTCGTGCTCTCCCACCCTTGATGCGATTCGACTGTCAAATCTCATGAGACTCTCAATCTCAAGACATGGGTTCGATTCCCGGTAGCGCCACCAAATCCATCTTTCCGCCCAAAAAATTATCTAACTGACAGAAAAGAGAAGCGTTGTCGGGGTTCAAAATCCCGTTTTTGGGGTGGTATTTTAGACCACCTAAAAAGAGCGCATTTTGAACCCGCTGCTTCTGATCGAGGTCTGCGATCTCCCACGCAGCAGAGATATCCACTAGGAGCGACTTCGAGAATTCCACCACCTGCTCGAATGTCGCTTTCGCAAGGCTGAACTGAGCGACCCTATCCTCCAAGGTGGCGATCTCATCTTCCAATCTGCGCTTCATCACCGGGAAGAAGTCCCTGATCATCGGATCGTCGTTTATGTATTTCATCATCAGCCTATCTAGCGAACTCCGCTTTTCCTTCAACTCTTTACCCAGAGTCTCAACAACAGCAGTACTGTCCCCGGTTTTTGCTCTTCCATTGATCCTTCAGCACAGAAACAAAATCGTTCGTAAAAGACTCACCTACGCGGAGTCCCCTCAGCAGGGCTAGGAACTCGTCCGCCGCTTTATGAGCGGGTAGCCTACGTTCCAAATTTGTACATCACGGCCAGTCTGCGGCGGATCTTGAACCTCTTTATCCCTTCATGGTCAATGCTTGGACTTGCTTCTGCAATCTGCTCGGCTGGCAAGATCGTTTCACGACAAAGGGTGATCTGGTTGCATGGCTGGAGAGTCGAAAACTCTCGGGTTGAGTAGATTTGTGGCACACATTTCGCAAAGTTGCCTACAAGTTATTCAAAACATTGAGCAGGTAATTAGATTCTCAATCTAATCTGGCGGCCTGATAGTTCACGGCATCTAACTCGACACCTGAGTTGTCGCATAAAGGTTGAGGAGTTTTTTCAATGTTCCGGATCCCAGGCGCGACACACTTTGCTGATCTGAGCCTGCTGCTTCTGCGGCTCATGGTGGCGCTGGTGTTCGGAAGCAGCGGATTTAACCACCTCAAGTCGCCGTGCCAGCGCGCGGCCAGCATCGAGATGAGCCTTGGATTCACGGTCTTTCTGGGCGCAGCAGAGGTAGCCGGCGCACTGGGTCTCGCCGTGGGCGTGCTGACGGAGTGGGCGGCGCTGGGGCTGATTCTGATCATGGCCGGCGCGATCTACATGAAGATTGCGAAATGGAAGACGGGCTTCTGGGGCGAGAAAACTTATGGCTGGCACTACGACCTGTTGTTTGTCGTGATGAATCTGGTCATTCTCTGCACGGGCGGCGGCAGCATTGGGCTGATGCAGCGCTGAACGGCCGACTCGGGCTGGAAACACGGCGAGCATGAGTCCGCGCAACCCGCACCAAGACGCTACATGCGATGTTCTCAGCCCTTGCGGCGGTAGAGAACCTGGAACTCGTAGCCGGGGTTGGCGGGAAAGAGGCCGGCGACGTGGCGCAGGCGCTCGGCCAAGGCCGGAGCAGCCAGCAGCGGATACTCGCGCTCGCGCAGATCGTGGTAGTCAAAGTCCACGGCCAGGGACAGCATGTAGACAGCCAGCGCGTCGGAGAATGAAGACTCGAAGAAGGCGGTGCGGGAGCGCTCGTCGATGGTCTTCTGGCCGTTGCGGGTGTCCTGGGCGCGGCGACGGTTTTCCCAGGCATCCTGGCTGGTTTCGCCACGAACCTGGGCCTCAGCCTGCGACCATACCAGGGAGGAAAAGCTATCCGGCACGCCTGCCGCTTCAACAAAGTTGTGGGCGACGTTGATAAGGAACTCGAAGGCCAGCCCAAAGCGGTCCTCAACCAGGCGGGTGGAGAGGAAGACAGCTTCCATTGCGCCGAAGACGGCGTTGCGGTGGCAGACGGCACGGTCGCCCAGGTCGACCGAGTAGGCGGGGGCGATCATGGTCTCGCCGGTGTCTGTGATGGCCAGAGGCACAAAGTAGTAGGCGCGGTTGGTGAGCGCTTCTGACATGGTAATGGGAACTGCGCCGACGAGGTGCTCCAGGTCTGCCTCGGGGATGCGAGTTTCACCCCAGGCAGCATAGCGAATGCCGTTGGGCGCCGGAGCAACAGACACCAATGTGGCGACCTTCTCCGCGTGCCAAAGTTCGATTTGTGCGCCTCCAGCCATAGAACTGTATTCTAGACGACAGAGGCCGCGAAGATCATGCATCCTTCACAAACCCAACGGCCCGGCTCGGGAACGGTGCTTGGCTTTCCACTGGAAGGCTTTGGATTGTTCACCAGCCTGCTGCTTAGCTTCGCCACGGCATTCTTCACGTTTTTCGTGGTGACGACGATCGCGATCTTCTCTCTGCTGGCATGGAACCTGATTGGCGGCCACACGGTGAATTACGCGTATAGCTACCGGTATGCCGGATTCCCCGCCGGACTGGTGGCGCTGGCCGTGGCTCTGCCGGTGTTTGGAACGCTGTGGTTCCGGGCGAGGTTGCGCAAGTAGGTCCAGTTCCTATCGACTTCTAAATTTTGCGCGGAATGAGAAAAGCGGCCAACCCGAACTGCGGGGGCCGCTTTTCCAGTTCTTCGGGGCTCTTGGGCTATCGCCTAGAGCGATTTCGGCTTGACTGCTTACACACGAGATGGGCATCTGTGGTCTCCCACCCAGATTCGTAGGGAGTGGAGGGGCGCCGAGTTGAGTGTTGAGGTTTCCCAGGTCCGAGAATCCGGACCTGGGGCACCCAGAGATATGTTCACACTCAAGTAGAAAATGCTCTAGAGACCGGCGGGTTTGGGATTGGCCGGGTCGAATTTGGCTATGAGGATTTTGCGTGCCAGACCGAGCTTGGAAAGCAGCCAGATGCCATAGAAGTTGGGATCAATCTCATACCACTTGAGGCCGTGGCGCGCAGAAACGGGATGCGCGTGGTGATTGTTGTGCCAGCCCTCGCCGCCGCTGAGCAGGGCCACCCACCAGTTGTTGCGCGAGTCATCGCGCGTCTCAAAACGGCGGCTGCCCCATAGGTGCGTGGCGGAGTTGACGAGCCAGGTGGCATGCAAGCCGAGAGTCACGCGCAGAACCACTCCCCAGAGCACCAAGGCAATGCCATTTACCAGCCCGCCCCAAATCCACCCGCCGGCCAGAAGCAGCACGCCGCTCGCGGTAATGGGCACCCAGTGGTACTTGCTGAGCCAGACATGGAAGCGGTCGCGACTCAGGTCGGGGGAATAGCGAGCCAGAATAGCAGTCTGCGCGTGCAGCGCCTGGCCAAACAGCACCCAGCCAGTGTGCGCCCACCAAGCGCCCTCGCGGGGAGTATGGGGGTCGCCTTCCTGGTCGCTGAACTGGTGATGCACGCGGTGGGTGGAGACCCAGAAGATTGGCCCTCCCTCCAGCGACATGGAGGCGAAGATGCTCATCACGTATTCCACCCACTTGGGGGTTTGATAGCCGCGATGGGTGAGCAGGCGGTGGTAGCACATGCCTATCCCGACGTTAATGGCCAGAACATGGAACACGGCCAATACAGCCAGGCGCTGCCAACTGAAAAAGAAAAACGCAGCAAGGGCACCGGCATGAAAGAGAGCGATGACCGTAAGGGTGAGCCAATTGACACCTTCGCTCACGGTGACGGCGCGGCCCATGCGGACCACTTGTCGCGCGGGAATAGCGTGGGCCGCCGATGACGCAGACGCCTCATGCGGTTGCGAGAGAGCCTTGGTTGGCGCCTCGCCGGTGGTTTGAGAGGAAGGCACAGTTATAGCTGAGGCCATTTTTGGGGAAGATCCTTGGGGAGTGGCGAGATGCCCACTCGTGTGACTAATTGTATAGGAAAGCATATTAGGGCCATCTCCCGGGCGGCATTTGTTTCGATAATCCTGCAAGTTTCCTGGAATGGAGGAGCAGAATTGCTCATTTTGAGGGGATAAAATACTTCGCTCTGACCCGGCCGGAGTTGGGTGAGCGGGGTCGAATCGTGACCCACAGAGGGGTGAACGTCAAAAGAACCAGAGGCGGAGCGAATAGTGTTACTGAGCGTCCACCGCGGAGAAGTCTCCACCCCCGCTCACAAATAGCTTCTGCGCCTGTCCTCGCAGCACACGATACAGAGCAAACTGGCGCTGAGTGGCCCCGCGGAGCTCAAAGAGCAGCTCGCCACGATTGTCGGCCAGGGCATCTACAGCGTCGACCAGGCGCATGCGCGGGGTCACGTCAAGGTGGGAGGCATCCGTGACGTTCTTGAGTAGAACCAGCAGGTTGCCGTAGAGGTCGGGCTGGGCAACCAGGGTGACAAACTTCTGCTGCTCGATGGGGCCATCTGTATGTGCAGTCAGCACCAGAGTGGCTCCAGAACCGTAGGCGAGCTCGAAGACACGATACTGTTCGTCCCCCAGGGGAGCGGGGGGTGGAGGGGGGGATGGCGCCGGTTTGGCCTTCTGCCGAGAAGCTGTTCGCTTGGGAACCGGGGCCGGAGCCGGCGGTGGATTCAGGCCCAGCGCTTTGCGAGCCATATCTTCCAGGGCGGCTTTCATTTTGGCTTCGTCTTCCGGATTGGCCCAACTGTAGCTCCAGGGGTGGTCGGGCTGGTTCCGGGCGTCGGATACGGCTACCGCCTGGTGCATGTCGGGCGGCAGGCCCATCATTGTCGGGAGCACCTCAGCGCCGTTGCCGCTGGACTTGCCGCGCTTGAGGCGGGGCCGATCAGGATCCGTCACGTCAGGCAGAGACTGGACGTTCCCGATGTCCCCAGCCGGCTTTGATTTTCCCGGCTTCAGAGTAGGCCGGTCGGGATCGGGGGCGGAACTGGAAGCGGAGCTGCTGGTGTCGTCGCTCGATGGCTTCTTGTGCAGTGTGGGCCGGTCAGGATCGGGCGCAGGGTTGGAATCCGCAGTGCCCGAATCATCGCTGGAAGTCTTCTTGTGGAGGGTGGGCCGATCGGTGTCGCTGGCTGAAGCCTGCCCCCCGGAACTGCCCGACGCGGCGCCAGTGTCTGATCCGCCAGCCGGCTTGTCACCGGGATGCGCCTTGCGATGAAGGACTGGCTGATCGCTGTTTCCTTCGTCGACCCGCTCCTTGGACCAATCTGTTGCGGCAGATTTTATTTTAGCGGCGGGCAGCGGCTTCCAGGTTCCAAAGCCCACCCAGGAGCCTTGATCCCGGCCTGCGCCGCTGATGTCGAAGAGTCCTATGGTCTTGCCGTTTATCTCAAGCTGGTACTCTACTTCGCCGGCCAGGGCCATGGGCGCTGGACGCGCCAGATATATTCCGCCGTCCTGGAGTTCCCCGCCATCAAAGACAGTGATCGGGACAAGACGGCTGGCCTTGGGCTTGCTGGCTTCGCCGGTCCACTCCAGTACGCCCACGGCGCGCAGCTCAGGAGCGTCTTTGGTCGATTTGGCTACCTGGCCCGGGTACTGGGCGGATGCAGGCAAGACAGCCAGCAGACCGAAGACCGCGAGGACTGTTTGTCCTGTGAATAAAACAGTTGCCTTGCTCGATGACACCTGATGCCCACCTCGGAAATAATGCAAACTAACGGCCACTACGGCCCTCCATCCGACCTGAGAGGAAGCTCCCCATGGAACTCAATGAGAAAGTCGCCGACTTTACGCTCGAAACCGACGAGGAAAAGACCGTCAGCTTATCAAATTACGCCGGTAAACCAGTCGTACTCTTTTTTTACCCCAGAGCCGACACCCCCGGCTGCACCATTGAGGCGTGCGGCTTCCGCGACACCTTTAAAAAGCTGCAGGCCGCGGGTGCGGTGGTCCTTGGCATTTCGCGCGACACCCCAAAGGACCAAGCCAAGTTTCGAGCTAAGTTCGACCTGCCCTACACACTCCTTGCTGATGTAGACGAGAAAGTATGCAATCAGTTTGGCGTGCTGAAGGAAAAGAACATGTATGGGAAGAAAGTATGGGGTATCGAGCGAACTACTTTCGTGATCGGCCCGGACCAGACTCTTCTGCATATCTTTCCCAAGGTTACGCCCGCAGGTCACGCGGAAGAAGTGCTCGCCCTGCTGAAGGAACGGAAGAAAACGCACAAGTAAGGCGCAAGAAGGCTGGGATGAGAGGTTTTCCAGGCCACCTGTTACCCCGTGCTTTTTTTGAGGCATCGCCGGAAATGGTGGCGCCGAGGCTGTTGGGCAAGCTGCTGGTGCACCGGATCGGCACAGGTCTACTGGCCGGGCGGATTGTGGAGGTCGAGGCCTACCTCGGCCCGCACAACGATCCGCCCGACCCGGCGGCCCACGCGCATCGCGGGCTCACGCCGCGCAACCAAGTGCTCTTTGGACCTGCGGGCCACGCGTACGTGTACACAATCTATGGCCGATACTTCTGCATGAACATCAGCTGCGAGATCGAGGGGCAAGCAGGCTGTGTGCTGCTTCGCGCCCTGGAGCCGGTAGCGGGAGCGGATCGAATGGCGGCGAACCGCGGCCTGGACGCCGGCGCGCCGGTCCGGATGCTTGCTTCGGGCCCCAGCCGGCTGTGCCAGGCAATGAGCCTCACCCGGATAAGTCACAACGGCCTCGACATTGCCAGTGCTGCTTCGCCGCTCGAGGTGCGCGACGACGGCTTCACGCCAGGCGAGGTGATGGTGACGGCCCGCATCGGCATCAAGCACGCCGTGGACTGGCCGCTACGCTTTGCCCTGGCGGGGCACAGTTGTGTCTCGGGACCCAGGGGCCGAACAGCCACCGCGTTCGTTCCAAGTAAAATTCCGTCATACTGAAGATCTACCATCCCAATCTGCGAGGAATCCCTTCCCTTGAAGCCACCTTTCCCGACTCTGATAGCGACTGCCGCAGTGCTGACCGTCGCAGTTACTGTTGCCGCGCTTGCGCAAGCTCCGGACCCGCCGCAACGGTCGGCAGGCAGCCCGCCGCCGGCGCACGCCTTTCCGGCGCCTACCAACCTGAAGGTGCTGCCCAAGAACCTGACCGGAGAACAGGTTCACGAAATTATGGAAAAGTGGAAGATCGCACTGGGCACGCATTGCAACACATGCCACGCAGAGGATAAGAAGAATCCAGCGCCGGACGGCCGGCCGCAACTGAACTATGCCGATGACACGAAAGCGGAGAAGTCCACTGCACGGCTGATGTACAAGATGGTCGAAGACATAAATGGAAATTACGTTTCCATGGTCGAAAACTCAGGCGTTCCTGTGACCTGCGGAACCTGCCATCGCGGCCACATCACCCCGGAACCGTTTGTCGCGCCGGCTGGGAACTACCAAAACAACGGTCCCCCGCCTGCGAAGGACGGGGAGGCGCCAAAGCTACCTCGCTAGCCTGACTGTTTGCAGTCGAGATGGACATCCTTGGCATCCCATCCACCTCGTTAGAGCGTGTCAGGATCAAGCGCTGCCGATGAGTCTGGAATAGTCGCCGCTTTTGCCACCGGATTTGGCTTCGAGCTGAATGGTTCGGATGACGATGGACTTGTCGAGCGCCTTGGTCATGTCGTAGACGGTGAGCGCAGCGACGGCGGCGGCGGTGAGAGCCTCCATTTCGACACCTGTGGGGCCGACGGTAGCGGCCGTAGCGGTGATGCGTACGCCTCCGGCAACAATCTCCGCGCGCACATCCACGTGGGTGAGCGCAAGCGGATGGCACATGGGGATCAGATCGGCGGTGCGCTTGGCTGCCTGGATCCCCGCAAAGCGCGCGACCTCGAGCGGGTTGCCCTTGGGGTTCGCGGGCAACGCATCCAGCACTTCCGCGGAGAGTTCCACAAAGGCCGAGGCCCGGGCGGTGCGGCGCGAGGACTGTTTGGCGCTTATGTCCACCATTTCAGCATGGCCGGATTGATCGAAATGCGAGAGTCGAGGCTGCGCAGTTTTGGACATGAAGTTCCTCAGGGTAGCAGGATGCGGACGATTGCGCCCGCTTCAAGACGACTGACGTCCTCGGGCACGACAAGGAAACAATTGGAGCGGGCAAATGCGGGCAGGTCACCGGAGCCGTGCCATGGAACCAGCGCGACCTGCGGGGGTCGGCCGTGGGGTGGGTTGAAGTCGCACCGCGCGGGCAAGAATCGTGTGAGGCCTTGTTTGCCGTGTTTGTCGGTGTCCCTGGCCAGATAGGCCAGGGCAAAGCGCGGGCCGGATTCATGCCTGCCCGCCAGCGCGGCCAGCACGGGAGCCGCGAAGAGCTGAAATGTGACCGCCGTGGAGATGGGATTGCCGGGAAGCCCGAAGAAGGGCAAGACCCGAGACACGTCCGGCGTAGAGGAGCGGGAGGCACCGTCCCGGGGCAACTCACCGAAAACCAGCGGTTTGCCGGACTGGATGCGTACGCCCGTGAAGTGGAAGCGCGCGCCGAGGCGAGCCAGCGCGGGCTCGACAAGATCAAATTTGCCCGCGGAAACTCCGCCTGAAATGAGCAGGAGATCGGCCTTTGCGGCTTTGCCGAGCGCGGCATCGAGAGACGCGGCTGTATCCGCGGCAGCCGGCAGTACCCAGGGGTCACCGCCCGCGGCGGCTATGAGCGCAGCCAGCATGGGAGCATTCGAGTTTCGAATCTGGCCGGGACCGGGCTCAGCTTCAGCCGGTACAAGCTCATCGCCCGTAGTGAGAATTGCTACGCGGGGGCGGGCACACACATCGATGGAAGCGTATCCGCAGGAGGCGGCAAGGGCGATATGCGCGGGCGCAAGCATCGTGCCCGCGGGCAGTAACTCGTCTCCTTTTTGAGCCTGAGCACCCCGCGCCACGATGTTTTCGCCGGCACCGACAGTCCGCGGGGGCAGCAGCCGGACCTGACGATCGACAACCTCGACGTGCTCGATCATCATCACCGAATCGGCACCGGTGGGGACCGGCGCGCCGGTCATGATCTCCCATGCAACACCATGCGACAGGGGGCCGGCTGGAGCTTCGCCGGCATGCGTGGAACCTTCGACCGACAGGAATGCATGACGAGATGCTTCTGCCGAGCGACAGGCATATCCATCGCGAGTGGAGCGGGAAAAGGGCGGTTGGTCCCGATCGGCATGAACAGAATGAGCCAGTACGCGGCCGGCGGCGTGACGCAACTCAACACGCTCGATTGACGGCGTCGTACGGTTCCACTTGGCAGCATGAGCGGCTACGATCGCCGCGGCTTGCTCGTAGCTGGGCAGAGCAGAACTCATGGAATGGATTGTAGATGGGAAGACCCCGCCTGCAGGAGGGAATGGATTGAGGCATGTGTAAGCACGAAGGGCGCGCCCGAGGTTCGGGAGCGCCCTTCGTCATTGAGGAGATGTTGCTTACTTCTTAGAGGGCTTGGTGGCCTTGAAGTTGGTGTCGACCTTCTGATTAGCCTGTTCGAGAATACCCTTCACGTCTGCCGCGTAGGTGCCGGTTGGGGCCAGTTCCAAGTACTTCTGGTAAGCCTCCTGGCAGCCGGGGGGCAGAATGATTCTCTGCGTCTTGGGGTCGATGGTGGCCTTTGAAACCAGGCCCTGGCCCTTCAGATAATAAAGCAGCGCCTGGTTCGGATCGGCCAGCAACGCCTCTTCCGCGGCTGCAATCTGTGCATCCGTGTTGCCCAACTGGAAGAAGATAACGGCCTCGTTCTTCAGATAGAAACCTGCCTGTGGAGGATTGACCTTGGCGGCCGCGTCATAAGCCGCATTTGCCTCCGGAACCTTCCCGCTGCGGGCATAGACTTCGCCGAGGCCACTGTTGGCCATGCCTTCGATAGCCGGAACCGGCTTCTTTGAAGCGGCATCCACGTCCAGCGCTTTCTTGAACGAGACCTGGGCATCGTCATATTTCTTAAGGCCGACCTGAGCCTGACCAAGCTGCGCCCAAAGGATGGAGGCATCGGGCTTGACGGCCGTGTCCTTGGACATGAGGGTTTCGACCTCGTTGTACTTGGCGGTCTTGATCTCAGTTTCCTTGGCCTCAATGTCGGCCTTGGAAGCCGAAGCACCTAGCTGTTGGATGGCAGCCGCGCGCGCATTGTCGGCGTCTTTAATATCCTGCGTGGCAAGGCGGAGGTCGGCATTGAGGTTTTTGATGACCTCGTTGGCCTTCATGGCCTCGGCATTATGTTTGCGGAGGTCTTCGAGCATCTTCTTCTGCTCTTCGGGCAGCTTGTCAACGAACTCCTTGCGGGACATGTCAAAGTCCTGCACCGCGTCCTGACCTTCGACGATCTTCACATTATCGAAAGAGTCGACGATCTTGTCGGGCGGGGTATCCACCTGACGGAAGATGACCATGTAGGTGGCGGGAGCCGCCTGGCCCTCGTAGTCGCCCTGGGCGTTGATCTGGAAGGTGTACTTCGAGGAGTGCCCGCCGTCGGTGGAAAGACTCACTGTGCCGGTGGCCTGGGCCGCGCCCGTCGGATTAGTCACGCGGCCATGGATCTTGCCCATAGGCGCGGTGGGTTGCTGCGCCAGCGCGGGCAAGAGAGCAAATGCCAGCAGGCCCAGCCAAAGTGAAATGTTGCGTTTCATATTCTTCTTCTCCTTGGGAGCTGCGCAAACATCTTGTTCGCGGGCTCAATCAACAAAATCGCGTTTGCTACCTGCACATCTTGAGAGTGTCACCAGCGTATTCCCGCTGTATCTTACGATTGCGGCCTCGCGCCCGTTGACATGCGATAACCGCAAAATTCCAAAGCCCTACCGTCTGTGGACATCCATACGCAGATCGCCAGCACAGCGCTAAATCGGGCACGGACAGCTTTCCTCAGCAGGACTCAAGTTAAATCCAACAGGCTGTCCAACACAAGACCGCGAAACACGGGCACCACGATTCAGGCGTTTTCAAAGGCGCCTTCGCCATGCTACACGAACGACCAGACTCGTTGCGTCTGACGCGTTACGTCCAGCACTGGAATCTTCAAACAGTGTTCGTTCACATCGTAGTGCGCCCGTGGCGTGGTCCTTTGTGGTCTGCGTCACACCCTACAATGGAGGCATGGCAATCACGATTCGTCCGGCAACTTCCGCGGATGTGCCGCAAATTCTGGCCTTCATTCGGGCATTGGCCCTCTATGAGCGCGATCCCGACGCTGTAACGGCAACCGAAGCGGACCTGCTTCGCGACGGCTTTGGACCTAATCCTTTCTATTTCTGCCTGATAGCCGAGTGCGATGGCGCCGCGGCCGGGTTTGCCTTCTACTTTTTCAACTATTCGACGTGGAAGGGGCGGCCGGGGCTCTACCTTGAAGACATTTTTGTTCAACCAGAGTTCCGAGGCCTCGGAATTGGCAAAGCGCTGCTGCAGCAAGTGGCGGCTTTTGCCGTGGAGAGGGGATGCCTGCGCCTGCAGTGGGAGGTGCTGGACTGGAACACCCCCGCCATCGAGTTTTATCGCGCAATGGAGGCCGAGTTTCTGGATGAGTGGCGCAATGTGCGGGTGAGCGGGGATGCGCTGCGGAAACTGGCCGGGGTTGAGGCGGGGCAGGCGGAGGCAGCGCATTGAAGATTCGCGTGGTGGGCGGCGGGCTGGCCGGCCCGGAGGCAGCACTGACCGCTGCGCGGCTGGGATGCAAGGTGGACCTGTACGAAATGCGAGCCATGGTGGACGGGCAACCGAGGTTGACGCCGGCCCACCAAACCACTGAATTCGGCGAACTGGTGTGCTCCAACTCGCTCAAGAGCGAGTCGCCCAACACCGCGCCCTGGCTGCTGAAGCAGGAGATGCGGCGGGCCGGCTCGTCGCTGCTGCGCATTGCGGATGAAACTGCCGTGCCCGCGGGCCACGCGCTGGCCGTAGACCGGGTTGAGTTTTCGCGGCGCATTGCTGCTGCGATTGCCGCCGAGCCGAATATCCGCGTGATTCGTGAAGAGGTAACGCGTCTCGACCCCGAGGATGGTTTGACGATTGTGGCTACGGGCCCACTGACCTCCGGCACGCTGAGCGAAGAGATTCAGCGCATCACGGGTTCGGATCACCTGGCTTTCTACGATTCGATCTCTCCTATCGTCGATGCCGAGTCCATTGACATGGAGCGCGTTTACTTTGCAGCGCGCTGGGACAAGGGAACCGCCGACTATATCAATTGCCCAATGAACCGCGAGGAGTACGAGCGCTTCCTCGATGCTCTGCTGGCTGCTGAAGCGGCGGAGAGCAAGGAGTGGGAAAAACTGGAGTACTTCGAGGGCTGCCTGCCGATCGAAGTGCTGGCCCGGCGAGGCCGCGACACGTTGCGCTTTGGCCCCATGAAGCCGGTGGGGCTGCGCGACCCGCGCACCGGGCAAAGGCCGTGGGCCGTGGTGCAACTGCGCAAAGAAAATCTGCGCGCCGACAGCTACAACCTGGTGGGCTTCCAGAACCACCTGAAGTTCGGCGAGCAGGCGCGGGTCCTGCGGCTGATTCCAGGACTCGAAAACGCCCGCTTCCTGCGCTATGGACAGATCCATCGCAACACCTACATCTGCGCTCCCGTTCTGCTGGATGAATGCCTGAGGCTCAAGAAAGCTCCATGGCTGTCGTTCGCGGGACAGATTTCAGGCGTGGAGGGATATACCGAGTCCATTGCTTCGGGGTTGCTGGCGGGGATTTATGCGGCGAGTTGGGCACGCGGTGAAGAGCCCGTGCCCGCCCCGCGCTCCTCCGCATTGGGCTCGCTGGTTCACTACATCACTCACGCCGATGCGAAGGACTTTCAACCCGCGAACATCACCTTTGACTTGCTGGAGCCTCTGGAAGAAGAGACACGCAAGAAGATTCGCGATAAGAAGGAGCGCCACCGCATTCAGTGCGAGCGGGCGCTGGCGGCGTTCGATGCGTGGTGGAGTGCAATGCCGCATCCGGTCGCGGAACTGCTCACATAAAATTTGCGTAGATCTGTGGTAAGCTTGCCTCCCCCGGGAAGGTTGCCTATGCGCGCCATTTCTGCTGCAGATGCCGTTTCGCCCGCCATTCAACGCACCAGAGAGTTCCTCTTCAGGCCATTCAACTGGGGAACCTATCTGAAGCTCGGTCTAGTTGCGATCATCACTGAAGGTTTCGGGGGCAATCTCCGGTCTTCGACGCATGGCGGTGAATCGCAGGGACATGGACCAATGGTCCATTCGCCGTTCAACCTCGCACCGGAATGGATCGCGGTGATTGTGGGGGCCGTGCTGGTCGCAATCGTTGTATCCATTGTGGTGTTCTACCTGGTCACGCGGCTGCGGTTTGCCTTCTTCCATTGCCTGATCCACAACACAAAGGAGATTGGCCCGGGTTGGCGGCTCTATCGGGCCCAGGCAACGCGGTTCTTCTGGCTGAACCTGGTGGTGGGATTCTGCTTTCTGCTGGCGGTGGTGCTGATTGCACTTCCCTTCGCGGCCGGGTTTTGGCGGTTAATCCATGACACCCCGCCTGGCGGCTCGCCCGACTGGGGCTTGTTGCTGTCTCTCGTTTTGCCCTTGATCCCGATCATCCTTCTGCTGGTGCTGGCCGGATTCGTGATCGACATGGCTTTGCGGGATTGGATGCTGCCTCACTTCGCGCTGGATAACGCGACGGCCGGCGAAGCATGGGCCCGGGTGTGGGCTCGAATGATGGCCGAAAAGAGGCAGTTCCTCGTTTACACATTGCTGCGCGTGGCACTGCCGACGATTGCGATGATCGCAATGTTCATTGTGCTGATCATTCCGGGTCTCATGCTGGCCGGTGCGCTGGCGGCGGTTGTGTATGGAATTCACTCAGCCTTTGCAGGTTCAACGGGCGCAGCATGGATGGTCGGCATTCTTCTGCAGGTCTTCTTCGGGGTGGTTGCATTCGGCATCGCGGTGCTGGTGGGCATCTGCCTTGGCGGCCCTGTGAGCACGGGAATAAGGGAGTATGCGCTGATGTTCTACGGCGGCCGCTATCAGGCCCTGGGAGACATACTCTACCCGCCGCCTCCACGCCTTAATGAACCTCAAATTGGTTGATCGTGGTGCATTGCCTCACAGCATCGCCGTTCCAGCGCTGAACGCGATGGGAAATGACGGAGGGATGAAGCTGAGACCTTTCCGGCGCGCCAGTGTCAAAAGAACCTGGGAGGCGCGGAAGGGGCAGGAGGACTTGCAAGGAGCGGCATCGAGCCTTTGCATAGTACCCTAGACTTGGAGCAGTGATACTTGATGCGTTGGATTGCAATGGTGGTGTGCGCGGCAACGCTGGCGGGGAACAGCGCCCCTGCGAAGGCACAGACTGGGTCCCAGTCGGTTCCGATCCTGCTCAAAGCTCCGCCATCCGCAAAGCTAGCTCCAGCACCGGTAAAAGCTCCAGCGCCCGCCAAGGCTGAGCCAAAGGCCTCGCTGCCGAGTGCGTTTGCGGGATGGGAAGCCGCGGAGCCGCCAAAGACACTCGTAGATGCAGCCCAAGCCGACAGCGCCAATGGTGCGGCACTGAAGGAGTATGACTTTGCCGATGGCGCGCTGGCCAGCTACAAGCGCCGCGCGGAAACGCTGAGTGTGCGGCTGCTGCACTTTCACGACGCCAGCGGGGCCTACGGCGCCTACTCGTTTTACCGCCAGAATGGCTGGCCCAAGGAAGACATTGGAGCAGGAGCCACCTCAAACCACAACCGGGTGCTCTTCTGGCAGGGCGATGCGGTGGTGGACGCAACGTTCTCGCAAATCGGCCCCTTGTCTGCGGCCGAACTGCGCGAGTTGGCAAGCGGGTTGCCGGTTCCTCAGGGAACCAAGGCGATGGCGCCGCCGATTCTGGGAGACTTGCCACAAGCCTCCCTGGACAAGCAGACCACGCACTACGCGCTGGGGCCGGCGGGATACGCCGGCGGAGGCGGGGTGCTGCCGCCGGAACTGGTGGGGTTCGACCGCGGTGCAGAAACGGTAACATCTAACTATTCGCTGCGTTCGGGCCAGGCCACGCTGACCATCATTGACTACCCCACTCCGCAGATGGCCGCTGCGCAAGAGGGCCGGGTCAGAAGCTACATCAAAGCTGGAGGCCATGCGCAACCGCCGTGGCCGAAGCCGCTGACGGACTCCGACCAGGCGTCTCTGGAGGTGCGCCGCAGCGGGCCGCTGGTGATCCTGGTGAGCGGCGATGCGATTCCCGACGAGAGCCACAAGCTGCTGGAAACGGTGCACTTCGAGAGCAATCTGACCTCTGTTCCCCAACCCAGTGAGTCTGAGGTAGCAAAGACGGGACAGTTGCTGATGGGAATCGTCACGCTGGTGCTCATAGGAGCCGGCGCGGCGATTCTGCTGGGTTTCTTCCTCGGAGGCGGACGCGCCCTCTACCGCATTGCGAGGGGCAAACCGGTGTCGTCGGTGTACGAAACAGAGTTTATTCAGCTGAATCTGGGGAAATGAAACAACGGGTGGGCTGGGGAATGAAGGTGGCACCCCGATGGTTAATGGCGAGTTCAAACCTGTGGAAAACTGGGACAAAACCCCATAAAACCCCCTAAAAAAACGGGGGAATACAGAGAGATAAAGACGAAGACAAGGCGAATACAAAGACTCCGGGGCGCAAATTGCACTCTGCATAAGTTGTTGTAAATAAATACTTTATTTCGTCCCCGATTTATTCTTGACACTCCGTCCCCTCGCACCTACTATGCAGCCAGAAAGTTCTGATGGTTTTGCCTCCGTTGGAACTATTCTCCCTGAGGAAGGAGCTGCCCTGTTGCCGGGCGGCTCTTTCCGTTTCTGAGGGGTTCATGCCTCAGTCTTCTCCGGATTCTCATTCAGGTCCGCCGCGGCGGATTCGGTCCATTGCTTTGCGCATGCTTCGCATCGCCACATATTGACCGGGTTGACATCTTCAAGCACCGGATCTGCGGCACCGCAGCCCGGACACGCAGGCGGCTCGAAGTCGGGCACTTCCATTCTGGATAAATCGATGATCTCCTGCGGGATCGGTCGCACAGCAATCTGGAGCGCTTCATCAAGCTGATCGGCGGCGACCAACACTCGCCGCCCGCTGGGACCAAAGGGAGATTGCGGTCTCTCTATCCAACTTTCAATCCCAGCTCGTCTGAGAACCTCTGCAACTTGCCAAGCTTCTTCCCGCTCGTCACGCTCACATAGCGGCGTCTTCCATGTGTACTCACACGGAGGATCGTATTCCTGATTCATGGCTGCAAAATTTGATTGGGTATCGCCCGGATTCCATCGCAGAGGTGCGGGATGGACTGAATTCGTTGCCGAACGGATTGCAGTTTGCGCCTCATCCAGTCTGCGTTTTCTCATCTCATCGCGCAGAACCTGCTGGGCTACTTCAGTGAAGTCGCTGAAGCCGGCGGCCAGCTCGCACAATTCGTCATCGCTCTTCTTGCTGTAGAGTTCGCTGAGCCGTCGCCATTCCTCCGCGGGGTTGTCCCACATGAGGAGCAGTATAGTGCCGGATTGAAGCCCGTGCCTCCCTTCGCCAACGGGTTTTCTGACTCGTGTTTAGCGGAAGGAATTCCAACCGATGTCAGCGAGCATGGCTCGGCCGACAACCAGGAACGTGACCGTAAGCGCCGCGATAATACAGGTCCAGAAGCCGATGCGGCTGAAGGGAATGAAAAGGGTGTTCTGATGACCGGTGAGCGTGATTCCTGCCTGGTTTGGCAACAGAGCGCGAATCGCCACCGCGATAAGAAACCCACCGGCCCACACAATGGCGAGTCTGAACGCAAGCTGAAAGGTCTGATCCATGGAAATTGTCCCCTCTCGCAAAGAGCTACGGAATAGACGTATCAGATCGAGTATGACTGGTGAGCTTTACCGGATACGAACACAACGATACAATCTTGAAGGAGTCCGCCGACGTAGCTCAGTTGGTAGAGCAGCTGATTCGTAATCAGCAGGTCGTCAGTTCAAGTCTGACCGTCGGCTCCATGATAAGCGGTACAAAATCAAGGCATTGAAGACCAGAAGGCCTCTCGGTTCAGAGAGGCCATATTCATTTAGAGAGACTTTTGGCCGGAGGCTTCGCGGCGATCATCCCCTCGGGGAGCGCCCAAGCGAACAGCACGCCACCGCTGCTGGTGACAATGTACTGGCGGCCGTCCAGCATATAGGAGATGGGAGAGCTCTGTATGGGCGCACCGGTGCCGGCATGCCACAGGGTCTTGCCGTTGGCGGTGTCAAGTGCGAGCAGGTTGCCGAAGCCGTCGCCGGCAATGGTGAGTCCGGAATCGGTGGTCATGATGCCCGCGCCCGAGCCCCATTTGCCTACATCATGGCTCCAGCGAATCTTGCCGGTCTGATAGTCGATGGCCTCGATAACGCCCTTTCCCCACAATCCGTAGTCCGCGCCGGCCCAACCATAGTTGCCATCGGCCGGCTTGGCGAAGTAGAGGCTGTAACTGGGGTGGGCGTCGACAATGAACAGGCCGGTTTTGGGGTCGAAACTGGGGGCGCGAAAATTCGTGAGCCCGCCCTCATCGGGCGCGATCAAGCGGCCATCGGGGGCGGGTTCCTTGGCTGGATTGGGAATCGGCCGGCCTTGTGAATCAACGCCCAAGGTCCAGTTGACGGGACCGAATGGAACCGTGAGAAGGCTCTTTCCGTTGGTGCGGTCCAGCACGAAGAAGTAGCCATTCCGCGAGGCCTGCATGAGCATCTTGCGCGGCTGTCCATGAAAGTTTCCGTCGACTAAGACAGGGGTTTCCACGGCGTCCCAATCATGGGTGTCGTGGGGCGAGGGCTGGAAAGCCCAGGCGAGCTTTCCTGTGTCAGGATTGATGGCGACAATGCTGCAGGTGTAGAGGTTGTCGCCGGGCCGGGTGGCGCCGTTGAGAACCGGAGTTGGATTTCCAGTGCCCCAAAAGGTGAGGTTCAACTGGGGATCGTAGGTACCGGTCATCCACGCCATGCCGCCGGTGGTGCCGTTGGGCGTTCCGGTGGGAGGCGTGCTGTTCCATTGCCACTGGGGGGAGCCGGTTTCCGCATCAAAGGCGCGAATCAGGCCAGGAAGGTTATCCATGTCGCCGGAGGCGCCAACCATGACGTGGTTGCCTACCACCAGCGGGGCCATTGTGGTCCAGTAGCCTTTGTCCACATCGGCAATCACCTGGTCCCAGCGGACGGCGCCGTCTTTCGCGTTGAGAGAGATGAGGTGATCGTCAGGCGTAGTGAAGTACAGCCACCCTTTCAGCATGGCGACACCGCGATGGCCGATGTGATCGCCCTTTGTGGCCGGCCGGTTGTAGTGCCAGACCTGGTGGCCGGATCGCGCGTCAACTGCCCAGATATTGTCGGGCACGGTGAAGTAGAGAATTCCATCGACGAGCAGCGGCGAGGCCTTGATTTCAGCGGTCTGACCGGTTTGGAAGGCCCAGGACAGGCTCAGACTGGCCACATTCCGCGGTGTGATCTGCGTCAGCTTGCTATGACGCCTGCCGGAATAGTCGCCATGATAGAGCGGCCAGGTGTCCGCGGAGGGATTCAAGAGCTGCGCGTTCTGAAGGTTCTGCGCCCTCAGCATGCAGGGCCCTGGCAGGGACAGGCAGAGCACCCCGGCAACAAGGACCAATGCGTCTTTCACAAGTTTCATATTGAGACGAAACCTCGATCAGGGATGTGCATTGCAGCGTGGCTCAGCGCAGCGTCTGGATGTAAGCCATCAGGTTGTGGATGTCGTCGTCGGTGTACTTGCTGAACAGATCCACGTGGGCATCGACCGGCGAATCAACCGTGTATTTCACGGCCTTAGTTGGCCACGATTTGTAGACCCCACTACTGTCACGCAGTCCCACCGTAAACTCGTCGAGATATGCGAGAGTACCCGAAATCCTTTGGGCGGAGGGGAGTGTGACCGTGACCTTGCTCCTGGCATCTTCGGGATAGAGCATGCGCTCTTCCAACTCCAGGCCGCGGTAGCGGGTAGCGATCCCGGCCAGGTCGCCGGAGGGCGAGTGGCACTTGGCGCAGCCTCCAGCGCCGTTGAAATACCGCATGCCGGCCTGCACGTCCCCAGTTTGCAGATCGGCCACGGCCACTCCGCGGCGACCGCCCTTCTGGGATGCGGCAGCGGTTGTGCGCGCGCGAATGAAGGCGACGAGACTGTCTATTTCATGACTGGAGAATTTGAAGGCCGGCATCTTCTTTGCAGGCCGTCCATTCTCCACGACAGCGGAGATTTTTTTGCCGGTAGCGTCGGAGAGAACGAGCTCGGATTGGGTGAGGTCGGGGCCGGATTCTCCGCCCATCGCATCGCGGCCATGACAGAAGGCGCAGTTCTGGAGAAACAGCGCACCGCCCGCCTCAGCCAATGCGGACGAATCTGCAGCCGCGGTTGCTTGAGACGTTGATGGGGCGGAGCTGGTAAGGAAGTGCAACAATGCCTTCAACTCGTCACTCTGCAGCGCGGGGAAACCCGGCATGCGCCCCTTGCCGGAATGAACGATTTCCGCAATCTGGTCGCTGGTCTTCTGGTGGGCAATGCCGAGCAGGGGCGGAAATGCGGGAAGATTGCCCTCGCGTTGATCGCCGTGGCAGATGGCGCAGTGGCGGGCATAGGACGCGGCGCCGGGATTGGCCGGCGACTGAGTGTCCGCCTGACGCGCAGGCGCCAAGCCGGCCTCCGCACTAGCGGAGGCCGCATGGATGGGGGCCTGGATGGCTTGAATGCCAAGGATTCCTGTGGCGGCGGCGGCCAGGAGTGGTGCTACTCGAACTCTCTTCAAAACCCAAAACCCCTCTCGTCATGATGGGAGAACGAAGTGGATGCGCCCGAGCGAGGCGGTGTTATCCCGAATATTTAATCAGTTGCATGAAACCGTAGTCCATATGCAGTTGCTGATGGCAGTGCATTAGCGTCGCGCCGGGATTGTCAGCGACGAAATCCACCTCGACAGTGTCCAGCGGCATGAGATTGACGACGTCCTTCATTAATCCGCTGAGGTGCTTTTCTCCGATTCGCGTGACCTCGAAGGTATGGCGGTGCAGATGGATTGGATGCTGGTCTCCGCTTCCGTTGCGAAAGACCAGCCGGTAGCGCTTGCCGGGATGAACAATCAGCGGTTCGACATCGGGCCAGGACTTGTTGTTGATGGTCCAAATGTCAAAGTTCGAGCCGGGTTTGGGTCCGATATCGCGAAAGGTCAGGACGAAAGTTTCATCGGGCGCAGGAGCCGCGGCCGCATTGGCGAACTGGGTGTAATCCCACTCGGCCGGCGCTGGGTCTTTCCAAGCCGGTGCTCCGGTCCTGCCGGCATATTCAACTACGGTCCCGAGACCCATGCTGCGGGTCTTTTCAAGCGTCGAGCCGAGTATCCATACGCCGGGCGAGTTCATCTCGACGACGGCATCGACACGCTCGGCGACGGCGAGCGAAAGCACCTCGACGCTGCGAGGGTTGGGAACAGGATTCCCGTCCATTGCAATGATGGTGAAGCGATGACCGGGCAAAGCCAGAACCACATTTTCAGTGGCGCTGGCATTGAGCAGGCGCATGAGTACGCGCTGGCCCTGCTTTACCCGGATGGGCTCTCCCGCGCCGAGCATGTGTCCCTGGATGGTGGCGTACTTATAGCCGACGTCGGAGCCGGTGGTGAGGGGCATATTGGCGGATTGCTCACGCATGGTTTCAACCATGGGGACAAAAGAAGGCTCCCAATGGTGGATGGCCAAATTGATCTCCTGATCGTAGTGGACCGGTTGCTCCCTGCCTTCGACCAGAAGGAAACCGAACTGCCCACTGTAGGTGCCGGCGGAAAGGTTCTCGTACGCACCAGCGTGGGTGTGATACCAGCGCGTGCCCGACGGCCGGGGAGTGAAAGTGTAGCGTTGCACCTTGCCGGGCGGAATCATCGGAGATCCCTCTTCCATGGCGCCATCGTTGAGCGAATCGATGGCAAGGCCATGCCAATGGACGAGGTCGGCAGCGGAACTGGCGTTGGTGACGTCGATGGTGACGGGTACACCCTCGCGCAGGCGCAAGAGCGGTCCGGGAACCTGTCCGTTGTAAGCAAGCGTAGGAATCGTGATGCCGGGACCAATCTCCAGCGCGCACGGTTCGATGCGGAGGGTGTGGTCGGCCTTGGTGGCAGCCGCGGCAGCACCCTGATTGGACTGCGCGGAAAAAAATCCAGGGAAAGAGTGAGTCGCCAGCAGCATTCCTGCCGACGAGAGGAAGCTTCTACGATCCATCAGAATCAGTCCGCCATTTCCCGACTGGCCATCGTTGTGGCCGTACGGTGATTGTATCTGTGGTCCGCCGCTTTACGAGACAGCCAGGACGGCAATTTCAGCGGGTCGCAGAAGCCGGCCGCGGGTGGGATGCGGTGCTCCCATCCGTCATCCAGAGGGCCCAGCGAATGGCTTCGAAGTACATTTTGCGGACGTCCGGGTCTACCCATGACTCCTCAGTATGGCCGAGGGTGGAATAGAAGACGCGGCCCTTGCCGTACATCTTGCTCCAGGCCACGGGAAAGTCATGGTCGGTACGGTGGACACGCGGATTGTTGGCGTAATTCAAGCGGTTTGGATCAAGGCTGAGCAGCACATTTACCTTGTCGCGCGACCAGGCCTTGGGCTGATAGATCTCATCGTACTTCACAAACGCTTTGGGGAAATGGCGCACCGCGGGGAAATCCTGATCTTCATTGACGATGGGCGCATTGAAGGTCATCCAGGGGTGCTCGTCAAACCAGCCGCCGATCATCTCGCCATATTCCGGCCAGGTGTAATTTGTATCGAGCGCGGCATGAATACCCACGAAGCCTTTGCCGTCATCCTTGATGAAAGAAAGCATGTCCTGCTTCTGGCTTGCGTCCATATCCAATTCACCCGTGGTACTGGCGAAGACGATGAGGTCGAAGTAGTTCAGGTTCTTCGCGTTTCTACCCGGGTCCTTCTTGGTGAGCAGCTCCGTGTCGGTACGCATGGTCGTATCCCACAGGCCGCTCTCGCTGCCCATGGAATAAACCGCAGCCATAGCCGCTGAAATGGAATCGTGCTCAAAGCCTTTGGTCTGGCCTATGACCAGCACATGTTTCAGATGAGTCTCTTTGGGGTGCGGTGCGGGGGGCAAAGGATCGCCGGTGGCGGATTGGCCCCAGGCGCGGTTGCTCTGCGTAACGACCGCTAAGACAGCCAGACAACAGGCAAGAAGAAAGGTCTTCCGTACGAGGCGCACTATATCTCCTTTTCGGCTCAAAGACGTAATGGTGTACGCGAAGCATCTCGTTTCCCAGCGTGGATCCCGTTCAACTGCACCCACGGCTCGATTCGCTGCAACGGCTAGGAAGAGAAACTTCGTTGGACACTTCGAGGGACCGATTTTCGCTCGGAGAGCAGTCTATCGGTCCATGGCTAAATCCGCAAACGCAGAGTTCTCAATCGGCGGACCGCCGGCTATGGATAAGACGAAGGCCTTAAACTCTCCGCCCCGACGCTGCTGGGTTAAGAGGTTTAGCCAAAGCTCCGGTTTGTGCGCCGATTTCCACAATTCGCCGCGCCAGAGCCTGCGCGAACCAAATCAGGCACCGGTTATCCACTCACTTTTTATTGATCTCGTGATCCACGGCTGCTTATCCACGCATATTCTTGGCATAATCGCAGCAAGAGCGGTGCCTCCGTCGCTGTTCCAAGAGCCATGTCAAGGATCGGAATCGGGTATTCGAGTTGAAAATGGAGTTTGGGAAATCCGAAGCTGACCGGGACCAACCAAGGGAGCACTGAAGAGTGACCAGCTATCGGCGCCAGGATGTGTTGAGGATTCTGCAGATCAGTTCCCGCCAGTTGCAGGGGTGGGAGAGAGCCGGCCTCGTTCCCCAGCAGGAGAGTTACACCTTTCAGGATCTCGGACAGTTGAGGATCTTGCGCGTCCTGCGAGAAGAGGATGTACCAGCGGCATCGATCCGGCACTCCATTGTGGCCATGAAGGCCGTGGCCGGCATGGCCAATCCGCTGCTTGAAGCAAGTTTGGTGAGGACCGGAACGCGGCTCGCTTTCCGTTGCGACGGGGCGATGGTAGACCCGATCCGGCGGCAGCTACTGTTTGATTTTGAGCGTGTAGAGCGGCAGCCAAGCGCAGGGCAACCGGCTCCCCTGCGCCGGCCGGGTGCGGTCAACGCACGCAATGTGCAGGAGTTGTTCCTGAGAGCGGTGCAGGCCGAAGAATCGGGAGAGAAGCATCGCGCCATTGCACTCTACGAAGAGATTGTGGCGGTGGATCCCAGCTTTGCCCCGGCGTATATCAACCTGGGCACCATCCACTTTCACCTGCGCAAGTATGGCCGGGCGGAGGAACTGTACCGCCGCGCTACTGAGACCGACCCGGGCTACGTGCTGGCCTTTTTCGATCTGGGCAATGTGCTGGACGAACTGCAGCGGCCGAATGAGTCCATTGCCGCTTACCGGCAAGCCATCGCGCTGGCGCCCCGCTATGCAGATGCGCACTACAACCTGGCGCTGGCGCACGAGCGCAAGGACGAACACAGGGCGGCGCTGCGCCACTGGGAGGCCTACGTGCGGCTGGATAAGAACGGTCCGTGGTCCGATCATGCGCGGGGACAGATTCACAAGCTGCTGAGCCGCGAGAAGCTGTCGATCGCCTGGCGCGCGGACAGCTTTGTGCCACCCCGTAAGGGAGCGGCAGCTTTGGAGCTGGTGAGCCGGGAGGTCTGAGCGGGCCGTTGCATTCCCATGTCTCAGAATCGGGGCATAGGCCACCCGCCGGACCGGGGACAGTTCAGATGGCTCGCTTTCGCCCTCCGCCCAAAATGGCGCAGCCTCTTGTACAACTTTGTGACGAAATTGGAGTCTATACATGAGGGTGCGTGCGCTTTTTTGCCCAGGGGGATGTGGGCCCGTGCCGTATGATGCCAAAGCGCCCGGTCTTTTTCATCATTGATTTCCCTGATTTTGGAACGAGTACGAGCGGCTCTACTGTGGCTACCCGGTCTGGCACGGACCCCTCGGATCCATGCCAGCATGTCTGGATTCTCAACATTGCACTTCACAAGGATGGCTATGATGACGATGCTTGCACCCTCAGTGCAAAGGCGGCTTAGGATTTGCGGATGGATTGCGATCTGCGCTTTGGCGGTAACAGCTCTTGGCGCGCAGACTCCGGCTGTCCGGATTAGATCTGAGATTTCCAGTTCAGAACTAACCCCGTTGAAGGGCTCGCTGCACCCGCGGGCGCAGGCACAGTTCGACGCCGGGAGGGTACCCGCCGATACCCGGCTGAACGGAATCAGCATCGTCTTCAGCCGTTCGACCGCGCAACAGGCGGATCTGAATGCACTGATCGCGGCGCAGCAGGATCCCGCTTCGCCACTGTTTCACAAGTGGCTGAATCCGGACCAGTTTGCGGCCCGTTTTGGGATGGCGCGGGAAGACCTGGACAAGGTGCAGAGCTGGCTGGAGCAACAGGGCTTCTCAATTGATTCGGTGGCCCGGAGCAAGAACCTGATCCGTTTCTCGGGCACGGTAGGACAGGTGGAGCAGGCGTTCCAGACGCAGATGCACTATTACAAGTCGGATGGCGAGAAGAACTTTGCTCCGTCGACGGAACTTTCGCTGCCGGCGGCGCTTGCGCCCACGGTGGCAGGGATCAGGAATCTGGACAGCTTCCGGCTCCATCCCATGCACATCCCTGGCGCGGCGCGGCGCGTGCGTCCGAACTACACGATCTGCTGCGACACCAACAACGCAGATGTTGTGTTTTTCGCGCCTCCGGACATCAAGAAAGTCTATAACTTTCCAACAACCGGCACGGGCGAAACAGGCGCGGGGCAGTCGATAGCAATCGTGGGACAGTCATCTATTACAGTGAGCGACATTGAGGCCTTCCAAAACGCCTCCAGCCTGGGGGTGAAGGATCCGACCCAGGTGTTGGTCCCGGGAACGGGAAGCCCCGTGGCCGTCGCTGGTGACGAAAGCGAATCGGATATCGACCTGGAGTGGTCGAGCGCCATGGCCCCCGGCGCCAACATCTTCTTTGTGTATACCGGGTGCAGTAACAGTACCTGCAGTAACAATACCTATGGAGTCTTCGACTCGATTCAATATGC
>PLSM01000012.1 GCA_003165075.1 Acidobacteriaceae bacterium | reverse complement strand
CGCAAGCCTGGGGACCCCCGCCCACCCATTTTTCGAAAAACAAAGTCCGCGGCGAAGCCGCGTTCGAATCCCTGCACCCCACCCTGCGAAAAAGCGCGGAACGCATCGCAGGAGTAGAATGCAGGGCCAGAAGCTAACCTAAGATTTAGAGCGACCTGAAATGGCGATACCCGACTTCCAGACCTTGATGCTGCCGCTGCTCCGACTTGCCGCAGACAGAGAGTCGAGCGTCTCGGACTCCGTAGAACATCTTGCGAACGATTTCAAGCTCTCCCAGGAGGAACGGGCAACTCTCCTTCCCTCTGGCCGTCAAACAACATTCTCCAATAGAGTGGCGTGGGCAAAATCGTACCTCGTCCAGGCCGGCCTTATCACGCCGACGACGAAGAGAGCCCACTTCTGCATTACTGAACGGGGTAAGAGCGTACTCTCCAACCCTCCCGAGCGCATCACAATCAAATACCTGAGCCAATTCCCCGAGTTTAGAAAGTTTCGGAAACTTGGCGAATTCGAAACGAGCACCGACGAGTCGCAATCTCTCGAACTAGCTCAGGACTCCGCTTTAACCCCGGACGAAACCATTCGGAGTGCGCATGCGCAGCTTGAGCAGGAACTCGCCGACGAACTCCTCGTCAAGATTCGTGCGGGCACGCCCGCGTTCTTTGAGAACTTGGTTGTCCGCTTGCTGTTCGCGATGGGATACGGCGGGTCCGTGACAGAAATCAGCAAGGCATTGGTCGGTGGAACAGGAGACGGCGGCGTGGACGGCGTAATCGACCAGGACATTCTGGGACTGGATCGCATTTATGTTCAAGCGAAGAGATACGCCGACGGCAACACAGTCGGCCCAGGAGCGATAAGAGACTTTTTCGGAAGTCTGGATCGGTTCAAAGCGACAAAAGGTTTATTTGTTACAGCTTCAACATATACCGCCTCCGCGCGTGAAACAGCGACGATGTTGAGCAAGAGGATCGTGCTGATAGACGGAAGCCAACTAACGCGCCTTATGATTCGCCACAACGTCGGTTGCAGGGTTGAAGAGACAATCGAAATCAAGAAGATCGATGAGGAATTCTTCGAGTAACCCTGGAACGCATCGCGAACCCAGCCCGTTCGGGCTTTTATCAGGGCTTGACTTCAGCCAAGGCGCAATCCGCCCCACCCAGTGCCCGCTAACGTTAAACTGAACCCAGTCAGGTGCTCATATGACCAACTTTATTTGGAAGCCGATTGAGCCACTCTCCGATTTAGAGAGAGGAATTGATCTCGCTGCTATGCGCCCCCTTTATGAGAGCTGGTCCTCTTCGAAGGACCGGCTTAATCAGCAGAGCCCTACGCAACTCGCCGAGTTCAACCGCCGTCTTATACGTCGATTGAGCGTTGAGACCGGGATCCTAGAACGCATATATGACCTCGACAGGGGGACAACGGAGGCGTTGATTGCACATGGATTCGCAGAAGATTTGGTATCACACTCCAGCACTAACATCGAACCATCACGCCTTATCGACATTCTCCATGACCAGGAAGCAGCGATCCAGCTTGTCATGGACTGTGTCGCAAAAAACAGGGCCCTCTCAAAGAGTGTGATTAACGAGCTCCATTCGATCTTGACCGCGCATCAAGAAACAACAACGGCCATTGACCAGTTCAACGTTCGTCACGAGATTCCGCTCTTGAAAGGGAGATTCAAGGAACAGGCAAATAACCCACGGCGCCCGGATGGAGACATGCACGAGTATTGTCCCCCAGTTCATGTGGAGTCAGAGATGGATAATCTTCTCAATTGGCTCACTGGGTACTCGGACGATGACCCCATAATCGTCAGCGCATGGTTGCACCACCGCTTTACTCAAATCCACCCATACCAGGACGGGAACGGTCGGGTCGCGCGCGCACTAACAACGTTTATCCTTCTCCGTGCCGGGCTGTTGCCCCTCGTCGTTGACCGCGATCTTCGGGTGGAATACATTTCCGCACTTGAGCAGGCGGACCAGAACGACCTTTCTCCGCTGGCCGGAATATTTGCCCGACTTGAGCGAACCGCGATCCTACAAGCTCTGAGTGTTGATGCTGACGCGGAGATTTCCCACCAAAAGAGCCTAACCTCTGCTGTCATCAGTAGCCTGGCCGACAAATTTGGTAAGCGGCGCATTCAGAAGCTGGCCGAGCTTCGTCAAGTAAACAACGTTGCTCGCGAATTGAGAACCGCGGCCCAAACTCAGCTCGAAGAGTCTATTGCGGAAGTCGACGCAACACTCCGGGAGGTGGGAACCCCCACAATCTTCATTAACGCGGGCGGCCCCGACAATGGAAATGCCCACTGGTACCGATTTGAAGTGGTGCAGTCTGCCAAAGAGGCGAACAAATTCGCAAATTTCACCGAGGATCACTTTTTTGTTAAAGCCTCGGTCCAAGTAAACCGCGAGCGACTGATTTTTGTGGTCTCTTTTCACCACGTTGGGCGCGAACTGACGGGCATAATGGAGGCTACAGCTTTTTCGAAGCTAGTTTCTTATGAGGAATCCGACGATCGAGATTCCGTCTCAGAGAGGTTTTCTCTGTGCTCAGTTGAGCCATTTGTCTTCACTAATCGTACCCAGGTGGCGGAGATTCAAGATGCATTCAAGAGGTGGCTGGACACGGCTTTAGCAGTAGCGATCAAGGAATACGGTGACGAGCTTTAGCTGGCAAGGTGACTCTGAGACCCAAGCCAACCGGAGCGGCCCATCGCACCGCTAACCCGCCGCCTTGCCAACCCGCCGCGTCGTATATCGCTTCCTCCACACCTCCCGCTCCACCAACTCCATCGCCCGATCCTCCAGCGAC
>PLSM01000046.1 GCA_003165075.1 Acidobacteriaceae bacterium | reverse complement strand
ATTGCCATGAGGTAGCTATGAGCGACTAAGGGCTTTGGGTAGCACAGTTTGAAAAGAGGCGGATGAGTAAGGTTCGAATCAACGATCTCGCGCGCGAGATGGAAGTCAAGAGCCGACAGATTCTTGACGTATTGGCGGAGCTCGGCCTGGGCGCCGGCAAAACCCACTCCAGTTCAATTGAAGACCACGAGGCCGAAAAGGTTCGCGCGCACTTTGAGCGTGGATCGCGGTCGGCGGCCCATGCTGGTTCACAAGCGTCTCGCGGCCCCCAGCCGATTGCGCCAAAGTTCGATTTCTCGCATATCTCCAAGCCCGGCGACGCGGCCAAGGCCATTTTGGCCAAGAAGATGGAAGAAGAGGCCGAGGCACACAAGAGTCATGCCCCGGCGCGTCCAGCAGTTGCTGCGGCCAAGCCTGCAGCCAAGCCTGTGCCGCCGCCGGTTGTAGCCGTCGCCCATCCAGCCCCTGCGCCTGCTCACCCGGAACCACGCAAGATTGTTCCGCAGCCGCGCCCTGCGCCGCCCGTAATAGCACCACCGCCCGCGCCGCCGGCCATAGCTTCCCGCCCCCCGGTCGGCCCGGTGATTGCCAAGGCTCCCGCAGGGGCTGTTCCACAGCGTCCGGCAATGGCGGTTACCTCTCCGCCGATCGCCGTTGCGGTAAAGCCGCCTGTGGCTCCGCTAGCACGCGAAACCCAGCCGCAGCCGGCCGAACACGAGACGGCCACGGCGAAAGCGCCGGTCGCGCCCCAAGCGCCCGCCGCTGCAGCTCCGGCCGCAACAACTGTAGTCGTGGCTCCCGCTGCCCCGGCGGTGAGCATGGAAGCCGCTGCTGCGCCCATTCTTGCACCGCAGGCCGCACCTGTTCAGGCTCCGGCGCCTGAGCCGAAGAAGGAACCGGTCGCAGCCGTGCCGACAGTCGATGTGCCGGCTCCTCCGCCTACCGCCGCACCCACGCAGCGTCCGGCTCATCATCGCGCAGCAGAGCAGACTACGCCTCCGGCAGTCCCGGCACGACGAGTGGTGATGCCTCAGACGGGACCGCGCCCGGTGTACAAGGCGCCCATTGTGGTGCCCCCACCGCCTGGCTCTCAGCCCACCGGCATCCAGCGCGGCAAGCCAATCTTCGATCGCAGACCCTCGGGCGGTCCAGGCAGCTATTCTCAGCGCACGCCAGGAGGCCCTCAAGGACAGGGCCAGTTAGCCGGCGGGCCGCGCCCCAAGCATCCCACACGCACGACACCTGGTGGCTATGCCGGACCCGGAGCTCCGGGAGCACGCCCAGGCTTTGGCGCGCGTCCTGGCTTTGGCGCACCCCGTCCCGGCTTTGGTGCACGCCCCGGCGCAGGCGGCGCCCCGCCTACCGGCGAGGCTCCTCGCCCGCAGCGCGCGGCTCCCAGAGGCCGCGGCGGACGCCCGCAGTATCCGAAGACCAAGGAAGGCCCGATGAAGGGCTTTGTGCCACCGCCGCGTTTTGGCGGAGCGGCAAATTTCAGCACGGACCCGCTGCCCATTACCCGCGAAATCACGGTCACGGAGGGCATCAGCGTCAAGGATCTTGCTGAAAAGCTCGAAATTCGCGCCAAGGATTTGATCGCCATCCTGCTCATGCGTGGCGTCTTTGTCACTGTCAACCAGTCTCTGGACGCAGAGATGGTGAAGGATGTCGCCGCCAAGTTCGGCGCCGGCGCCACGGTGATCAGCTACGAAGAGGAGATCGCCAACGAGTCCATCGAAGAAGTTCTGGAAGCCGAGAACACTGGCGAGCTGGAGGTTCCCCGCTCTCCTGTGGTCACGGTCATGGGCCACGTGGATCACGGCAAGACCTCGCTGCTCGACGCCATCCGCGAAACCGACGTGGCGGCAGGCGAGGCGGGCGGCATCACGCAGCACATCGGCGCTTACAAAGTGCGCTTCAGCAAGGAAGGCTCTCCGGCTTCGGGCNNGGCCGCGAGATCGTCTTCCTCGATACCCCGGGCCACGAAGCCTTCACGCGCATGAGAGCCCGCGGCGCCAAGGTGACGGATATTGTCGTCATCGTGGTGGCCGCCGACGACGGCGTGATGCCCCAGACCCTGGAAGCCATTGACCACGCCAGGGCCGCCGACGTGCCGATCATCGTGGCTGTCAACAAGATCGATAAACCCGATGCCAACCCCGAGCGGGTGAAGAAGCAGTTGGCGGACCGCGGCCTCATCCCCGAGGAGTGGGCTGCCGGTGGCGAAGGCACGGTCTTCGTGGAAGTCTCGGCGAAGAAGCGCATTCACCTCGACCTGCTGCTGGAGATGATCTGTCTGGTCTCTGACATCAAGGCTCCCAAGGCCACCCCAGGCCGCAAGGCCGTGGGCTCGGTGCTGGAAGCCAAGCTGGACCGCGGCCGCGGCGCCGTGGCCACCGTCCTGGTGCAGGACGGAACCCTGCGCCTGAACGACAGCTATATTGTGGGCAACACTTTCGGCAAGGTCCGCGCCATGTTCGACGACCGCGGCCGCCCGCTGGAAGAAGCCGGCCCCTCCACCCCCGTCGAAGTCCTGGGCCTGGAGGCTATGCCGGACTCGGGCGACACGTTCCTGGTCGTGGCCGACCGCGACAAGGCCAAGGGCATCGCCCAGTTCCGCAAGATGAAGGAGCGCGAGGCACAGCTCGCCAAGAGCTCGCGTGTCTCCCTCGAAGGACTGGCCGAGCAGATTCGGCAGGCCGGCGTAAAAGACCTGGCCCTCATCATCAAGGGCGACGTCACCGGCTCAGTCGAAGTGCTGGCCGACTCGCTGGTCCGCATGTCCACAGAGAAGGTGCGCGTCAAGGTCATCCACTCCGGTGTAGGTTCCATCACCGAGAGCGATGTCCTGCTCGCCACCGCCTCCAACGCCCTCATCATCGGCTTCAACGTGCGCCCCGAGCGCAAGGCCGCCGAGTTGGCGCAACAGGAGTCGGTCCAGATCCGGCTGCACTCCATCATCTACGAGTTGCAGGATGAGATGCGGCTGGCCATGATGGGCCTGCTGGACCCCACCTTCAAGGAGAACTACGCAGGCCGCGCCGAGGTGCTCAACATCTTCCACATTCCCAAGGTGGGCACCATCGCCGGCTGCCGCGTGCAGGACGGCGCGATCCGCCGCGACTCCGAAATCAAGGTGATGCGCGACGGTGTGCAGGTGTTCAAGGGCAAGATCGGCTCTCTCAAGCGATTCAAGGACGACGCCCGCGAAGTGACCAACGGCATGGAGTGCGGCATCGGGCTCTCCGGCTTCAGCGACCTGAAGGAAGGTGACCTGATCGAAGCCTTCTCGACAGAAAGGCTGGCCGCCGACCTGGGCGCGCTGACCTCAGCCAAAGCCTGAGATCTGCAACAAAATCTAAACAGAAACCGGCCCGTTCCTCACATTGAGAAGCGGGCCGGCCTGTTTTGTGCCGCATCACCGCAAAATATCCGAACACCGGTTGCCTGCGCTCCGTCTTAGCGTGTGACAGGGGAGCACAGCAGCATTGACCACAGATGACGAGGCGGAGTTCACGGCACTTGTCCTGCGCCAGTCGCGCTTCGTCTTCCGCGTGGCCTATGCCGTCCTGCTGAACTCCCACGACGCCGAAGACGCGGTCCAGGAGACTTTTTTGAAGCTCTATCGCAATCGCGGATGGCGGCACCTCGACAATGAATGCGCCTTCCTGGCTCGCGTCGCCTGGCGGATGGCCATCGATCGACGTCCCCGCTCGTCGCGGGCTACCGCCTCTGAGGTTGATGCCAACTCAGGTCCCGCTCTCGCCGGCGAATTACCCTCACCGCGGCCCGGCCCGGAAGAAAACCTGATGGTTGCCAACCAACACGCCTTGGTTCACTCGCTGATCGACGCGTTGCCCGAGGATCTTCGCCTGCCCCTGGTGCTCTCAGCCTTCGAAGAACTCAACTCCCGCGAGATCGGCAACATCCTTGGGGTCCCCGAGGGCACCGTCCGCACGCGCCTGCAGCGGGCTCGCCAAGTGCTCCGCCAGAAGCTCGTTTGCTTGCAGAACCCTCGCAATCAGGAGGCTCGCTGTGCACAATAGCGACGAGCTCGACCTTCTGCTCGACTCGGCCCTTGCTACATACGCCGATCCCGGACCTGGCTCCGGCCTGGAACAGCGCATTCTCACCCGCATCTCCGCTGAAACGGCGCCTGCGCCACGGCGACGCCGGCTGTGGTGGGCCATCGCTCTGCCGGCCGCCGCCTGCCTGCTTCTTGTCTTCCTCTCGACGCCGAAACATCCTCATCCACCATCCGGCCGCACAGAGCAATCACATCCTTCGCAGGAGGCTCCTTTCATTGCCACGCACACCGGATCGCGACCGGCTCACCACCTCGAAGCACCGCAAAGATCCGAGAAGCCGACTCGCAAAACGCAATCAGAGCCCATCACCCTCGCGGCCAAACCTGTTCCCTATCCGAAGCTCGACGTCTTCCCTACTCCTCGTCCACTTACTCACGCGGAGCAGGCGCTCGCCGTCTTCGCCGCGCGGGCCCCGGAGCCTGAACGCGAATCGCTTGTCGAGACGCAAAAACAACTCGAAGAGCCTCTCCACATTGCCGCCATCCACATTCCGCCACTCGAACCGCCCGATCAGGGCACGAACTAAGGAGACTTTCATGCGCAAGATTGCCATTTACTGCTGCCTTCTGCTTCTCGTTCCGGCATTCGGGCACATCGCAACTGCCCAGGACACTTCAAAAAACGCTGACACTCAAAAGGCCGAGGACACCGCCAAGGCTGCGGAAGCCGCCAAGGCCCCGGCGCACTACTACCACCTCGAATTTGTGGTTCAGGAACTGGGTGCCGACGGCAAGCCTGCCAACAGCCGATCCTACGACTCAACAGTCTCAACAGATCGAAGCGAATGCTGCGCATCCATACGCACCGGCTCCAGGGTCCCCATCATCACCGGCGCAAACGCAACCGCTGCAGGGATTGAAAAGCAAACTCTCCAGTACCAATACATAGATGTGGGCGTCAATGTGGATGCCCGTTACGCGCATGAGGTCGGCCACCAACTGGCCATGCATCTCACCGTCGAAGTGAGCAACCTGGCAGAGTCCCAGAGCTCCGCCAATCCCGCCGATCCAGTTGTCCGCGAGAACAAGTGGGACGCTCCCGTCCTCATTCCCATCGGCAAACCCACCATCGTCTTCAAGTCCGACGACCTTAACAGCAAGGGCAGCATGCAAGTCGTGGTCACTGCCACACTGCTGGAATAGATCGCAACCGGCTCCATCGCTTGAACAGATGCAGCGCGCATGCAGCAACGGCAGTGCGCGCTATACCCCTGATGTGTACGCCGCGCTGTTTGACGCACCTTGCGCGGCGAGCATATAACGGTCGCCATGATACCCATTGATCGCCGGGATTTTCTCGGTGGCGTGCTGGCCACCGGTGCGACTCTTGCTGCCTCTGCACTGCCTGCATCTCAAGCTCCGAAAAGCGCCCCGGAAACCGCCGCTTCTCCGCAAACTGCGCCGGAAGCGGCCCGCGACAACGCTGCCTCCGGCGTGGACTTTCGCTATGCGCCAGTGCAGTACCAAACTGCATTTTGTTTCCCTGACGATCCCCACAAAAGCCTCGTGGGCCAGTCCGGCTCCCTGCTTTATGGGTACGACGGCTCCGCCGGAGTCCACTATTTCCCGTTGAAGGTTGGATTCGGGCTCCATGGCATGAGATCCCCCAAAGTGCGCAGCCAGAAGCTCGAGAGCCCCACCATCCCCATCGTCACCACTGCGCTCGAATATCCCGAAGCATCAGTGGTGCTGACCACATTTGCCACCAACCTGAGCGGCGAGGGCCGCGTCGACAATGTGATCTTCGAAGTGACCTCGGGCTCCGACGCCACGGTCGACTTCGAGCCGGTGGTGGACTTCGACTGCAACGAAGAAGTTGAGACCGATGAAAAGGATGGTGTTGTCAGGGTTTTCAACCGCAAGTCGCACCAGATGCTTTTCGCCGGCAAGGCCCTGTTGAAGACTCCATTAGCCGGTGCGGCGGCTGGCATCGTGGCCCGCGACGATGATCGCCACCAAAGGTTGACGCTGCACCGCGGACAAGCCTCCAAAGCCACTCCCTATCGCGCTTTCTTCCGATTTCCGCAGGCTAGGCAGAACGCAGCCACCCTCGCGGCGGGGCTCGCCGATCCTCAGCGGCTTCTGGAAAGTTGCCGCGACTTCTGGAACTCGTGGTCTCCATTCCATGCGCCCGTCGACTGGGTTGTGCCGGGCCGATCGGGGGAGTTTGTGCGCGCCTGTGCACGCAACATCCTTCAGGCCCGCGAAGTCCGCGACGGCAAGCTGACCTTTCAGGTGGGGCCCACCTGCTACCGGGGCCTGTGGGTGGTGGACGGCAACTTCATTCTGGAGGCGGCCCGCTATCTGGGCTTCGAAAAAGAAGCCCACGAAGGCCTGCGCACTACGTGGTCCGGCCAACTGCCCAGCGGCCAGGTCGTTGCTCTGGGCGGCAATGAACATTGGAAAGACACGGCCATCGCCATGTTCACCATCGTTCGCCAATGCGAGCTGAGCCAGGATTGGTCGCTGCTCCACGAACTCGAAGCGGAAGTCGTGCATGCCATCCAATTCCTGCGCTCCTTGCAGGCAGCCGCGGTGGCCCAGGGTAGCGCACTGGGCCGCTATGGGCTGCTGGCCAAGGGCTTCGCCGATGGCGGCATCGACGGAGTCCGCGACGAGCTGACCAACACTGTGTGGGTGCTGGCCGGTCTGAAGGCCCTGACCGCAGCCGCCGAGCAACAGAAGATGGACAGCCTGAAAGATGCTCGCCTGCTCTACACCGAGTTGCAAGCTGCATTCTCCAAGGCTGCGCCACAGGAAATGCGCCGCTATCAAACGGGCTTCGATTACCTTCCCATGCTCTTGAAGAACGATCCGGCGTGGCAGTTGCCCGATCCCTGGGACCGCCCCCGTCCCCAGGCCGCGCAGTGGGCGCTATCGCACGCTATCTTCCCCGGCCGCGTCTTCGATCCCCACGATCCCATCGTGCGCGGTCATGTCCAGCTTATGCAGGCCGTCACCCGCGAGGGCATTCCCGCGGAAACAGGCTGGAATCAGCACCAGTCGGTGTGGAACTACAACGCCGGCTTTGTGGCAGAAGTCTACCTGTGGCTGGGAATGCGTCAGGCCGCGCACGATACATTTGTCGGATTCCTGAATCACGCCAGCCCCCAATACTGCTGGCGTGAGGAACAGCCGCTGCAGAATGCGCTGGTGCGCGGCTATATCGGCGACATGCCCCACAACTGGGCCAGCGCGGAGTGCATTCGCTACGCCCGCCACATGCTGGCGCTTGAGGACGGCGGCCACCTGCGCCTGCTCGCGGGCATCACGGCTGCGGAACTCCACGCCGGCGAAGAGTACGCTCTCTCCGCGACGCCCACGCGTTTCGGCGCGCTCAACCTGAAGCTCGAACCGCTTGACCGCGGGCAGGGGTGGCGTCTCACCTACGAGCGCGCCCACGGCCCGGCGCCGGAGAAGGTCTCGTTACCGGCGGCGCTGGGCGGCCGCTTCCATTTCACACGGACCGAGGGCGCTCCATCCAAAACCGAGGGCGATGCAGTGCTGCTTGACGGCGCGGCCACGCGCTGGACTGCATCGTGGAAAAGCTAAACCCAGAACTGCCCTGAGATCACAATCCGCCGCGTTTTCCCGCCCCGCTCTCCTCGCGGAGAGACGCACATAAATACGTGCGCTCCGCAGGAGTTGGGGCTCCTCAAGACTGAGCCGTTGCGGTTCTGTTTTTCTATTGTCAGAGACATCCTATTTTCGATTAATGCAGTGTTAACAGTTTGAATAGAATCTCAAATCGTTGAAAATAAAACTGTTAAAATAATTAGTTGACAATCGTATTATGTTTAGTTCATAGTGATGATGGTTACTATAAAATCCAAGGAGGTAATACATGCGTCATAACCTTGCAGCAAGCATCCTGCTTTCCCCCCTGCTCTTCTCCGCAGCGGCAGTCGCAAGCTCGCCCGCGACCGACGCCCCTGCCTCAACCCATCTCCGGCCAGTTAGCACCGGAGTGACTTATCCTCAGCTCGTTTCTTCCCCCGACATCAACCTCCCCAGCACCGCATTCAACGCATGGAGCCCTGCCAGTTCGGAAGTCGTCCTGCAACTGAAGGTCGACGCGACAGGCGCTGTTCAGGAAGCTCAGGTTGTAAAATCCCTCAATCCCCAATTGAACGCGCCGGTACTCTCGGCGGTCCGCAACTTCCGCTTCCGCCCCGCGACGCTCGATAAGCAGGCGGTCCCCGTCGACATGAACCTTGTCATCCAGGTGCAGCGGTAGGCTCTGAGTGGCTCCACAACCCAGGCGCCCTCGGCAGCTCTCACGCATCAACCCCCAACCTCCTCCATCCTGGCGAAGAAGCAGTCGTCAGGGTGGAGGATTTTTCATGGGGATTGATTGCTGAGGAAGTGGCGAACAGGCCGGAGGGTTGAGACTCTGCCCTGCAGCCAATCCCCGCGCCTAGTCAGAGCGGATACTTTTCTGCTTCGATGCAGTGGCGAGCTACGCTGCGGCTCAGGCCGACAGCATCGGGCGGGGTGAACCGCGCCAGTCGGCGCAGGATGGCCAGTTGTGTGCGCAGCATGTCGCCCTCTCCGCAGGCCGCCAGCACCCGGCGTGCCGCCTGGTCGGCCAGGGCCATGCTCTCGTCGGCCAGCAGGCCGGTCATGGCCGCAGCAACTTCGGCAGCGCCTTTGCCGCCGACAGCGAGTTTTCGCGCTCGCAGCAGCGCCGACTCCAACGCATAAACCTGCATGATGATGTCGGCAAGATCAGCCATCACCTCCTGCTGATCCTGGAGCGCTGTCATGAAGCGCTGGCTGGCTGCTCCGGCGGCAAAGAGTGCGATTTTCTTAACCCCCGCCAGTAGCTCGGCTTCGGCGGCCAGCGGTTCATCCCTGCCACTACCGGCATCGAAACTGGGCGGCTGCGTCACCTCGTCCATCAGAGACTTGATCGCTGCCAGCAGCGGCAATTTGCCACTCATCGCCCGTTTCATCAACCATCCCGTGATAATCAGGCGATTGATTTCGTTTGTACCTTCAAAGATGCGGTTGATGCGCGCATCGCGGTAGAAGCGCTCTGCCGGGTACTCCTCAACATAGCCGTAGCCGCCCATGGTGGCGATCAGTTCGTCAGCCACCAGGGTCAACATCTCCGACCCATAGACCTTCAGGATCGAGCACTCAACGGCGTACTCCTCAATGCGCCGTTGGATCTCGCGCGGCTCCAGCCGCTGCGGCCCGAGCTGTTCCAGCGCCGCATCGATCAAGCCCGCCGTGCGGTAAGCCATGCTTTCCGCAGCATAAAGGCGCGTGGCGCCCGCGGAGATCTTACGCTGGATCAGGCCGAAATCCGCGATCGGCTTGCCGAACGCACGCCGCTCCTTGGCGTAGCGGATGGTGTGAGCCAGCGCATGCCGGGCTCCACCCACACAGGCCACACCCAGCTTGAACCTGCCTACATTCAGCACATTGAAGGCAATATGGTGTCCCTTGCCTGGCTCCCCCAACAGGTTGCCGGCCGGCACCTTGCACCCCTGGAGCACCAGCGGGCATGTGGAAGAGCCGCGAATGCCGAGTTTGTGCTCCTCGGCGCCCACCGTCAGCCCCGGCGTATCCCGCTCCACGAGAAACGCAGAAAATTTCTCCCCGTCGATCTTGGCGAAGACTGTGTAGAGCCCCGCAATCCCGCAATTGGTGATCCACATCTTTTCGCCGTCGAGGGTGTAGGTGCTGCCGTCGGCGGAGAGGGTGGCGCGGGTGCGGATGTTCATGGCGTCGGAGCCGGAACTGGCCTCGGAGAGCCCGTAAGCGCCGATACACTCGCCACTGGCCAGCCGGGGCAGGTAGCGCTGTTTCTGCTCCTCGGTACCGTACCAGACCAGCGGCAGCGTGGCGATGCCCACGTGGGCGCCGAAAGCTGTGGAGAAGCTCGCCAGCACGGCCAGATGGTCCGTAATCAGTGTGGAGCTGACCTTATCCATACCCATCCCGCCGAACTCCTCGGGAACGTCGACAGCGGTCAGACCCAGTTCCCCCGCCTTGCGCATCAACCCGGACAATACTCCCGGCTGCTTGGCCTCAATGGCTTCGGCGGCAGGCAATATCTCTTCGCGGGCAAACTGGGCAGCGGTGGCGGCAATCTGGCGCTGCTCCTCGCTCAGATCTTCGGGTGTAAATATGTCGGCTGGGGTGCGGGATTCAAGAAGAAAACTGCCGCCCGCGGCGGCAATAATAGGGGATCCTGTGAGAGCGGACATGGGCGGGGTAGCCTCCTGCCAATGCCACCTTACGCCAGGAGATTGAGCCGCCGCAACATGCGCGAGCCTCGTGTTCCCCGTGTTGGCCCCATCGCTTACAATTGCCGGTATCCCAGTCGTGGAGGCTTTGCCCTGTTCGCCGCGCTCTCTGCCAGCCCAAATTCCTTCGCTAACCTTCTTTGCGGGCTTCCGCCGAGGGTTGCCGCGTTGCTGGCCTTTGCGCCCCAGAACAGCCTGCGCCACTACCTGAAAATGCAGTATGCCGACCAGACCTTCAAGGGCCTCTACCACCTGAACCTCTTCGATCTCTCCCTGCTCATTCCCTATTTCACGGTGATGATCATTCTGGCAGCGTATGGCGTGCATCGTTATACGATGTGCTACCTCTACTTCAAATACCGCAAGAACTACAATCCCAACCCGCCCAATCACTTCGACGAATTGCCCATGGTCACCGTGCAACTGCCCATCTTCAACGAGCAGTTTGTCATCGACCGCCTCATCGAGGCCGTCTGCGCCATGGAGTACCCGCGCGAGAAGCTCGAGATTCAGGTCCTGGACGACTCGACCGACGAGACCGTCACCGTCGCTGCCGCCATCGTCGCGCGTTATGCCGCGCTAGGCAACCCGATCAGTTACATTCACCGCACCAATCGCTACGGCTTCAAGGCCGGCGCGCTCGATGCGGGCCTCAAAGTCGCCAAGGGCGAGTTTGTGGCCATCTTTGACGCTGACTTTGTCCCGCCGCCCGACTGGCTGATGAAAGTCATCCATCACTTCGCCGAGCCGGGTGTCGGCATGGTGCAGACGCGCTGGACGCACATGAATCGCGAATACAGCATGTTGACCCAGATCGAGGCCATCCTGCTCGACGGCCACTTCATCATCGAGCACGGCGCCCGCGTCCGCACCGGCGATTATTTCAACTTCAACGGCACCGCCGGCATGTGGCGCATTCAGGCCATCACCGACGGCGGCGGCTGGCAGCATGACACGCTCACCGAAGATACCGACCTGAGTTATCGCTCGCAGATGGCCGGCTGGAGATTCAAGTATCTCCCCGAGGTCGAGTGCCCCTCCGAGCTGCCCATCGAGATGACGGCCTTCAAAACCCAGCAGGCGCGCTGGGCCAAGGGACTGATCCAGACCAGCATCAAGGTCCTGCCCCTCATGTTCAAGGCCAATGTGCCGCGCCGCATCAAGCTCGAGGCCGTCTATCACCTCACCGCCAACCTGAGTTATCCGCTGATGATTATCATGTCGGCGCTGCTGATTCCGGCCATCATCGTGCGCTCCTATCAGGGCTGGTTTCAGATGCTGCTCTTCGATGTACCGCTGTTCGGCGCGTCCACGCTCTCGATTGCCGTCTTTTACCTGATGAGCCAGCGCGAGCTATTTCCCAAGACTTGGCTCAAGACTGTGCTCTATCTGCCCTTCCTCATGGCTCTGGGCATCGGACTCACTGTCACCAACGCCAAGGCGGTGATGGAAGCTCTATTCGGCCTCAAGAGTCCCTTCGTCCGCACCCCCAAGTACCGCGTTGCCAAGAAGGGCGAAAAGTCACAGGCCTCCAAGTATCGCAAGCGCCTGGTGCTGACCCCCTGGATCGAACTGGCCATCGGCTGCGGCTTCTGCGCCGCCATTTACTTCATCATCCTGCGCCATAACTACCTCACCGTGCCGTTCCTGCTGCTGTTCGTCATCGGCTACTGGTATACAGGGCTGATGAGCCTGCTACAAGGGCGCTTCGAGCGCTGGCGCACGGGCGGAGCGAACACCGACGAAGAATCCAGTCCCAAGCCCTTCCCGGTGGGGGTGTGAGGGCGGGAGTCAATGAACGATACGCCTCCGAAGACAAATGAATCCGCGAAGTTCAACGACAACATGCGACCGGAGTACGACATGAGCGGCGGTGTTCGCGGCAAATATGCGGATCGTTTCCCGCAGGATGGGGTGATGGTGACGCTTGCCCCGATGTAGCTGAAGCTTTTCCCGATGCGAAGTCCGTGAATGAAGCTCTTCGGGTGCTGCTCAAGGCCGCAAAGAAGGTGGCTCCGGCAGCTTGAGAGACGATTTCTCAAGAGGTGCACGTTGCAAGCCAGCCCGGATAACCTGTCGCTCTATTTCCTTCCCGTCTTTCCGGTCTTCTTTGTAGCCGTTTGGATTCTGGCGTCCCTCGTGATCAGTTTTGTGAGCGGGTGGCATACGCTTGCCAAGCGCTTCCGTGCGCAGTCTGAACCTTACGGTGAGGTCCGAAGCGCCGGACCGTTCTTCTACACCGTACATATGCGGTTCTCAGTGCACTACAGCAGCGTGATCCGCATGGTTGCCGCAACGAATGCTCTTTACATCTCCGTGAGCCTTCCCTTTCGCTTTGCTCATCCACAGCTTTGCATTCCTTGGGAAGAAATCCAAATGCGAAGGATAAGATTCTTGTGGCTGCCGTACATGGTCCTTACGCTTGGGGAGCAGGAGCATATTCCCATGCGTATCTCCCAACGCATGGCGCGCAAATTGGGTATTCTCGAACGAATTCCAGACTGAAAGGGACATCTATGGGATGCACTGGGAGCCAGGGTTAATGGATTGATTCAAATCCCTCTGAAGGCCCGCCCCAGTCCCCTCCGTTACAATAGTCAAAAGCGCTTGCCGTACCCGGGACTCGATTTCTCCGTCCGCCAGGCGCATCAGAGCATAATGCTAGCCAAATCTCTCCCGGAAGCCCTGACCTTCGACGATGTGCTGCTGGTGCCCGCCTACAGCGACGTGGCGCCGGCACAAGTGAGCACGCTGACCCAGCTGACTCGCGACATTACACTGAACACTCCGCTGCTGTCCGCCGCCATGGATACCGTGACGGAGTCGCGCATGGCCATCGCCATGGCGCAGTTGGGCGGTATTGGCATTGTGCATCGCAACCTGTCGATTGCCGACCAGGCAGGCGAAATCGACAAGGTAAAACGTTCTGAAAGCGGCATGATCGTTGACCCGGTAACCATCGGACCGGACCAGATGATCGGCGACGCCCTCGAGGTGATGCGGCGTTACAAGATCTCCGGTGTTCCCGTTACCCAGGGCAAAAGGCTGGTGGGCATCCTCACCAACCGCGACTTGCGCTTTGAAACCCGCACCGACGTGCCCGTGGGCGACGTGATGACCAAGAAAGACCTCATCACTGTTCCCGTGGGCACCACGCTTGAAGACGCCGAGCTGATCCTGCACGAGCATCGCGTCGAGAAGCTGCTGGTGGTCGACGATCAGTACAATTTGAAGGGCCTGATCACGGTCAAGGACATCCAGAAGAAGTTGAAGTATCCCAACGCCAGCAAGGACGAGAAGGGCCGGCTGCGCGTGGGCGGAGCCATTGGAGCCACGGGAGATTTTCTGGAACGGGCCGCGGAACTGGTGCGCACGCGGGTAGACGTGCTGGCCATCGACTCTGCGCACGGGCACTCTTCGCGGGTGTTGGAAGCGGTCAGCGCCATCAAGAAGCATTTTTCCCATGTGGGGCTGCTGGCCGGCAACGTAGCCACTTACGAAGGTGCGCTCGCGCTTATCGACGCCGGCGCCGACGCCATCAAGGTGGGCATCGGGCCGGGCTCTATCTGCACCACGCGCATGGTCACGGGCGCGGGCATGCCGCAGATCACAGCCATCGCGGAATCCGCGCGCGCCGCCCTGGAGCGCGGCGTACCAGTGATTGCCGATGGCGGCATCAAATACTCAGGCGAGATCACCAAGTCTATCGCGGCCGGCGCCAGCTCGGTCATGATCGGCTCGCTCTTTGCCGGCGTGGATGAGAGCCCCGGCGAGACCATTCTCTACCAGGGGCGCAGCTTCAAGAGCTATCGCGGCATGGGTTCACTCACTGCCATGAGCCAAGGTTCGGGCGAGCGCTACTTCCAGAGCGCGGCCGACATGGCTGCCGCTGAAGCCGGAAGCGAGGGCGTAGTGCAGCGCGAGCGCTCCGGCCAGAACCGCCTGGCCAAGTTTGTCCCCGAAGGCATCGAGGGTCGCGTTCCGTATCGCGGGCCGCTGGAGTCAATGATCTATCAACTCGTGGGAGGCCTACGCTCCGGGATGGGCTACCTGGGCTGTTCGTCCATCGTCGATCTGCAGCAGAAAGCGCAGTTTGTGCGCATCTCCGGCGCTGGTCTGCGCGAGAGTCACGTCCACGATGTCATCATCACCCGTGAGGCGCCGAATTACCACGTCGAGTAGTGGCTTTTGCTTTTCACTGCGGTTGGTTCGAGCCTCTTGTCGCTGTCATTCGGTTTCGCACTTTGATGCGCCACACACAATCTGCCGCAGCGCGTGCGCCGGAACCTGCTGTCTGACCCATTTTTGAGAAAGGCTGCAGCAATTGGATTCTCACCACGACGATGGACGAAGACTCACGTTCTGGATCAGCGCGTGGCTACCCGTCGCGCTGGCCATCGGCCTCATCGCCATCGAGTCTACCCCCTATTTTGGCGCCGATCGCACCAACGGCCCTTTGCGCTGGCTCTATGAATCACTCTTTGGCCCAGTCGGCAATGCCCGCTGGGGTCAGGTGCACCTGGTCATCCGGAAGTCGGGACACTTTGTGGGCTATGGCATTATCGGATTGACATGGCTGCGCGCCTGGAGAATGACACTGCCGCGTTCCGGCTTTGTCCTGGACGGCACGCTCGCTCTCATCGGCACAGCCTTGGTTGCCAGCGCCGATGAGTATCACCAGACATGGCTGCCCAACCGCACCGGCACGGCGTGGGATGTACTGCTGGACTGCTGCGGAGCCATTGCGCTGCAACTTGTGTTCTACGTATTTCTGCGGCTATCGGCACGCAAGAGGCTGGCCGTGCTTTGAAGAAGGCGTGTCCGCGCTGCCGCCTGTTGCGGTCCATGCACGAATCCGGCAAGAAATCGTGAATTGTGGAGCGGCTCCTCCCTGCCTGACCTGAGAATCCACCCCATTCAGGCCTCAAAACGAGCACGGGCGCATCCCATGTGGGGATACGCCCGTGCTCGCCTTCCAGGTGAAGGGAAGGGTCAGACCGAAAGCGTCGCTTTACGCGGCCGCTTCGCCGCCCTTGGCTTCGTCTTCCTTCTTGCTTTCTTCCAACTGCTTTTCCAGTTCGGCTCTCTTCTTGGCCTTGATGTCTTCGCGCTTCTGGCGCTTGACCTCAAGTTGCTTTTCAGCGCCCAGCAGTTCGATGAAGGCCGTCTCGGCGCCATCGCCCTTCTGGAAGCCAGTGCGGACGATGCGCAGGTAGCCGCCCTGGCGGTCACCGTAGCGCGGAGCCACGGTTTCGAACAGCCGGGTGACTGCTGCGTCGGTCATAAGGAAACTGAGCGCCTGGCGTCGTGAATGCACGTCGCCCTTCTTGCCCAGGGTGATCATCTTTTCAATGTGCGGACGGACAGCCTTGGCCTTGGCCACCGTGGTCTCCACGCGGTCTTCCACGAGGACCGAGGTGACCAGGTTGCGCAACAGCGCGCGGCGGTGGCTGGTGTTGCGTCCGAGCTTGAATCCTGCATTGCGATGACGCATGGTCGTATCTCTCTAAATCAGGGATCAGGGAACAGGGATCAGGGAACGGGGTTCGCTGAGGGCTGTGCCGTGTACTGCAAAAATCATTTACTGCAAAAGCCGTGTTGCAAAAGTTCAGGGAGGAGTAAGGGCAGGCTGTTCTCTGCGCCCTACTCCCTGTTCCCCGGTTAGAAGCTTTCTGTTTCCGTCGCGGGAAGCTCGATGTCGTCATCCTCTTCTTCGTCGTCATCGTCGTAGCTGCCGAAACCGGCGGCCAGCGTGGCGGCGGGAAGGATGGACGTCGGGCCCGGGACCGGGTTGCCGC
>PLSM01000116.1:49033-64323 GCA_003165075.1 Acidobacteriaceae bacterium | reverse complement strand
CATCATTTGTGAAAATGCTCTAATGTGGGTGTCCATCCTTGCGGCATATTGGATTTTGCCGCAAGGATGAGAAAGCACGCAGCTGTCACCGCTGCTTTGCGTTCAGCGCGTCGAGCTTGCTCTTTAGCTGCTCAAGCTTCTGTCCCGCCTCGCCGAGTTTGCCTTCCGCGGTCAGGTGCCGGTAGTCGGCCAAGTCTCTGGCTGCCCCGGCAATCAGCGCGTTCAGGTCGTCGCCGGGCTTGGCTGCACTGCCCGGCGCGGCTGCGCTTGTGCCCGCTCCCGCGGCGCCGGCCTCTGCGCTCAGCGACGAGGCTTCTCCGCCAAACAGCGACTGCATGGCCGCCTCAAAGGTCGAGCCATAGGCCAGCCGGTCTTGCAGCGCCAGCACCACCAGCCGCAGTTCCGGCATCGGGCTACGCTCGGCCTGCAGGTAGATCGGCTCGGCATACATCAGCGCCCGCCCGCACGGAATCACCAGCAGCGTTCCGCGCCGCACGCGGGAGCCTTGTTGATTCCACAAAGACAATTGTCCCGATAGCTGCGCGTTCTGGTCGATTCGCGCTTCGATTTGCAAAGGGCCGTCGACCAGCTTCGTCTTGGGAAAGTTGTAGACCACCGAATTACCATACTGCGCGCCATCGCTGCGCCCGGCAAACCAGCCAATCAGGTTGTTGCGATTGGCCGGCGTGAAGGGCAGAATCTCAACAAACTCAACCGCCGATTCCCCCGGCAGTTTCATCAGTACGAAGTTCGGCTCCATGGGCTGCGCGGCCTGCTCGCCGGAGTCCGTCATGCCCACTTCTGAAGCCACCGTCCACAGATCCTCACGGTTGTAGAAAACCACCGGGTCCGTCATGTGATAAAGCCCGTACACGGCCGCCTGCATCTTCAGCAGCATCTCGGGATAACGCACATGCCTGCGCAGGTCCGCCGGCATGGCTTCCGCATCCTTGAAGAGCGCTGGAAAAATCTGCCGGTACGCCGCAATAATCGGGTCCTGCGCGTCGAATACGTACAGCGTGGTGGCGCCATTGTAGGCGTCTACAGCCACCTTCACGCTGTTGCGCATGTAGTTGATCTGTTCACCGCCGAGGGGAAAGTGGGTCGAATAGGGATAGCTGTCCGAGGTCGTGAATGCGTCGACCATCCAGGTCAGCCGACCGTCGTCGCCAACCACCAGGTACGGGTCCGCTTCGAAGCTGAGGAAAGGCGCTAGGGTCTTCACGCGATCCTCTACGTTGCGCAGCATCAGCAATCGGCTTTGCCCGTTGATGTCGTCGCTGAAGGGCAGCTTGGTCAGATCGCCGCGGTCAAAGGCGATCAGTAGGCGGCGCATGTACCCTCCCAGCAGGATGCCGCCGTCGCCTTCGTACGAAGTGAGGCTGTTGGTCTGCCCCTGCGGATAATCGAATTCCTTCTGCCGCGTCTTCACATACACATCGGTATTGGTCAGCTCGCCAAAGTAGATCTCCGGTCGCTTGACGGCCAGGCCCTGCACCGAGCTTTGAATCGGCATATTGCTCAGCATCAGCGTCGGTAGCCCTTCCGGCGTGAACCCATTCACCGGGTTCATGGTGATGCCGTATCCGTGGGTATAAATGAGCTTCTCGTTGATCCAGTTGCGGCTGCTCTCGGGCAGCTTATCCACATTCAGCTCGCGCGCCGCCAGCATTACCTGCCGCTGTTCGCCGTCAATCTGGTAGCGATCGATGTCGATGTCGGGAAAGTCGTAGTAAGTGCGGATCTCCTGAATCTGACGCAGCGTATCCTGCAGCGCGTGCCAGTCCCATAGCCGGATATTCTTGAGGGTCGCCTGGTTATTTGCCGCGTCTGTCGCCTCCACACTTGTTTCGGCGGGAAACTCGTGCTGGGTCACCCGGTCCAACCCGTAGGCCTGCCGCGTGAACTCAATGTTGTGCGCAATATAAGGCTGCTCACGAACCAGCTCATTAGGCTTCACAATGAAACTGCTTACGTACCATCCACATAACTGCACTGTAAAAAAACAGACCAGGGCCGGCATCGGAGCAGCCACAAGGCGGCGCGCTTGCGGCTGCGCTACCACGTTCACGGCCGCAATGGCGGCGCCAAGAATCAGCGCCGCGCAAATCACCAGCCAGCCACTCAGCATTACGTGTGCGTCTGTATACGTCACGCCGCCAAAGATGGTGTGATCGGTCAGCAGCCGCTCGAACCGGCTGATGTAGACGCGGATTGCGATGGTGATCAGCAAAAACGCAAACGCAATCGAGAAGCCGCGCCACGGCGGCAGCATGGAGTCGTCATAACGCCCGGCGAATAACCGCGCGCTGCCGGTGATCAGAATGAAGAAGCCTGCGATCACACAGGCCATGATGGCCAGCATCAACAGCCAGCCGGAGACGAATTGCCAAACCGGCAATGTAAAAAAATAAAAGTCCAGCGGCTTGCCGAAAACGGGGTCCACCAGCCCGCCGGAAGCGCGCGGTGCAAACCAATAGAGTGCGAATCGTGACCACTCCGCCATCATGCTGGCGCCGGTTGCCAATCCCACCAGCAGCGCGCCCAGCAACGCGCCGAAACGCAGTATGCTCTCCACCGGAAGTTTCACCGTGCGCGCGCCGATCACGATCGTGCCGGCGGCACGTAATTCCGGTTCGCAGACTCGCTTCAGACCCAGAAACCATCCATAGAGAACCAGAAATGTAGCGGCGAAGAAAGCCGCAAACACTGCCCACTCAAGCCCCAGCGTCCTCCAGAACACGCTTCCGTATCCTAGTGACCCGAACCACAGCGAGTCGACGTAATACGATATGGCTGTCCGACCGCCGAAAAGGATCAAGGCAAGAACCACAAAAATGAGCACAACCACGCGGCGCCCGCGGGGCGGCCGAGCCGACTGTTGCGGAAGGATAAAGGATTCGTAATTCACGCGACCCAGCTTTCAGCGGTGATTTCGTCCGGAGTTCCAAGCAGACGCAATTGTATCGCTCAGAGCATCCACGGGCTGTCCGGCTGAAGCGCCGCACTCCGGCTGCGGCCTTGACCAGCTCCACACAGATGATCCATTGGGCACAAAAATCCGGCGAGGCCGCCCAACCACAAAGGCCCGTCCGCATTCCACGCGGCGCGCTTTCGCTCCGGCCGCTTTTCACTGTCTCCTACGCTGGTTTCAGGCCAATCGCCACGGAGCGCGATAGGGACGAGACAGCAGCTCGCTGGCGGCGCTATCGTTCAGAATCTTTTCCTCCGCCACATCCCATTGCAGCTTGCGGCCTACCAGCATGGAGATGAGTCCCAGATGTCCGGGAAGCGTAGAGTGATGCGCAGTCTGCACTGGAGTGATGGTGGGCTTGCGCGATTTCACGCAATCCAGAAAATTACGCTGATGGTTGAGGGATTCGTAGAGCTTCACCTTGCGCAGATTGTCGGGAAGTGAGTCACCTTTGACCCATTCCGGATTGGAGGCGTCGAACTTTTCTCGGTCCACCCACACCCAGCCATCCGTTCCGATCCACTTGGTTCCACTCTTGATCTCAGGGTAGCCGCCGGCAATGGTTATCGCCACATCTCCGGGATAGTGCGTGACTTCTTTGCGATACGTACACTCGATCCGATATTTGGTCGCGGTGTTCCAAATGGCGGTGGTCGGCGGAAACTCGCCGTGGCCCTCGATTTCAGACGGGCCGCTCAGGTCGAAGCCCAGGCCCCAATGCGCGATGTCGCCGTGGTGGCCGATCCAGTCCAGCAACTGTCCGCCGCCGGTGTTGTAGTTCCAGCGCCAGTTCAGGTGTACCCGGCATTCAATGTACTCTTCATACTGCGAGGGACCGATCCAGCGTTCATAATCGATCTCCGGCGGAGGCTCGGTCACGGCCAGCTTCCACGCCGCGGTGCCGGGCACAACTTGCGCAGGACTGGTGGGCGCGTTGGGCAGCGACGCCATCTTCTTCAGGAACGCGGGCTCGTTGCCGGCGAAGTCGTAGTGGCCGTCAGGCAAGCCGACCTCGACTCGCGTGACGGTGCCGATCAGGCCGTTGCGCACAATCTCCGCGGCTTTGTGGAAGTTGGGCAGGGAACGCTGCCAGGATCCGGTTTGCCAGATCACATTGTTCTGCTCCACGGCCTTCACAATAGCCTGCTGCTCGGCAACGGTTTTGGCCAGCGGCTTCTCGCCGTAGATATCCTTCTTCCGGTTTGCGGCCGCCGTGGCCACCAGCGCGTGCCAGTGATCTGGAATCGCGATCATGACGGCGTCAATATCGTCCCGCGCCAGAAGTTCGCGATAGTCGTGATAGACCGCGCAATCCTTGTTTCCGTAGTGGCCGTTGATGGTGTCCACCGCGGTCTGCAGACGATTCTTGTCCAGGTCACAAGCCGCGACCACCTGGCAATCTCCCTCGGCCAGGAATGACTTGGTATTGCTTGGCCCGATCATGCCCCAGCCCATTACGCCCAGGGTAATGCGATTAGAGGCTGAAGCGCGCCCGGTGCCCGCCCACGCACTGCGCGGCAGGATCATCACAGCTCCGGCTGCCTTGAGAAAGTTTCGCCGGGTAAGTGGAGAAAGCGGATTGGAACCCGTTGTCTGATCTTTCATCATCGTCTCCTGCATTCCTTCATCCTGCGGCAGACTCCGCTACCCCTCGTTCCTCAGCACCACTGGGGATGTGAACTTCGCCGCGCCAGCATCTTAGCAGACGGTTCCTGAGTTATGGATTGGGGGCATTACAGACCGGCGCGAACCAGTGTTGGATTCGCCTTATTCACGATCGGGTGTATCCAGACCTTTTCGAGGGATTGCCTGACCTGCACAAGGCATAGGTCACGTTGCGGTCGCGTAACGGCTACAGTCTGGGCCTTCGCTCTCTACAACTCGGGCGAGGTGAAGAGCGGTCGACCAGTTTCCGGCTGCCTCTGCGCCTGGGACGACCCTTCCTGCGCCGGGTTCACTGCGGCGTGTTCAGCCGCCACGGTCACCGTGTCCCGCACCGGTTCCTTCTTTTTGCTAACGGCGGAGCTAAGCCAAAAGTAGGTTTCGGTGTAGTGCTCCGGCACCGCTTGGCTGCGACTACTGAGGAGTCCCATCGTTCACCTGAGACTGAGAATCCACACCCATGCATTTTGGGTTTCTCAGTACGCCTCTGTACCGTAATTCACCCACTCAGCACCGGCAACATTACTTCAGGGCCATCTGCTGACGAGTTTGGGTTACGTTGTCCACGGTATTTCGGTGCTGCTTCCGGCGCTAGGATGATGCCGGTTCCGCTCTCTTCCGTAGTGCCTATCCCAAACAATTTCAATCACTTCTAAACCGTTCGGGCGGGCTCTTACTCTCCCGCCGCGCTTCCATTACGCAAGCACTCCATCCACCCCAAATAACGAGCCCGTCCATGCTTTGCCAAGAAAGGGCTCCGCTGTATTGGCGGGAATCGTACCATGGAAGCCGTAAGTAAAGCCACTTATAAATGCGTTCTTTCTACAGCCCTGAAGAGCCGATTCTATCGCGCGTAGTCTTCCGGTTTAACCGCGAGTGAAGAGGGCGGAAAACTCGACGTATCCGCGCCCAGCGACGTGTTCGGCGTATTACCCATCGTCATTTCGAGCATGCCGCCATTGGCGATATCCGCGTGACGAAACCACACCTGGTTCAGAGGTTGCCCGTTGAGACGGATGCTCTGAACATACTTATTGTCGTGTGAAGCATTGTGCGCAACGATGGAGAATTCTTTTCCGTTCTTGAGCCGAATTGTCACCTTATTAAAGACTGGGCTGCCTACGTCGTAAATTGGAATTCCCGGCGTGACAGGATAGAAGCCCATCATCGAGAACACCACGAACGCGCTCATTCCGCCGCCATCCTCATCGCCCGGAATCCCTTGCAGCGTATCGGTGAAGAATGACTCCAGCAGCATGCGAACGCGCTTCTGCGTTTTCCATGGCGCTCCCATCCGGTTATAGATATAAGGAATGGCAAGGCTCGGTTCGTTCCCCATGGAGAACTCGCCGGCCATCGATGTGGAGTCAGGAAACTTCGCCTGGAATTCATATCGTGAGCGGCCCAGCGGCTCGCGGAAAAGCTGATCCAGGTTCGCTTCTGCCTTCTGCCGTCCACCCATCAAGGCAATCAAGCCTTCAAAGTCCTGCGCTACATCCCAGGTGTAGGTGTAGCCATTGTTCTCGTCGTAATAATCTCGTCCGCCCATTCCTCCGCTGAACTTGGGGTCCATCGGTTCGATCCATTGTCCCGCGGAGTCCTTGGGCCACATAAGTCCCTTGTCGGCGCGGAATAGGTTTTTGTAATTCGCCGCGCGACGAAGAAAGAGCTTCTCGTCCTCCGCCCTATGTAGAACCCGGGCAAGCTGGGCAATGTTCCAATCGTCGAAGCTGTTTTCAAGCGTGACTGGTACAGGTTGGCGCCTCTCGAACTTATCGACTCCCGGCACAGTCTCCTTGTCTCCGGGCCGCAACGCCGGCATGTAGCCGTGCACGGCATAGAACTCGTCCAGCGGGCCTCGCGGAGCCAGGCTCCAAGGCAGCATCGTCACTTCCAGCGATCTCTTGCGCACGCCTTCAAAGGCCGTCTGCACGTCGAAGTTTCGCACCCCTTTGAACCATGCATCGGCAAACCACGGCGCGGCATGATTGCCGTTCATGCACGCATTATTCCCTGTCAACTCCGCAAATGTAGGCATCACGCCCGACTGCTGATACATGCGCACATACGACTGAATCTTGTCCGCTTCCATCTCCGGGTTCAGCAGGGTTTGCAGCGGCTCCAGCGCGCGAAACGTATCCCAAAGCCAGTTATCTACGTAGAACGTGCGCTTATCCTCGTGCACCTGGTGGTCGAATGCGCTGTAGTAATGGCCGTCTTCCGTGATGTTCACCATGCGCTCGAAGCAGCGATACAGCGCGGTGTAGAACACTCTTCGTTGCGCTTCCGTGCCGCCTCCCACGGTGATCTGGCCAAGAGTTTCGTTCCACCGCGCCCTGCCCGCATCCTTCACCTTCTCCAGGCCCCACGCGGGAATCTCATGTTCCAGGTTTCTCTTTGCCTGCTCTACGCTGATGAACGAGATGCCATAGCGAAAGTCCAGCAGCCTGGTTCCTTGCGCTGACGCGGTAACCCGCTTCTTGTTGCCAAGACTCTCCACCTTCAGCGCCATCGGCACGCTGAATTCACCATAGACAAAGGCCTTCATGTTGCTGAACTGCTCTTCGCCGCGCACCACCGCGCCGCCCTCTATCTCCAAGTCACCTTGCAGACGGTTGGCGAGGATCACCGCGGCTTTGCCGTCAGGAAAAGTAAAGCGGAAGTATCCACAGCGCTCCGTCGCCGAGAACTCCGTCTGGATGAGCGAATCATCGAAGCGAGTGGAATAGTAATACGGCGTTGTAACTTCCTGGTCGTAAGCGGCCGGCTTGTCGCTTTCACCCGGCATGATGCTGAATAACTCGTCCATCCGATGAGAGCTGATCGTCAATGGAAACGACTCGATCCGATCGTCCAGCGCATCCGCGCGCATGGGATACACGCGCACCATGCTATTGGGCAGGAAAACCGCCGGACGCGTTGGAACCAGCAGAATTCCCACATTGCCGATGGTGGGGTCGACATATTCCACCTGCGCGCCCGCGCTCACCGCAAACTGTGCAACTATCCCCAGCAACCCGGCCGCCAGAACATCCATGCGGCACAGCCTTTGCGCAATCGCTCTTACGGCTTTCATCTTGCCCCTATCTTAATTGCACGGCACTAAGTCCCTGCGGCACTGCAAGCATGCTCTCAAACCAGTGAGTCCAACTCCAGTACCTTGCTCTCAATCGCATCCAGAATTCGCGCCAGTTCTCTTGCCATTCGCGCGCCATCGATATCGGTCAAGCGCGCACTCAACAGCTTGCTCATCTCCCCGTAGTACCACAGCGTTCCATTTTTCCGTCCTTTGAAACGCTCAAATACCGTGAGCCCTTCATTCCACAACCCGTCCAGAATCGTGCGTCCGTTGTGCACCTTGTCCGCGCAGTACACAAACAAAGAGTCGGCCCCAGCCTTGGCCAGCAACTTCAAATGCTGCTCTTTGCGCTCACGCCACGCGAGAGCAGTCTTTTCTCCTGCAAAACCGTCGCTGCAGTCCAGCACCATTCTCGTCACTGACTCCCCAAAGCAATCGCGGATTTGTTGCTGGTAACTCCGCCCGCAGTCTTCGAGTACATCGTGCAAAAGTCCGGCGATGGCTTGCTCCTTCGTGCCGCCGTATTCCAGGATCAGGCCGCTCACCTGCATCAAGTGGCAAATATAGGGCGCGCCGGAGTTCTTGCGCGTCTGATTACGGTGCCACTCCGCTGCCAAGGCGAACGCCTTCACCAGCGGATCGGAGGAGTCAAAAAAATCGGAAGTATCCATTCGGTCCGCGTCCTTACGCTCAACGCACATCTCTCCCTCCGGCCAGGCTTTCATCGCGCCCTGCTCCTGAATCGTGTCGGTTTCAAAGCAGTATGTATCGTTGTGCTGGTTCAAGTTACAGTTTAAGCTCTGGGTCCGGATTAGTTCCGGGCCCTGCAATTTCACAGGGATTGTGATCTTTGCGAAAGCGGCTATAGCCCCAATCTTGCCGGTTGATTCATCAAGCGGGAACGGCTCCCAGAATCGTTCCCGCGCATTCGCCGAATCCGATTCTTGGCAGGCCCGCCTTCTGGGTATAACCGCGCAAGATGACCCGGTCGCGACTAAGTCGCCGGGGCCGGGATAGTAATCCAGATATTCCCCAATAAAGGTGTGAATTGTGTCGCCAAAAGTGCGAATGCTCGACACCACCACATCGCCGTTTTCGTCCGGCAGAAAATGGGGCTCTTCCACGCTGATGGTGCCCCGGCTGGTCGTCTCGTACCAGGCCATGCGGGCGTCGTCCACTCACAGCACCACCACGCGGACCGCGTCGCCGTGACGGTTCACGTGTTCTGCGATCGCATTCCCGCTGCGCAGGGCGGTGGTCAGCACAAAGCGAATCTTGCCCTGCTGCACCACGTACGATGCGCGATCGCGCCGGCCTGTCTCGGATCCCCGCAGGCCACCAGCGACATGCCGAACGAGGCCCGGTAAAAGTACGCCGCCTGGCGCGCGTTGCCCACGTAAAACTCCACGTGATCCGCTCCCTTCAGCGGCAAAAAATTCGTACCTGCAGGAAGCGCTTCGGCAACTGTCTGGGTCATGAACTGGGTGGACGCAGAGTGTGAGCGAGCGCTCATACCGTGACCTCCTGCGCCGGAAACGAAGTAAGGTGGGGGAGGAAGGGGGAAGCGTTCCCGGCTACTGGTTACGATAGGCTTGGCGGGCGGACCAGAAAATAGGAATTCGAAGGAAAAGGCGTATCGGTACTTAACGAAATTAAGGATAATGGTAGAGCGACTTAAGGATTGCTGGCACATGGCGCATAAAACCGTACCCAACGTCGTCGAGCTAGATTCGATTGCCTGGAAGATCCTGGAAGGCCTGCAACAAAATGCCCGCCAATCCTTTGCGGAACTCGGCAGAAAGGTTGGCCTCTCCACGCCCGCTGTTGCCGAGCGTGTGCGCCGCCTGCAGGAAGCGGGCATCATCACTGGCTACCACGCCGCGCTCGACTCCGCAAAGCTTGGCGTCCCCATTCGGGTTGTGGTGCGCCTTACCATTCCCGGGGGCGAGTTGCAGGTCAGCCGCTCCGTGGCGGCCATCAAGGAACTCTCTGAGATCAGCCGCTGCCATCGCATCACCGGCGCGGAATCCTTTGTTATTGAAGCGGATGTGGTCTCAGTGCGCCACCTTGAGGCCCTCATTGACAAGCTCTCTGCCCTGGGCGCTACGTCCACTTCCACGGTTCTCTCTTCGCCCGTCGAACGGCGCGAATATCAGGCGCGCCAGATCGAGGCCTTCGCCCGGTACATTGAATAAGCGCGGAGTCCTGCGCGGGCTACAGATTCGCTTCGCGCCCGCACCTGCAAGGGACACAGCCGAAGGTGTAGAGTTATCGGCATGAGCCTCTATTGCGCCGTCGGCGGCGTTGACACCGACCTATCTTTCCCGCAGTTGAATGACCTGCTATGTGACAGTCTGGCCAAGCTGGGCGCGCGCCACCGCGTGCTTGCCGTGCCGCCCGACATGACCCGCTTCTACTCCCAGGCCGGCAAGCTCACGCGCATGGCGTGGAAGTACTATGGCGACCGGCTCCAGGCGGTGATGCCCGCCATCGGCACCCACACGCCCATGCCGCCTGAGCAACTGGAGCACATGTTTGGCGATATGCCCCAATCGCTCTTCCGCGTGCACAACTGGCGTACCGATGTGGAGACTGTCGGCGAGGTTCCGGCAGAGTATATGCGCGAGCAGTCTGAAGGCAAGCTCAACTATGCCATTCCGGCACAGGTCGACCGTCTACTCACCCAGGGCGGCTTTGACCTGATTCTCTCCCTCGGCCAGGTTGTGCCTCATGAAATCATCGGCATGGCGAACTACACCAAGAACATCCTGGTAGGCGTCGGCGGCCGCGACTTCATCAACCCCAGCCACTATCTGAGCGCGGTCTACGGCCTGGAGCGGATCATGGGCCGCGCCGTCAATCCCGTGCGCAACATGCTCAACTATGCCGCCGACCATTTTCTGCGCCACTTGCCCATCGTCTATGTGCTCACCGTGGTGGGCCGCAGGGCCAACGGCCAACTGGCGGTTCGCGGTCTGTTTATCGGCGATGACGTCGAGTGTTACCATCGCGCCGCCGAACTCAGTCTCAAGGTAAACTTCGAGGTCCTCGATAAGCCGGTCCACAAGGCTGTCGTCTATCTCGATGCCGAGGAGTTTCACTCCACATGGATCGGCAGCAAGGGCATTTATCGCACCCGGATGGCGCTGGCAGACGGTGCGGAGTTGATTGTGCTCGCGCCCGGCGTAAGGGAATTCGGCGAGGACAAAGCCATCGACGCCATGATCCGCAAATACGGCTATCGCGGCACTCCCGCGATCATTGCAGCGGTCAAAGCCAACGCCGATCTGGCCGCCGAGTTAGGCGCCGCCGCGCACCTCATCCACGCTTCCTCTGAAGGCCGCTTCACCATCACCTGGTGCCCCGGCCACCTCACCAGGCAAGAGATTGAAAGCGTAGGTTTCGGTTACGGAGACCTGGCCACCATGCTCCAGCGCTACGATCCCGCCAAGCTAAGCCATGGCTATAACAAGGTAGACGGCGAAGAAATCTTCTTCATCGCCAAGCCCAGCCTGGGCCTTTGGGCGCATAAGTCGCGGCTCCCGGAACTAGAGGCCGAGCACGTTGAGGTGGGTTAGTACGCCGCCCGTGTGGATTCGTAGTCTCCCAGGTCTCAAAGGCGAATCCTCACCCCAGCGACGAAGACCTGTCACCGGGGACCCCGAGACCTGGGGCACCCCAGGCCATTTCATTAGGACCCAAAGTTGGAACATACACAGACTAACCCACAATCCCCAACTCCCTCAGCAGGAACGCATAGTCGAGAGCGATCTCCTTCAAATAGTCATACCGTCCGCTCGCCCCGCCGTGCCCCGCCTGCATGTTAGTCACCAGCAGTAACGGATTGTTATCCGTCTTCAATGTCCTTAACTTTGCCACATACTTGGCCGGCTCCCAATACATCACCTGGCTGTCGTAAAGCGATGTCTTGATTAACATCGAAGGATAACTCCCCGCCTTCAGGTTGTCATAAGGCGAGTAACTCAGCATGTAGCGGAAGTAAGTCTCTTCGTTGGGATTGCCCCACTCCTCATACTCCGGCACGGTCAGCGGCAGCGAGGCGTCCAGCATCGTATTCATCACGTCCACAAACGGCACATGGGAGATGACGGCGCGAAACAGATCCGGCCGCAGGTTGGTGACCGCGCCCATCAGCAGCCCGCCGGCCGACCCGCCTTCGATGGCCACACGCGCCGGATCGCCGTACTCCTCCATCGTCAGGTACTCCACCGCGGCAATGAAATCAGTAAACGTGTTGCGCTTGGCCAGCATCTTGCCGGCATCGTGCCACGGTTTGCCCAGCTCGCCGCCCCCGCGAATGTGCGCATAGGCCATCACCACTCCGCGATCCAGCAAGCTGAGCCTGTTCGAGCTGAAGCCCAGCGGCAGCGAGTATCCATAGGAGCCGTAGCCGTACACATACAGCGCGTTCCGCCCCGGTTCGCGGCTGTCTTTGCGGTACACCAGCGACACCGGCACCTGCGCGCCATCCGCAGCCGTCGCGTGCACGCGCTCGCTGCCGTACAGGCTGCGGTCGAAGCCGCCCGGAATCTCAACCTGTTTCAGCAGCGTGGACTCGCCGTTGCGCATGTCGTACTCGTAGACCGAACTCGGCGTCACCAGCGACTGGTACGCGTAGCGAAACATGGTCGTATCGAAGATCCGGTTGATGTGCGGCTGGGCGCTGTAAGCCGGCTCGGGGAAAGCAATCTCGCCCGCCGGTGCGGCTTCCGGTCCATCGTCTGCAAAGAGCCACAGCCGCAGGCGCGGCAGCCCGTCTTCGCGCTCGCAGGTCACATAGAAGCCGGCAAACAGGTCCAGATCTTCCAGCATCACGCCGTCGCGGTGTGGAATGCGTTCCACCCAGTTCTCGCGACCCGGCGCGGCCACCGGCGCGGTCACCAGCCTGAAGTTGCGTCCCGCATCGTTGGTGCGGATGAACCACATGCCGTTGCGATGGTCGACGGAGTATTCGTGCTCGTCTTCGCGCGGGCAGATCAGCGTGAAGGTGCCCAGCGGATCTTCGGCCGCCAGCACGCGTGACTCGGTGGTCGTGTGGCTGGCCGATTCCAGCACCACGAACGCGCCGTCGTGGGTTCGCCCGGCAGCCAGGTTGAAGCGCTCGTCATCGTCCTGGTAGACCACCGCGTCCTCGCCGTGCGACGTGCCCAGCGTATGCCGCCACATCTGGTATTGGCGCTTCTGCTCCTCGTCCTCCACGGTGTAGAAGAGGGTGCGGCCGTCGGCTGCCCAGACCACTGAGCCCACCCGCTCCACTTGGCCTCCCAGCGTCTCGCCCGTGTCCAGGTCCTTGATGTGCAGCGTGTACTGGCGAAAGCCCGTGGTGTCGGTGGTATAGGCCAGCCACCGCCCATCGTCCGTGATGTTGGTGGCGCCAATGGCGAAAAATGCGTGTCCCTTGGCCAGTTCATTGCCGTCCAGGATCACCTGCTCCGCCGCGTCCGCGCCGGGCTCCGAGGCCGAGCCGGACTTGCGGCAATGGATGGCATATTGCCGCCCCTGCTCGGTGCGCGTGTAGTACCACCAGTCGCCTTCGCGGAAGGGAACTGAGATGTCGGTCTGTTTGATGTGGCTCAACATCTCCTCGTAGAGTTCGTCGCGCAGTCCCGCCAGCGCAGCCGTCTCCGCCTCCGCGTATTCGTTCTCGGCCTTCAGATAGGCCGCGACCTCTGGATTCTGCTTGTCGCGCAGCCATGCGTAGTCGTCACTGAGAACCGCGCCGTGGAGATGCGTTTCGGTGTGCTCGGGGTTGGCGATGGGTGGCTTATTCTCTGTCATTTCCCTTCCAGTGTAGTGGCACGGACGAAATCGCCCTAGCAATTCCTGGCCCCGGGGCGTCCTCCCACCGTTAGAGCGGCTCCACAATTCACGGACCCTTGCCGGTGCTGTGCAATGTGGCTTTTTCTTGAGGGAAAAGGCCGCTTAGCGGCTGTGGCTCCTGAGTACAGCAACCGTGGAACCGCTATGGGGAACCTTTGTCCCCGCGCCCACGTACAATTAAGAGCGATGAAAGGTTTTCGCCGCGCACTTTCGACCGGCTTTCCGCTGCTTCTGGCGGCTTTGGTCTCCATTTTTTCCATCCCCGCAATGGCCGAGCGGGTCCAGGACCTTTCCAAGCCCACCGATTACGTCAGCGACTATGCCCATGTCTTGTCGCCCCAGGCCGTCGCCCAACTGGACAGCATCTGCGCCCAGCTTGACCACTCCCAGGCCAACGCCCAGGTTGCAGTGGTCATTATCCACACCCTGGATGGCGAGGACGCCGCCGACTACGCCAACCAGCTTGAAGACAAGTGGAAGATGGGCCGCAAGGGTTCCGATCGCGGTGCGCTCGTTTTTCTCGCCGTCGACGATCACAAGTACCGCATCGAGGTCGGATACGGTCTTGAGGGCATCCTGCCCGACGGCAAGGTGGGCGACATCGGCCGCACCATGGTCCCTTACCTGCGCGCGGGCGACTATGACAGCGCCATTACCCTGGCCGTGGGCCAGGTTGCCCAGGTCATCGCCGACGACGCCAAGGTCACACTGGACAACCAGCCTGTGCTGCCGCCTCAGCGGCAAACAGCGCACGCCCCGGCGCTACTCCGGCTGATCCCGTTCCTCATCCTTTTCCTGCTCTTTGGCGGTTTCTCGGTGATGCGCATCCTGTTTGGCCTGGGCCTCATTTCCAGTGGCTTGGGCGGACCCCGGATGACCGGCGGCTTTGGTGGCGGAGGTGGTTTCGGCGGCGGGGGAGGCGGCGGTTTTGGTGGATTTGGTGGTGGCGGCTTTGGCGGGGGTGGCGCCGGAGGAAGCTGGTAGTTCTTCAGAATTCTGTTTTTTTTGAAGGGGCTTCCCGCGTGGAAGCCGGAGGAGAGAAACATTATGGCTCGTGGACTTTGGATTGCCCTTGGAGTTGTCGGCGTGCTGGTGCTGGCCGTTCTCATGGTCTTTGCCAGCTATGTGAGCGCAAAAAACCAGATGGTGGCCAATGACCAGGCCGTGAAGGCCGCGTGGTCTGAGGTGGATGTGCAGTTGGAGAGGCGTGCCGACCTGATTCCCAACCTGGTTGAAACCGTAAAAGGCTTCACCAAGGAAGAGAGCACGGTCTTTGGCGATATCGCCAATGCACGCGCAGGCATGTTGAATGCCCAGGGCCCGCAGGCCAAAATCGAGGCCAATGGAAAGCTCGATTCCGCGCTGGGCCGTTTGCTGCTGCTCACTGAGAACTACCCCCAATTGCGTTCCAGTGACCAGTTCATGCGCCTGCAGGACGAACTGTCGGGCACTGAGAACCGCATCAGCGTAGCTCGCAAGCGCTACAACGACGCCTTGCAGAACTACAACACCTTCGTGCTCCAGTTCCCCAACAGCATCTGGGCGGGTATCGCCGGCTTCAAGCAGAACAACGCTTTCTTTACCGCCAGCCCGGCCGCGCAAACCGTGCCCAATGTAAAGTTTTAGTTCTTCTCGCGCCCAATTAAAAGGGCCATCCCGGTTGACGGGATGGCCCTTTCAGCATGTACCGCCGGACTACAGTCCGTGGCAGGCTACTTGAATGAAGCGATGGCG
>PLSM01000116.1:0-49023 GCA_003165075.1 Acidobacteriaceae bacterium | reverse complement strand
CTATCGATATAGTTCACGTCGCCCATGTTCAGCAGGACGCTCTTTGATCCCTTGCTAATCAGGTCGCGAACGGACTCGCGCAACTGCACACTGCCCTCGCCCAGAGTGATCCGCCCGCTGAGATCGAGAACGGTCACACCGTCCACTTCACGGGAAGCAATAGAAAGTGCCACGGAAAATCCTCCTTTTGGGTAATACGGTTATAGCACCTTTATGCGGTGCAAGTTTAGAGGAAAGCCTCAGCCAGTTAGAACCCTGAGCAGGAGTTGAATGCCATTGTCCGCCCCCCGGGAGCGGCTCGCAAAAGTACACTACGTCTTTTCGCTTGCCGGCGCCAGATGTTTCACCAGCGTCAATTCGGTTCCGGGATGCAGTTGTCGAAAGTGTACCTCATCCATCAGCGCGCGGATAAGAAAGATGCCCCGCCCGGTGCCGCGCAAGAGGTTTTCCGGGGCCAGGGGGTCGGGAATCGTGTCCGGGTTCAGCCCTCGGCCTTCATCGGCGATGGTAAACACCAGCGACTTGCCGGTGTTCTCAAAACTGGCTGTGATCTGCTTGGCGGGATCGTAGTCGTTGCCGTGCAGCACAGCGTTCACGGCAGCTTCGCGCACCGCCATCGTCACGTGGAAGCGCTCGTCCTCTTCGAGGCCGGCCTCGGTCGCCAGCTTGTCTGCGGCGGCCTCTACCTCGCTCACGCTGTCCATCGTGGAGCTAAGCGCAAAGCTGAGCCTGGCTGATCTGGGTTTCTCCACAGCGATCGTCTCCACCAGTTTCAAATGGAAGTGGGGGTTATTGCTCTCTGCAGCCCCGGGGAACCTTGCTCGCAGTTTCATAGCTGGAACTCATTGTGTCAAGCAAAAGCCGCCCTCTCTCGCGCTTGTTCACTCAGTTACCCGTTCTTTGATGCCGATGCTTCGCGGCTGGCAACGGTAAACCGGAGAGAATACACTCACTTCATGCAGCACCGCACCTCAGCCCGCGTCAGCCTCACCGCGCTGCTCGGCACCCCGGTGACCGACGCCCAGGGCCACCTGCGCGGACGGCTCAAAGACGTGGCTGTGGCCACTGGTCCGGATGCCGGCAAGGTGGCCGGCCTGGTGCTCAAGACTCGCACCGGACTGTGCATTGTGCCTTCGCAGGACGTGATGGAAACCCCTTCCGGCACCCTCGAACTGCGCTCTTCCGGCACCCTTGTGCCGCTCCAGGATCAGGGCAACTATCTTTACCTGCAGCAGGACCTGGTAGACCGCCAGATCATCGATATTCATGGCCGCAAGGTAGTCCGCGTCAACGACGTCGACCTGGAGTGGATGGGGCAGGGCGCCGCTCACCTGTTGCGCGTGGCCGAGGTCGATGTAGGCCTGCGCGGCGCCTTCCGCAGGGTTTTCAAGGGCATGTTGCCTCGCGCCTCGCTGGAGGGGCTCTCCCGCAAATTCAGGGCGCGCGGCATTCCCTGGCAGTTTGTGAATGTCATCGAGGTCGATCCCGCGCGGCGCGTCAAACTGCGCATCGAGCATGAGCGCCTGGCCGCCATGCATCCTTCCGACCTGGCCGAGATTCTTGAGGATCTGGCTCCCGCCGAGCGGGAGGCGGTCTTCACCTCGCTGGATGAAGAGGTGGCCGCGGAGGCTCTTGAAGAGGTCGATCCCAAGCTGCAGAAGTCGCTCCTCGAGAAGCTGGACGAGGAGCGGATTGCCGACATCGTCGAGGAGATGGACCCCGGAGCTGCCGCCGACCTGCTGGCCGAACTGCCCGAGGAGCAGTCCGACGCCATCCTCGAAGAGATGGAGCCCGAGGAACGCCAGGAGGTTTCCGAGCTACTCGAATTCGATGAGGACTCCGCCGCCGGCTGCATGACAACGGACTTCGTCTACCTGGGGTTGGACTCCACTGTCGCTCATGCAGTCCAGGCCCTGCGTACCTTTGACGGCGATCCTGAGAGCGTCACGGAGATCTACCTGCTCGACGAGAAGCGAGTGCTCCATGGCGTCATCCCGCTAGCCCGGCTGGTCATGGCGCAGCCTGAGGCGCGCCTCTCGGTGCTCACCGAGCATCGTGTCCTCTCCTGCCCCGCGGATACCCGCCAAAACCAGTTGGCTGAAATCTTCGATAAGTACAACCTGCACGCGCTCCCCGTAGTGGATGCCCAGGGCCATATGGTGGGCGTGGTTCAGGCCGATCATGTCATTAGTTTCCTGCGCGAAAAACTCTAAACTCACTCATAACTCCTGTGATACTCTCCCCTTGAGCGCATACAAGGACAGACCCGTATTGCGAAATAAATTCCAAGGCGGCTACAAACCTGTAACCTACGGCCTGACCTATCGGCTTCGCGAGAAGATGGCTCCGATATGGGGCCAGTTGGTTCCCCTCTATGGAGGAATTGATCCTCCACCATTGTTGGGAACCGTGATGCCGCCCGAGGGAATGTCACCCTTCCTCAAGCTGAAACTTCAGACCCGGCGAAAAGCGCTTCCATCCGAGCTACGTCCATTTCAGGTCACTGCGGTGGCGTCGTATCAGCTTTTCAGGGCGTTCTTCCTCATCATCGCGGTTGCCGTGTCGTGGTCGAATCAGGCTGTGGGCCTGGCTGCTCACCCAATCCTCAGGATGATCATCTTTCTCATCACGCGGCGGATTCCTTCCCCCCATGCTTCACAGCTAAGTTCAGCTACGGAGATCACTGCCGGAATTGGTGTTTACTATGCCGCAACCGGTTTCGGTCTCCTCGACATGAATAACTGGGTTCGCCGTGCCACCATAGCCGTATCGGGTTTCGCCATGTTACGGCTCCTGTTCATGTTCATGACCCTGCGTGCGTTTGGTCTTTCCACGCCTGTGCTTGTGCAGTGCATTCTGGCCGTGGACTTCTTCCTGGATATTCTGGTGGTTGGTTCATTGGTCAGGTTTTCGGCTAGGTTCGGTGCAGCCGTTTAGCTCACGGCAGCCAACCATGGTCCGCTTTGCGCCGCTGTTGAATCTTCCAACAGCCTAAACTCAACTCACTGACCCGCTGACTCACCACCACCTTCATGGCCACATTTCACTGGAGCAAGCATGACTCAGCAGTTTCGATCGCCCGAGCCGCCCAGAATAAAAGGGATCGTCCGGCCGCCCATGCCAATGCCCGCCGCGCTGCAGGACCGGGGCAAGTTGAGGCAGATCAAGCTGCCGCTCATGATCACTCTCTACGCCTGGTATTGTTTCCTTCGCGCGGGGATCAACTTGCTCCTTGCGATCATTGTGTGGGAACTCCCCGACGCCCAATTCTCGGCTTTTCTCGCGGCCCATTTCGCACCGGTTCCCGAGCCCTTGCCGCCGGAGGTAGCCTTCCTTCTTTCGGCCGTGTTTTACGCCTTTGTCGGCTGGAGGTGGTGGTCCCGGGACTGGCGTGCGCGCTGGTACGCCATGTTCATGTCCGGGGCGTCGGTAGCTGAAACCGCAGCCAATCTGTTTGGCAGTTGGGCGGCGGGGCAGCCCATCCCGCTAACCGGGCCGCAGCAGGCCGCACTCGCTCTCACCATGGCGCTGAACTTACTCATTTGTTGCTATCTGGCCTTTTATCCCGGCATGGCGCAAGCATTCGACGAATCTCCTGGGCCGTAGGCCGTCATGCCGCATCCGGGCTCTCCGCGACGCAAAATTCATATCCCCTCGCCGTGCGATGTCCAAAATTGCACACTCTGGTACCTATCTCTCTTACTTATATGAAATAAAAATCCAGGAATTTTCTTGATTTGTGAAACAATTTAAGAATGGTCCAGTTTCCCAAGATTATTCAGGGCGGCATGGGGGTCGGGGTGTCCAATTGGCGCCTTGCCAACGCCGTCTCCAGGCTCGGCCAGCTTGGCGTCGTCTCCGGAACGGCGCTCGACCAGGTCTTCGTGCGTCGCCTTGCCGATGGCGATTTAGGCGGCTACATGCGCCGGGGACTGGATGCTTTTCCGTTTCCCGAAATGGCCAAAAGAATCTGGCAGGAGTACTTTGTCCCCGGCGGCAAGCCGGCCACCGCTCCCTACCCGATCACGGCTATGCACCAGAAGGTCGAGCCTCGTAAGCTGATTGAACTGTGCATGGTGTCGAACTTTGTCGAAGTCTTTCTGGCTCGCGAGAACCACCCCAATGATGTGGGCGTCAATTTCCTTGAGAAGGTGCAACTGCCTCACTTGGCCTCGCTCTACGGAGCCATGCTGGCCGGTGTTGGCTATGTGTTGATGGGTGCAGGCATTCCCCTCCACATTCCCGGCATACTCGATAACTATGCCGCGCAGCAGTCCGCAGAGTACAAATTGGCTGTGGCCGGCGCGGCGCCGAGCATGGACACGCAGATGCACTTCAACCCCGCCGATTATGTCGAGGGTCCTCTGCCCAAGCTCTCCCGGCCCAGGTTTCTGGCCATCGTCTCCTCCAACACCCTGGCGACCACCATGCTTCGGCGCGCCAACGGCCGGGTCGATGGGCTGGTAATCGAGAGCGCCACAGCTGGCGGCCACAATGCTCCTCCGCGCGGCAAGCTGCAACTGAATGCTGCCGGCGAACCAATCTACGGTGAGCGCGACCGGGTCAGCATCCCGGACCTGCGGGAATTGGGCGTGCCTTTCTGGCTGGCGGGCGGCTATGGGAATGCGCAGGCCCTGCGCCAGGCACTCGACCAGGGGGCCGCGGGCATCCAGGTCGGTACTGCGTTCGCCTTCAGTGAGGAATCGGGGATGAGTCCCGACCTGAAAAAGGCCCTTATGAACCAGGCCATCGCCGGCGCCGGTGAGGTGTTTACCGACCCCCTGGCCTCGCCCACCGGATTTCCTTTCAAGGTCGCCCTGTTAGAAGGCACCTCTTCCGCGCTCAATGTCTACCAGGAGCGGAAACGCGTCTGCGATCTCGGCTACCTGCGTGAGCCTTACGCAGCGCCCGACGGCAACATCGGCTATCGTTGCGCCGCCGAGCCGGTGGCCAACTACCTCTCAAAGGGTGGCAAGATTGAAGACACCGTTGGGCGCAAGTGCCTGTGCAATGCCCTTATGGCCAACATTGGGCTTGCTCAGACACGTCCAGGCAATCAAGTCGAACCCGCGCTGGTGACAGTGGGCGACGACCTGAACACCATCGCCCGTTTCCTGGCTCCCGGACGCGAGACTTACAGCGCCGCCGAAGTGGTCCAATCCCTGTTGAGCCTGAGCCATGACGAGCAAGCGGAAACGGACGAGGATGCCGAAGCATTCCTGCCTCAGCCGGTTCTGGCCTTCAGTACGTAAGCTTGGATTCAGCGCAAGGTATTGGCTTTAAGCGACGGAAAGGCGGATTCCTTCTACAAGGACTCCGCCTTTTCTTTCCTCGTACACGTTGCCACACCTATTTAACGTCGTCATCTTCCGCCAGCACATTGCCCAGCCGGTCCAGCCTTCGCTCCCACACCGTGCGGTGCTCGCCAATCCATCGCTCCAGCGCCGTAAACCCAGCCGGCTCAATGCGGCAGGTCCGCACTCTCCCCACCTTCTCGGTCTGCACCAGCCCGCTTTCTTCCAGTATTTGCAGATGCTGCGCGACCGCAGTGACCGTGATGCCCAGCGGCGCTGCCAACCCGGAGACCGACTGCGGCCTCTCGCTCAACCTGTCCAGGATTGCCCTACGCGTGGGATCGCCCAGAGCGCGGAACAAGCGGTCAATATCAATGGCAGGCCTTTTCAATGGCTGATCCTTTCAGTAGCCAATCAGTTCGCGAGCTCGTGCGCCATGCGGTCGAGCAGGTCCTGCCAGCCGGTTTCGATCATTCGGGGCCCGTCCGGCCACTCGAGGTATGCCCCCTGATGGGTGAGGATCAACTCCGTCCCAGTCTCCGCGGGCAGAAACTCGAACGTCGCCAGCATCACCACGATGGGCTTTCCGTTCAGAGACATCTTCGAAGTCATCAGAATGCGACTTTCGGCCGCAATGTCCTGATAGGTGCTTTCATTCGAAATCTCGGAACCCGCGATGGGGTGGCCTTCCTTGAAGCGGTAGCGTAGGCGCTCGCCGCCTCCCACGCGAAACTCCATCTCGAATTCCTGGATCTCGTGGTCGCCTTCGGCATACCAGCGGCGCTTGCGTGCAGGCTGCGCAAAGGCCGCAAACACCCGCTCCGGCGGTTGCGGATAGCTGCGCTCGACAACGAATGAACTGTGAATCACAGATCGCTCTTCCATCATTACTCCCTCTCGTAATTACTGAAGCAACAACTTCAGTATTATTCCAAACGAATAGATTGTCAAGTGAACACTTCTGTATTTCTGCGGAGAATCCTTCCCCTGCCGCTTCTTGGAACCAGTCCAAAGACCAACAAGGCCGGAGGCGACACCTCCTCCGGCGATGCTCTCTCCTTCGAAATATTGTGAGCGCCTGCCCTGATGCAGAGAATTAGCCGCATACGGCGCACAATGGGAATTGAGTCGAGCGTCAACAAGCTGATCGCAAGGGCGGGGAGCACCGCACGTCCAGGCGCGGAATACGTTTGTCTTCCTGAATTAGTGAGGCAAACAACCGACCGCACCCCGAAAATGCAGCCTAACTCCTTTAACGTCTATATTCTGCGGGGAACTCCTTCGGAATCAATATTTTAGAGCGCACCGCCTACCGTAAACGCATGAAAAGAGAGAATTTACCCTCAGAATAGGGGGGGTGTTACTCCAGGAACCCAAACGCTACGCTCCCCGCTCAGCCTCCAACAACCACCTTCGGAACGCGAGCTTCCGGCGCCGGTAACCCCGGAAACGCCGCATGCGGCTCCGTCTGATACCAATACGCGGTGGAATAGAAGTTGTCCGCACGGTCGTTCGCATGGCCGTGCTCGATGGTCACCCGAATCGACTTCTCGAATGTGATGGGGCTTTCAATGTGCCAGCGATACAGGCAATAGCGCCCGCCCGTCCGCTCCGGGTCCACAATGTACGGTGCACCCTGCCGCATATTGGCGAAAGCCTGCCCGTAAAAATCCCACGCCCCGTTGTAGTAGTCCTCGGTGCCCGTTCCGTTGATGGTGGGCAGGGCATCGCCATCGATGAACATCATGTCGTCGCCCTCGCCAAACCACCCGTCCGTGTTCTGTTCAACGGCATGCGTCACACCCACAAAATGTCCCTTGCCCGTTGCTTCGAGAAACACGTAGTTATCCTCGCCCTTCAGGTTCTTGCCGCTGGTATTCGCAGATTTCCTGCACGGCGCAGCTTGCCGATACTGCGCGTGAAAGCGTCCCAGCCCCTCCGGCAATTTCGCGATCGTCGTGTAGTCGATAGCGAAGTAGAGGCTGTCGGTGCGAACCTTGCCTTCGTTGGTCAGCGTAATTTTCGCCGCACTGGCAAACGGCATCTGGAAATACGCATTCAGCGCTTTCATCGGCGCCACGGCTAGCAGCGCCGATTGGTAAGTGAAGTACTCGCCCAGCCCGAGCCCGTAAAAGTCCCCTATGGGAACCTCGATCGACGGCGCGCTTTCCCCATCCCACCATGCTCGCAGGACCAGGTTCTTCAGGTGCATGCGGTCCTCTGAGCTGATGGTGAACCAGATATGCGTCACCACCCCCGCCCCGGTCACATCCAGCAGCGTCGCCGTCGCACCCGGTTCCACTGGAACCGCGTCGGCGTTGCCCCCCGTGCGGTCCCAGCTTGAAGAGCGCCGCGTCTTGTAGTCGCGCAAACGCGACTGGGCAAACAGTTGTTCTGGCGCCGCGTGCTCTGCTTCGGCAGGCGCTCCCATCGCGCCGCTTGTCCTACTTGGCTCAGCCGCGGCGTGGGCCGCGTCCAGGCCCAGCAGTGCGGACGCTGATACCCCGGCGGCCGAGACCCCAGCTACCGATGCCATTGCGCCCAGTATCTTGCGCCGTGATGGGAACGTCTGATTCGGGTCGGATGAATGCATACAAAACGCCTCCTGTCAGATTTGCAATGAAAGCGTGTTGTAGCCGGGTACGCCGCGGCCTGTCAAGTCTTGCTGGCCATCTCTTCTCATCGCTTGCGTTCCTTCAGATGATGGCTGTCGGTCGCCTTCAGCGTCATTCCATACAGCGTCTTGAACTGCTCAATCTCCTTCAGTGTTTGCGGTGAGAAGGGCGCCTCTCCCTCGAAGGCATGCAGCACGATTCCCTCCAGAAGATCGCCCAGGGTCATGTCCTTTTGTTCGGCAATGGCCTTTAGCACCTTCAGCATGCGCTTTTCCAGCCGGACTCCGGTCTGGACGCGCTCGACTTCCACGGGTTGGTATTCCTGCTTACCTTGTGACATAAATACATACATACCACGGTACCAATAATTCGTCAATCGCCTTTCTTCGCTTCTCTCCCCATTCCGCTCCCCGCCGGGTTTTGCACTTCGCCCCTTGCCTGTTATGGTCAGTGAGGAAACTTTTGAAAAGACCTGAATGAATCCACCATAGGAACCCGCGGGCATGTTGAAGCGCTGGAGAATCCGGATACTTCTGTTTCTGGCCGTCCTCGGCCCCGGATTCATTACCGCCAACGTCGATAACGACTCCGGCGGTATCCTCACCTACTCTCAGGCTGGCGCACAGTACGGTTACACCCTGCTGTGGACCATGATTCCCATCACCATCGCCCTCATCGTGGTGCAGGAGATGTGCGCCCGCATGGGCGTGGTCACCGGCAAGGGCCTCAGCGACCTCATCCGCGAGGAGTTCGGCCTCCGCCTCACCGTGGTGTTGATGGTGCTCCTGGTGGTGGTCAACTACACCAACGTGGTCACCGAATTCATCGGCATTGCCGGCTCGCTCCACCTGTTCCACCTCACCAAGTTCATCTCCGTGCCCTTGTGCGCAGCCCTGGTCTGGTTCATGGTGGTGCGTGGCACCTATAAGAGCACCGAGAAAATCTTCCTCGTTGCTTCGCTCGTCTATATCGCCTACATCTTTGCCGGCGTGCTCTCTCAGCCCAGTTGGAGCGAGGCCATCCGCGCCACCGTGCAACTGCCGCCGCGCTCGGTCTGGAGCGACAAGGCCTACATGTACATGGCCATCGGCGTGGTCGGCACCACCATTGCTCCGTGGATGCAGTTCTACCTGCAGTCCTCGATTGTGGAGAAGGGAATTCGCGTCAAGGACTACGCCGCCTCGCGTCTCGACGTCATCATCGGCAGCTTCTTTACTGACATTGTGGCCTGGTTCATCGTGGTAGCTTGCGCCGCCACCCTGTTCACTCATGGCATGGGCGCCATTCAGGTGGCCGCGGACGCCGCCGAAGCCATGCGTCCGCTAGCCGGCGACTACGCTTTTCTACTCTTCGCCTTCGGCCTCTTCAATGCCTCGCTCTTCGCGGCCTCCATCCTGCCCCTTTCCACCGCATACACGGTGTGCGAGGGCCTCGGCGTCGAGTCCGGCGTGGAGCACACCTTCAAGGAAGCGCCCTTTTTCTACTGGCTCTACACCCTGCTCATCGTGTGCGGCGCGGCCACGGTGCTGCTGCTACCCGACGCACAGTTGATGAACGTCGCCATCCTCTCCCAGGTCCTGAACGGCGTCCTGCTTCCTGTCGTCATCATCCTCATGCTGATGCTGATCAATCGCGCCGACCTCATGGGCGAGCACAAAAACTCTCGCCTCTGGAACGTCATCGCATGGGGCACCAGCCTCATCGTCATCGGCATGACCATGGTGATGCTCTGGGGCATGATGCCCGGCCACTGATGCAGCACCCAGTTTCGAATGGAGTTCTCGATTTAGGGAGCCTCTGAATAAGTCGATGTTTTGAAAGGGCACGACTTTAGTCGTGCCGTAAATGCCGCAAAAATGCCGGGTGCCCCCTCCTTGAATCGCCTTTTGATTCAAGGGTGGTAGCCCACAAACCTGGACCGGGCACAAGACAGTGAGCCCGGCACTCCCGATCTCCCTTCTTGCAGAGAATGACCCTCCATTGGCGCACACTAGGAGTTAGCAAGGGGAAGGGGAGAGGTTGAACCGGGTCGGGGGCAACCCTGACAACCTAGACCCCCCACCCCCCTCCCCCCAAGAATGCCCGATTCTGGGGCGTTCTTGGGCCCTCTTTGTAGATGTAAGAGTATTTGAATCAGACATATATAGCCATGGAGCACAAGCCACCCTGTTATCTCAAAGGTAAACAAAATCCATTGAAAATCGCGGTTTTTGAGCCATTTTTGATGGGAAAAGCGGCCTTTAACTGCGCTCTGCCCCATGGATTTTGCAGATTTACAGCAGCTTTCCCGCGGCCAGATCCTTGATTAGTCCACGGTCGGCCACCAGAAAATCGTAGCCGGGCAGGTTTTCCAGCCGTTCCCAGCGGAACTGGTGAAAGATGCGGTTCTCCAGCTCTCCCGCAAACTCGTGCACCGCAAAGAACTGCAGGTCCACCGCGCCGCCATGGCGGTAGTTGTGGCGAATATGCGTTACGCGCGCGCCGATGGTGGCGCGGATTCCGAGCTCCTCGTCCAGTTCCCGTGCCAACGCCTGCTCCGGGCTCTCACCGGGCTCGATCTTGCCCCCGGGAAACTCCCATTGCAGCGCCATAGGCTGGTCCGGACGCCGTTGGCAGATAAGGACTTCGCCTCCGCGGACAATCAGGGCCGCCGCCACAAATCGCAGGGCTGGACCCGGAGGCCTGGGGCTCGAACTGGATTGGACCTCTTCCACCATTCCAGTGTAAACGCATTGAAAGAGGTGCAAGTCACACTGTGATTTGGGTCGACTTGGCAGGGTGAACACCAGCCACCGCCTTTTTCCAGCCTTACCGCAAACCTGTCTCTACTCGCCGGCCACCGCTGCTACCACGCCCTCCGCAGCCTGCGGCCTGAAGTATCCCCACCCTTTTTTTGCCGCCGCATCAAGCAGCGCCGGCGACGGATTCACCGGAAACGCATTCGCCGCGATCTCCATCATGGCCAGGTCGTGTACGGAGTTGCCAAAGACCGCATCGGGGCGGGCCAGTCCTGCCCGCGTCAACGCCGCAGCCTTGGCTTCGTCGGTGGGCACATCCAACAGTTTGCCGGTGATGATTCCGCCCTCCACCGCTACCTCCGCCGCCAGCACCCGTTCGTCGGGAATGCCGTAGGCGCGCACCCCTTCGGCCACCACCCACCTGTTGGTCGAGCTCACCGCCCACATCTCCACCCCGGCCTTGTCCAGCACCGCCAGCAGCGCGGTCATCTCCGCAAACACGCGGCTGCGCACAAACTCGTCAAAGTACTTTGCCGCGGCAGCGCGCAGTTCCTGCTCGCGCAGACCGGCGTAAATCTGCACCATCTCGCCGCAGATCTGCACCTCGCTTACCGTGCCGGCAAGATAGGCTCTGTATCGTGTATCGATCCAGTCGCTGGTGGAGCGCGATACCAGCCCCTGCTCCAGCGTCCACACCATGAAGCCATAGCCCGAGTCGCCGCTCCACAGCGTTCCATCGCAATCGAAGACCGCAACCTTGGGATTACTTTTCAAAACCAGCCGTTCGAACTCATCGGCAGTCCACTTGGGAACTTGAATCTCTGTCGGTGTCAATTGCCCCTCTATTCCGCTTGATAGCCATCCACTTCTATTCTCTTCCATGTCGACCTTTCTTTGCACATAAAGGTTCTGCAAAGAATTCATTGCCTTAGCACTCCATCAATGCGCAACGCAAGAGCGGAAGCGGGCCAAACCTGCGCAGGGCGCAGCGGTTTGCATCCCTGCGCTCGGTCCTGCTATACGTGCTATGAAATGAAACAGCATAAACGTCTTTGCGTGGGTCGCGAATCTTGCACGTTCGCGATCTCTCTCATGGTTTTTGTTCTTCTCGCAGCGTTCGTTCTCGCACCTCAGGCTCGGGCGCAGTTTTCCGGCGCAGTGTCGCCAGCCAGCGCCTACTCCATACCCCAGCCGCAATTGATCCAGCCCGACGCTCTCAGTCGCTTGCTCCGGGCTCCTGCTGCGGCCAGGCCGCTGGTGCTCCAGGTTGGTTCGCGTATCTTTTTTTCTCAAGCGCACATTCCCGGCTCCATCTATGCAGGCCCAGGTTCCCAGCCCGCCGGGTTGCAGTTGCTTGAGAGCTCGGTGGCCTCGTCGCCTAAAGACAGGCTCATCATCCTCTATTGCGGTTGTTGCCCCTGGAACCGCTGCCCCAATGTGGGCCCTGCATACCATCGTCTCCGCGACCTGGGCTTTACCCATGTCAAGGTGCTTTACCTGGCCAGCAACTTTGGCGACGATTGGGTCGCGAAGGGCTATCCCGTTGAAGAGCCCCAGTAGAGCAATGCTCCATGGCCAAAGGACGCGATGAAAATCCCTCGCCGCAGCTCGCTGCCATTCCGCTTTGCGTTCTACGCCTGCCTTCTGGCCCCTGCCGTACTTCATCCCGCGCCCCATTCTCTTCTGCACCGCCCCGCGCCCACCTTCACCCGCAACGACCTCAGCGGCAAGCTGGTGGATCTCCGTGCCTTTCGCGGCCAGGTGGTGCTGCTTAATTTCTGGGCTACCTGGTGCGGGCCCTGCCGCTTGGAGTTGCCGCGCTTTGCCGCCTGGCAAACGCAGTACGGACCCCGGGGCCTCCAGATCCTTGCCGTGTCCATGGATGACGATCCAGCCCCGGTCCGTGCCCTTGTCCGCCAGCTCAATCTCGATTTTCCCGTGGTTATGGGTGACCAGCCGCTGGGGACTCTTTACGGCGGCGTTCTAGGCCTTCCCCAGACCTTCCTCATCGGCCGCGACGGCACCGTCCGCGCCCGTCTCAAGGGCGAAGCCGATCTGCAGTCCCTGGAGAGCCGCGTAAGGCGCCTGCTGGCGGAGCCCAGGCCCTGAGCCCCAACTCTGAGCGCGGATGGCATTGAATCTTCAGCCTGATCCCAGCTCGAAACCATTTTTTGCAACCTGGATATTAGTGAAGTTGATTCCTTGATGAACGAGGTTCAGCGTCGCCGCAGCCTGCCTCGGGTGCGGTCTGACCACGCGGATAATTGAAGGTGTGGACCAAGCCCGCAACCTCTCGCTGCTCAAGGACTACCAAGCGTATCTGCGCGTGGAGAAAGGGTTGCGTCCGCTCACCTGCGAGGCTTACGACAGCGACCTCAAGACCTTTGCAGAGTTCCTTGAAGGCCGTAACGGGGTGTTGCTCACCTGCGCGCAGCAGGATGTATCGGCATTTCTCGAGCATTTGCGGGCCCACGGCATCGACTCCCGCTCGGCGGCGCGCAAGCTGAGCTGCCTGCGCGGCTTCTTCAAGTGGCTGCTCCTGGATCGCCGCATCCACCACGATCCCACCATCAACATCGAGTCCCCGAAGGCGTGGAAGGTGCTGCCCAAGTCGCTGGCGGAGCCGGAAGTGGCGGAGATGCTCGATCGAGCCGCGCTGGCAGCCTCCCATCCCCAGGCACGCGCCACCGATCTGCGCGATCGCGCCATTCTGGAGCTGCTCTATGCCGGGGGCCTGCGCGTCTCAGAAGTTACCTCCCTCGCCACCAGCGACGTCTCGCTGGATGCCGGCCGCGTGCAGGTTCGAGGCAAAGGCGACAAGGAACGCATCGTTCCCCTGGGGCGGATCGCGATGGCCGCCATTGAGCTTTACCTCCGCGAGGGGCGTCCGCATCTTGAGCGCATCACTTCCTCACGGAAGCGCAGCCTGCCGCCCCGTGCGGGACGCGATCCGGCGAGGCTGTTTCTCTCTCTGCGCGGCATGCCGCTTACCCGCCAATGGGTCTGGCACCTGGTGAAAGTGGTGAACAGTACCGCCAGCCCCCACACCCTGCGCCACAGCTGCGCCACCCACATGGTGGAGCACGGCGCCGATCTGCGCAGCGTACAAATGCTGCTCGGCCATGCCGACATCTCCACCACCCAGGTGTACACGCACCTGGCTCTGGGCCACCTCAAAGACGTGTTCCGCAAACACCATCCCCGCGCGGCAGTCAGGCCTGAAGCGGAGATGGACTCGGCTTCTGAGCAACCGCAGTTGGCAGATGCCTCATCGAAGCCCCGCCTCTTTCTTCTCCGCAAAGGTGCAAAGCCGCGCACTACGCAACCCGCCGTTCTTTCCGAGACAGATAAAAAGCCGAGCGCGGAAGAAGATATGGGAGATCGCGAGGCCGGCCCGGCCTCCGTTGTTTCCGAACCGGAAAAGGAGCCGGCATGACCGCCCGTTCCAAGTCCGCAACCAACCGGGCTCTCGCGGATCTTGTCGACGAGTATCTGCGCGTGCTGGCCAACGAGCGCGGTGCATCGGCGCATACCCTGCGTGCCTACCACCGCGAGATTCATGCCTTCGCCGCCTACATCGCTCAGCACCACGGCAAAAAATTCGCCGTCGACCGCATTGACCACACCCACATCCGCGCCTACCTCGGCACGCTTTATGAGCGCGGTCTTTGCAAAGCCTCTACCGCGCGGGCGCTGGCCTCCATTCGCAGTTGGTTCCGCTGGCTGGCGCGTGCTCACTACGTCGACCAGAACGTGGCCTCGCTGGTGTCCACCCCGCGCCTGCCCAAACATTTGCCCCGCGTGCCTTCCATCGAGCAGATGAATCGCGTTGTCGATTCCGTGGGCGAAGATGCTGCCAGCTGGCCCACCCGGGATCGGGCCATCCTTGAGCTGCTCTATGGCTGTGGCATCCGCAACGCGGAGTTGACCGGCCTCAACCTTAACGATGTGTACTGGGCCAACGAAGCCATTCTGGTGCGTGGCAAAGGCCAGAAGCAGCGCCTCGTTCCCCTGGGCGATGCGGCGGCCAAGGCCTTGCGGGCCTATCTGGCAGAGCGGTCAGCGCATCTTGCTGCCGCCAACCGCGCCAAAGCGCCTGCCACTCCGGCGCTCTTCCTCAACCTGCAGTTGCGCGGCCTGGCCCGTGCCGGTGGGCAGGCGCGCCTCACCACCCGCAGTGTGGGCCGCATCGTCAAGCGCATCGCCATTCGGCGCGGCCTCTCCTCCGATGTCCATCCCCACACCCTGCGCCACGCCTTCGGTACGCACATGCTTGAAGAGGGCGCGGATCTGCGCGCCATCCAGGAAATTCTGGGTCACGAGCGCCTCTCCACCACCCAGCGCTATACCCAGCTCACCTCGGCCCAGTTGACCGAGGTCTACGACAACACCCATCCCCGCGCGCGCTAGGTTGATCTCCACGGCAGTGTCCGCATTTAGAAGCTGATCTTGCGCTCGGGAAACCACGTAAGCTGAATCGTCGTGGTGGTCACCGTCTGCTGCCCGGGAAGATACATAGGCAGACCTGAGCTATCCGGAACCGGCGCCTTCCAGTGCTCAAACGCGAAGTTGCCGTTGATCTCGAAGTCACGTCCTACTCGCTTCACCGCCTGGAAGTTGATGTCGTTCAACGTCGTGCCGCCGGGGACAAAATCTTTCGCCACTTTCTGGTTGCGCACCCCTACCTGCAGCCATTCATTGCCGCTCAGGTGATACGTAATCCAGCCCTGCCCGCCCTTGCCTTCGCGCCCGATCCAGTCGCCAAACAGCATTCCCTTGTTGGTATAGCCCTGTTTCTGGATGTACTCCCAATACATGAAGTGGCCCACCGAGCTGGTGCTGACCGGCGGATCGGTGGAGACTGCTTCAGCGCGAACATCCAGCTTCGGGATTCCGGGTACATGCGACAGGTAAAGCCCCGGCCGAATTGCGGCCCTGCGCGGCGCGTCGATGGGCGAAACATCGTCATGCACTTCCGAATCGCTATAGAGCGTCAGCCATTTGCGCAGGAGCGGAAGCCGGTAGGAAAAGTCGAACGCGCCAAAGCGCGCCCCCGGGTCCTCTCTGCTCTGCTTCACTGCAGCGGACGGGCTCGCGAAGCTGAAAAAGCTTTTCAGAAAAGTGTGCAGCGTGATCGGCGCATGCCCTTTGCCGCCCCAGATCACGGTGCGCTCGAAGCCAAACTCCAGGTTCTCCGTCGGCCTGAAGCTTACTTTCTCCACGTGCTCCCACGGGTCGTTCGGCGCCACGTGCCCTTTTAGCGATCCCACCAGGAAGTCGTAGCGGAACGGCCCCGTAACCCACGAGAGCCCCGGAACGTGCAGCGGCTCGATGCGGTTGATGCGAAAGGAGTAGATATTCTCTGCGTTGTTGCTGTAGGCCATGCCGCCACCCAGCCCTTGCCCCAGCCACTCGTCCTGCTTGCCAAACGAGATCTCGTGATTCAGATAGTGCGCGGAGACATATGCCTCCATCACCCGTCCGTCAGTTGCCTTCGCCACCGGTCCCAAAGGAATGGTCGCCTGGCTATAGGGCAGGTTGGTGACAGGATTGATGAACGGGACGCCGTCGATGGCAGAAAGCGTCTGCGCCAGCGCCGTCGGATAACCGTCCGCCGAAGGCGCTCCCTGAAACTCGCCACGCACATACATCAGGAACCGCCCTGCCGACGCATAGCCGCTGGCGCCCGTGTAGTTGTTGAATCCGCTGGCATAGGGGCGGCCATAGTCGTTCACAATCGTCTGGCCCAGATGAAAACTGTCGCGCAAGGGCGTACCGCTTATGGCCCGCGCCACGGTGTATACCGTCTCCAACTGCGTGTTGCCTTGATGCAGCCGGCAGGGACCCTGCGTATCCTCTTCCAGGTAGCGATTCAGCGCTTCATAAATGCCCTGTGCTTCGTCGGTGCCCGGTCCGGCATCGGCATCGTCAATGCGCGCACCCGCCGTCTCCAGCATGTGGTCCACACTGGCGCGCGTCCACGGCCGCATGCCCAGAAACATATTGTCTACAAAGCCCAGCGAATAGAGCCGCAGCATCGCGGGATAGACCCAGCTGTCCACTGGAATATAAGGCGAGTCCAGAATCGAAGGCTCGCAAACCGGCACGGGACGGCTGGGGTCGTGCCCTCGCTGTCCGCCGCCTTCCGGCGCTCCCGGCGATTCTGCACCGAGTGGGCTGGTCGTCAGGAGGAGAATTCCTGCCATCACGGTCGTCCATGGCATGACAGAAACCAGGACCGCACGTCTGGTCACGTTCATTCCCTCACTTTACCATTTAGTTGTTGCGCCAGGCCGGTTCACAAAGCGCCGTTTCCCGGTCAGAATGTGAGCTGTGCGTGCGCCGCACAATCCCGCAATCGCGGCCCGGAATTCGCTGCCCAAAAGACGCTGCGCAGCATTTGGTTTGGACTAATTTGTCCAGCGTCCGGCAGCTACATCCAACTCCCGGCTGAATTCCGCTACCACCCGTTGCGCCTCTTCCGCATTGAACAACTGCTTCCGTTCCAGGTAGGCCTGCATCTTCAGGATGGGGTCGTGGGCGTTCCGTTGCTCTGTTTCGTCCCCGTTCATTCCTGAAGTGCTTTGAAAGCGGGTGACCACGCATTCGATCAGCGTTCCTCCGCGGCCCTGCCGTGCCCGCGCCAGGGCCTCGAACGCCACCCGGTATACTGCCACAACATCGTTGCCGTCCACGGTGATTGCGGGGACGCCGAGGGCCAATGGCTCCATGGCAAAATTAGGGGCCTCGCCTTGCACCCCACCGCTCTCTCGCTCCGCATGCGCATCTTCGTGAATGACAAATAGAATCGGCAACTCGTTCGTTCCCGCATAGCTCAGCGCTTTGCACCATGCGCCAGCTTCATCCTGCCAGTCTGCGCAGAAAACTACCGCGACTTTCCCATTTCCGGCCGTCTTGTTGGCCAGCGCTGCGTTGCGGGCCGCTCGTATCTGCTCATCCGCGGTCTGCGCCGGAATCCCAGCCCCACCGCCATTCCCGCTTTGCTCCACTGCGGAATGCCAGCCGTTGCCCGTTTTGCCCAGGCTCGCGAACAACTTCTCCGGCGGCATACCTTTCACGAACCCCGCAACCAGACTGCCGCGCGAAAGGCTCAGCGTGTCCCCCGGCAGCAGGTCTGCAACTACCCCAGCCATCGCCGCCTCGCGCCCCACTCCAGCCGCAAAATCTTCCCCGGCGCTGCCCTGCCGCCGCAGCAGTTCCACCCGCTCTGCAATCATCCGGCACTTCACCATGGCCGTGTAGAGGCCAAGCAATTTTCCGTCCGAGATCAGCGAGAATCCGTTCTTCTCTGCTCGCGCCACGGTGGCGCCAGTTGCATCTTGCCCTGTGCTTGGAATTGTCAACGTCGCAGGCTTTTTCATCGGTTGATGCGATTGTAACCGCACCCCGTGCAACGCGATTGCAATCCGCGAAAGCCTGGTGCGCTTCGGTTTGGTTCGCAACTGACCGCAACGCGTCGACTGGCCCGTCTGCTCCATGCACGCTCCGCCAGGAAGGCGTACTCTATTCGCTGTCATCCGATTGCAGCCACACGGGCCTTCGTCTTTTTACCCAGATGTTTGGCTGCAACCTAATCTCGATCTGATACTGGAAGAGGAGAACGAATATGAATCGGCGAACTTTTTTGGGCGCGCTCTCTGCGGCTGGCGCAGCCACCATGGCCGGCCACCATCTCGCATGGGCAGCGGAGCAGCGGCGCATCAAGCCGATCGGGATTCAGCTCTACACTGTCCGCGATGCGTTGCGGCATGATTATGACGGCACGCTGGCCGGGCTCGCCGAAATCGGCTACCGCGAAGTTGAGTCCGGCCAGGACCAGGACAAACCACCAAAGGAAATGCGGGAAGCCTTGAATCGTCATGGCTTGACCTCGCCTTCGTATCACGTGGATTGGAAACGCCTCGGCGAAGACCTGCCCCAGGTCATTGACGACAACAAAATCGTCGGCCGCACATACCTTGTCATGCCGTGGATCCCCGAGGAAGTTCGCAACCAGCCCGATGGTTGGAAGCACGCGGCGGAGTACCTGAACCATGCCGGGGAGACGGCGAGGAAATCAGAGATCCAGCTTGCCTATCACAATCATTGGATGGAATTCATACCTTTGCCGGATGGAAGACTTCCCTACGATCTCCTGCTGGAAAACACCGATCCGAACCTGCTCAAGATGGAGATGGATCTAGGCTGGATCACGGTGGGCGGACAGGATCCCGTCAAGTATTTTCAGCGCTATCCCGGCCGATTCCCCCTGGTCCACGTCAAAGATGTGCATTCGATTCCAGATGCAGCCAGCGTTCGCGGAGGCCGGTTCGCCGGAGAGAACATGTCGATTCTGGCCGACGTGGGCACCGGCGTGATTGATTGGAAACGAATCTTCGTTCATTCGGAACAGGCCGGCATCAAGCACTATTTCGTCGAGCATGACAATCCGAAGAATTCCATGGAGACGGCGCGCGTCAGCTACCAGTATGTTGAGCGGCTTCGTTTCTGACGCACCACCCGGAGCAACCAGTTTGCGCTCAGATAGCGTACTCTATTCGCTGTCATCGGATTGCGGCCGAACCGGCCTCTGTTTTTCCACCGAGGTGTTGGCATGAAGTTGTATAAACTGATCGCCCTAGTTGTTCTGCTGCTTCCGTCGCTCGCCCTCGCCAAGGACAAGTCGAAGAAGCCCGATGTCTCTCCGCTCTTCAACAACGCGACCTACGTTTACGTGGAAGCGGAGGATGGAGACATAGGCAATCCGGGTCTCGGTCCTGCGGACCAGCAGGCTATCGCCGACGTGCAAAATGCCGTGCACGATTGGAAGCGCTACTCTCTCGCCACCGAGCGCAGCAAGGCCAACCTCATCTTTGTGGTGCGCAAGGGCCGCGTCGCCAGCGCGCAGGCGCACATCGGCGCTTCCGGCGTCTACCGTCCAGCGCCGGGTCAGCCTGCCAACCAGAACCCGGCCCAAATGCAGCAACCGGCTGGGGTATCGGAAATGGCCGACGCTGAGGCTGGCCCGCCTGAGGATACGCTCCGCGTTTTTCTGCTAGATCCTAATGGCAAGCGTGTCGGTCCCATCTGGAATCGTTCCCTGCGCAACGGTCTCGACGGTCCTCAGTTGATTCTTTTCCAGCAGCTCAAGGCTGCCGTCGAACGCGCCTATCCACCCGCGCCGCCGACCCCGGTGTCCCAACCCTGACCGCGGTCGCGCCGTTCGCGAGTGCAATCCCCGCCGGGCGGTGCACGGACCCTGTGCCTCTGCGTCTGAATTCGAGCGCGCCTGTCTACGTTGAGTAGTCCGCGTTGATGTGGATGTATTCGTGGGTCAGGTCGGTAGTCCAGAATACGCACGACCCCGCACCCTGGTTGAGCTGGATGGTGATGGAGAATTGCGCCTTCTGAAGATATGCGTGTGCCGCTGTCTCGTCGAACTCTGCCGCTCGCCCTCCATTGCGGCAGATGGCCAACTCGCCGAACCGGATGTCGATACGCTCCGGGTCAATCTGCGCGCCGCTGTAGCCGATGGCCGCCACCAGCCGCCCCCAGTTGGGGTCGCAGCCGGCCCACGCGGTTTTCACCAGCGGCGAGTGCGCAATCGCCTTAGCCACTCGCAGAGCGTCGGCCTCTGTGGCCGCCCCTTCAATCCGCAGTTCCACCACGTGCGTGACGCCTTCGCCGTCGGCCACAATCTGCCGCGCCAGCGAAGTGCACACCTGGGTCAGCGCGGCGCCAAACTCCGCATTCTCCGCGCCCACGTCCGCGCCGCTCGCCCCTGAGGCCAGCAGCAGCACCGTGTCGTTGGTCGAAGTATCGCCATCCACCGAGATGCGATTGAAACTCACCTCGATAGCCCGGCGCAGATAGGCGTCCAGCACCGCCGCTTCCATGGCCGCGTCGGTCAGGATGTACACCAGCATCGTGGCATGCGGCACAAGCTGCGGATGAATCATGCCGGAACCCTTGCAGGCCGCGGCGATGCGCACTTCCTTGCTCTCGATCTCCACCCTGGCGAAGGCCGTCTTCTCCACCGTGTCGGTAGTCAGGATGGCCTCGGCAAACTGCTGGAAGTGGTCGAATTCCGCGCCCAGTCCCGCGGCCACAGCGGGCAGTGCGGCAATCAGTTTCTCTGCGGGCAATGGCACGCCGATCACTCCGGTCGAGGAAGGAAAGACTTCTTCGGGCTTGCAGCCGAATGTTTCTGCGGCGGCTTTGCAGGTGGCGCGGGCCGCGTCCATGCCGGCTTGCCCTGCGGCGCAGTTGGCGTTGCCCGCGTTCACGGCCACCACGCGCACCTTGCCGCCCGTGGCACGCAGATGTTCTTTGTCCACCGTCAGCGGTGCGGCGGTCACACGGTTGCTCGTGAAGGCCGCTGCCGCGCAGGCCGGCGCATCGGCCACAATCAGGGCGAAGTCGGTTCGGCCGCTCTGCTTGAGCCCCGCCTTGGCCGCGCCAAAACGGAAACCCTTGGGAATGAGAAATTGGGAGATTTCGCTCATGAAGTTAACCCATTTAATCTAGCAGGTGAGGGTTGGATGACCGAGGACGCGAATTTTCCTGATCAGAGTGAGTTTCTTTCGCTGAGCAACGTAAATGTGGCGCGCGGCGAACGCGTGGTGCTGCACGACATCAACCTAATCATTCGCACCGGCGAGCACGTGGCCATCCTCGGCCCCAACGGGTGCGGCAAATCCTCGCTCATCTTTACGATGACCTGCCAACTTTACCCCGTATTCCTCCCCGGAATGCAAGTCCGCATCTTCGGCCGTGACCGGTGGGACCTGACCCAATTACGCCGCCATTTTGGCGTGGTCAGCTCGGGCCTCCATGGCGCCGAGCTTCCTGGCGAACGCACCGCCGTTACGACCGGGCTCGATGCCGTCATCGCCGGATTCTTTTCGGCGTCCACGCTCTGGCCCAATCTCCACGTGACGGATGAAATGCGCGAACTCGCCGCCGAAGCCCTGGAGCGCATGGAAGCCACTCACCTCGCCTATCAACTTGTGGGTGAAATGTCTGCCGGTGAAAAGCGGCGCATCCTTATCGCCCGCGCTCTCGTCCATCGCCCCCGCCAGTTGCTTCTCGACGAGCCCTCCAACGCCCTCGACCTTGCCGCACAGCGTGAGCTTCGAGAAACCCTCCGGCGCCTCGCCGCTGAAGGCACCGGCCTCGTGCTCGTCACGCATCACCTCAGCGACATCCTGCCTGAGATCAAGCGCGTCATTCTTATGCGCGCCGGCCGCGTCGTAGGTGACGGTCCCCGCGAGCAGCTCCTCACCGCACCCCGTCTTACCGAGCTCTTCAACACCCCCGTCCACATCGGCTGCGATGAGGAGTGGCTTCATAGCTGGTAGGCAGGGAAGCACTGGCAGTATGCATGTCTGGCGCCTGTGCACTCGCACCCCATGCGTTTAACCTAATTTTGAGGAGCTTGCCCGCATGATGAACATCGAACTCACAAAGCAGACGCGCTCTGCAGCCATCGCGTCGCTGCAACGCTATTTCCAGGAAAATCTGCCTGAGCCCGTTGGCGATTTACCCGCGGGCCTGCTGCTCGACTTCTTTCTCCGGGAAATCGGTCCCGTCATTTACAACAAGGCCATCGCCGACGCGCAGGCCCGTCTCCTGCTTCGCGTATCCGACCTCAATGGCGAACTTTACGCCGACGAATTCCAATACTGGCCTCGTCTCGTCAGCAAGCGCAAGAGTCACCGCTAATGATTTTTCTCCGCATCCCGCAACTCCCGCCGCTTGACTCCCGGCACAGGCCGGTTTAGCTTAGCGGTACACGGGAAAGGAGGTTGATCCAGCCAATGCAAAAAGATTCTTCCAGTTGTAAATTACGTGAGGTGACTGAGGCCTGAGGTCCTTGCGCCCCAGAGCATTTCAAGCGTCTCCATGAGCCGAGACCATCGGCGCCAAGCCGAAGATTTCGCGCTCTCACTTGAAATGCCATAGCCCCAATGCAAGTCCCCGCGGTAATCTGCCGCCGGGCCACTGGCACTCGCGGAAGCGCGATGGCCTCCAGTCCAATCCCAACAGTCCACCGGCAGCGGCCTGGGAACCTTCCCGGGCCGTTGTTGCGTTTTGATCCCCACCACGGCTATCCCCTCCCGCCGCCTGGGTTATACTCCGTCTGCGTTCTTCACAGCCAAAGCCGCTGCTGTCAACGGCCTGGGGCTGTCATCGGCGTTCAGGGCGGCCATGTTCTCACGCGCCGTGCCCGCAGCATCAGATCGCCCAACCCGCATTCGAAGCAGCTTTGTACGCTTCAGACCAACTGCAAAAAGGAATCAATCATGGAGAGTCGCTACCTGGTTCATCGCAAGTTCAGCATTCCGGCAATCGCCTGCGTGCTCGTCCTCGCCGCGGCCGCAATGGCGCAGGACATTCCCACCGCCAAACCTGAGTCGGTTGGCCTCTCTTCCGAGCGGCTCGACCGCATCGCCGCCGCAGTCGGCCAGAGCATCGCCGACAAGCAGATCGCGGGAGCGGTCACCATGGTGGTGCGCCACGGCCACGTGGCTTGGTTCAAAGCCCAGGGCATGAGCGATCGCGAGGCGGCCAAGCCCATGCAGCCCGACACCATGTTCCGCATCTGCTCCATGACCAAGCCCATCACCAGTGTCGCGGTCATGATTCTCTACGAAGAGGGCCGCTTCCAGTTGGACGATCCCGTCTCGAAATACCTGCCCGAGTTCAAGAATCCCAAGGTGCTGGTGAAGCCCGCCTCGGGTCAGCCTTACTCTATTCCCGCCGCCCGCGAAATCACCATTCGCGATCTTCTGCGCCATACCTCCGGCCTTACCTACAACTGGAATGAAGATCTCGGCAAGATGTACAACGATGCCAACGTCGCGAGCGGATTGCTTCCCTACGACGGCACCATTGCCGACAGCGTCAAGCACCTCGCCGCCCAGCCTCTGCTCTTCAGCCCCGGCGATCGATGGGAATACAGTCTCGGCGTCGACGTTCTCGGGCGCCTGGTCGAAGTCGTCTCAGGCAAACCGCTCGACGAGTTCTTCCGCACCCGCATCTTCGAGCCCCTGGGTATGAAAGACAGTTACTTCTTTCCCCCCGACGACAAAGTGAGTCGTCTAGCCACCGCCTACCAGTACGACGACGCCAAGGGATTGAGCCGCTTTCCTGACGGCAACGTCACTGAAGGGCTTCTCACTTATTCGGCTGACTATCCCTATCGCGGACCCAAGAAGCTATTTTCCGGCGGCGGCGGTCTCGTCTCAACTGCATCGGACTATGCCCGTTTCTGCCAGATGATGCTCGACAACGGCAAGGCGGGACAAACTCGCTTGTTGAGCCGTAAGTCAGTCGAACTTATGACCTCTGACCAACTCGGCAAGATAGGTCCAGACCAGGGCTTTGGCTTGGGCTTTGGCATCTCCGGAGTGAAAGGCCCCCTGTCTGAGTTGGGATCGGTTGGGTCTTATAACTGGGGCGGTTTCTTCTACACCGGTTTTTCCATTGACCCGAAGGAACAAATGATCGTGATCTTCATGGCCCAGTTACACCCCGCGGGCAGCGTGGACATAGAACAAAAAGTGCAGACCCTGGCCTATCAGGCCATCAACGACTAAGTCTCTGACGGTTGGTCGCTGTTTCAACATCGGGTGCCCCTCCGGCTCCCATCATTCTGCGGCGTCTCCTTGTCAGTACCGGGCAGCGCCGCACTGCGTTACACTCAGGCCAAAGCAGGTCTCCTGTTGCTATGGAGGAGGCTATGTCAGTCCAGTGGATTTATTTCGCGAAGAATCCACTCGAGTATTCAGTTCGCGAATCAATAGAATCAGGAGAAATGCGGTAATGCGGGTCTTCGGCATCGATTGCGGGACGGAGATTACCGGGTATGGCGTTGTGGAGTCCGACGACGCGGCACGGGAGCCGCGTCTTATCTGCAAGGCAATGGGTGCGATCCGCCTGGCCAAGACTAGGCCGCTGCCCGAGCGTTTGGCTCAGGTGTTTCGCGAGTTGACTGCCGAATTGGAGCGCTGGCGGCCCCAGGTGGTTGCTGTCGAAGGGGTTTTCTACTCGGTGAATGCCAAGTCGGCCTTGAAACTGGGCCAGGTCCGGGGTGTAGCCCTGCTGGCCGCGGCCACCCAGGGATTGCCGGTGGCAGAGTATGCTCCGCTGCTCATCAAGTCCAGTGTCGTGGGCTATGGCCTCGCAAAAAAGGAGCAGGTGCAGTTCATGGTGGCCCGACTGCTGAATTTGAACGACTTGCCGCAACCCCCCGATGTTGCCGATGCTTTGGCCATCGCCATTTGCCACATCCACACCGCGCAGACCCTGGTTCTGCAGGGAGTCGCGCCATGAGGACCGTACTGTTGGCGGTGGCTGCGGCATTGCTGGCCTTCCCGGCGCAGGGGGCATCCGGCCCGGTCCTTCGCATCGACTTTTCCAATCCTGGCCTCACTCCCTCCCAGTGGAGCATGGTGATTCACCCCGACGGCAGCGGGCACTTTCACGCCGAACGCGGCATCGCCCCCGTTGCGGCGCCAGAAATCATGGAACCCGGCAACGTAGACCGTGACATTCTCCTGAGCGAACCGTTCGCAAGTCGCGTCTTTCAAACGGCTCACGACCAAAGGCTGCTCAGTGGGGCCTGCGAAAGCCACATGAAGGTTGCCTTCCAAGGTTGGAAGAAAATCAGCTATAGCGGACCGGATGCCCAGGGAGGTTGCCAGTTCAATTACTCCCGCGATAAGGAGATTCAGGAGTTAGGTGACTCACTTGTCGCTGTAGCTTCCACCATCATTGAAGGCGTCCGCCTGGAAATGCTCCTGCAGCACGACCCCCTCGGGCTCGATAAGGAGATGGAGTTCCTGACGGAGGCTGAGAAAGATGGGCGTGTGCAACAGATTTGCGCCATTCGGGGCATCCTGGAGCGACTTGAAGGGGATTCCGCTGTTTTGGACCGGGTGAGGAAGCGGGCGCGACAACTGTTGGGAGAGCAGGAAAAATAAACACCGGCACCAGAGGCGTTTCACCGCGACTTTCCCCTTCTTTTAGTAGTCAAATAGAGTTGGGCTCTGGCAGGTGCATACTTATCAGGGACTGTACGGCCGATTGGGGGAATTCCATGAAGCGCATGAAGAAAGTTGGGATTGTGTCTGACGCCGGGATCCTGGGACTGGCAGTCCTGGCGATGGGAACGACGGTGCTTACTCCTGCGCTGATCGCCCAGGACGCTAACTCGACAGCCCGGGCGGTACGGCTCAGCAGCGTGGATGGACAGGTGCAGTTGGCCCAGGGAGCGACAGTACTGGCACAGCAAGCTCTTGCCAACACGCCGCTCTTTGAAGGAACGCAGATTTCGACCGCGGACGGCGGCAAGGCCGAGGTGCAGTTTGAAGACGGCAGCGTGGCCCGGATTTCGCCAGACAGTTCGCTCAGGCTGAGCGTTCTGCGGCAAGTGGCGGACGCGACAGATGCAGAAATCGTGTTGGAGGGAGGCCTGGGGTACTTTGAACTGCAAGGCGACTCTCCGGCCGGCCATCTCCGGGTCCGCTTCGGCGATACCGTGGTGACCGCCAGCGGGTTCACAGTCTTGCGCATCAACCTCGATACCCCTCCCGGTGAGCTCGCAGTCTTCTCAGGCAATGCACATCTTGAGAGCGGCACTGCCCTGGCGCTGGATCTGCACGGGGGCGAGAGTGTGGTGCTCAATCGCAGCGATCCTGCTCACTATTCCCTGTCAGAGTCGATCGAACCCGACTCCTGGGATGCGTGGAACTCCGACCGCGATCAGGCCCTGACTGCGCAGGAAGCGGAACGCACGCCGGCGACATCCGGTTTGGTCAACAGTAACAACCCTGCCTGGAGCGATCTGGATGCCAACGGCAATTGGTATAACGTGCCGGGCCAGGGGTATGTGTGGTCGCCTTACGAGGCGGGTAACTCCGGCTGGGATCCCTACGGCATGGGCAACTGGATGTGGAATCCGGGTTACGGCTACATGTGGATTTCTGGCGAGCAGTGGGGCTACATGCCCTACCAGTGCGGCGCTTGGAACTACTTCAATAGCTTCGGCTGGGGTTGGGCGCCGGGAGGCTGTAACCCATGGTGGGGCGGCGGCGGATGGGGCTACCTCATCGGAAATGCGCCCTATCGCTACCAGCCTCCGCGTCGTCCGCGCGGCGGGCCGGTAAGGCCGCGAGGTGGGGCGCCTGTGAAGGGGGGTCAGTCCTACCCGGTCGTAGCCGTCAACCGCTTACATAACCTCGGATCGGAAACTCCGCTAAGAGACAGAAACGCGCCGCTTTTGACCGGTGGTAATCTGGTGCATCCTATTCGGCCGGTTTCAACTCTCGTGCAACCTCGCGAAACAGCTCTGGGAGGCGCGAATCGGCAACCACCTGCCTACTCGGTGACTGGCGTCGTAGCCAGGCCACAATACATTCCCGCTCCCAACCCGGGTACCAGGAATGATCAAAATGGCCAAACTGTCTGGGTCGGATCAAGGTCTCTCAACGGCGGTTCTCGCGCGCCGGTGAGTAACCCGGGCGGTACCTATCGTCCTTCAGCGCCCAACCACACTTCTTCCGGCGGCGGAGTATCTGCCGGTCGTCCTTCAGCAGGCAGCGGGGGCGGCGGCTCTGGCGGTGGCGGCCACAGCAGTGCCGGTGGTGGTGGCAGCTACAGCGGTGGTGGTGGTGGCGGCCACGCTGGTGGTAGTGGCGGTGGTGGCGGTGGTGGCGGGGGGGGCGGCGGACACCGCTAAAGAGTTAGATTGATGTATCCGTAGTTTCAGGGGCCACTTCGTTCTTCGCGGTGGCCCCTTCACTTTGCAGGCTGCGCCACAGTGCCGCAAATGACTCCAGAGCCACGGTTTCTGCTCGCGCCCTGGGCTCTATGCCCGCATCCGCAAGACCGGCAGCCACAAGGGTTGCAGCCATTCCCGCGGCGCGCAGGTTGTTGGCCAGGGTTTTACGTTTCTGCGCAAAAGCGTGGCGCAAGAACTGGATGAACTCCGATTCCTTGACCCCCATCTCAGCAAAGCGCGGCGCGAACCGCCAGCGAATCACGGTTGAGTGCACCTCGGGCGGCGGTGAAAATGCGCTCGGCGGCAGTGTGAACAGCTTCTCCACCGGTCCGTACATCTGCACACTTGCCGACAGCACTCCGAAGTCGCGTGAGCCGGGCCCGGCAGCCACGCGGTCTGCCACCTCACGCTGCACCATCAACACCGCACGGTCCAGCGCGGCGTGGCTGGCGGCCAGCTTCAGCAGAATCGGCGACGTGATGTAGTAGGGCAGGTTGCCCGCCACGGTTAGCCGTTCGCCTGCAGCGGCGGCCGCCGCGGCAAAATCAAACTCAAGCACGTCCTGCTCCACCACCGTCACCCGTTCCGGCGCGAACTCCTCGCACAGCCGGGCAGCCAATGCACGGTCCAGTTCGATGGCCAGCACCCGCCCGGCCCGGCCGGCAAGTGCGCGTGTAATCGCACCCCTGCCCGGGCCGATCTCCACCACCGTGCGGCCTTCGCAGCCGCCCACTGCGGCGGCAATCCGCTCGATAGCCTGCGCATCACGGAGAAAGTTCTGACCGAGCTTGGGTTTGGATGGCATGAACTCATCCAATGGTAGACGAGCGCCGGCCGGGGCTCTTGAGTGCAGGCGTAGTAGACTTGCCATTTGGCGGTGCCTGCTTGCCTGTACGCAGTTTTCCGCTCCGCCATGGAGAAGCAACGATGCACATTGCCTTTGCTGCCTCGGAGTGCGTACCCTTTGCCAAGACCGGCGGTCTGGCCGACGTGGTCGGCGCATTGCCGCCGGAGCTGGCCCGGCTGGGCCACCAGGTCACGGTCTACCTGCCCCTTTATGCCTCGGTTCATCCTTACCTGATCTCCCCATGGAAGTACGCCGTCCGCTCCATCACCATTCCCTTCGAGTCTTACAACCGGTTTGTGGGAATCGTCGATGGCGGCCAACGGAATGGCGTGCAGTACTACTTCATAGACTGTCCTGAACTATTTGATAGGAAAGAACTTTACGGAACCAAGACTGGGGATTACCCAGACAATGCCGAGCGCTTCGGGCTGTATTGCCGCGCGGTCCTTGAGGCGACCAAGCAGCTTGGTGTTCCGCAGGTTTTCCACGTCCACGACTGGCAGGCGGCACTTATTCCGGTGTTTCTGCGGACCGTGTATTACTTGGACCCGGTACTCGGCAATGCGGGCGTCGTATTGACGATTCACAACGCGGGCTACCAGGGCTTGTTTCCACCCATCACCACCCAGCGCCTCTTGTTTCCGTGGGAGATTTTCACCATGGACAGGGTGGAACAGTACGACAACTTTAACTTCCTCAAGGGTGGCGTGGTGTACTCCGACATGCTCACCACGGTCAGCCGCAAGTATGCCCAGGAGATTCAAACCCCGGAGTTCGGCGAGAAGCTCGACGACGTTCTCCGCAAACGCGCCGGTGACCTGCGCGGCATCCTGAACGGCGTCGACTATAGCCGATGGGATCCGGCCACCGACGGCAATCTTGCCGCACACTACTCCGCTGACAATCTGGCCGGCAAGGCCGGGTGCCGCACCGACCTCCTCCATGCGTTTGGCCTGGAAACGGTTAAGGAATTTACTCCGGTCATCGGCATCGTTTCGCGTTTTGCCACCCAGAAAGGCTTTGACCTGGTCGAAAAGATTGCCCCGCAGCTTGTGGAGCGCGACGTGGCCGTGGTGGCCCTGGGTACGGGCGAACCCAACTACGAGAGCTTCTTTCGTGAATGGGCATTCCGGCATCCGGGCCAGGTGGCCGTGCAGATCCGTTATGACGATGCGCTGGCGCACAAGATCGAGGCCGGTTCCGACATTTTCCTTATGCCTTCGCGCTATGAGCCTTGCGGCCTCAACCAGATTTACTCGCTCAAGTACGGCGCAGTGCCGGTGGTACGCGCCACCGGCGGCCTCGACGACACTATCGAAGAGTGGAATGCGGAGAAGGGAACCGGAACCGGCTTCAAGTTTGAGGACTACACACCAGAGGGCTTGCTGACGGCAATAGACCATGCGTTGGCAGTCTATGAGGACAAGAAGAGCTGGAAGAAGTTGATGCTCAACGGCATGGCGCGCAACTACAGTTGGGAGCAGCCAGCCAGAGAGTACGCCGAAGTCTACGAAGAAGTGGCGCGGCGAAGGGCGTAAGGAACCGGCGGACCCGAGATCAAGCGGGGCGCCGGCAATTTCAGTGCCTTTCCAGAAATATCATTCCGCAGGCACCGAAGCCCCGTATCGTCTTCGCACCAGCCAGAGCACCGGCAATCCGAGCAGAATGAGTCCGCTTCCCAGCAGCGAACCCTTCAGGTTGCCTGCATAGCTCCAGATCAGCACTGCCCCAGCGCACAAAACAAAAACCGCCGGTAACACCGGGTAGCCCCACACGCGGTAGGGCCGCGCCACGTCAGGCTGCTTGTGCCGGTACACAAAAACCGTGGTTGCCGTGAGCATATAGAAGAGCCACTCCGCAAAGACGGCCAGCTCGAAGTGCTGCTGAAACTGGCTCAGGAAAAGCAGCAATACGGTGGAGAGCAGTCCCTGCACCATCAGCGATGTGGAGGGAGACTGGAAACGAGGATGGATGTGCGCGAACTGGCGAAAGAAAAGCCGGTCGCGCGCGGCCGCAAACGGAATGCGCGCGCCGGACATCACCGTTCCGTTCAGAGTCACGAAGATCGAAAGCGCCATTGCCGCGGCCACAAAGCCCGCTCCACCCGGACCGGCGACCACTGCAAGCGCTGCCACGGCAGGCCGCTCGCTGCTTGCGATTTGTGCCGCGGGCAGGATGTACTGGATGGCGGCGTTGGTGGCCATAAAGAAAATGCCTACGATGAACAGGCCGCCGATCAGAGCGATGGGAAGGCTGCGCTCCGGGTGGCGCACCTCTCCAGCCACCATGGTCAGGTCGTTCCAGCCGTCGTAGGCCCACAGCGTAGCGATCAGCGCCAGCATGAATCCGCTCCAGCCGCCGGTTGCGTTCGGCAGCCGGGTGGTAAAGTTGGTCCACGTTCCCGCTGCGGAGGCAAAGCACAGCCCCGCGACAATCAGAATCAGAATCCCTTTGAGAATGGTGAAAACAAGTTGGAAATCCCCGGCCTTCTTGATGCCCAGGTAGTTCAGCCCCGTCATGAACCAAGTCACAGCGATGGCGAACACCTGGGACCAGAGCAGCGGCAGCGGGCCGCCCATTCCCAGAACCTGCGCCCTGAGCCAGCGGAAGGCGGGGAAGAACTCCAGCGTGCGCGCCAGGCCAAGGGTGACTGCAGCAATTGAGGCCGGCTTGGCCACCGCAAACCATGTCCACATGTAGAGAAAGGCCGCCGTGTCGCCATACGCGCCGCGCAGGTAGACATATTCGCCGCCGGCGTAGGGCAGCATCGCGCCCAGTTCGGCATAGGTCATGGCGCCAAACAGCGACAACAGCCCACCCACAATCCAAGCCAGGTAAACCAGCGTGGAAGATCCCGTGTCCCGCATCATTTCGCTGGGCACCAGGAAAATACCGCTGCCGATGATCGTTCCCACCACGATCGCCGTGGCCTGGCTTGCGCCCAGCACGCGCGGCAAATCACCGGGAACTTGTTTTGGCTGTATGGAAGACGGCTGGCTCATGCGGTGATGTGAGGGTAGCACGAGCAGGCAGCGAATTCGCTTGGCCGATTCTTGGATTAGCCTGCTGCGGGTAATATGGCTACGCAGTGATTGCGGTGTCGAACTTTGAATAATTGTCGAGGTGATCCTTGATGATCAGATAGCACTCGCAAGAGACCTTCATGAGCCCAGGGATATCGAGAATGCGAATTTCTCCGCGGCTGTATTCGATAAGTCCTTTTCTCTTTAGAATTCCGGCTGTCGTAGAAATTGTGGGACGGCGACCCCCAAGCATGTCTGCGAGAAACTCATGCGAAATCTTGAACGTGTCGGTGTGTGCGCGGTCTGCACAGATAAGCAGCCAGCGGGCAAGTCGCTGTTCAAAGTTGTGTTTTGCATTGCATCCAGCAGATTGCATTGCCTGAACGAGTTGTGCCTGGACATAGCGCAGAGCCAGAAACTGAAAGTGGCCGCCAAGGCGGAACTCTCTTCTCGCGTCCTCCACCTGGCAGCTATAACCGTGGCCGGCAATCTGGGTGTAGATGCGATTCAGACTCACCTTTGTTCCCATGAGAGCTGAGACTCCGATGGCAGACTCATAACCGAACATCCCTACCTCAACCTGAGAACCATCCTTGAACGTTGTCGTCATCGACGCCATTCCCTCTTCGAGAAAATACAGGTGCTCGATCGGGTCGTCAGGTTTTTCGATTTCGTGTTTCAGCTCGAATTTGACCGGCTGCAAACGAAGGCGTCCAATTATGTCCCGGTCTAGAGCCTTCAAAAGAGTGTTCTTAAAGTCGTTCGTGTGCAAGGAGTTCTCACTTTCAGAGAAAACCCTATCATAAGCTTGTAGCGCAAAGCTCAGGATGCCCGATAAGGTTAGGGTTAGGTCATATATGTACAAAGATATGTACAAAGATATTTCAAGTTATGTCAGATACCGTACAAAGATATTTCAAGTTATGCCAGATACCGTACAAAAGACCTTTTGGGTTGTGTCCGAGACCGAACAAGAGATCGGAAGGCGAAGCGAGTACAATTCAGCCGGTCCCCGATCTTCTTTTTCGAGGTAAGAAGCATGACCTTCGACCTCGCCGCCTTTCTTGCAACCGCAGGAGTGGGACGAAGAATTGTCCATTTGAAGCCCAACCAAGTCTTCTTTTCGCAGGGAGATTCGGCTGACTCCATCTTCTATCTCCAGACGGGCCGCGCAAAACTCACCGTCGTTTCGCATGACGGGAAGGAGGCCACCATCGCCTTCTCCCCGCCGGGGAATTCGTTGGAGACGAGTCACTGGCCAGCGTGGGTGGGCTGCATATGGCCACTGCCAGTGCCATTACCGCCTGCGCAGCGCTCAGGATTGAGAGGGAAGAGATGATCCTCGTGATGCACCAGGAGCACTCCCTCTCCGAAATGTACTTGAAATTCCTGCTGATCCGGAGCATGCGAACCCAAGCCGATCTTGTTGCTCAGCTTTTCGACTCCAGCGAAAGGCGTCTGGCGAGAATTCTCCTGCTCTTGGCCGAATTTGGTGAGCCGGGGTCACCGGAACCCTTGATTCCTCCCATCACACAGGGAACTCTGGCAGAGATGGTCGGCACCACCCGGTCCCGCGTCAGCTTCTTTATGAATCGTTTTCGCAAGCTCGGGCTTATCGAATACAACGGCCGCATCCGGGTCAATAAGTCGCTGCTCAATGTGGTTCTGCTCGACCATTTCACTGAGCCTAACCCCGAGAGACCTCCTGGTTCGCCCACTCCGCGCATTCGATCAAAGCAGGCTAGACGTGGCCAAGGCGGAACTGGGGTAATGCCCTGATTTCAACTGCTCATCGTGCAATGGTTCCAATTTATATTTGAGAGCTCGGGTTCTGCTGCGCAGGTTCGTTCGCGCCACATTTAGAGGAGTGGCTTTTTGCGCTGCTGCGATGCCCAGCGCACCAGTGTTATCACTCCAACTCGCCGGTCTGAAGGCCTCCCGTCCATGCGCCAGTCCCTCCCCCGAAAGACAAGCGCACAGACAGGCGACGCTGTGGTTTGGTTAGGTCAGTCTACGCTGTGTTACTTGGCTTTTTTCGCTACTGCCACCGGTTTCGGCACACCATCATTGCTGATGCTGTCCTGAATTGCCTTCCAGCCGCCGTCGGCTTGCTTCCCAAAGACGGTCACGTACTTTCCGTTCACGGTGACGGCCTTTTTCGTCTTAGGATCGGTGGAGGTTTCGGTGTAGGAGCCGTGGCTGTAAGCGATGTCGCCGGACTTCGCAACATCCATGCCCGTCGACGCAAAGGTGAGGGAATAGTTTTTGTCCGCCAACATCGGCGTCATTGCGGCCTTGATTGCCGCAATTCCGCTGATCACGGGCGTGCCTGGCATATAGACGGATGCGTCGTCGGCGTAGAAAGCCGTGATCTTACTCACGTCCTTGGTGGCGAACGACTGGGACCACGCGGTTTCTAGATCCTGAATCGCCTTCGTATCCGCCGGACGGGTGTCTGGGGGGGCGGGCGGCGGAGCCTGGGTGCAGCCCGCAACAATGACCGCGAGAGCAACTGCGGCCGGCCAAGTGAATCGTACTCGCATAACTTCCTCCTGGGGGAGGAACCAAAAGCTATCACAACCGCAGCACGCGAGGGAACAGAGAATCTGTGCGAAGCGGCTGAAGTGATGGGTCCGCCTCACAGGCGAGTTTCTGATTATGCTGTTTGTCCCGCCGTAGTATGAAAATGCCGCCAGATGGTCTCCGCGGTTTTGCGCGGAACCACTGCGGCCAGCGACTCTGCCGTAGCCTGTTGCACGTCGCGCAGGCTGCCGAAGTGGGCCAGCAGCCTTTGCCGTGTTTGCGTCCCTACCCCCGCGATGTTCAGCAACTCCGAGTCCCGGTCACGCATGGCGCGGCGCTGGCGATGGTAGCCCACGGCAAAGCGGTGGCTCTCGTCACGAATCAGCTGCACCAGGTGCAGCACCGGCGAGCGGCGGTCCAGCACCACCGGCTCGTCCTCATTGCCGTAGAGGTAAATCACCTCTTCCTTCTTTGCAATGGATGCCAGCGGCTGTGCGGTGAAGCCCAGCGACTCCAGCGCCTCGGCGGCGGCGTGCAGCTGGCCCAGGCCACCGTCGATCAACACCAGCGAAGGCATGGGCTGGTCTTCATCCTTCAGCCGCCGATAGCGCCGGTGCACCACCTCCCGCATCGACGCAAAGTCGTCCACTCCCTCCACCGTCAGCACTTTGAACTTGCGATACGCCGCCTTGTTCATCTTGCCGTCCTCCCACACCACCAGCGAGGCCACGGTTTCCGCGCCCTGGATGTGCGAGATGTCGAAGCACTCGATGCGTCGCGGCAGCTCAGGCAGCATCAGTGTGTCCGCCAGCGCCTCCGCAATGGTTTTCCGCGAGGGTTCCAGCACACGGAAGCGCTGGGTGTGCGATTGCTTTGCGTTCTGCCCTGCCAGATCCACCAGTGAGCGCTTCTCGCCCCGCTGCGGCACCACCAGCTCGATGCGGTGGCCGCTGCACTCGCTCAGCAGAGTCGCCAGCGTTTCGCGGTCGTCGAACTCCACCGGCACCAGCACCGTGCGCGGTACATACTGCTGGTCGATGTAGAGCTGCTTCAGCAGCGCCGAGAAGACCGGGCCCGCATGGAAAGGCGTCTCGCTGCCGTCTCCTCCCTGTTCAGCATCCGTCGTCGGCGTCTCAAGCAACTCCGGCAGGTCCTCCCAGAAAAATTCACGCCGGTCCACAATCTTCCCCGCGCGCATGTGGAACAGGTTCACGGCCAGCGACCCGTCCTCGAAGTGATAGCCGAACACATCCGCGTCGTCGCTCTGCTCGGCGGTGGCGATGCGCTGCTTCTCCTTGAGCTGGTGCACTGTCGAGAGCTGGTCGCGCAGGTGCGCGGCAGCTTCGAACCGCTCCGCTTCCGCGGCCGCCATCATGCGCGCAGTCAGCGTACGTTCCAGCTCCGCATGGCGTCCCTCCAAAAACATTTGTGCGTCACGAACCGCATCCTGGTACGCTTCCGGCGTGGTTAATCCCTCCACGCATGGGCCCAGGCAGCGGTGAATGTAGTACTGCAAACAGGCCCGCGGATGATAGCGGGAGAGATCGACCTTGCAACTGGGCAACAGAAAACTGCGATGAATCAGTTCCACCACGCGGTATGCAAGATTGCCGGGGAAGTAAGGCCCGTAATACGCTGAGCCGTCCTTGCGCAGCCGCCGCGTCACAAACACCTTGGGGAACCGGTCCGCCAGGGTCAGCTTCACATAGGGATACGTCTTGTCGTCGCGCAGCAGGATGTTGAAGCGCGGCTTGCGCTGCTTGATCAGATTGTTTTCCAGGGCCAGCGCCTCGTGCTCGTTGGCCACCAGAATGTAGTCGATATCCACGGCTTCGCGCATCAGCGAGCCGGTTTTCGCGTTGGCCTGTGCCGCCTCCAGCAGGTACGACCGCACCCGCGAGCGCAGGTTGTTGGCCTTGCCCACGTAAATGACCTCGCCCTCCGCGTTCTTGTAGAGGTACACGCCTGGCTGGGTGGGCAAAGTGCGGATTTTCTCGTAGAGGTCCATGGCGCGGATGGGGTCAATCGGCAGCAGCGCCGCCAGTTTCTAGCATAGCGGGTACTCTGCCGGTGTGGGCCCGGCGAACAGAAAGGAAAGAAATCCTTACCGGGTCAGGTAAGAATTACACGGTTCGGACACTTTCCGCTATTGGTCAGAATTGGATCAAAGCCATTCGTTTCATTCAATTAAAAGACTGCAGGGGTTTGGTTCTTGGAATGCCATACCCAAAGTGGCAGAACGGGATTGTTGTGCGCCGTCCAAGTCCCGGTCAGGTTCAGGCGGCGGGAAAAGTGGGGTTAATTTATGACGCATCGGTTCGGGTTATTAGTAACAGCGGCAATGGCGGTCGCCGGTGTGACGGGTTGCGCCACCAAGAACTATGTACGCACTGAGACGGCGCCCATCATCGAACACACCAATCAATTGGAAGAAAAGACGGCAGCCAACAACCGCGCCATCCGCGATACGGATGACCGCGCACAGGCCGGCATCAAGCAGGCGCAGGGTGCGGCCGACAGCGCCACCCAGAACGCTCAGACCGCCACCAAGTCAGCCGGGGATGCTGAAACCGCGGCCAACGACGCCGTACATCGCGCCGACTCGCTCGACAGCGTGGTCAAGGGCTTGGACAACTACAAGTCGATGGCCAACGTCACTGTCAACTTCGGCTTCGACAAGGCCGTCCTTACCAAGGACGACAAGGAGCAACTCGACAGCTTTGCCGCCCAGCTCGGCTCGGCCAAGAGCTACATCCTCGAGGTCACCGGCGGAACCGACTCCACCGGTCCGGCGCAGTACAACTACGACCTGAGCCAGCGCAGGGCCGATGCCGTGGTGCAGTATCTGGCCTCGAAGTATGGCGTTGCCGCCCATCGATTCTACCTGATCGGTATCGGCAAGGACAATGCGGTGGCGCCCAACACTTCTGCGGACGGACGCAAGCAGAATCGCCGCGTCGAAGTGCAGTTACTCACTAACTTGAGCGGTGATCAGCAGACCGCGTCTGCGCCTTCAACAGCAGGCACGGGCAACTAGGCCTCCAGGTCCTCGCATCGCGCCAACATCCGTGGCGCAAACCCTTGAGACAAATCAGGCCATCCGGGATTCCCCCCGGATGGCCTGATTTGCGCTCTGGGTGCGTTTTTCTCCATGCAATCGAGGTGGCTGCCCGTCGATTGCACGAGGCCCGGCCTATGAACTGGAAGGCGCGAGCTGCCTCACGTGTTCCGCGCGTACTTCATTCGCCGTGAACAGGCGCAGGAACGGTGCGCCGCCGGCTGCAGCTTCCACGGCAGGGCGGCCGTTGGCCTCTTCCCGCTCCACAATGCACACCACTGCCGCAACGGTCATGCCGGCTTCGCGTGCGGCCTCGATGGCGTTGATAGTTGACGCACCCGTAGTACAGACGTCGTCCACAATCACTACTCGAGCCCCTTCGCGCCAAAAGCCTTCAATGCGGCGGCCGGTACCGTGGGCCTTCTCCGCCTTGCGCACCAGAAATCCGTGCAGCAGCGGTGCACCGGGATGCGAGAGCACGCGCCAGGCGCTGGCCGTGGCCACATTGGAGACGATGGGGTCCGCACCTAGCGTAAGTCCGCCTACGGCCTCCGCATCCACGTGATTCTCCTCCAGAAGTTCAAGTATGGAGTGTCCCGTCAATCGTCCGCCCTCGGCGTGCAGGGTGGTGGTGCGGCAGTCGATGTAGTAGTCGCTGCTGCCCCCCGAGGAGAGTTTGAATTGGCCAAGACGGAAGCTGGTGCGGGCCAAAAGTGAAAGCAATTGCTGAGCGTAAGTGGTTGTGGGCATCACTGGAGATTGTAAAGGGAGCGGGGACCGGGGGAACTTGTCACCGGCTCGAAAGCTCAAAAAAAGAGAGCCTGATTCCGACGCTTTTTGGGTCACCTAACCCGCTGCCTCTCACATTTTTTCCAGATGCTTGAACCCGCTCGTCCCAAGCAGCATCAGCGAGAAGAGCATGAAGTTATAGCAGGCGTGGACCAACACGCTGGCAGCCAGGGAGCGCGTGCTGAGCCGCGCCCAGCAGAGGACAAGGCTGACGCAAAGAAGCAGCAGAAACGGGCCCAGGGAATAGCCGGTCTGGTCGGCGTGCATCAAAGCAAAGACCACGCTGGTCACTGCCGACGCTAAGCACATTGCGGCCGGGGACCACTGCGGATGACCGTTTTCGTCCAGCGGTCTGGCCGGCTCATTTGCAGCCCTGCCGGCGGCCCAGTCCCAGGCTGTGCACAGCGCGGGCAGCAGGAATCCCCGAAACGCCAGTTCCTCAAAGAACGGCGCCATGGTCACGCCAAAGGCCAACAGCAGCCACGCCGCACCAGGTGTGCGAAACATCTCGTCGATGGGCGTGTCGGAAGGACCCGGCATCAGCAGGCCATTCACCAGGGCCAGCACAAAGCAGAATGCGGCGGCGCTCATAAGTTTGCCGCTCAGATGCAGTGCGGTGGCTCCGCGCCAATGCAAACCCGCAAAGAACCCCTGCCGCCAGACCGGGGGAAATACCAGCAGGCAGCACAAAAAGGTGAGCAGATAGAAAGCTCCCTCGCTGCCCAGGGTGTAATGGATGTCGTTGACCGCTTGTTCCAGGGTCTTGACGCCGAAAAGGTGAAAGTGGAGAGCCGCGCGGGTCAACACGCCCGCGCCAACAAAGCCGCACAACGCAAGCACACCGAGGATTGAGAGATGTCCGAAGTTCGGGATTCGTTCCTGGGCCGCAACCGCAGGCCTGTAAAACTCCCGAAACAGGGGCCGCTCCTCCGCTGCCCAATTGGAGTAAGGATCGGCCGAAGGACGCGCTTCGTCCTCCACCGGCGGTGCAGCGGGCTCTGTCGTCCAGGGCTCCAACAGTAGCGGTTCGCGCGCAGTCTTCTCCTCCGGCAGGGGCAGATTTGCGGCCTCGGAAGGCTCTTGCTCCGGCAGGCTGTTCATGAGACCACCGGCTTCCTGGCGCGAGACGCAACTCGCTTTGCAGCCGGCCGCTTGGTCTTCGACGGCTTAGGATTGCTGCTCACCGGCGCGTCCGCCTGTACCGCGGTCTCCGTCGCTATCCCTCCGTTGTCGCCGGAACCAGGTTCGTCGTCCACGTCCAGCGGCGCCAGGTGGCCGTTGCTGGAGGTGTAATAGCGAGCCAGAAACTGGCCGGTGTAGGAGGCGGGGGTGGCGGCAACCTTTGCGGGGCGGCCTTGGGCCACCACGCGGCCCCCGTCTTCGCCGCCTTCCGGGCCCAAATCCAGAATCCAGTCGGCGTTGCGGATTACGTCCAGGTTGTGCTCGATAATGATCACCGAGTTGCCCAGGTCGGTGAGCCGGTGCAGGACTTCAAGCAGCTTACGCACGTCGTCGAAGTGCAGGCCGGTGGTGGGTTCGTCCAGCAGATACAGCGTCCGGCCTGTCTGCCGCTTGCTCAGTTCGCGTGCCAGCTTCATGCGCTGCGCCTCGCCGCCAGAGAGCGTAGTGGCGCTCTGCCCCAGGTGAACATAGCCCAGTCCCACGTCGACCAGGGTTTGCAGCTTCTGCTTCAGTTGCGGCACGTTGTCCAGCACACTTAAAGCGTCCTCGATGGTCAGGTCCAGAATGTCGGCGATGGAGTGGCCGTGAAACTTCACCGCCAGCGTCTCCTGGTTGTAGCGCCGCCCATTGCACACCTCGCACTGGACATACACATCGGGCATAAAGTTCATTTCGATCCGGCGCTGGCCGTCGCCCTGGCAGGCTTCACAACGGCCACCGCTGACGTTGAAGCTGAACCGGCCCGGTTTGTAACCTCGTTCGCGTGCCTCAGGCAGCATCGCAAACAGGTCGCGGATGGGCGCGAAGACCTGGGTATACGTGGCCGGGTTGGAGCGCGGCGTGCGCCCGATCGGCGACTGGTCGATGCGAATCACCTTGTCAATCTGCTCGCCGCCGCTAAGGGATTCGTGCGCCCCGGGTTCCTCTCGCGAGCCATAGAGATCCTTGGCCAGCGAACGGTAGAGGATGTCGTTGATCAGAGTGCTTTTGCCGCTGCCGCTCACCCCTGTCACCACGGTCATCACCCCCAGGGGAACGCGGATCGTGATGTCCTGCAGGTTGTGCTCGCGTGCCCCGGTCACCGTAAGCCACTTGCCGGAGAGTGCGCGCGGATGCTCACGTTGCAATATCGCTGCGGCTCCTGAGAGGTAACGCCCGGTCAGCGACTCCGGACACGCCATAATCTGCGCCGGTGTGCCTTCAGCCACAACCCGCCCGCCCAGCCTTCCGGCTCCCGGCCCCAAATCGAGCACGTAGTCGGCGTGGCGAATGGTGTCCTCGTCGTGCTCCACCACCAGGACTGTGTTGCCCAGGTCACGCAGTTGTTCAAGCGCGTGGATCAGGCGCGAGTTATCACGCTGGTGCAGACCGATGGAAGGTTCGTCGAGCACATAAAGCACCCCGCGCAGCCGTGACCCGATTTGAGTGGCGAGACGGATGCGCTGGCCTTCGCCGCCGGAGAGCGTGGCGGCATTGCGGTTGAGCGAGAGATATCCGAGGCCGACAGCGCAGAGAAATTCGAGCCGCTCGACAATCTCGCGGCGGATGCGGTCGGCCACCAGGGCCTCGCGAGCCGTAAAGCTGAGACCATACGCTGCTGACAGCGCGCGATTGAGCGGGAGGGTAGTGAAGTCTGCGATGGATAGCCCGCCAACCTTGACCGCCAGCGATTCAGGGCGCAGGCGCCTGCCCCGGCAGATCGGGCAGGGCGTCGCAGACATGTAGTTCATCATGTAATCGCGGTAGCCGTCGCTTCGAGCCTCGGTAATGGTGTCGCGGAGATAGGCAAGAACGCCGTGGAATCCGGTGCGCGGGGCCTCGTTTTTTGGAGGGCCGTAGACCAGGATGTGCTGCTGTTTTGGAGGCAATTCCTCGAACGGGGTTTTCAGGTCGATTTTGTAGCGGTCCGCGGCCAGTTGGATGAGCCGGATCAGGTATTGCGAGCTGGAACCGGGGCCGAGGCCGCCATCGAGCAGCGGTTTGGACCAGTCGTTGATCACCTTGGCCGGGTCGAGATCGTAGAGCGAGCCCAGCCCGTGGCACTCCGGGCATGCACCGAACGTGGAGTTGAACGAGAAGCTGCGCGGCTCCAGTTTGGGCACGTCGAGTCCGCAATCCGGGCAGGCCATGGAGGAGGAAAACAGTTGCTCGTCGCCGCCCGCAAGGCCTATGAGGACCAACCCATTCGCCAGTTGCAGAGCCTTGGTAACGGCCGCCTCCAGGCGCTTCTCCACGGAGGGCTTGCCGCCCAGTACAGCGACGACCTCGCTGGGCACCGTCTTCAGCAAGATGCGGTCAACGACTGCCTCGATGGTGTGGTTCTTGCGCTTGTCCAGTTGCAGCGGCTCTGAGAGATCGCGCATTTCGCCATCGACCCGCGCGCGAAATCCCTGCTGGTCAAGCTGGTCGAGAAGGTCTTTGAATTCGCCCTTGCGTCCGCGCACAACGGGCGCCATCACGGTCACACGCTCACCGCTGCCGAGTTGCAGAATGCGCTGCACGATCTGTTCTGCCGTCTGGCGGGCAATGGGACGGCCGCAGTTGGGGCAGTGGGGTGTGCCCACCGACGCGTAGAGCAGGCGCAGGTAGTCGTAGATTTCGGTAATGGTGCCTACGGTGGAGCGAGGGCTGCGGCTGGTGGTCTTCTGTTCGATGGAGATTGCCGGGCTAAGCCCCTCGATTGAATCCACATCGGGCCGCTCGATCTGGTCAAGAAACTGCCGCGCATAGGCTGAGAGCGTTTCCACGTAACGGCGCTGGCCTTCGGCATAGATGGTGTCAAAGGCGAGCGAGCTTTTTCCCGAGCCGGAGAGGCCGGTCACCACCGTGAGGGTGTTGCGGGGGATGTGCACGCTGATGTCGCGTAAGTTATGCTGGCGCGCCCCGCGCACCGATATGTGAGTGATGGGCATGATGAGGCAAAAGGGTCTACGGTGGGCAGTTCCGAGTTGTGCCTCCGGCCTTTCACCGGATCGCAACACTCTGGGGGTATTCTATTGATTAATAGAATCAAGGGTCAACGCAATGGATTTTCTGCGAGAATCGCAGAAATGCTTTTGGGGCCGTTCCGGTGGCTTTCGTGGGGCCGGAGACGCCAAAACACGATGGGCATTTCAGATTCCAGGGTGCTGAGCTGAGGCGGAAGTGATGACGGATTTTCTGAATTTGGCGATGTTGCTGTGCGCTTCGGTGGGCTCGATGGTGTTTGGTGTCCTGGCAGCCTACGGGATCCTTCGCACTGCCTTCGCGCTCATGCGGCCTCAGAGGTCCAAAGCTACGGTAAAGGTCCGCCAGGAGACGGCAAGAGTTTCGTAGGCGACGCTCGAGATTCAAATGCTGGTCCTAGCCACAGGACCATGTTCCGACGTGCTCGACCGGGTTCAACTCTTGCCCATTCCCTTTGATCTGCGATTCGGAAATCTCAATCTGTTTTCCCCCAATTGCCCTTCGGCATCCTGCGCATTGAATAGAAGGGAGATAGGATCGCTCCGTCTCTCGAATACAGACGTGGCTCTGGTCTTGCACTGTAGATGGAAAGAGATAGGGCCCGATCTGATCGATGCCGCAAGATGGGATTACTGCCAAAACTCATCAGCTTCACTCTCGCAATTCACGAGAGCCTCTTGAAGATGCTGGCGGGTTACACCAGCTCGGCTTGAGCTCTGACCGCTGGCGATATCTTCCACACATGATCATTGGCCTTCGTCATTTCTAACTCTGATTGTTTCTGGCCTCAGCAGATTTATGTGGACAGGCTATTTTGATTTTCGAAACCTGCGAAGAAAAAACTCCACTGATAGAGCGGCTGGCGATAGACGAAAGACCAAGAAATTGCACTTCTTCGCTCGTTCTTCTCAGTCGTCCGCCGGCAACGCACATCCTAGGTAACCTTTTATCAAAACTTTGGTGGTACGTGTCGTCTTCTGAGGGGATCCAGATAGCTAATTCGGTAAGACCATAAAGACCCACTGTTACGATTTGTCCTTATTAATCAATTACATAGTTAGTAACATCACGCAGGGTACGAGTAACATCTAGCTCAATTACGGCCGTAATGGAGCTTTTACAGGACTTTATTTGTTTTCCATATTAACCTCGTTGTAGATTTGCTCTACAGGCGTGCAATCTGTACTTGTAATTTCTTGTCAATAGACGTGTTGCCGGCGACGGGTCGCCGACAGCCGGGGTGGAGGGGCCGACAATCATGAAAATCCTATTAGCTGCGGATGGGCAAGTCCGACCAAGTGCACGCGTAAGGCAAAGTGCTGCGGCAGCCCGCGGAGTTAGCGGCAAGAAGTGGTTACTCGCCAGCCGGATTCTGGCTATTGCCTGTGCCGGCGATGAGGGTGGCTCGCTGGTCGAGTTTGCCCTGACGATGCCGATGATGATGGTTCTCATCACGGGTATGTTCTCGTTTGGAATCATACTGAACCAATATCTCGTTCTGACCCATGCTGTAGATACCGGCGCCCGGCTTCTTGCGGTGAGTGCTCAGCAAACCAGTGACCCGTGCAGCACGGCTTCAACGCAAATTCTCTCCTCGGCGCCGACCCTGTCAAGCAAGGGTCTCTCCTACTCGTATGTGATCGGCGGGGCTCCCTATTCGGGAACAACCTGCAACGGCGTCCCAGCAACCGGGTCAGGGAGTCTGGCGAGCGGCACGACTGTATCGGTGACAGCCACTTATCCGTGCCAGCTCAATGTTTTTGCATTGTGGAATAAGAAGTGTACTTTGACGGCCTCGACCACTGAACTTGTCCAATAACAGCCCAGGGGGTCATGAAATGAATCTGAATAGAGCGAAAACAAAATGCAGGGTACTGAACGACCAGAGTGGACAAATTGTCCCCTGGGTGGCACTCCTGATGGTTCTATTCCTCGGCATGTCCGCACTGGTAGTGGACATTGGCCGCGCAATGGTCTGCTACCGCCAGCTACAGTCGGCGGCCGATGCGGCTGCGATGGCCGGGGCCTATGCCCTTCCTGACAGTTCTTACAGCACCATCGCCAAGCAATACGGCGCAACTTCGACAGGCAGCAATTACACTCCTATGCTTGCGGGTGCCATCAAACAGACAGAGAGCATTACCGCGAAGTGCCTCACCACCCTGGAAGGCTGGGGAGAGCCCTGTGCAGGAGCCGCTGCCGCGAATGCCGTCTTTGTTACCGAAACGGCAACTATCCCGACGTATTTCGCCGGAATCGTGGGTATGCCGACCATGAATTTGGTTGTGACTTCAGCCGCCTCGATGCGGGGTGAAGTAGACGCGAAATACAACGTGGCCATTGTGCTAGACACCACGAGTTCGATGGGCCAATCAGACACGGACGCGAATTGTGGCAATACAAGAGAATTTTGCGCGTTAGAAGGGGTCCAGACCCTGCTGGGACTGCTGACGCCCTGCACGGCGCAAAGCACATCCTCAAATTGCATACCGTTCGATCAAGCGAGCCTGCTTACTTTTCCCCCCATGCAGGCGAACACGGTGAGCGACGACACCGCATGTCCCACCAGCAGTCCTCAGATTGTGCCCTACATCGTTCCTACGGCCGGGTCAACGTGGGTGGCGCCCAACCCGGCAAGCACCGCCGGAACCTACCAGATCACGGGTTACCTTAGCGATTACAGCTCTACTAACCAGAAGGGTGGCGCGCTGGACTCCAGTTCCCCTCTCGTAATTGCGACCGGGGGAGGCACGGGTACGAAGAATCATCCCTGCCAAGGTCTGCAGACTCCGGGTGGTGATGGAACCTACCTTGCCGGCGCAATTTATTCGGCTGCGTCATCGCTCGTGGCCCAGCAGGCACTCTATCCGGGCTCAAAAAATGCGCTGATTGTGCTTTCAGATGGCGCGGCAAACACCAGCAAGATGTCAGGGACCTTGACCAAAACCGGCGTTTACCCATCCTTGGTAGATCAATGCCAGCAGTCGGTCACAGCAGCCCAGTGGGTAACAAATAATTTGCCCGACACCACCGTCTACACAATTGCCTATGGTGCGTCGAACCAGGGAGGGAAAGCGCAATGCACGACAGATCCAACCCTGGACCCATGCACAGAGCTTCAGGAAATGGCTTCCACTCCGGCGGATTTTTACTCCGACGCTACCGCATCGCAAAACAAGGGCCAGTGCATATCAGCAGTGAATCCAACCTTGTCTCTGGCTGGGATATTCAAACAGGTGGCTAATTCGTTTACGAAACCGCGGCTGATTCCCATAAACACACCCTAGATCTGTTCTCCAATTTGTGCTTGGCATTTTGAGTTCCCTGGAAGGCGGCTTTTTCGTCCGCCCCAGCGACGAAGACCTGTCGCCGGGTACCCTGGCGATAAAAAAGCCACTTAGCCGACGCGGCTTCGCTCTACAGCAATAGGAGAACATGAGCCGCGTGAATCGGAAGTCATCGCCATTGAAACAGCGGCGATCACAAGCCTCGTGCGGATGGGTGTCGGTCTCAGAATGGAGCGACATGCGCCGCCCTGTACCGCAAGGGTTTGCTCGTCGTCTTCTTCTATTTCAAAGGCGAATCACTGGTTGGGCGGGCTGTTGCGCTGCATTTGCTGCTGGCGCTGTTGCATCTCCTGCATCACTTGCTGTGGCGTGCGCACTGGTTCGCCTTGGCCGAGGCCCGGGCGCGCCGTGACTGGCACTGGCGGCAGTTGCTCCTCGACGTCGTTTTCTGGGATATCTTCGTCGACGCTTTCCGCTGCTCCCCTGTTGGCAACTTCGGGAGCGTTGCCGGTTTGGCGGGAACTGAGCACAATCAGGCGCGGCATGCCCTCTCCTTGGTCCCCGATCAACATAATGTTGTAGCCGGAACCCTGCAAGAGCTGGGAGAGTATGTCGCGTGCCTGGCCAGGGCCGTACACGCCGAATACCCGCTGATCCGATCCCATGCCCTCCACTTTGACTCCGGAAGCCGACGACAAGTCGTGGAGAATCTGTTGCAGGCTGGAGTTTTGGGCATCGATGCGCAGGCCGTGGCTGTCCCAGGTGACAGCGGCAGGGACAGGACGGTCGTTCACAGGCCAGTTGGGGGCTGCAGGCGCTGCTGGGGTCGCGGTCGCCGGCTGGCTCGGGACGGCGGTCGCGCGAGTTGATTTGGCACGGGGTCGGTGGGGAGTCGCTCGGCGGGTTCCCGCGGAAGCAGATGCCACCGGCGTCTGCGCGGCAAGCAGGCTCGCAGTCAGCAATGCCGTCGCTACGACCGCAGCACAGCGCAGCGCATATGCGCGCAATAAGCGTGGCGTGGCGGGCATTTCCAACAGAACCGTGGTGAACATTGGAATCGGCTTCTCCCGGCCTGGGCCTCTCTTGACCCGTAGATGGAGCAGCGGCTGCACTCCCCGTGCGCTCCACTGTACTAGACTAGCAGTGGCCCACGGACGCTCACAAAACAATATCCGGGGCAGAAAAGGAACTGCAACCGATGCGCCTATGCGGGAAGGTTTGGATGGCGGCTCTATTGCTGGCGTTGCCGGTGGCAGGCTGGGCGGCGAATTGCACCACGCAGGCCGAGCTTTTGCCCCAGGATCGCGCCGCTCTTGCGGCTGCCGGAGAGCGGTTCTCGGCGGCCTTGTTGCAGCAGGACTATTCCTCTCTTCAGGCTGCTTTGCTACCCGCTATGTCTCAGGATTGGGAAGGGATTCGCGGAGCCCTGGAGCAGGGAGCAGCGCTGGTCAAGGGTGGCAAGGTCCAACTGCGGGCCGTGTATCTGCTGGACGCATCCACTCAGACTGCGACCTCCGATGCCCAATTTTTCTGTTCCAACGTGAGCGGCACGCTCACTGTGACTATCTCCATGCGCGCCTTGCCGCCGGGGAGGTATGCGGTGATCCTTGCCGATGCGGCGGGTGCGCCTCTGGCCGGCCAGTTAGGGTTTGTCCTGGTCTGGGATGCGAGCGGCTCCGCTCCAGGTTGGAAGCTTGGTGGAGTCTCGGTGCGGCAGGGAGCGATCGACGGCCACGATGGCGTCTGGTATTGGACACATGCCCGCGAGCTGGCCCGGGAGAATGCGCCGTGGAGCGCCTGGTTTTGCTACGAGGCCGCGCGGTACCTGCTGCTCCCGGTGGATTTTCTATCCTCTCCGAACCTGGACAAGCTTGGCCTCGAACAATCGCAGCTTAAGGGATCGCCGCAGGACGCCTTTCCCTACACTCTTGTGGACGGCGCGCGGACCTGGAAGGTTGATGCAGTGCGGGTCGATACTACCCTGCACGAGGCCGACCTGAGCGTGACTTACGAGTCGCTGGGCATTGCCGATCCCGCTGCCGCGCGCACCGAGGCGATGGCGGTGCTGAGCGCACTGCTCAAGTCGCAGCCCGGGATCCGGGAGAATTTTCACGGGTTATGGGCCTTTGCCTCAAAAGATGGCAAGGTGACGCCGGTGATCGAGCTGCCGATGGCGCAGATTCCATAGAGACTATTGTGCGTAACCGGATTTCCAGCGCGTCGGCAGACTCGCGCGGGATCGGGTTCCATGAACGGGCATGTAACGCAGCAGTGGGCGCTTCTGGATAGATCCAGACAGGGAAAGGAAGAGAACATTGGGGGCAATAATTGATCTGCGTTCGGATACGGTAACGCGGCCGACGCCGGAGATGCGCGCGGCGATGGCGGCGGCCGAGGTGGGCGACGATGTGTACGGCGAGGACCCTACGGTCAACCTGCTGGAGCAGCGCGCAGCGCAGGTCTTCGGTCGCGAAGCGGCGCTGTTTGTGCCCACCGGCACCATGGGCAACCAGATTGCGATCCGGGTCCACACCCGGCCGGGGCAGGAAGTCATCGCCGAATCGCGCGCCCATATCCTGGACTGGGAGATGGCGACGACCGCCGTGTTTTCAGGCTGCCTTGTGCGTGCCGTCCCCGCTGCGCGCGGCATTCTGACCTGGAAGCATATCGAACCCGCGATCTATGGGCGAGGAGCCTTTCGCGCCGCCACCGGCCTGATTGAAATTGAGAACACCGCCAACCTTGCCGGTGGCAGCGTCACCCCGCTGCCGGTGCTGGAAGAGATTTGGGCCGGGGCGAAGGAGCACAAGCTGCCCGTGCATCTTGACGGTGCGCGCATCTTCAATGCGGCCACGGTGCTCGGCGTGGATGTAAAAACTCTTACGCGCGGATTCGACACCGTGATGTTCTGCCTGTCGAAGGGGCTTTGCGCGCCCGTGGGATCGATGCTGACCGGCTCCGCGGAGTTGATTGAGCAGGCCAGGCTCTACCGTAAAGCGCTGGGCGGCGGCATGAGGCAAGCCGGCATTCTGGCGGCAGCGGGACTGATTGCCCTGGAGAAGATGCCTGCCCGGCTCCGCGAGGACCACGCCAATGCGCGCCTGCTGGCTGAGGCGCTGGCGCACATGGAAAATGTGGCCATCGATCTTGATGCGGTTGAGACCAACATCGTGATCTTCCGCCTGACGGGTAGATTGACTGCGGCGGAGTTGGTGGTGCGGCTCAAGGCGCGCGGCATCCTGGCCAGCACCGTGGGTCCTGACGCCGTCCGCCTGGTCACTCATCACGATGTCGATCGCGCCGCTTGCGTGTCCGCTGCGGAGGCGCTCACCGAGGAGATTGAAGTGACTGTGGCAACTGCAACGTCGCGAGTCTGACCTGGCGCCAACGAATTTCACAGCAATTGCGGACTACTCACAAGAATGGTGCGGCATCTTACCCAATGCTGAGAGAAGGGGAATGTAAGGTTTCGCACAACTATTCCGGTCGGGACGCGTTGAACTCAATAACAGGCCGGAAAAGATGCCGTGCTCCGGCAAACTTCATACGCTCAAGGAGTTATTAACTGTGAAAAAGATCGCAATGGCAGTTTTGCTTGCATTCACTCTGCTTCCGGCAGCCTCATTTGCGCAGGTTGCGATTCGCGTGGGCCCTCCGGCTCCAATGGTTGAGCGCCCCGGCCCGCCTCCGGAGCGGGGATTCGTCTGGATTGCCGGCTATCATCGCTGGGACGGCAATCGTTACGTCTGGACCCCGGGCCGCTGGGAGCGTCCGCCTCATCCCGGCGCGCGTTGGGTGGCGCACCGTTGGGTGCATCGCAATGGCGGATGGGTAATGGTTGAGGGACGCTGGCGGTAACTCGAAATTTTCCAAAAAGAAAGAGAGCGGGGTGCGAACCTCGCTCTCTTTCTTTTATGCGAGCCTGAATGGCTTAG
>PLSM01000043.1 GCA_003165075.1 Acidobacteriaceae bacterium | reverse complement strand
ATCGGCGCGCTCAATTCGCTCGGTGAAGTCGAACACCGCCGCGATGCCCTCTGGCAGGGGGAGCAAGCTGGCCGTCCCGTTGGCCCGCTGCTCCGGGATGTGGACAGTGCTCTCACCGGCACGCATACACCCACGCCCTTGCAGCAGATGACTACCGACGAGCGTCTTACTGCCGATTACATGGGAACGGGCCTCACGACCGGTCCACACCCGATGGCCTATCACCGCGAAACTCTGCGGCAAGACGGCATTCTATCAGCAGCGGAACTCACTCTAGGACACAGCAATCAATCCGTCCGCATCGCCGGCTGTGTGATTGCCCGCCAGCGCCCTGGCACCGCCAAGGGCTTCGTCTTTCTCTCCCTCGAAGACGAAACCGGCATCGCCAACGTCATCCTTGCGCCCGACACCTTTGAGCAGAACCGCGTCACAGTCACGCGCAATCGATTCCTTTTGATTGAAGGCATCCTTCAGAATCAAGACGGCGTGATCCACGTCAAAGCCCAGCAAATCACGCCGCTCAACATCTCAAATGTCGAGATTTGCTCACACGACTTCCACTGAGGCATTGCGTTCCGCAATCAGCGGAGGCGCAAAGAGACTTGCTACAAGCCGACTTCCGGGGACCGATCCGTGAAGCTTGATTTTAACAACTTCCGGGTTGCCGACGATGCTGGAGGTGGGGGACTTAGGCCTACACAAGGGCGTTATAGCGGATTGGCCCGGCGTTTACGGTAACTGGCGGTATCTCGCAAACACCCAAGGAACTTAAGCCGCTCGGCGGGAGTGGCGAGGCGTTGAGTTTCTTGCACAACCGTTCCCATTCCTAAGATACAATTTTGACATTACCGCAAAGCGGCGATTTAATTGCACTCTGCTTCCCCAGGGCCAGAATCCTTGGGAGTCAGGCGTCATGATAGGCACGTCGAGCTAAATTCGTCAGTCGCCCTTGGGCACGTTCCCAGTTCAGCCGACGCAAGAAGGTGTGACAGAGAACTTAGCGCATTACAAAGATTTACAGCCGACGGCGTCTGATGGCATCGTGAGCCGCTGCAGCTGAAATTCTGCTTTTGACTAGTTTGGTGGGTAGATTGGGGGCAACAGTGACTCCGGTGGCAACGAATCTGGTCGTATCATGGATCGTCTTCTTCATCCCGATCGGTCTTCTGATCGTTCAGAACTACGCTAGACCGGTATACCCAACGGAAAGGTACAGGGATCTTAGCGTCGCGGTCACTGCGTTCGCAATGTTTCTCACCCATTTCAACATTTCGCTATACACTCTGAACCCGTGGTTGGTCGGAAGTACCCTGCTGGGCTTCGCAATTGCTGCCCCGGTCGCAGGCTACTTTGAGTCAGGGCGCACGATAGATGGCAAGGACGTGTATTGCAAGACTGATCGATTCCGGGGGCATCTCCTTACCAATCTCTTTGGGGCCATGACCGCTTTCTTTCTTTGGGGTATTGTGCACTCCGTGCCGAGTGTCGCCAATACTTTCGTCAAGTCTCTACCTAGTGTCAACATCTTATTCAATGTGATGTTGCCTCTATCAGCAGTGGCCGCGTTCCTGTTTGTCCGCACACAGCAAGTGGACGAATTTCGCAAAAATGATAACCAGCACAATATCGATGAGGGGAAAAGCTCAGACAAGGAATCAGACCGGGAAAATAAGATCGTTGGCTTCTCGCTTAAACATTGGCATCAACAACTCAACTTCATCCATCTAGTCTTCGCCACATCTGTGGCCTCGGCGTCGTGTCTGCTCCTGATGGCTCATGGCATGCAGGCGACGGGAATTGGGCTCCCGGCGGTATCGTGGCTGGTTATCGCTGCTATTTTTGCCACGCTTGGCTTCCTGTTCGTCTGCGGCCTTAAGTGGTCTAGAGACAACCGGGCCGTGTACCTAACCTTCCTCACGGGTACGCCAGCCGCGCTTGGTGGGGCCATTATCTGGCTATCGTGTTTTAAGGCTGATGCCGTAAGAGACGGCACGATGGTAGCGGTGGCAGGTATCGGCTATGTTGCATTCTGTGTTGAGGCCATCTTTGCCGATTGGGCGCGGGACAACAGGCGTGGCTGCCCGCCGTTACACTACTTCGTTCCAATGGCGGTTGCCGTAGTGATTTCAGTGCTTCTCGGCATTGCCTACTTCGCAAGGTAGCCTGAAAGCGCGAAGCCTTCGGGAACAGGGGCGTTTTCTTTTTTACGGTTTCAGGGTCCCCCCCTCCGTAGCTGTGGGCCGCAACATTGGCGGCACCCTCTTTCTCCAATGCTCAGCCTCGATGACTTTTCGGTCCGACCGTGGCGTGTCCCTGGAATCAAGTGCGGCTAATTACGCTTGATCGCTCGGACAGTCTCGCGAGGATATTCCACAAGGGGCAAGTGCCAACGCCCACTTCTGCCTTGAAGTGTGGTGACCATGAGGTTGGGGAAAGCTACGCGCCAACCCGAGATCGCGTCCGATATCCGCAGTAGGGGATCATCGTCTGGTGAATGACCTTGCAGATAAACCACTTGCTGAGCGACATCAAGCAGTTCGCCCTCCTTCAGTGGACCAAACTTCGCAATGAAGCAAGCTTGACTTGTCGCGGCTGGCATCCCAACCCACACTCCGGCGCGGCGGGCGTTTCGGACGTTGTCCTGGGGAGCGTCATCTTCGGTTGGGGGCCTAGTCCCGAATTCACTAGCTGAAGCCCATACCAAACTCGACAAAGGGCCGCCGCGATACCAACAACTCACGTCAAGTAAGAAGGAAGGCCGCTTGATGTTGTTTCGCGTCGCAGGTGCTGAATCGAGAATCAGCGTGACCTTTCCGTAGGGCGCACCGGCTTGGCGATAACGATCGAGAAAAAGTTTGCTGATCATCCCGCCCATCGACGCGCCATAGACACGAAGCTCAACTGGCTTCAGTGTGGAGAGATCTGACATAACCTTGTCATAGATCTGGGATACATTCACTCCTCGTTCAGCATAGTTGACAACCACCATTGCATCGTCTTCCGCCACGTATGGTGCGAAAGCTTTGCCCAGAGTGCCACCTGGCATGACATAGCCTGGGAAAACCACGATGGCGCGGTGCGTCGTGCCCGAGCGCGGCGCAATAATCTCCACGTCCGCAGTCGTATTTGTCCGGTACGCAAGGCCAAGTAGCGCATCCACGATCAGCAGAACTGGAAGGGCGGCTAACGCCCTCCAAACCGACAATCTCCGATGACACGTAATTCCCATAGCGACTCGCCGGCTGTGCAATACCCTAATCAATAATCTGCATTTTCAACGCTGGATCGCGCATCCGGCAAGTCTACTAGCTTCTGCGGTTCGTTCACGTTGTCCATGAACGAATGTCGAACCACATTAGAAGTGTCCCCTTGAGGCCACGATTGACCGCCCACCCTAAATCCGCACCGAACCGAGTATGATTTCGGACTCCGTTGATCGGTCTCCGTGTGACCCAAACCTTACACGGCCTAAAAGGCTGGGGAACCACCGCTGCCGCAGCGTCCGCAGCGCCAGCGGCTTAGTTCAAACGCCCTTGCATCCGGCGATCTGGCTGGGTTCTGAAATATCGGCTACCCCTTTCCAATCGGGTCGATGGGGTTGCGCGCAATTCCAGGGCGGAAATGCGGGCCAACACCACCCGAAAATCGAAAACCGCGGCCTATGGTGCATTGCCTTTTTGGCATCCTGCCAGCAAGGATACTGCGTGTGGGCATATGGTCCATTCTGGCATACGGCATCACATTGATTCTAAGGGATATGAATATGCCTCAAGCCTCGGCTGAATTGATGGCTTTGCGGGAATATCGGTGGCCTATAGCACTCCGTTGAATCACCGTATAGTGTTGATTTATATATACTTGCTTCAAGGTTTGCATGAGGCCCATCAAAACCAATTAGTTCAACGGGAAACCATATAGATAATATATCATTGCTATTGTATACTGGCCTGTACCCTCACTATCGCGAGGTGGAAATGCCACAAGTTCGCCCAATGCAGCAGTCCCTGTTCCCGGAGCTGTCCGGCACGTTCCAGGAATCCGAATCCACCAGTACACTGAACCTGAACCAGGAGGCGCGACATGACCCTCAACGACGCACTCAGCACCATTCCCAGCAACCCGGACTACATTTCGGGGTTGATGCAGCTCCCAGCCTTCCAGAACCTGCTCGCCAAGGTGGAGACGAATTTCTACCGGAACCGCCC